>CAZKXZ010000026.1:0-59568 GCA_964556695.1 uncultured Gemmatimonadales bacterium
ATCCATTTTGGCGTTAACATGGATTCCGCCCCGGCTTTCGCCGGGGTGACGCTTTTTGCCGGAATGACAATAGCCGTCCACTCATGTCGTGTCTCTCTTCTTTCCTTTCTTGAGTATGCTGTCCCCGGGAAGTGGCGCGCCCTCCGGATGGCGGAAAAGGACGGGATAGATAATGCTCACCGCCATCGCCTTGCCTCTCCGTCTCGCCGGAGAAAACGTCAGTTCGCGCGCTCCGACCACCGCCGCGGAATCAAGCGATGCATGACCCGATGATTCGACCACCACGGTCGACTCAGGATGAACCTGCCCTTCCATGTCGATGAAGAGCCGCAGACTCACATTCCCCTGGACACGCTGGGCATAAAGCTCCTGCGGGTATTTGAATGGCGGAGCTTTGTTGAGCATCACCGGCAGCGAATCGGGTTGCGGGTCGCGATCCAGGATGCGGTCCATGATTCCAGGGCTGTCACCACTGCCACAGGCGAAAAGCGTTAGCGCGAGAAAGGTGCTGGCCAGGCTGCTCGTTGCTATTCTCTTCATTGCCTTCGCTTCCTCGCCGCGTTGCTCAACTCCTCCAAAAGCATGAGTGCTTTCATCGGAGTCAGATCGTTTGTGTCGGTCTCCATCAACCGCATGAGAATGGGATCGGAATCACTCCCGAAGAGTCCCAGCTGTGCATGAATCTCCGCAGATTTGGCCGCTGGTGCCACACCACCTTCCACTGCTTGTTTGAGCCCGCGCGCGATTTCCTCCCCTTCGAGAAGCTGCAACACCGCGCGGGCGCGCCGTATTACCGGCATCGGCAGGCCAGCAAGCCTCCCCACCTCTATTCCATAGGACCGGTCAGCTCCTCCCGGCCGCAGCCTGTGCAGGAAGAGCACCTCCTCGCCAACTTCGCGTACCTCTACATTATAGTTGCGAACTGCTACTAATTCGTCAGCCAGCTGCGTGAGTTCGTGGTAGTGCGTCGCGAAGATTGTCTTGCAGCCAATTCCGTTGTGCAGGTGTTCGCTCACCGCCCATGCAATCGATACCCCGTCATACGTCGACGTCCCTCGGCCAATCTCGTCAAGCAGAACCAGGCTCCGGCCCGACGCGTTGCGCAGGATCGCGCTCGTCTCCGTCATCTCCACCATAAACGTAGACTGTCCGCGCACAAGATTGTCGCTTGCGCCCACTCGAGTGAAAACACGATCTACAACTCCGATGCGCGCAGCCGATGCGGGTACGAAGCTGCCCATCTGCGCCATCAGCACTATCAGACCGGTCTGCCGGAGAATCGTGGATTTCCCCGCCATGTTCGGCCCCGTAAGAATTATCATGCGCGCATCTTCGGTAAGCGTCACATCGTTGGGAATGAACTTCTCCCTGGGCATCATCCGCTCTACAACAGGATGCCGACCTCCCGAAATTTCCAGGTCGAACCCGTCGCTGATTTCGGGAAGTACGTAACCCTCCAAAGAGGCGACCTCCGCGAAAGTGCTCAGTACATCCACCTCGGCCACCGCCCGAGCCGCATGCTGGAGCCGCGTCACTTTCGCTCCAACTTCTCCGCGCAGACGCTCGAAAATCTCGCGCTCCTTGCGCTCGATGCTCTCCGATGCGGTCAGTACGCGTTCCTCATATTCCTTGAGCGCAGGGGTGACATATCGCTCCGCGCCTGTCAGCGTCTGTCGCCGCTGATACTCGGATGGCACCAGGTGCCGGTTCGAGTTTGTCACCTCGATGTAGTAACCGAAGACGCGGTTGAACCCTACCTTGAGCGACTGAATCCCCGTGGCTGCCCGCTCATCCGCCTGGATACGCGCGATAGCATCCTTGCCACCATCTCTGAGCTCTCGGAACGAGTCCAGCTCTGCATCCACCCCGGCCGCGATCGTCGCTTCGTCTCCGATCACATTGGGTGGGTTCTCTGAAAGTGTCGCGGATATCTGCTCGGAGATATCTGCGCAGGAATCCCATCCAACCAACGCAGCTTCCAGGCGTCCGGCATCGCGGAGTTTCTTGAGAGAGGCCTCGAGTGCTGGCAGCCTGTTTAGCGAGGCGCCCAGTGCGCCCAGCTCACGCGGAGTCGCTCGCAACGCGGCGGCTTTGCTGGCAAGACGTTCGATATCGCGAACTCCATGCAGACCCTCGCGAATCATGCCGCGAACCATCGCGCCGGTTACCAGCGCCTTCGTTGCGTTGAGCCGCGCTTCGATTTCCTTCTTGCGGATGAGTGGAGCAACAATCCAGCTGCGCATCAGTCGCGCACCCATTGGCGTTCGCGTGCGATCCAGAACATCCACGAGAGTGCCGCCGCTCGCCCCGCTGCGAAGAGGCTCCACCATCTCGAGATTTCTAAGCGTCATGTCGTCCAGCGGGACAACGCCGCCTGGCCTTTCGATGACGGGGGCAGCAAGATGCGGCACCCCGGATGGCTGCAGCTCCTTCAGGTAGCGGAGCAGCGCCGCACCGGCGCCGATGAGCAGGTCGTCCGTCGCAAGGAGGCCAAGTTCTTCAAGTGACAGCAATCCAAACTGTTTTTTTAGCTCGTCGGCGCCGAGTGTCGTCTCGAATTCCCACTTGTCACGCTCAGTGAGTAGAACGCCTTCGGACTCGGTAGAGCGGAGGAGCGTGCGAGTAGCGGAATCGAGCGCTTCACGTGGAACGAGTACCTCTCGCGGCGCGAGCCGCGATAGAACGGCGGGCGCATCGTGGGCGGTTGTGAGCGCGAGTTTGAACTCGCCGGTTGATACATCTGCGGCCGCAATTCCAACCTGATCACCACCTGCCGAAATTCGTACAGCGCAGAGAAAGTTGTTGCGCACGCCGTCGAGTATGTCATCCGAAAATGCAGCGCCCGGCGTTACCGTTTCGATGACTTCCCTTCGAACGATGCCCTTGGCGCTGCGCGGATCTTCCACTTGATCACACACCGCAACGCGGAATCCCTGCCTCACCAGTCGGCGCAAATATTCGGGGGCTGCCTTTACCGGAACACCCGCGAGCGGCACCTCAGATGCACCACCATTGTTCCTGGTCGTGAGGGTCAGGCCCAGTACGCGAGAGGCAACTTCAGCGTCCTCGTAGAACATTTCGAAGAAGTCGCCCATGCGAAAAAACAGTATCGCATCCTGATGACGCGACTTTATGTCGCGATACTGTTGCATCAGCGGCGTAGCGCTATCGCCACTCACCGCCGTTCAGCCTCCACCACATATGCGCCGTTCGAAATCGCTTTTGTCTTGAGTTCAGTGGCGAGCTGAGTGGCTTCTTCTCGTGTCGCAAACATCCCGATTCGCACGCGGTATGGCGAAGCTATACCGACCAGACGTGCTTCATAGCCTCGAGCCTTGAGCGCGTCCACCAGTGCTGCAGCGTTTTCTTTCGACGGGAATGCGGCCGCTTGAACGGAGAACATCACCTTCGGCGGTGTCGACACTTTGGCGCCTTTTGTCGAATCGGTCGCGCCCCGCGCCGCTGTTGCGCGGCCACGTCCAGTGGCTTGTGTCGTAGCGCCAGTGGCGCGCCCGGTTCTTCCTGCGGCACCGCTGGCTGTATTCGCGCCGGTGCTTCTGGCTGCGCCCCCTCCCCCTCCCCTTCGAGCTCCCGAATCATTAGCGGTTGCAGCTGGCGGAGCCACACCACCAGTCCTTTGACCCGGTGGGCTCGGAACCGGCACGTTCACACAACGCTGCGCCGCGTAATCGATCTCCGTTTTCAGCTCGACGTCGTTGTCAGGAAGCCTGGCACGCGCGGTTCCCAGTTCAGCGCAGGCGCGATCGATTTCATTTTCTTCAAAGAACAATCGCGCGCGCCAATAGCTCGCCTTGGCGCGGTACTGTCCGTACGGATGTTCGACGACGATGCGGTCCAGATATCTCTGCGCTTGTATTCGATTGCCGCGCATGATCTCCAGTTGCGCGAGCCGGATGAGCGACTCTTCAGCGCGGCGATGCAGAGGAAAATCGAGCACCACTCGTTTGTACGACTCCTCGGCAACCAGCTCTGATTCCGCGAGAACTCCCTTCCAGAAGAGGGCATCACCATACACTGCAGTCGTCGGTTGTGCCGAACGCAGCACGGAATCGACCAGTGCACGCGCCTCTGCTCCGCGCTGTTCGTTGTTAAGAGCGACTGCGCGTGAAAAAACCGAGTCGGGGCTCTGACGTGAGGTTGCACCCGCTGTTCGACCCTGCGCCATAGCTATCGCGGGGAGCAATGTCAGCGAGAGAATGGCTGGTATGATTCGGTAGAGTGCCATTTTTTGTCATTCCCGCGCAAGCGGGAACCCATGTTAGTGTCCTTTCGATGTTGCAGGCTTCTCGCGCGCGCACAACTCCAGAATCAGGGAGGTCAGAAGCTGCTCGTCCGAAGATGACCTGGTGTCCTTGAGACTGATGTCTGCGCGAAGGAGCATTTCACATGCGTCCTGGAGCTCAGACGAAGTCCACAAACCTGCAGCACGCGCCCAGCAGTTGACAGCCTCGCCCCACGGCCGCGCAGTGAGTCCCTTGCCCGCACTCAGAAAATCGAACAAGGCTTTGTACAAGCGAGATGTTGGCACTCCCTCGTCGAGCAGCGCTCTGGCATACGCCAGCCCCAGAGTTTGCGTCGTGAGGGCAAGCACCAGTGAGACACCAGTTGTGCGCGATTGTGACAACACGTGACCCAGCAACGAAAGAGCCCGGTTCAGATCGCGAAATGCTATGGCATCGAGCAAATCACCCACGGTTTCGCCGTGTCGCACGCCGACCAGATCTTCTACCGCACTTACATCTATCGTGTTATTCGCGCTGTAGCTCGCGAGTTTGTCCAGTTCTGATGCCAGCTCGCCCATGTCGTCACCGACAACATCCAGGAGTAATTTCGCCGCTTCTTGAGTGATGCGCGCACCACCCGTGCCACCACTGCCCGCGTACTGCTCCACCCATTTCTCAAGATCCTTGCGCGCGAGCCTTGGGAATTCCACCACGCTGCACATTGTTGGCAGCGTCTTCTCGGATTTAGCAAGTGGACCGCTTTCAACCAGAATCAGCAGCAGGTCCTGCGCGGGAGATGCCAGATAGCGCTCAAGTATCTGACGAGCACCCTTCTTCATCGCTGTCACATCCCGAATCACCACAACGCGGCGGTTCGCCAGCAGCGGCGGGGTGTTGAGAACTGAGTCCAGCACCTCGGCATTCAGATCGCCGGCGTAACGCACATCCAGATTGAAGTCTCGTTCGCTCGCATCCAACGCGGTCTCGATCAGCTTCTGGATCTTCGATTCCTTATTGAATTCCTCTTCGCCATGGAGCAGATAGACGCACTCCAGATTTCCGCCCGAGATCGCTCTGTTCAGCTCTTTTACGGAGAATACCTGCGCTGGAGGGGACATACGCGTGAATATAGCAGCGCCATCAAAATAGGCGGTGTCTTCCTACGTTCTCATTCCCGCGCAAGCGGGAACCCATGTTACAGAAACTGAATTCCGGTATTACCGAGGCGTATAACTGGTGAAACGGAATTCCGCATCTGCCAACTGTTGTGACGCTTGCTCGGCCATCAAAAGTGCGGGCCAGACAGGAAACCCAGCCGACATCGATGCGGCAATGGTTGGCGTGACAAGGTGGGAGGTTGCCGTTGCAGGCAGCGATGCGAGCGCGGGGGGCAGCGTCAGTTCTGATCGCGATCTCACATTATCAGCCGCTACTACCATGAGCACGAGTCCGGCGGCAGCCACCATTGCAGTCACCATTGGGACTTGAAACTGGTTTGAGTTTCGCGGTAGTCGCGATTCGGTCAGTCGCCGGTTGAGTCGCTGCGAAAACTGTGGCGACGGTTCAATTGGCTGGATGTTGCGGAAAACGAGCAGTGCACGCCTGATGGACACATCCTGGCTCGCGCAACGCTGGCACTCCAGCATGTGTCGATGAGCCTCTACCAGAGCTAATGGCGGGAGGGTCTCATCGAGCAAATCGGGGTGAATGCGCTGAAATTCGCGACAATCCATAGGGTATTACAGTCTCCGGGGTTCGGCACTCGGTACCCAGTAGATGATAACGGGTTCCTCCCGGCAGGCGCTGCCGGGTCCGGTTGCCAAACTATGGCAGCCTCATCCTAACCTCATGTCCCCCAAAAACAAAGCGGCGGCGAGATTTCTCTCGCCGCCGCAAATCCTTACTCACTAGCACTAGTCACTAGCACTATCCACTAGTCAAGAAAAGGCTTAATGATATCCGCGAACGAGTTTCGCGCGCGGTTCAGTCTCGACTTGACCGTCCCCAGATTGCAGTCGGTTATCTCGGCAATTTCCTCATAGGACTTGCCTTCCAGCTCGCGGAGCACGAACACCTGTCGGTGATGCTCGGGCAGCTCGGCCACGGAGCGTTCCACCAGCTCCCGAAGGTGACGCTTCCGGTACATGTCGTCCGGCCGGGATGAAGAGTCCTCGAACTGCAACGGACGGTCGTCATCCTGCCAGTTCTTTCTAATGGTTTGAAAAAGTACAAGCGGATTCCGAGAACGGTTCCGCAATTCGTTCTTCGCCAGGTTGGACGCGATCGTATACGCCCAAGTCGAAAACTTCTTCGACTGGTCGAAACGATGGAGGTGGCGATACACCCTAATGAAGACTTCCTGCACCAGGTCTTCCGCCCTCTCCCTGTCTCCAATGGTGCGATACACGAAGTTCAGAAGCCTGGTCTGATAACGCTCGACCAGTTCCTGAAACGCGCGCTCTTCACCGGCGAGAAATGCAGACACGACCGCTCCATCATCAAGCGATCTGAGCTGCACCCGAACCGGCACTGCCTCGACCGGTTGCGGCATTCTGCGCTTCAGAGCGACACTAGACATTTTAATCTCCAGTAGACCGAAGGTTGACGATCTCTAACAGAACAGGTCTGAGTGATCTTCCTCCTCGCCTTAGTTCCATATGGTTGCAAGGCAGGGGCCATGCCTGCCCACTGTCCAGTTGTCCATCATCGGTTCAACCTCTGCAATACCAATATGTTACAGAGCTCGACAGCAGTATGTTTTCTCTGAAAACCGGCATAAATGTCTCAGATTTAAGACGATTCAGTGTACAGCTATGAGATTTATCCGCCAGCCGCCATCCGCTATCCGCCATCCACCGACTCAACACCTGAATCCCGCCGCAAACATCAGCGCCAAAGCCGTCTTTGCATCCTTGATCGTTCCGTCCTCTACCAAGGAAAGTGCTTTCGAAAGTGGCATTGTTTCGACCTCGATGAGCTCGTCCGCTTCCGGTGCCGCCTGCCCCATTGTCAGCCCCTCAGCCATAAACAGATGTATTCGCTCGTCCGTGAAGCCGGGGGTGGTATAGATAGTTGTCATCAATGTGACCCTCTCAGCCACACAGCCGGTTTCTTCTCTAAGCTCACGTTGCGCGCAAGCAAGCGGTTCTTCACCTGGATCCTGTCTCCCCGCAGGCACTTCATACAGGTAATCCTCAGCCGCATAGCGATACTGTTTGAGCAGCATGACCTGTGGATCCATGCCTGAAGCTTCACTTACAAAGGGAACGACGGCGCTTGCTCCCGAATGCCGCACCATCTCCAGTTCCCCGACCGTGCCGTTGGGGAATTGAACGGTGTCAACATCCACGCTGATGACTCGCCCCGAGTAGGCCCGTCGAGTACTCAGTCGCGGCGAACGTGAAGCTTGACCTGGTTCGTCAACTGGATCCGACCGCGCATCTCGGTCCCCAGTGTTAGACGTGGGATCCTCCTTTCCTTTCACATTGAACTCCGGATTTCTTGTTATTCAGCCTGCAAAGGGTCACGCACATGGGCCAGGCTGTATCAGGGGAACATGGGTTGCCGCTTTCGCGGCAATGACACCAGAATTGTCATTCCGGCGAAAGCCGGAACCCATGTTAGTCAGGGTCTGTCACAAATCTCGTCAGTGGCACCGCGCGAATCTTCGCACTGAGTGGGTAAGTCTCGGTTCCCGGATAGATGACGTCGAGGCGATCCAGTGCCAGGTCAGCGAGTGCGATGTGCATGGATTTTGTTACCGTTGGTGCGGAGGCGCGCTTGAACTCGAAGCCACGGCGACGCTGCCCGCGAACGATCAGCAAATCAAGCTCGGCACCGGCGTGCGTGGCCCAGAAGAATATCTCGCGCGGCTGGGCACTCAGCGCTGCGATCACCTGTTCCATCGCAAAGCCTTCCCACGATGCTCCCACTTTGGGATGATCGAGCAGAGCGTCGAGCGATGGCAGCCCGAGCAGCGCGTGTAGAATTCCACTGTCGCGCAGGTAGACCTTCGGTGATTTTACAAGCCGCTTGCCGACGTTGGTGAAGAACGGCTCCAGAGTCCTTACCATATAGGTACCTGCGAGCAGGTCGAGATGTTTGCGCGCGGTGTGGTGCGAGATACCGAGGCTGTTGCCAAGCTCCGACCCGTTCCAGACCTGACCGTGGTAGTGCGCGAGCATCGTCCACAGTCGCCGGACAGCGGGAGAAGGCAACCCCAGACCGAGGGAAGGCAAGTCACGTTCGAGGAAGCTGCGGATGAAGCTGTCTCGCCACTCGACGCTCTCGGCCCTTGACCGTGCGAGCAGCGATCGGGGAAATCCGCCGCGCTCCCACAACATGTCAGTCGCCTTGACGCCAACCTCGTCAAGCGTGAGCCCGCCGAGTTGGTGGAACACCACACGGCCCGCCAGGCTCTCCGAGATACCGCGAACGAGCTCCGGTGCAGCGCTACCGAGGATCAGGAATTTCGGGGCGCGTGGCCGATCGGCGAGAACGCGCAGGATTTCGTACAGCTGCGGAACCCGCTGAATCTCATCGAGCACTACCAGGCCGCGGAGACTTTCGAGTGCCAGGAGCGGATCGTCCAGCCGCGCGGCGTCGCGGGGGTTCTCCAAGTCGAAGTATGCCTTGGCACCATGAACCTCGTCGAACACCGCACGTGCCAGCGATGTCTTGCCGCACTGCCGTGGTCCCAGGATGGACACGACCCGGTGCCGGCGTAACAGCCCCCGGACCGTCGCGATCTCACCCTTTCGAACGATCCATTTCATCCTGGAAGATTGGCATCACCATTTCCATTTGTCAAGGATAACTATTGCCGAGCCGACATAATGGCGGCTGCGCTGATCGAGAATCCTGATGCTGATTGCAACATCGAGGAACTGAGCGAACAGGCACAGGCTCAAGTGGTGGCAGCAAGAAACGGGACAACGCTAACAACTATCTTATTGCGAGAATAGAGTTGCCTGGCGCTTGTTGGCATCAAACACCACCAAAGAGTCGCCACGCCGGGTCTACATGATTCGTTGCCTAAGTCTGGGTACCGGGCGGCGAAAACTGTTGGCGCGGGTTGCCTCTTTCCGGAGCGTCTGTCATGTATCCGCAATCACAAGTGTTCCCGCTGAGAGTTCGTCGAGCGGACCGCGTACAGTAGCAGGATCGCCCACAACGACAATCCTCAGCTCTTCCGGTTTCAGGTGTTCGAATGCGGCTCGCCTCACTCGCTCAATCGTGACGTCGCCGATGTTTGCGCGGTAGTGATCGAAGTAGTTCACGGGCAAGTCGTAAATCACTGTTGCAGCAAGTGCACCCGCGATTGCCGCGGTGGTTTCGAAACGAATCGGGAATACACCCATCAGATAGTTGAGGGCCAGTGAGAGTTCATCCTCAGTAATGAGTTCGTTTCGCATGCGATCGATTTCAAGCAGCACCTCGCGAATCGACTCCGCGGTGACATCACTCTTTACCGCAGTGGCTACTGTGAACGGTCCTGCGCCATGTCGCCAGTCGAAGGATGAGAATGCGCCATACGTATAGCCGCGGCGCTCACGCAAATTGAGATTCACTCGTGAAGAGAAGAGTCCGCCGAGTATCGCGTTCATGACCACTACATCGAAATAGTCGGGGATGAGGCGCGGCAATCCCACATGTCCAATCCGAAGCTCGGATTGCGGTGCTCCTTCCTTCGCCACGAGATGATAACGTTTACTCGACACGGCAGCGCTTGCCAACAGCGGTGTCTTTCGCGGTCGTGCACCGGTCCATTGTCCAAACGCTTTTTCCACCGCGGCTGCTGCTTCGGCGACACCAACATCTCCAACCACCAGTATCCATGTTGAAGCGGGAGAGTACCGAGTCCCGTGGAAGTTCGCGACGTCATTCAATGTGATCTCGCTGACCGACGACTCCCACCCACCCAGTGGTTTCGAATAGCGTGATCCCGGATCATAGAGCAGCGCGGAAAACATCTCATCCGCAAGCTCACGTGGCTCGGTCCGCATTTGCAGCAGTTCTGCAAGCCGTTCAGCTTTCAGGCGTTCAAGTTCACGCGCCGGAAGCGCTGGATGTATTATCACATCGCCAAGTGTGGCGAGCGCTTCGTGAAAACGCTGGTTCATCACGCTCGCCGAAACAGTCGCGCAATCCCAGTCCGCGGCCGCGGTCAATGATGTGCCGAGCAATTCCATTCGTTCAGTCAACAAAACCGCATCAAGACTTCCTGCGCCTTCGGTCAGGAGTCTGGCAGTCAGCTGCGCCAGTCCTTCCTTGTTAGCGGGATCCGACTCGCCACCGGCATCGATCACCGCGTGTATTGTAACGATTGGAAGTTTGTGTACCGGTGCAACCAGCAACCCCAGTCCATTGGAGAGTTGTTGCCGTTCGAATCGGGGAAAAGCGTAATCGCGCGCCTGGGTTGGTGACGGTCGGACGCTGACGCTCATCCTGCAGCCTCCTCACGTGCACCATTTCGAGGAACATAGATGAGTGCTGCGCGATTCTCGCGCACCAGATACCTATCGGCAAACCGGTTGATGTCCGCTAGTGTGACCGAACGATATTTGTTGACCTGCTCGTTGGCCAGCTCCGGTTTCCTGAAGTACGTGGCAAACATTGAAAGCTTGTCAGCGCGATCTGCGGCAACCTGCATCGCCGTGAGAAACTCCGTCTCTACAAGCGCCAGTGCGCGCTGCAACTCTTCCGATCGCACTCTGTCGCTCAGGAGTCCGTCAACGACGCCGTTCACTTCTGTCTCCAGTTGCTCCGCCGATACTTCCGGTCGTGCGGTAACATCAGCAATCAGGAGATCTGTCCCTTTGCTCAAATCGAATGTGAATGCATTCGCTTCGGCGGCAACCTGCCGTTCTCGCACGAGAGTGCGATACAAACGGCTCCCCTTTCGCGCTCCCAGAATCGCTCCCGTAAGGCTGGCCGCGTAGTAATCGCTGCTCCCGAAAACCGGTGACCGGAAGGCAAGAAAAAGCCGAGGAAGCATTACATCATCCTCCACCACTTCGCGCAAAGGGCTGGCGAAGGTTGCGGCAACGTCAACGGACGCCAACCGGGGTTTCTCCGGACCACGTGGAAGCGGCCCGAAATACTCCTCAACAAAACGCTTCGCCTCTGTGCGATCAAAATCGCCTGCGATTGTCAGAACCGCATTCGCAGGGGTGTAGTACGTGCGCGAAAATCCCTGCACATCCTCAAGCGATGCACCTGACAGATCTTCGAACGACCCGATGAGCGAATGATGAAATGGATGCTCGACGGGGAATGCGAGCGCGGGCAGTCGCTCCCACCAGGTGCCATACGGCTGATTGTCCACCGACCAGCGGCGCTCGTTCTTCACAACGTCGCGCTGGTTATCGAGCTTCTCCTGTGTCATAGCAGGTATCAGGCGGCCCATGCGATCCGCTTCCAGCCAGAGCGCCAGACCGAGATGGCTCGATGGAACCGTCTCGAAGTAGTTGGTCCGATCCAGCCATGTCGATCCATTGAGGGTGCCACCGGCACGCTGTATCAGCTCAAAGTGCTCGTTGGTGCCGACATTCGCCGATCCCTGGAAAAGCATGTGCTCAAAGAGGTGCGCGAACCCTGTTCGGCCAATGCGTTCGTTTGCGGAGCCAACGTGATACCAGAGGTTCACGGCAACGATGGGTGCCGTGTGATCCTCGGAAAGCGTCACGAACAATCCATTGGGAAGCTCGAAGGTGTCGATCGGAATATTCATTCCATGTAAATTGCACCCGAGAGGTGCGAGCAGGAACCCAAGCCCCATGACGGACGAATGTTTGTAATTGCAGTCGTCGTAGCCGCAGTGGTCGTGGTAGTAGTCGCGCTCGTACTGACAGCATGGAAGCGACAGGAGTGGATTGTCTTTCAGCCTCCGACTGCATCCGGCGTCGTCCCTCTCGGTTGTCCTTCAGTTTCCTTTGCTGCCTCTGATGGCCAGAAGCTGACCGCTTTTGTCGTTGGGGATGCGGCTACAGCTCCCGGTATCGTTCTGGCATTTCACGGAAATGCGATAGAGGCACACACACAGATCCCCTGGGCGCGTGAGGTTCATGAGCGTACTGGCTGGTGCGTATTTCTCCCAGAGTACCGTGGCTACGCTGGGCTAGGTGGCACACCATCCTACCTGAATTCAAAGCTCGATGCTCGAGCGGCATACGGGGCGGTGGCTCAGCTTTGCGCCGGTCGAACAAAGCCCGTTGCCTTTTTTGGTCATTCGATAGGATCTGCAATCGCAACGGAACTCGCCGTTGAGGCAAATCCGGTCACACTGATTCTTCAGTCACCGCTCACGTCAGCTCGCGACATGGCGCGCATTATCGTGGCTCGGCCGATGGAGAGGCTGTGGAAGCTCATTTCCAGAATGCACTACGACACCGAACTGATCGTGCGCACTCTGGACGTTCCGGTTTGGATTGCCCACGGCCGTCGCGACATGATCACGCCAGTTTCCATGGGTCGCAGAATTCATGCGGCCGCGATGCGCAAGGGATCGTTGTTGATCGTCGACCGAGCCGCACACAATGACGTCGACGATCGCGGCGGCAACGAGTACTGGAATTGGTTCAGCGCTGCACTCAGGAAGCCCTGATCTTGTCATTGCCGCGAAAGCGGCAACCCATGTTGATCGGTGGCAGATGGGTTGCCGCTTTCGCGGCAATGACAAAGTAATCACTTCACCGGCACACCATTTTCGTCGACCACAGTGATCGTTCCAATGCCCAGCTTGCGAATCCCCGGCTCGATCACCTTACGGTCGCCGACAATCACTATCGCGAGTTTGGATGGATCGAGGTGAGCAGTCATCACCCGCTGTGCTTCAGATTGGGACACCGCTGTGATGCTCTGAGCTAACTTGTTGTAGTAGTCGAGCGGCAGATCGTACAGAGCAAGGGGTACAAGCTGGGCCGCGATGTCTCCCGTCGTCTCAAACGCATCCGGTAGCTGCAGCTGCATGAACTGCTTGGCCTTCTCCAGTTCCGCAGCAGGCACGGTATCGCGAATGGCATTCAGTTCCTTCATGAACTCCACCAACGCTGAATCGGTCTTAGCCGCTACGACCTCAGCTCGCGCCGAGAAGGGGCCCGCGGATTTGCGCATCTCGAACCGGGAGCTGGCTCCGTACGTGAACGCCTTCTGCTCCCGAAGATTCATATTGAGGCGGCTGGTGAACGAACCACCCAGTACTGTATTAGCCACCACAAGTCCGAAATAATCGGGGGTCGACCGCGCTACACCGACATGCCCTATGCGCATCGAACTTTGCGGCGCGCCTGGTTTGTCAACGAGATATATGGCTGTGCTGGTTCTCGCAGGAGCCGCAGCAGGGGGAT
The DNA here is from genome assembly GCA_964556695.1 of uncultured Gemmatimonadales bacterium. Taxonomy (GTDB): domain Bacteria; phylum Gemmatimonadota; class Gemmatimonadetes; order Gemmatimonadales; family Gemmatimonadaceae; genus CAZKXZ01. Next base: position 13,592 of record CAZKXZ010000026.1, read on the forward strand.
GCGTTCCTACCACCGCCTGTTCCCATTTTCCAAACAGCCCCTGAATTCGCTGTTCCATGTCGGCCGACTTGAAGTCTCCAACGACAACGAGCTTGCTGTTGTTGGGCCGATATGTCCTGCGATAGAAACCCTCGATGTCGGCTCTCTTGAGTCCAGCGATCGTAGCCTCAGTGCCTAACTGCTGCCTCCCGTATGGGTTCTCGTCGCCAAACACAACTCGTGCGAATGCGATATCGGCAATCTGGGGAGGACTGTCCCGTAGCTGAAGAATTGTCGTGAGTCGCTCTGTGCGTAATCGCTCCAACTCGCCATCCGGAAAAGTCGGCCGGAGTACAACATCTGCGAAGAGAGCAAGAGCGCTATCCTGTTGAGCAGTCATGGTCTGCAGTGAGATGCGTGATGCATCCCATCCGCTCGATGTGGACAGGGTGGCTCCCAGAAACGCTGCCTGGTCCGCGATCGAAAGCGCGGTTCGATCGCCGGCACCCTCATCCAGCAACGCCGCTGTAAGTGTCGCCAGACCAAGCTTGTCATCCGGGTCCATTTCCGGGCCCGCACCAACGAGCATGATGAAGTTCACAACCGGCAGCTCATGATGCTCAACCATGAGCAACTCGAGCCCGTTGGAGAGTTTGTGGCTGACAACCGGAGGCAGCGTCAGATTTGCGGGTTTGGCTAATGCCGGCGGCGTGGATCTGTCCACCGGTGTCGTGTCAACGGCTTTTGCACATGCAATTCCTGTAAGGCTCATTAGTGCAATCGCGCCCAAGGATGGTCTCAAGGCAGTGCTGGAGGTGCGCATCAGCGGTCGCCTCCCTTCACCATCAGATCGGTTTTTCCTTCCGGCACTACCGTAAGTACGACCTTTGGTTTTGAGAGATAAGTATTTGCGACGCGCCTTATGTCCTCGATGCTCACGCCGTCGTAGCGAGCCAGGTCTTTCTGGAAGTGTCCGGGATCGCCTGTGTAGTAGTTGTACAGATTCATCTGGTCCGCCTTGTCGCGCACCGATGCGATCAGGTCGAAAAAGCTCGCCTTGTATGAATTGCGCGCCCGGGTAAGTTCGCGCTCAGTAGCTGGTTCCTTCTGAATCAGCGCGAGCTCTTCCGCCACAATGCGCGCCATTTCAGCCGGCGTGTGTCCCGGCTTTGGCGTGACACTTATCGTGAAGCTGCCATCCAGTTTTCCGGAGGCCTGGCCGACCGTAACGTTTTGCGCAACCTGAAGATCGTACACGAGCTTCTTGTACAGTCGCGAGTTCTTGTCACCCGCGAGTATGTATGCGAGCAAGTCGAGTGACGCATCGTCGGCATCAAAGAGCTCTACCGTGTGCCAAGTGTAGTAGAGTCGCGGTAACTGCACCCGGTCTTCGAGAACGAGGAAGGTGTCACGCGCCATCGTGACGGGAGGCACCACAGGTCGCGGTGGAGTTTCAGGCCCGCGGGGAATCTCGCCGAAGTACTGCTCAATCCACACTTTGACTGAATCCCTGTTGAAGTCACCCGCGATCGAAATCGTCGCGTTGTTGGGGGCGTAATAAGTCTTGAAAAATGTCGACACGTCTTCGAGGGTCGCTGCGCTCAGGTCTTCCATCGAGCCGATTACCGGCCAGTTGTATGGATGGTTTTTCGGGAACAGAGCCGCCATAAGAGTCTCGGACGCTTTGCCATAGGGCACATTGTCGACGCTCTGACGGCGTTCATTCTTCACCACATCCCGCTGCACGTCGAGCTTTTTCTGGTCCATTGTAGGCATTGTCCATCCCATGCGATCGGCATCGAGCCACAGTGCCAGCTTGAGCGCATTTGAAGGCATCCACTCGAAGTAGTTGGTGCGGTCGGTGGTCGTGGAACCGTTGTTCTGAGCACCAGCGCCTTCAAGGAGGTTGTCGAACGCGCCATAAGGAGCGTTTACGGATCCCATGAACATGATGTGCTCGAACAGGTGAGCGAACCCGGTGCGACCCGGCTTCTCATCCCCCGATCCAACCTTGTACCATGTGTTTACAGCGACCAGAGGAACGGAACGATCCAAATGAAGGATTACCTCGAGCCCGTTCTTCAGCGTGTACTTCTCGTACTTGATCTGTGGTATCGTCTGCCCTTCCGCGATCGCAGCAACCAGAAAACTGCTTGCCGCAACGAGCGTAAGGCTCGGCATGCCGCAAATTCTGTCAACGCGCACTATCTCTCCAGGATGAAGGCCAGCGGTGCTTTCACCGACTCACCAAGTACGTACCGCCATGCCCGTGAAGGGTTTGCCGAAATGGGGCTGTTCGATGTTGGCGATGTCTGCGATTCAAGTCCGAATCGCCTCGCCAGTATGCTCAACCGAAACATGTGAAACGGGTCGCTCACCAGGATGGCGCGCTTGAGGCCACGCGCCTTGAGCATCGCAGCCACCGTTTTCAAGGACTCACTTGTGGTGCGCCCTTGGTTCTCAACCACAATGTCGCTGTCCGGCACGCCTTTGTTCATCGCGTATTTGCGACCTACGTCAGCTTCGGTCGTTGTATCGCCCCTTCCCGTCCCACCGGTCAGAACCAGGAGCGGGGCATAGTCCTGTTTCCACAATTTGATGGCATGATCGAGCCGGGATTGCAGTACCGGCGATGGACGCCCCGCATATTGGGCCGCTCCAAGTACAACAATAGCGTCCGCTTTCTTCGCGTTATTGTTTCGTCCATAGTAGAGAACTGCAATCGCCGACGCGGTCCACGACAACGCTATCGCTATCAGAACCCTGCCGAGAATCCTTTGCCCCAGACTTGAACGACGCTTCATCCCCTCAAACTACGCACCCACCACAACCGGCTGGAAGGGAAGGACGCGTCGGACCGAGAATAACGAGAGGTTGGACTCAATTTGGACCCTGCTCGGCTATTCCACCTTGTGAATCGCACCGCGGGTTGGGGCCTCCACCTGCAGTCCTCGTTTTCTCACCTCTACTGCCAGAGCATCCTGTGCCTCTGGCTCGCCATGTACAAGGTAGACTTTGCGCAATTCCGGTGAACGCTGTCGCACAGCATCAAGCCAGGCGAGAAGTCCCAGCCGATCAGCATGTGCGCTGTAGCCGTTGATCACGGTGACCTGGGCTCGAAGGGGCATTTCTTCACCAAAGACCTTGATTATCGGCTGGCGCTCCACGATGCGCCGCCCAAGTGTGTGCTCCGCCTGAAACCCTACTATAAGGATTGAATTCCGCGGATCGGACGCCCCGTGTGCGAGGTGATGCAGGATCCGGCCTGCCTCGACCATTCCCGAAGCCGCAATAATGATCATTGGACCTCGAGCCGAATTGAGCGCCTTGGACTCATCCACGTTCCGCGTGTACTTCACCAAAGGGAAGCGGAACAGCTCGTCGACGTCGCGCACGAGCATTTCCCTGGGGTCGAAAATGTCGCGATGCAGATCGAACACTGCCGTCACATCGATGGCCAGGGGACTGTCAATGTAAATCGGGATTGACGGGATCCTTCCTTCCCTGGCAAGCCCGTGCAGCTCGTAAAGGACTTCCTGCGCTCTGCCGAGCGCGAAGGCGGGAATGAGGATTCGTCCGCCGCGTGCCGCAGTTTCTACAACTACCTTCGCAAGTTCGCTCCGCGCCCCTTCGACGGAGTCGTGCAGCCTGTTGCCGTAGGTCGATTCCATTATCACCACGTTTGCGCCATCGGGCGGAGAGGGATCTCCAATGATCGCCAGTCCAGTGCGTCCAATGTCACCAGAGAAGATTATCCGGCGCTCCATTCCATTTTCTTTGCAATCGAGCACCACCGATGCTGAACCCAGTATGTGACCTGCATCAACAAAGTGGGCTCGAATTCCGGAGGCGGGTTTGAATTCGCGCTTATACGGAACGCCATGCATTTGATTGGTGGCCTTGTGCGCGTCATCGACTGAGTACAGAGGCGCGACAGACGCGCGTTTGCGCCGCGTCAGGAAGTCCGCATCGTGCTCCTGAATCCGAGCTGAATCGGACAACATGACAGCAGATAGATCGCGAGTCGCAGGCGTTGCCCAGATCGTACCGTCGAACTTGTGACTGGCGAGATAAGGCAATCTCCCGCAGTGGTCGATGTGGGCATGTGAGAGAACGACGCTTGCAAGGTCAGCGGCACCTTTTGGGAGCAGGAGATTCTTCGCTCGCGACTCCTCCCGTCTTCCCTGAAACATTCCGAAATCGAGAGCAACCGTCTCCGCTCCAACGGTTATCAGATGACACGAGCCAGTTACTTCGCGCGCAGCGCCGGCGAACTCTATGTGCATCTGCGGAAATTCAGAGAGGACGACGCTGGATTCCCGCTTCGCGGGAACGACGGATGCGGAGTAGACCTGCGGTTTCCCAGCCAGTTCAGTTCACGCTGGTTCTTCGCTGCATTCACAAACCTTCGTGTTCGCAACGAGTAACGCGCGACAGATAATGCACATTCTTTCATTGCCGCGAACTTACTCGTCTTGTCATTCCCGCGAAAGCGGGAACCCGCGTTCTCTCTGTAATCGATTTCGTTTTGCTTCGTAGACGCAGAAAAAATGTCGAAGACTCGCGTGCGAGTGCTCTGCAATTCTGCCTGTTCATCTGCAGATTTCGTAACCCTTGTTCGTTTTGAGATGCGACATTATCTTCTCGCGTCAATTTTGGCCACGAGTTTCTCCGCGCCACTCTTCCGCGCCTTCGCCAATCGATGCTCATCAATCTGCTGCCGGACTTTTTCGCGATCCTGAACAGCAGCGATCGGGCGGCAGCATACCTCAGATACTTCGAAGCTCACCGGGCAATTCTCGAGGCATACTGGGACAACTACGTTGTCAGCACCGACAGTCCGCACTTCGCGGATGTTATTCGATCGACTGCGCTTGCCGACAGATCTGACCTGAGAGCCATGCTGGAGCGCAGCGATGTGCTGACGCTCGCTCGCTACGCTCAGCAGGAAACGGCAACACTTCTGGAAAGCGACGTAGATGTTGACGTCGTCGTGATGGTGGGTGTCGGCGCCGCCAACGCCGGCGAACTGGTGGTCAATGGCCGCGGGGTCGCGTTCGTATGTCTTGAACACTTCACGGGAATCCAGAACCAGGAGACTCAAGGCCTCGGACTCGACCCTGAACTCATTCCCATGTGGCTCGCACATGAGATAGCCCACGTTATCCGCTACACGTCGCCGGCAAGTCGCTCCGAGTTGTGCAATGCAATTGCCGACTTCGATGGTTACTACTCGTATTGGGAAACCGGCAAACAGGTCAGGCTCAAGGAGCTCCTCATCAATGAGGGACTCGCGATACTCGCATCGCGAGAAGTGAGCGCGGGTCACGCGGCGTGGCAGTACTACGGATATGGCAGGCGCCAGTACGCACGAATCCGGGAGCTTGAGTCGGTTCTTGTCGGCGCCGTGGATGCGGATCTGAATCGCAGAGGGCTGGGCCTCAGGTTACAGTACCTCTCCGGTGGCTTGAGCGACGATGCGCGCACGGTGGACCGACATGTCCTTCCCGAACGGTGCGGCTACTATATCGGAGCTCGCATGGCGGAGAACGCCGTTCGAACCCACGGCCTGGCGTGGGCTATTCGGGCACATGCTGATGAGATTTCTGGTCTTCAGTCGCGCGCAATCGCCAGCGCGTAGCCGCGATCGGCTCTACTTGCCAACGCAGAAGCTGCTGAACACCCGGTCCAGAACGTCGTCTACTCCCACAACTCCGATCAGAGATTCCAGCGCACCGGCGGCGGCCCTGAGATGTGTTCCGGCCACGGGCATTGGCAGCACTTCCTCCGCAAATGCCCGGATAAACTGCTGCATCTCCTCTCTTGCCTCGACAACTGCGAGTTGATGGCGCGCGCGCAGCAACATTGGAGCTCCCGGATCCTGAAGCGAGTGAGTTTGAGCCAGCACATCGCCAATTCGACGCAAGAGCTCCGATAGTCCCGATCCGGTTACCGCGCTCACTTCGCAAACGAACACAGGTTGCGCCGCTGAACCATCTCCTCGCTTGAATACCAGTTGCGGTCGGCGCGCGTCACGTTCCGTTGCCAAGTCGCATTTTGTGAGCACTGCGATGATGGGCACATCCGTGAGAGACCTGGTTCTCGAGAAGGCTTCGTGGAGACTGTCTTCATCCTCGCCGCACACCAGAACCATCTGAGCAGCAACGAGATACTCCTCCGCGACCTCGATACCCAGGCGCTCGACAACCTCCGCAGTGTCTCGCAATCCGGCGGTGTCCACGAGTCGAAGTGTCCACGAATCGGCATCTATTACTGCCTCGATCGCGTCACGCGTGGTGCCGGGAATATCCGTGACGAGAGATCTCCTGCTCCCAACCAGTGCGTTGAAGAGCGACGACTTGCCCGTGTTCGGTGCGCCGGCAATCACGACCAGCGCGCCTTCCCTCAGCATTTCACCCATGCCAGCTGTCGCAAGCAGTCCGGAGAGTTGCATGATAACGTGATCGCAGGCGTCGGAAATGCGACTACGCTCGACCGGTCCATCATCCTCTTCAGGAAAATCGATGTCATACGCGACCAGCGCCTCCACTTCGAGGATCGAGCTCCGTAACTCCAGGATCCGTCGCGTAAGACCCCCGTCGAGCTGTCGCAGCGCTGCCGTTACAGCACCGCGCGAGCGCGAGTCTACGAGATCTGCAATAGCCTCCGCCTGAAGCAGGTCCAACCTGCCATTCAGCAACGCACGCCTCGTGAATTCTCCAGGAAGGGCCGCGCGCGCACCAGCAAGAAGCAGCTTCTCGAGAACCAGCGATGGCACCATAAGGCCGCCATGCACACTGAGTTCAACCGTGTCCTCACCCGTGTATGAGTGCGGCCCCGGGAAGACCGTGATGATGCAGCGATCCATCGGCTCACCAGCGCTTGCCTCGCTGAAAAGCGTTCGCAATGCAGCGGTTCGCGCGGGAGGAAGGGGAGCTCGCGTCATTTGCCGCGCTATTTCGAGTGCGCGGACTCCACTCATGCGAACTAGCGCCGTCGCCGACCTGCCATAAGGCGTAGCAAGTGCCGCGATCGTGTCATTGCCATTGACGAGTAGACGAGACGATGCACTCATCCAGGCCCCGCTCGCCTACCCTTTTTCCTTCTTCTTCGCGACCGGCGCTCCCCCTCCCCCTCCCCCTCCCTTCACTTGATCGCCTTGCTTCCGCTCCCGCGCAATAAGCCATTGTTGCGGAAGCGCTGCCACGTTCTGCACTGCATAGTAGAGGTTCAGCCCTGACGCGAAGTTCAGGAACAGGACAGTCATCATGATAGGCAGTATGTACAGCATCATCTTCGTTTGCGGATTCTGCGGTGCGGTGCGGGCACCCATCCACGACATCACAAACATCGAGACGCCCATGAAGACGGGAACGATGTAAAGAGGGTCCTTGAGTGAAATGTCGGGAAGCCAGAGGAAAGGGACGCCCCGAAACTCGATTGTGTTCTGAAAGACAAAGAACAGCGCGAAGAACACCGGCATCGGGATCAGCATCGGCAGACAGCCGGCGAGAGGGCTGAATGGAGTCATGCCGTGATTCTTGTAGACGCGCATGATCTCTTCCTGCAGCTTCTGCGGATTCGCCTTGTACTTCGTCTGAACCTCGGTCAGCTCCGGCTGGATACGCTGCATGCGCATGCTGGTGCGCATCGCCTTCTGGTTCAACGGCCAGAGAAGCAGTCGCACAATGACCCCGAAAATGATGAGCACCCAGCCATAGCTGAGGTTCGTGGAATGCTTGAGCCAGAGAAGTGACTTCATGACCAGAACCGCGAAAGGCTGAACTACCGGCTGAAGCCAGCCACCATATGGGTTCGAGTCGTGGAAGTCGCGGCCGAGTGCCACCAGGCGATTGAATTCCTGCGGTCCAGCGTAGATGTCGAACGCAAACGCGCCATCTGACACGTCTTCGATTCCGTAGGCCGCGACATGTGTTGCCTCCCTGCTGACACGGGGACCACCTACAACCTGCGCCTGTACGAAGCCAGAATCACCCTCAAGCTTGAGCATGCCAATGATGAAGTACTTGTTCTTCAAGGCGATCCATGAGACCGGCGTCTTGGAAACGTGCGACTGGCCTTGAGCGAGCTTGCCGAAAGAGATTCCCTGTACATCACCGCGCGTAGACCGGTACGCCACGGCGAAGTGTCGCTCGTCTTCGACTGGATCAGCTTCACCTGAATGGAGTCCACTGGGGAATTGCACGAGCAGGTAGGCTTTGTCCGAGATTCCCTCGATGCGTCCATTCAACCGGACCAGATAGCGATTCGGTGTAAAGGAGTAGTCGAGCAGCACACGCACATTCGACCCTGGCAGCGTGGTGCTGTAATGCACACGATCTATTCCACCGGCCGGGCTGCGATCGACGCTTGTGGTAAATGTCAGTTCGGCCAGGCTCACCGTGTCGCCGGCCATTACAAGATGGTAGCGAACAAGGGACTCCCCAGGCCGAAGAAGCTGAATTTGTCCATCGCCAGGCCCGAGATCCGGATGCGTCAACAACTCAACGGAAGTCGCGCTTGCACCGCGATTCGTGAAGACGTAGCGCGAAAGCGAATCAGCAACTGTCAGCGATTCCACTGGCGCAGTATTGGCCGTTGCTACTCTAACTGCTGCAGGCTGCGTAACAACTGCTCCCCCAGAATCACGCGATTGGGCAACAAGCGCCGACGTGTCCGGTTTCTCAATCGCGACGGGTGCTGGCACCGTCTTGGTGATGGGCACGGGCGGCCCAGCAATGGGAAAAAACTTCTGGGAGAGGATAAGTATGAGCCCCGCAAGTCCGACGAAAAGAACGATGCGTGCTGCTGGCGACGGCTGTTTCTCATTCACGGGACTGGATCAAATCCTCCGGCATGGAACGGGTGACATCTTCCTAATCGCTTCAGCGTCAACCAGCTGCCCTTGAGCGCGCCGTACTTCTCAATCGCTTCAATTCCGTACGCAGAGCAGGTTGGATGGAATCTGCACGAGGCAGGCAGAAGTGGTGAGATCGCGATCTGGTAGCCGCGAATAATTGCGGTCAGGATTCTACGCATCAAAGCACCATGTCGAACGCGCGCTTCGTCATCTCTGTCAGCTCACTACGCAACGTGCCTGCTTCTGTTGCATAAGCACTGGGAAGCGCCCTGATTACGACGTCCATGGCCGGCAGCGCACTCAGCACGGTGAGCCTGAGATGCTCGCGAATCAGACGCCGGACTCGGTTTCTCTCCACGACTGTTCGCCCATGCCGCGGAACGACTATAGCAACCCGGCCATATGATTGAGGGGAGGCCGTGAATCGAAGCTCCATGTTTGGGCTTCGAATCCTCCTCCCCTCTCGTCCCACCCGTCGGATATCAGTCCATCGGTTGAGACGTCGCGCGCGCGGAAACCCGTAGCTCTCAGGCGCCGGCGTATTTGGACGGAATTCTAACGGTGAGACTCTTGCGCCCCTTCTTGCGGCGCCGACTCAGCACAGCACGACCCCATTTTGTTTCCATACGCGCCTTGAATCCGTGCTTGCGCACACGTCTTTTGTTGCGCGGCCGATATGTTGGTTTTCCCATCTATGCTGCTCCGGAAGACTAGGTACAACTTGGAGATAGACGGAGGAACCTATCGCAGCGCGACGAGTGAATCAATACTTTGATGTCGCGTGCGTGATTTGGACGTTGACTTTTCCACAATGTGACCGTAGCTTCGCGCCCCGCACTTTTCCACAAAGAGGGATGTCACTCACACCCGCCGAAGTCTGGTCTCGGATTCTTGAGCAGGCCAAGTCCCAGCTTCCCGAACAGACGTTCAGGTCGTGGCTTGAGCCAACTGAAGCCTTGTCGCTCGAGAATGGCTCTATAATAGTTGGCACCCCGGACCAATTCGCAGCTGACTGGATCGACTCGAAGCATGGACAGCTTCTGGCAGCGCTCACCCCGATAGCGCTTGGCGAACCATTAAAGGTCGTGTTCAGAGTGCACGAGGACCGAAAGCAGCGTCCACAGATGGATCTGTTTATCGCACCTCCTGGCTCGGAAATCAAGACTCTAACGCGCGACTATGGCGCCAGTATGGCACCACTCAATGCAAGATACACCTTCGATAACTTCGTGATCGGAAAGTCCAATGAGCTCGCCGCTGCAACCGCTCTAGCCGTCTCCGAAGCCCCAGGCAAAGTCTACAACCCGCTCTTCATCTACGGAGACACCGGACTCGGCAAGACCCATATCATGCAGGCTATCGCACACTTCATTGTTGAGCGAAAACCCCAGACAAGGATGCTCTATATCGGTGCCGAACAGTTCACAAATGAACTGGTCGCTGCGATTCAAACCCGAACCACTTCCGATTTCCGCCGGAAATTTCGCGAAACAGATTTGCTACTCATCGACGATGTTCATTTCCTCAAGAACAAAGAGGCAACCCAGGAAGAATTCTTCCACACTTTCAATGCGCTGTTCGAAGCTGGCCGCCAGATTGTAATAACAAGCGATAGACCGCCATCAGACATTCCCGGTGTCGAGGCCAGGCTCATCACTCGGTTTCAGTGGGGAATGGTCGCAGATGTCGAACGACCCGACCTGGAACATCGCATTGCGATCCTCCACCAAAAGGCTCATCTCGATCGCCTGGAACTGACTATCCCCGACGACGTAATCCTGTTTATCGCGGAGCATGTGCGTACCAGCGTGCGCGAACTCGAAGGATCAATCACAAAACTACTGGCGTTCGCATCGCTCAAGCATCGCCCGATCTCAGTGGAGTTGGCCCGTGAAGCGCTGCGTGACAAGCTCCAAACCCCTAACGACCTCGGCGCGGAGCCCGTTAGGCGGATTACAATCGATGTGATTCAAGAAATGGTGTCCCGGAACTGGGGCATCTCGGTCGATGCCATTCGATCCAAGACCCGCACAAAAACAATCACCGAGCCGCGACAGGTTGCCATGTATCTCATTCGCGAAATACTCGGCATTCAGCTTACAGAGATTGGTGCGTCCTTCGGCGGCCGAGATCATTCCACAGTAATCCACAGCATCGAAAAGGTGGCAGCTCAACTGCAGCTAAATCAGGAGTTTAAGACCAGGGTGCTTGAACTCAGACGACAGTTACGCGCTCTGCAACCATAAACAATCCGGACACGGCAATCACCAGACTTCCCTGAGTTCCCACATTGGGGGAGATGTTTCAACATCCATTCCACACGAACTCTGAGTACCTAACTCGCTATGAATTGAAGCATTACCTACTTTTCACCACCCATCAACACCCCTATTGCTACTACTATGTGTTTCATCAGAATAGTTACAGAAGACCGGCATAACACCCGAACAAAACGAGGGCTCTGAATGCGATTCACCATCTCGCGCGAAAAGCTGCAGGACGGTCTTAACGCAGTGGCGAATAGTATTCCGGCGAAGACGACCCTCCCTGTCCTGGCAAACATCCTGGTCGAAACCACCGATCGGGGAATTCGGCTGTCGGGCACCGATCTGGATATTGCGGTGAGCACAGAAGTCGTCGCCGATGTAGATGCCCCCGGTGCTGTAACCATTCCAGCGCGCAAGCTTTCTGAAATCGCGCGCGAGCTACCGCCAGCTCCTGTGAAAATCAGCGCAGCCAACGAACAGCGCGTGAGCCTTGAGTGCGGCCGGTCGCGGTTCAAATTGCTGGGACTACCCCGAGATGAATTCCCTTCCTTTCCAGCAGTGAACTTTCAGACAGGCTGGAAAGTTCGGTCCGCTGAACTACACCAACTGATAACGCACACTGCGTTTGCTGTTTCAACCGAAGAGAGCAGACCGATACTGAATGGTGTGTTGTGGGAACTGCGGCCAGATGTAATGCGGATGGTTGCAACGAACGGTCACCGACTGGCCAAAATGGAGATGACCAACTCCGTCCAGCGATCCGGCAGTGAGGATCTGATAATTCCGCCGAAGGCGCTGGAGCAGGTGCGTCGCCTCTTCCCCGTCGATGAGGAACTCGAGGTTGCTCGTGGCGAAAACCACATTGGTTTCCGCTCACCCTTCACCTCTGTCTTCGCCCGCCTGATTGAGGGTCCATACCCGAACTACGATCAGGTGATTCCGCGCGACAACGAACGTCTTGCAACTGCGGACAAACAAGCTCTGACCAGCGCCATCAAGCGCATGTCAATCGTTGCATCGGAGCAGACGCACCGGATCCGCTGTTCGTTCAATACGGGGATGCTGAAATTCAGCGTACAAACTCCGGACCTTGGCGAAGCGCAGGATGAGATGCCGATCAAGTACACCGGAGATCAACTCGACATTGGCTTCAATGGCGCCTATCTGCTGGAAATCCTCAAATACATGCCAACAGATGAGGTTCGACTGACCTTCAAGGCCCCCGAGCGTGCGGCAACTATTGAGCCTGAGGGCTGGGATAGCGCAGTGTCCTACATCTGCCTGCTGATGCCACTGCGACTGGTTGACTGACCTACTGCACGCGAGTGATCAATCTTCTGGTGCTCTGAACCAAACGGTCTGTTCGGTACCCGAGATCGAACTCGATCTGTATAGTGCCTTGCGTTTGCGCTGAGCGAAGCACACCATCGGTGAGATCCAGCTGGAATATGGTTCCAAGCGTGCCGGAACCTCGCACGGTTACTGCGCTGGCTCCCTGCATACCACTGCCGGCAATCGAGAGAATTGCGGCAGAGCGCACGGTGACCTGTCGCCGGTTTATCGGCGGGGCACTCAAGGAGACCTGAAGCTGGCTGCGTGACGAAACATCCAGTATCAAGCCTGCGCGGCAGCTCTTGGAATTGCTGGTCGCGCGCCAGGATTGATCACGCGAAAGAAATTCGGGAAGCGGGGGGAAAATTGAGACCAGAAGATCACGCGCGGTCTCCTGCAATTGATCACATCCGGTCCGTGCCGGCTGTGCCTCGAGAAAAACACTGTCAGCCACGGTACTCCACGCAAGCTTGAATTCGCCAGCGAGCGTTTGCGAACTCTTCGCAGCGCCGAGTCCTGTGGTTACAGAGAGCCTCTCAACTGTGGCAGAGAGAGCAATGCCCATTGGTGCATTCCGGGCACTCAAGCTGAGCTGAGCCGTCACTACGATGCTGTCCAGTGGCACTGTCGTGTCACTGGCTGCAAACATTGCAGTGCGACTTTCCGCCTGGTAGCGCATTAGCCCTGTGTCGAAAGTCACCCGGATCGGTGCCTCGCCAGCGGGAGCAGGTCTCTCGGCAGAAACTGGCTCGGGCGCTGCTGTGCCGGGGCGGGCTGGCTTGGAAGCGCAACCCGCGACAATTATCGACAAAAGGGCAAAGCTGCGTGTAGCCTGCATTTTCCTTTTTGGTTTATTCCAACTGGTCCGCGTGTTGCAAAACACGTGGACCAGTTGGGAAGTGAAGTGAAACCGGTCTGTAAGCCGGGTTCTGTCGGGTTCCAAGGAACCCGGACGGTCATTCATCTGGGCGCTCGGTCGCCCGAACGCTCTAGCAGTCTACCCGCGGCGTGCCTGCGAGTTGGGTACTCTCTCGCCGCATACTTGACCTTGCTCCGGTTGGGGTTTGCCTTGCCACTCACGTTACCGTAAGTGCGGTGGGCTCTTACCCCACCGTTTCACCCTTACCCCTGCTCTTTCGAACAGAGGCGGTCTGATTTCTGTGGCACTTTCCGTCACCGTTTCCGGCGCCCAGGCGTTACCTGGCAACCCTACCCAAAGGAGCCCGGACTTTCCTCGACGAGACATGCTCGCCGCGACCGTCCGACCGGCTCACCTCACTGACTGAATATAAGCAAAGATGACGCTGGATATCATTGGCGATGACGCCAAGATGACGCTGGCGATTACTGTTGCGGTGCCGGAAGCGGGAAATGGCGGGACAAACAAGTGCCAACAAGCGGAGCGAAGACAATGGCGAGAGTGCACCCCGGAAGGCCCACTCCAGTTTCTACTATTCTTACGGCGTCGGAGCGACTACGGGTGGACGCCGCCGCTTCGGGTCTCTACAAAGCGCTGCATCGCACTTCTGTCGAGGATGTGATCCGCGATCTGCGGGAAAACAAAGCCGGCGCAGTGCTGATGTCGCTCACATGCTGTGGCGACAGACAGCTGGCGCGGGTTGCCAGTCTGGTGCGCGAGTTCCCTCGTGTGCCCGCAGTCGCGCTGCTTACCGAGACCGAGACCTCGTCCGCGCAGAAAATGCTTTCACTGGGACACTCTGGCGTCCGCACACTCATTGATTTGCGCAGACCTGCGGGCTGGACAGAATTGCGTACCGTGTTGATGACCACCAGAGCCCAGGACATTCAGCGAATCGCGCTGGCACAGCTCATGACGGATTTGCGTGGAGTTCCGGATGACTGTTGGAGATTTTTCGAGGCACTCTTTACCGTACCGTCGAGCATAAACACGGTGCGCCTGTTTGCCAAAGGCCTGGGTGTGCTTGCCAGCACGCTCATGAGCAGGTTCTACCGCGTCAATCTGCCCTCGCCCAAAAAGTACCTGGCCATGGCACGCCTTGTTCGTGCAGCAGAAATGTTTGAAAACCCGGGACTATCGATCGCAAATGTGGCAAATCATCTGGACTACTCGTCACCGCAGAGTTTTGGCCGTCATGTGAGAGGGACGCTCAACATCACTGCGGCCGACTTCAGGACGCGTTACGATGGCGAAGGCATGCTGCAACGTTTCCGCGAGGATTGCGTGCTTACGCATTTATCGAAATTGAAAATGGTGAGACCACTCACCTCGCCGCGCGGATGGTATGCTACGCGAATGAAGGTCAAGCGGAGGCAAACGAAAGTCACCCAACGGCGCCGCCGCCAACGTCCCCGTGGAACCCCTACGTCGCGCCGAGCTTCCCCATGATCTGCGACGCGGTAGCCAGAGTGAGCACTTCATAGCCAGCCTGCTCAATCGCGGCACGCCCGCCCTCTTCTCGGTCAACCAGTCCAAGAACACCAACTATTCGCGCGCTGTTCTCGCGCAACGCATCTATTGCACGCAGTGCAGATGCGCCCGTTGTTATTACGTCCTCGATTACTGCGACGCGATCACCCGGAATGAAAGGGCCTTCCACCAACTTGCCCGTGCCGTGCTGCTTGAGCTCCTTTCTCACTGTGAAAGCCCGAAGCGGTGAGCTGCCGAAGCTGCTTGCATAGCTGATCGCGTATGCAATCGGGTCCGCTCCCAGGGTGAGTCCACCGACCGAATCAACCTCCCAGCCCTTGCTGCGCAGCGCCTCGAGAGCAAGTGGGCCGATGAGGGAGAGGCCTTCCGGACTCATGGTAGTCATCCGGGCATCGATATACAGTGAAGAAATTCGCCCGGAAGAAAGTTTGAACTCGCCGCGTTTTGCGGATTTGCGCGCCAGCAGGTCGATAAGCGCTTCGCTCAGCTGCGATGATTCACCGTGCTCACTCACGCCCGAACCGGAAAAGCGACTTCCATTTCGGCGTCGGCGCCTCTGGCTGAGGCGTGCTGGTTCGCTGCGCACTGCTTGTGGTCAGTGCGACGCGCAGATCACGCGCAAACACCGTCGCGTTCGGGAAACGATCCTTCGGATTGCGGGAAAGCGCTCTGTTCATTACCTGCTCTACGGACTCTCCGAAGGACAAGTCCTTGCGTGCCGAGTTGATGGGGATTGGCGGCTGAGAAAGCAGCTGAGTGAACATCTCCCGGGGAGATTTGGCGACGTACGGCAGCGTGGCCGTCAGCAGAAAATAAGCGATGGTGGCCAGGCTGTACTGGTCCGCTTGCGGCGAAACCAATTCGCCGGAAAGAGCTTCCGGTGCCACGTACATCAGCGTTCCCACAAAAAACCCGGCACGCGTGAGACGTTCGTCACCTTGCGCTTCGGTGTCCATCGCAATTCCGAAATCCAGCAACTTTACAATCCGGGATTTCGGATCATACATGACGTTCTCCGGTTTGAGATCGCGATGTACTATTCCGGCAGCATGGGCTGCTTCAACAGCATCGGCGATCTGGGAGACGATTTCCGCGACCTCAGGAGCGGCGACCGCGCCTACACGCTTTGCGTAGCGCTCGAGAAGTTCGCCTTCCGCCCACTCTGTCGCAAGAAAATGCATGCTATCGCCCGCTTCGCCAATTTCCAGAGTGCGGACGACATTTGGATGCTCAACCCGTGTGCCGTACTTTGCTTCTCGAAGAAAACGTGCAACGGCTGTTTTGTCGTTGCGTAATTTTTCGCGCAGGAACTTTACGGCGACTGTGCCGTGCTTGGGATGCTTGCCCTGATATACGGTCGAGGTACCACCTTCTCCCACGAAGCGAAGGATGTGGTAGCCTGCGATGGTCTGCCCTATAAGATTCTCTTTGATCACGCGGCGAACCTAACTTCACCGGATAGGACTAGCAAGCGCGGCAACTATGCGCCTCGGCCGGGTAATAGCTTTGGCCGCATTTGATGCGGAGTTCCAAATGTCTCACAGCAACCGACATACTATGCGCTCAGTCGCGAAGATCTTGTATTCCCTGACGCTTTTTGGCGTGATCAGTGGGTGCGGCGCCAGCACGCAAGGACCCGGTCCCGGTGGTTCTGGGCGCGTGGGCGGGAATTCACCGCCGCGCGGGTTGGGTAACGTGGTGACAGATGCCTCCGCACTGTACCTGCGACAGGGACTCCTTGCGGGTTCGGGCGCCGTTCCATTCGTTGGCCGTATTGCCTTCTTCGCGGGACCTACTCCCGATAGCAGCCTGGCAGTCGTAAGCGTGTCGCTGGCCGCTCGCGCACTCACCTTCTCTCGCGAGGGCGATCGGTACCGTGCCGGCTATTCCATCGTTGCAGATCTGCGATCGCAAACCGGGTCTCGACGGATCGTAGATGCCACCGAGGCTGTACGAGTCAGCAGCGCAACGGAGACTCAACGAACCGATGAAAGCGTGATCTTTCAGCGTTTTTTCTCGGTGCCACCCGGAACCTACCAGCTCTCGATCTCTCTGCGCGACATGGTCGGAGGACGCGGCAGCTCCTATGAGGGCAGCGTTGTCGTTCCCAACACACGCGTCCAGGGCATATCAACTGCGCTGGTTGTGCATCAGGCAGAATTGCGTTCTTCTCTCACATCTCCGCCCAAGATTGTAACCAGCCCCCGGGCGACCGGAGTGTTTGGCCGTGACTCGATCTTCCTCACTTACGTGGAGACCTATGGCAACAGTCAAAACACGTCGGTGAGATACGCACTTGTCACAGAGACCGGTGGCACGCTGTGGAGCGACTCCGTGAAAGTGACTGGCAATGATCAGGTCGCGAGCGGGCTGATTCGCATCCCGGTGACTGGCGTTGGCGTAGGGGTTGGTCGCCTGCGACTCTGGTTGCCGGGCGCTCGCGACACGGTTCAAACACCACTCTTTGTCGGATTCGGTGAGGACCTTCCCGTCGCGTCCTTCACTGACATGATCAGCTATCTGCGCTACTATGTGAACTCCGCTCGGCTGGCTGCGATGCGCAGCGCGGCTGACGACCAGAAACCGGGGCTGTGGGTAGAGCTTCTTCGGGACAGCGACCCGATTCCTTCAACGCCTCAGCATGAAGGCCTGTTGGCGTATTTCGACCGTATACGCAAGGCAAACGACCTGTATCGCGGCGAAGTAGGAGCTGGCTGGCTGAGTGATCGCGGCAAGGTGCTCGTCACCCTGGGAGAGCCCGACCAGATCGGTGCCACTACTTCTGGATCCGAAGTCTCTGGTCGAACCCTTGTCTGGGAATACCGGCGGTTTGGATTGCGCCTCTTATTTCAGGACCGCACTGGCCTCAATCGCTGGGAACTCAACGCTTCGAGCGAAGCGGAATTCAATGCTGTCGCTGAGCGTGAACGCGTAGGCTAGGCCCCCACATTGACAAACGGTCAACCCGCCCCCTATTTAGGCCCGATGCTTCGAGGTATCGTCGGGGCGTCAATTGTGAAGGTGGCAAGCAGGTTTACACGCGGAGGCGGTTCGTATGGCGAGAGGGAAAGTGAAGTGGTTCAATGATGCCAAGGGTTACGGATTCATTGAACAGGAAGGCGGTGAGGATGTATTTGTCCATTTTTCCGCAATTACGATGGATGGGTTCAAGACGCTCGCCGAGGGCCAGGAAGTAGAGTTTGAAATTGAGGCAGGCGACAAAGGACTGCACGCAGCGAATGTCTCAAGGGTCTGACAAGGCCACTGAAGACAACGCTGATCCTGGCTTTCGTCCGAACGCCCCTTGAATACGGGGGGCGTTCGTGCATCATGGCCTTTCGCGGTCGTCGTTCTCAACTTTGAAGCATGATTGAACCGGCAGGACCCCGCCTTTTCCTCGTCGACGGATATGCGCTGGTGTATCGCGCCTTCTACGCCCTTATTTCGCGCCCGCTGACTACGAGCAGAGGAGAAAACACTTCTGCGGTCTGGGGAATAGCAAATTTTCTGCAGCGCATGATGCTGAAGCATCGCCCCGAGTATCTGGGATGGGTGCACGACTCGGGACTTTCCTTTCGTCATGAAACCTACCCTGCATATAAGGCGACTCGGGAAAAACTCTCTGATGAGCTGCAGGCGGACTTCGACACCGGAATCGAACGGGTCAAGCAGCTTCTGTCAGCATACGGAATACCAATCATTACGCTTGCCGGATACGAAGCGGATGACGTAATCGGGACCCTGGCAACCCAGGCGGTGGAGAAAAAAATGAACGTTGTCGTCATTTCCGGCGACAAGGACTTTCAGCAGCTGGTGCGAGAAGGCGTTTGGCTTCTCAACCCGGGACGCGGCGGCCCCGCTGCGGTTGAAGAGCACTGGGTCTCTGTCGAAAATGCCGCGGAGCGGCTTGGCATTCCACCGCGCCACGTGACGGACTATCTCGCGCTGATCGGCGACACCTCGGACAACATTCCCGGTGTGCCGGGAATCGGCGAAAAGACAGCGAGAGAACTCATAGAGCAGTATGGAGACCTGGAGGAGATCATTGCACATGCCGCGGCGCTGCAGAAAAAGCGGCCGCGCGAAGCGCTGCTCGCCAATTCCGACAAGGCGCGGTTGTCCAAGCAATTAGTAACAATTCGCGACGATTTAGCGGTAACGCTGGATCTCGAGATGATGCGCGTTCGAAACCCGGACAGTCACAGGCTGCGTGACCTCTACCTTGAACTGGAATTCCATGCCTTGGCGCGCTCCATCGGCTCCGGTCAGGAAGCAGCTGGTGCAGTCGAGACCAGTGAGCAAACAATCACTGCGACCGCGCCTTCCGAAGAACTGCACTACACCACGGTTGACGAGCTGTTCGCGCTGAACGAACTCGTGGTGAAAGCACGCCGGGCGGGAACGATTGCGATCAAGGCCGAAACCGTAAACATCGGTGGCAATACAGGGCGAGACGATCCGTTGCGGTCGCGACTTGTTGGCATCTCCATCTCCATCGCACCTGGTGAGGCATACTATCTGCCTCTTACTCATCGTGAAGCACTGAGCGCACAAACCGAACTTGCCGATTTCGGAGGAGAACCAGTTGCAAGAACGAGCGCCTCATCAACTTCGAAGCGCACCTCTGCGGCAGCCACGCGCAGCTTAGCAGCGCGGGCGATTGACGAGGGGAGAAGCAAGGGAGTCAACCTGTCACCGCTGCTATCCGATGAAATGGCACCGTTGAGAGAGTTGCTCGAAGATAAAACGGTCGCGAAGGTGGCGCAGAATGTGAAGTTCGCAATCCTCGCGCTGAGACGTGCCGGGGTCACGCTTCGCGGAGCGACAGTCGACACGATGATTGCCAGCTACCTGCTGGACCCGGGACGTCGTGCGCACAGCCTCGACGTGCTAGCACTCGAATTCCTGGGTCACCGGATGACGGGCATCGACGAGTTGCTTGGGAAGGGAAAGGAGGCGCTGTCGTTCGACCTGTGCCCCATTGATGCCGCGCGTGATTATTCGTGCGAGAGCGTCGACAGAACACTGCGAATCGGCCGCCTCTTCGAGCCGCAGCTGGAGGAGCATAATCTCACTGCGCTGTATCGCGACATTGAGCTGCCACTGATCTCCGTGTTGTGCGAGATGGAATGGACGGGAATCTCCATCAACTTAGGATGGTTCCGGTCTCTCAAGGAAAGATTTCAGCGCGAACTGGAGCGCGTGTCACGAGAGATTTATGAAGTTGCGGGAAAGGAGTTCAATATCAACTCCAGTCAGCAATTGCGCGAAATACTATTTGGAACTCTGGGACTGCCGGTGACCAAAAAAACAGCCACTGGTCCGTCAACCGATGCGAGTGTGCTGCAGCAGTTTGCGGAACAGGGAGAGCAACTTCCCGCGCTCATTCTCGAATACCGCGAGCTCGCAAAACTTGAGAACACCTATCTGGATGCTCTCCCAGCTCTGGTAAATCCTGACACGGGACGACTGCACACCTCGTTCAACCAGACCGTTGCGAGCACAGGCAGGCTCTCCTCGAGCGATCCCAATCTCCAGAACATTCCCATTCGACGGGAACTGGGACGGGACATCAGACGCGGATTCGTCCCGCGCCGGGGATGGAAATTGCTCGCAGCGGACTACTCGCAAATCGAACTTCGGGTGCTGGCACACTTGTCCGACGACGCCGCATTTGTGTCCGCTTTCAATCAGGGGGGCGACATTCACCGCCAGACAGCATCAGTCATTTTCGGCGTCGATGTACGTGACGTGACATCCGAGATGCGAGGCCGCGCCAAGACAATCAACTTCGCGACAATATATGGCCAGGGCCCTCGTGCGCTCTCCCAACAACTCGGCATCGATTATTCGGAGGCGAAGCTTTTTATCACCACATACTTTGAACGGTTCAAGGGAATCCGCGAATACCTCGATTCGCGTGTCGCGTTTGCCAGGGAGCACGGCTACGTGGAGACACTGTTTGGCCGCAGACGCTACATCCCTGAATTGCGCGACAGGAACTTCAACATTCGTGCGTTCGGAGAGCGAACCGCGGCGAACTCACCGATCCAGGGATCTGCTGCGGATCTCATCAAGCTCGCAATGATAAGGATCGACCACGAAATCCGGCGTCGTGACCTCGCCGTTCGCATGCTACTTCAGGTGCATGACGAACTGGTATTCGAGGTCCCCACGCAGGAACTGGAAGTGGCACGCGAGATGGTCAAGCGAGAGATGGAGCAGGCCGCGCAGCTGTCGGTACCGCTGGTTGTTGATATCGGTGTTGGCGACGACTGGGTGCTGGCGAAAAGCGGAGGCTGAAGTTGTCGGACGGCGGGCACGCGGGTCAGCAACCACCAACCCTGGTTCCAAAGGAATTCAAGGCGCGGCGTGACGGAATGATTCACGCGATGGACGGAGGCCTCTGGTTGCATCGACACGTGTGGAAAGGCACAAGGATGGCGCACCTGGTCTCCACCGATCGCGAGGCTCTCATCAAATACGGGCTCTCGACTGGCTTGCCTCTTTCGCGGTTGCAGTTCAAACCACTGAAGGATCCACGCACAGGCGTGCGCGTGAATGCCTGGCACTGGGACCTTGTTGGGCGCTTTGTGCCCGGCGCCACGCAAACGGGTTAAGCTGTAACCATCCTGCATCAACTCACGTCGAAGCTGCGGCGGAGCCTCTTCGCATCCGATGACGAAGCAGTCGCGCGATAGCCGCGATGCCAAATGCCGGCCCAATACTCAGAGCAGCGAAGGACCACTGCCACCCGATCAGCGTGACGAGCAACGGAACCATCTGAATTGTTGCGATGGTCAACAGAAAGCCCAGCGATGTCTGCAGCGTTAGCGCGGTTCCTACAGCATGCTGCGGAACCGCGCGCGTCACGAGAGTGCTGAACTGTGCACTGTCTGCGACCACCGTCACGCCCCACACAAAGGCGAGTGACGTAAGCAGCCACGGGCTGGCTCCAAAGGCGAAACCAATGAGGAGTGCGCAGCTTCCACTGAAGGCCATCGCAAGCATGACCAACCTTTCCTGTCCGACACGATCTGCGATCCAGCCGCCCGCCACAGCGCCAACGCCACCAACTGCAATCGCCCCAAATGCGAGAAGCTCCGCAATATCACCAGCTGGCGCGGACAATCCCTGAGCGCTGCGAAAGGACATGCTGGCGAGAAAAAACGCCGTTATCCAGGTCCAGAAGGCGTACAACTCCCACATGTGACCAAGATATCCAAGCGTCGATAAGCGCCACTCGCGCTGCTTGAGGACGAGGGATGCAAGGGACCACGAGAACGCGCGGCGTGGGAAAGAGTGTGGGCCATCGCGATATGTCATCAGAACGAGCAGCGCGGCCGCCAATGCGCTAACGGATGCGCTCAAGATGATCACATGCAGTGAAACGCTTCCAATCGCGTGAACCAGATATGGACCAGCTTTGCCAACGGTGAGCGCGCCGACGATTGTACCAATTGCAAGCCCACGGTCGCTGTCGAACCACGTTGAGATCATCTTCATCGCTGGTGGATACACACCAGCGAGCGAGAAGCCCACGAGGAAGCGCGTCAGCAGCACCACGCCAAACCCGGGTGCTATCAGAAGTGCTGCGTTGCAAACAGCGCCCACTACAGCAGCTATAGCGAAATAACTTCGAGAAGAAAAAATATCCGCGAGATTGAAAACCGCGGCCGCGGCCGTTCCAGCGACAAACCCCAGTTGCACCATCGTTGTGAGCCACGCAGTCTCCGAGCCAGAGATCCCATACAACTCCTGCAACTGCGGCGCTGCTGCGCTGCCCGCGAACCAGAGTGACATTCCGAGGAGTTCAGCAACAGAGAGGAGAGCCAGAATGCGCCAACGCGCTGAGTGTTCTGATACGGAAGCTGAATTCATGACTCGATCATCGATCGCGTGAGATCGGTCATCAAATGCAACAAGACAATGTGAGGCTCAAAGCCCCGTCGGAGAGTTCACGAAGGACCACGGCATCACGAATTGGCGACCGATGTGCTCAGCAAGTGCTCGAACTCCCAGCGTCTCGGTTGCATAATGTCCGGCGTAAATTATCGTCAGCCCCATATCTGAAGCGCGAACAGCCGTGTGATGGGGACCTTCACCAACTATCAGCGTGTCAACGCCCGACTCCACCGCTTCGAGCAGCGTGTCGTTTGATGCACCGGCGCCAGTGCAAATGGCCCACTTCCTCGTCATTCGATTGTCATCAATTGCCGAGTTTCGAAGGATGCTCGAGTGTTCCGCGGCAAATGCGCGTACGCGCTCGATAAGACGGTAGGTCTGTATTTCCGACTCGCCCATGACTCCAACATGGATGTTTTTGAACTGGCCGAAACTTCCGGTAGGAACAAGATCGAGTTCCCGCGCCAACAGCACATTGTTGCCAAACTGGGGGTGAACGTCGAGTGGAATGTGCGCAGAGTAGACAGCCATGTCGTGCTCCAATAGCGCGCGCATTCGGCGATAGTTATCGCCGACGATCGGTTCCGCCCCATTCCACAACAATCCATGATGTACCAGAAGGAAGTTGGCGCCTTCTGCTCGTGCCAGTCGGATCGTTCGCAGCGAAAGATCAACTGCCGCGGCAACTGCCTGGATGTTGCCACTGTTCTCAAACTGAAGCCCGTTGTGAGCCTGCGGATAGTCCGGGATCTCGCGTATGCGCAAGAGACCATTCAGAGTGGTCGTGATTTCGTTCAGTGGAACCATTGGCAGCACAAGTCTGGTGTGGAAAGCGCAGCGGCGCTGGAGCGCTCAGTAAAGTGCGCGATCCAGCGCCGATTGTGGAAAAGGCCCCTCTCTGTGTGGAAAACTTGTGCAGATCGTACCCGGGGACCTGAATAACCACCAAATTGGTGACGGCTTGCTACCTCACTACCGCTACCGGTCCTGTTTGCGCAGGCGAATGGGATTCGCGGGTCCGCTGGCCGCTGTTCTCTTCCATCCTAATCGCGCCGTTAATCCGTCCACCTTCCTGAACGAGCATCGACTTGGCAAACAGATCACCGTTAATCAGCGCAGTGCCCTGCACTTCCACCCTTTCGGACGCTGTAACGGAGCCCTCGATCTTGCCACCGATGATTGCTTCACGTGCACTCACATCTCCCTTTACCATTCCCTGTCGCCCGACAAGCACCTGGCGTGCCCCCTTTACGGAGCCTTCCACGTGGCCTTCGATTCGGATGACCCCACTACAGCTGACGTCACCCACGATTTTCATATCATGTGCGATGGTCGAAACAGCTGACTCGTTGCCAGCCACGGGAGCGGGCGACGGTTGCGATGTGACAGTGGGTTGTGGTGGCGCCACTTCGTCAGTGCCGAGTTGAGTAGACGCACCTTTGTTGAACATTGCCATCTCTTTCTCCTTGCGAATCCACTTCGCAGAATCATCGGTTCTGCCCAGTGCAAAAGCCGATTGTGCCAACACGACTGCGGCATTACGTCAAATGGGACGCATTACCGCTCTCGCAATTCGTCCGAAGAACAAAATGCGTTCGAGAGAGGACTATACGTCTATTCCGTGCCCTGTTCGACGACCAAGCACACAATTTCGTCAGGCAAAGCCAGAAAGTCGACCGGCTGTCGAGCAACGACGGAGATGCAAAGATGCTCACGCACCGGCGTGCAAGATGTGACATGTCACGCCCGGACGTAAGAGGCGGCGAAAATTGGTAAGGAGCAGCGATTCTGAGGCGCGCGTTATTCGCGGCCGGTCTCTAGTGCTGCTCTCGCTCCGTGCCGAGTATGAGGTCGAGGAGCCGTTCGAGGTCATCAGCGCTGTAGAAGGAGATGACGACACTGCCCTTCTCCGTCCCAGTGAGACTTATTCGAGTATCGGTCTGCAGCCGTTTTCTGAGCTGATCCTCAAGGTTTCGAATGTGCGCGTCAGTAGCTGGAGCGGCGGCTGCTGTCCGTTTTCCGGACACCAATTTTGGTGTCGGTTTTCGGTCACGTACGCGGCGCTCTGTTTCGCGCACCGACAGCCCATTCGCTACAATTTCCTTCGCCAAACTCATCTGCTCGGTTTCGGATGGAAGGCTTAGGAGGGCGCGGGCGTGGCCCAGGCTAATGGACGAGCTCTGAACCATGAGGCGGATATCGGCAGGTAACTGCAGTATTCGCAACATGTTAGCTACAGTTGACCGCTCCTTTCCGACCCGCTCGGCGACCGACTGCTGCGTGAGTCCAAACTCAGTAAGTAGGCGTGCGTAGCCTTGCGCCTCTTCGATGGGGTTGAGATCTGCTCGCTGAAGATTCTCCACGAGTGCGACTGCGAGCAGATCCTGATCCGATAGAACTCGAACGGTTGCCGGAATATCTGTCCAGCCCAAGTTGCTAGCCGCGCGGAGCCTTCGTTCACCTGCTGCGAGTTCGAAACCAACTCCCGAGGATGCCAGGCGGACGGTAATCGGCTGGAGCAACCCGGTAGTCCGGAGACTGTCCTCAAGGTCCTTAAGGTCGGCCGGTTTGAAGTCACGTCTGGGTTGGAATGGGTTTGGTTTGATCGCTGCGATTGGAATCCGCAAGGCGTCCTTCGGGCCCGATGCGTCGGGAGCCGGCGGGGACGAGGCGGGTCGCGCAGTGTTCTTGATAAGCGCCTCGAGCCCCCTGCCCAACCGTCTGGTATTGTCGGTATCCATTATGGTCTGTGGCTGTTGCCGGATGGAGTAGTACTGGTTTTCGGCGGGAGTGGCGAGGGTGGGTAGAATCAGCCGGCCTTCGTGGCTACTTGCTGATGTCGAACCATCAACTCTTGAGCAACTGCTAGGTAGGCCTGAGCGCCGATTGACACCAGGTCATAAAGAATGATTGGTTTGCCGAAGCTGGGGGCTTCCGCCAGTCTGACATTTCGAGGAATAACGGCGTCGTAGACCGTACGCCCGAAGTACTCCCTGGCATCGGAGGCGACCTGCCTTGAGAGGTTCAGTCGAGCGTCGTACATGGTGAGCAGAACCCCCTCGATGGAGAGGTTTGGGTTGACCCCCTGCTGCACCATGTGGACTGTGTTGAGAAGTTGGGACAGGCCTTCGAGCGCGTAATACTCACATTGTAATGGTATTAGCAGCGAATCTGCGGCCCCCAGCATGTTGAGAGTGATGAGGCCGAGCGATGGCGGGCAGTCGATGAGGATATAATCGTAGCTTGTCCGGATCGGATCGAGAGCCTGCCTCATGGAATACTCTCGATTTGGCCGATCGACGAGCTCGACCTCAGCGCCCACCAGGTCGCCTGTGGCGGGCATGACGTCCAACTTTCGGAACCCGACCTCCCGAAGGATGGCGGAAAGAGCGGGAGCCTCCCCCATGATGACGCGATAGATGCTTTCCCGGATCTGCTCGCGAGCGACTCCGATTCCGCTTGTGGCATTAGCCTGCGGATCTGCATCGACCAAAAGCACGCGTTGTTCAGCCACGGCCAGACTTGCGGCCAGGTTGACAGCCGAGGTGGTTTTCCCGACTCCACCCTTTTGGTTCGCGATTGCAATGATATGACCCATCAATTCCGTGGGGGTGGGTGTGGAAGGAGGAGGTTTTCGGGGAAGCAATATAATGACGCGCGAGAGCCCAGGCCAGCACTTGTTTCACGTGGAACATCCGGCCCGAGGCGAGCTCGACGTGCGAATCGGGTGCATCCGGTGAACATCTGGCTTATCACAACACTATCAACGCAGTATACCGACTTTATCGATACATTTACCCATCTTCATCTGTTTTATACTCCTCAGCCAAGTCTCCCATGTGGACGGGCCAGTAAAAGCACCCCTCACATCCACAGCAGCTCTGGGTCCAAGCTTCATACTTCGTCTGCACAACTCCTCATGAGTTAAGAGGCAGTATCCCCAAATATCCCCTTCCCTACTTTACCGACCTCGACCGCCAGTTTGCCAGGCCACTCCGAAGCCCCGATTTTGAGTGCTCAGGGCCGCTCACTCGAAATCGCTCTAAGTCCAGCCAGCAAGTTCCTCACCCGCAATTCAGTAACGATGGCCACAATTGTTCATACGGGCGCTTTTAGTAGCAGTACGCTACTAATTGTTCTCGACGCCATCTCCCCCAGTCTGTTGTTCTCCGCGGCCACCGCACCTCCGCGTGAAAAAAAACAACAATGCCCGGTATTAATAGATACTTGATCGACGAGCACGCGTTTGTCGAAAGCGGTGAACAACAAATGAGAGTGTGCTGCAGTCCACCAACGAAAACCGCAGATAGCGATTGCTGTTGTTCGCACACTCGAATGCCGACTGCGTCACTCCGGAGATCGCAAGACCGATCCCACTCGTCGACGCTTCTCGACTTCAATCACCAGATTCTGCAAATCATTCGGACCTACACCTGGTATGCTGCGTGCCTGCGCAAGATTGCTCGGCCGGATCCGATCAAGCTTCTGACGAGCCTCGATAGACAGTGACTGCATCGATATGTAGTCAAGATCGTCCGGAAGCGCGATGCTTCCCATGTCGCGCATTCTCTCCGCAGCGATACGCTCACGCTCGAAATACCCAGCGTACTTGATCTCGAGCTCCGCTGTAACTACTGCGTCGTGCGCAAAAGGCTGAGTTACATTTGCGGCCTCAAACAACTCCGCGAGTTGGACATTCTGCCGGCGCGCAAGTTCTTCGATTCGAACTGAGTGAGGTATCGGTGAACTGGCGGCTCTCTCCAGAATTGGGCGGGCTTGCACGGGATCTATGCTCACCGACTGCGCGGCGGAACGCGCTCCGCTCACATCATTCAGGAATCTTGCAACCCGATGCTCCTCATCCGGCGTGTACACGTCGAGCTGCAGCATGAATGGTGACAGCCGCGCCAGCGCATTGTCCTGGCGGACAGTAAGCCGAAACTCCGAGCGCGATGTGAACAACCGATAAGGTTCGTCCACACCTTTCGTAACGAGATCGTCTATGAGAACGCCAATGTAAGACGTCTCTCTGCCGAGAATCAGTGACGGCCGGCCGGATACGAGCAATCCTGCGTTGAGGCCGGCGAGCGCACCTTGTCCTGCAGCTTCTTCATATCCGGTAGTGCCGTTGATCTGTCCCGCGAAGAACAAGTGCTTGAGGGCTTTCACCTGCAACGATGCGTCGAGCTGCGTGGGCGGGTAATAATCGTATTCGATTGCGTAACCCGCTCGCGTCATGTGCACGTCATCGAGCCCGGTAATTGACCTGAGAATCGCGAGCTGAACTTCGACGGGAAGGGAAGTGGACAGCCCGTTTACATACATCTCCGCGGTATCATGACCTTCGGGCTCAAGGAAAATCTGATGCCGTTCCGCCTCGGGGAAACGCACAATCTTGTCTTCAACCGAAGGGCAGTACCGCGGACCTCGCGAGCTGATCGCGCCTCCATACATCGCGGACTTCGCAATATTCTCGGCAATAATCTGCTTGCCACGCTCCTCGAGAAAGGCAATCCAGCAGGGAAGCTGATCCGGATGTCTTGAACGTCCTTCGTGCACTCGGGCGGTCGGCCAGAAACGCGACCAGGAGTAGTCGAACTGTTCAACCTCGGAATCCTGTCGTTCCAGCTTGTCACGATCTATCGTCCTTCCGTCTATCCGCGGCGGGGTACCCGTCTTGAACCGTTCCACCTGCAGCCCGAAATCCTCCAGCTGCCTGGCGAGGTGCGTTGTTGATGCCTCGCCCGCCCGCCCGCCGGCCATATTGGTGTCGGTGCCTATATGAATGCGTCCGCGGAGGAAAGTGCCTGTGGTAATGACGACGGCTTCTGCCCTGAACGTGCGACCTTCAAGCGTACGAATTCCGTAAACCGATCCCGCCGTCTGGTCGATCAGAAGTTCAATGACCGTTCCCTGGATGCACTGCAGCTTTTGATGGCTGTCGAGGAGGGTGCGCACGGCACGGCGGTACATCCCTCTGTCACACTGCGAACGTGGAGCCCATACAGCAGCGCCCTTGCTCCGATTCAGCATCCGGAACTGGATACTCGCGAGATCGGTGGCGCGCGCCATAATTCCACCGAGTGCATCCACCTCGCGCACGACAGTCCCCTTGGCCACGCCACCAATGGCCGGGTTGCACGACATCTGGCCGATTGTCTCCAGGGCGCTTGTGACGAGAGCAACCCTGCACCCCAGCCTTGCCGCAGCTACAGCAGCCTCAGTTCCCGCGTGGCCCGCTCCCACGACGATGACGTCGAACTCACCCTCGAAAGAGGAATCACGCGCTTGCATATCAATCAATCAAACAGCTGAAGTGAACAGAGACATGAATGCAGCGGTGCCAGGATAGTCATGGTGGACGTGAAGTGCACACACTAAGATAGGATGCTTGCCGCCGGACATGCGAATAAAACTACCGAATATGGAACCGCATCATGCCACTTGAAATTGCAGCGAGCGACGCGACGCTCCTGATTCGCAAGGACTCCTTCGACCGAGCCGGCCTCACGCGAGAAAAGGTTGACATCAGGCTTAACCTCACGGCCGACGAATTTCGGATCGAGGGTGATCTGATTGCGATCGGACCGCTCCCACCTTATGGATGGATGGGTGAATTCGTTGGGGAGCTCGAGTCGCTGGGACTGGTCTACTTCGACGACTTTTTCGAGCTCAGCGGAAACTGGCCTGACTGGGTCAGACTATTCGCAATGTCGGGCCGTTCCTGAACGCGAACCACACGAAGCATGCCTTCCCACTCGCACTGCATGCACCAGCTCTTGCGAAGCCAGGGAAGCAAGCGACCCCACACGCCGTTCTCCATTCGAAGCGTAATGGCATCGCAGTTCGGACAACGGTCGCCCCGCGGTAGTATCCAGGTGAAAACGATCGTGGCGGCAACGATTCTGAGGACAATCAGACCTCCGAACACCAGCGAAAAAATCAGTGCATCCGACATCGTGCCTCTCTGGTCGTTCTGTACCCAGCGGTCTCGCGTGACGTTCTAGATACGTCGCTCCACCGTTGCCCAAGGCTCCACGACAGCAACCTCGTTCTCAATTCGCTCGATAACAACCTCTGTGCCAGCCGCGATGGCATCACCCAGAAGGCTGACCGCGGGCGCCGTATGTCGCACGCCGTTGATCTCCAGCGAGACCAGCCCCGGCCGCTCCACAGTTACTGTTTGCACAACTTGTGCGAAGTGCCCCTGCAGGAGATAGCGTTCGTCCGGGATATCCTTGCGTGCGGCCGGGAGCGCCCACTTCGCCACAAGAGTTGCTGCCGACACGGCCAGGCCCCCTCCCGCCACACCAGCGATCGCCAACAACGCGACCGCCCCGAGTTGAGTGAGACGGGAGAGAGCATAACCGAGCAGACCGAAACAAAATGTGAAAGCAGCGAGTACCGGCAGATGATAACGTGCCGACAACTTGCTTGCTGCTGCCATTAATCTGTCGCGAGAAACAAAAGGTCCGGTCCCGAGAGGAATCTCCGAAGTTGAGCCAGCCGGCAACCGCACTACACCTATAAGCATGACAAATACACCAAGCACTGTTCCTGCTATGAAAGAAAGTGCGAACAGGTGCGACAGGGTCACGCTTCAGCCTCCTGTGGCGCATAGCGCCATTTCGATCGTCGAGTCATCCAGTAATCTGCGACTTTTTCCGCTGCAATCTAGGTGCAACGTTCCTGCAAAAACTCGCATGCTCTTGCTTCTGCGTAGTAGCGGGGCCTGAACGGATTTCGCCCGCTGATGAAGCCCACGTGTCCACCGCGCTGCAGGAATTCTGATTCGAGAAACACATTGCTTCTGGCAATGCGCTGCACATCAATGAGAACTTCTGCTGGAAGAAAAGGATCGTCTATCGCGCCAAGAAGCAAGGTGGGGATCCGGATCTTATCAATCCAATCGATGGAACTGGATCGGCCGTAGTAGTCACGCGCGTCTTTGAATCCGTGGATGGGTGCGGTTACAAGGTCGTCAAATTCCCACAACGTGGAGATGCTTTGCAAATCGACTCCTTGCAGGAGATCAGGAAACCGCTCACGAATACCCGCCGCCTTCCTGAGCAAGCTTGCAAGAAAAACACGCTCGTACAGACGCGAGAATCCACGGTGAATATGGCGCGACGAGCGCGCCAGGTCGTAGGGGACAGAAATCACCGCCGCACCACGAACACGCTCGGAAAGGGCGCTGCCGTTTTCGCCGAGCCACTTGAGCAGCACATTGCCGCCCAGTGAAACGCCGGCGAGCAGTAACGGCGCTTCGGGAAACTCATCGAGCAGGCGACGCACAACAAAATCGAGATCGCCTGTTTCACCGGAATGATAAAAGCGACGTGCTCTGTTCATCGTGGAGCCACAGGAACGAAACACCAGGAGATCCGCGCCCCATTCTCGTTGCCGCGCCTCGAACAAGAGCGCCTTTGCATAATGTGAGCGGGGCGATCCTTCGAGGCCGTGCAGAATCACGAGGCGCGGACGACCAGGTTCGCTGGGAATGCGCCTGAGCTCCAGAAAGTCGCCATCCGGCGTGTCCCAGGTAAGCGGAACGGTTTCAACGTGCGGCGTACGACGGAGTATTCTGCCCCACATCGTTTTCAGGTGCGCGCCTGGTACCCACCATGCCGGCGCATATGAGTGTTCCGGAGAAGCGTCTCTGTACATCTTTGGCCGTACTAACCGCGACGCGGCAAGCGCGCGCGGTACGGCTCAGCGAACGTGCGGCACGAACAAGCGACCATATGGATACGCGGGAAGTTCAGATATTTGGCGTGAAGAAAAGCGCGGACACGCGGAAAGCGCTGCGATTTTTCTCCGAAAGACGCATTCGAACTCATTTCGTGGATCTCACCGAAAAGGCTGCATCGCTGGGTGAATTGCGACGATTCGCACAGAAGTTCGGCGTGAACGCTATCGTAGATCGGGACTCCCGGCACTTCAAGGAGCTGGGCTTGGTATTCGCAAATCTCTCCGACGAACGCTGGCTGGCGAAACTGGCCGATGAGCCGCTGTTGCTGCGGGTCCCGCTTGTGAGAAGTGGCAACCGGCTCAGCGTGGGCCTGGCAGAGAGCGAGTGGGTGAACTGGCTGGAAGAGTGAAGGGAAGCAGCACTGCTAGAACTCGCCGACGAACATGATTTCCGGCTCGAGTTCCAGCGCGAACTTTTTCTTCACCTGGTCCTGTGCGTGCGCGATCAGGGATCGAATGTCCCGCGCGGTGGCGTGTCCTCGATTGATGATAATATTGGCGTGCATGTGGGATATCTGAGCGTCACCGATGGAATACCCCTTCAGTCCACACTGATCGACCAAGCGACCAGCGCCCACACCTTCGATTTTCTTGAAGATCGAACCGGCGCTGGGATGATGCTCGAGCCAGGGATGCCGGCTGCCGCGCCAACTGAGATTCTCCTGCATCACGCGCTGCATCGCATCTATGTCGCCATGTTGAAGCTGGAACGTTGCCGACAGCGCGATGTCTCTGCGCACGTGAAGAATGCTGGTGTCGTAGCCGAACTGCATTTGCTTGCGGTCAACCATGACCCGCGCACCAGGCTCCGTGAGCAGTTCTGCGCTCTCGAAGACCTCTTCGATGAACATGGTTCGCTTTCGCTCAGGAGCTGGCGACAGAAAATGGAGGTTTTGCCAGATGGCTCCACCAACCGTGCTGGGAATTCCTATGTAATGCTCGAGTCCTGACCATCCTTGCGAGACCGTGAGGTGTATGAGATCTCCGACGATGGCTCCGGTCTCCGATCTGAGGACTCCGTCTGAGGATAGAGAATGGGCGCCGGCACGGTTTCTGATAACCAGTCCGCGAAACCCACGGTCGCCGACAAGAATGTTGGCGCCAAGTCCAAGTACGAACCATGGAATCGAGCACTCACGTGCTGCAAGGACTGCTCGCGCCAGGTCATCCGCCGACGCAGCCTCGTACAGGTAGTCGGCTGGGCCGCCCACGTGAAAAGTGGTCAGCGGCGCAAGGGGCGCAGCTTCACTCAGCCGGTCTCTGTCAAGGAGCTGGTGAAGATTCGTTTGAGTTGGCACAGATCAGAAAGGAAATGCCGGTTGCCGTGGCGCGCCAGCATTCGAGGGCGCAATCTTGTATGATGCAGAAAGCAGGACCGGCTACCCGGGACCGCGGTGCCGGGCGGGTATCCTTCATTTTACTATCGATCACATGACGTACAACATGACACACAGAAAGGCGGTCGCCATCCTGCGCGCCATTCTATTCGGGCTCGCGCTCGTCCTGTGCGCAGCCAGCTCCGCGTTGGCACAGCGGGCAGATCTGGAAAAGGTTCTGCATCGCCGCGTTTTGCCGAACGGGCTCGAAGTGATTGTTCTCGTGAACTCCGCCGTGCCGCTGGCAACCATAGAATTCGATGTGAAAAACGGTTCGTTTACCCAGAGTCCCGAATTCGCCGGCCTGGCGCACATGTACGAGCACATGTTCTTCAAGTCCAACCGCTATTTCCCCGATCCCGATGAGTTCATTCGCCGCGCCACCGACCTCGGCGCGATTTTCAACGGCACCACGGCCGAGGAAAGGGTGAACTATTACATGACCCTGCCGGCGACGAGCGTGGATCAGGGACTGGATCTCATGGCCGCGGCAATTCGCTACCCCAACTTCCGCCGCGATGAATTGGAGCGCGAACGACAAGTGGTAATCGGCGAGTATGATCGCCAGGAGTCAAACCCCTTCTTTCGCCTGACGCAGAAGGTCGACGAACGGATGTGGAAGGGGAATGTCAGTCGCAAAAACACCATCGGCGAGCGGCAGGTAATTCTTACCACAACGCCGGAAAAGATGCGGGTGATTCAAATGCGCTACTATCACCCCAACAACACGGCTCTGATCGTGACCGGAGATGTGAACCCTGTGGAGGTGTTCGCGCTCGCGGAGAAACACCTGGGGAGCTGGATGCGCGGGCCGGATCCGTTTGTGGCGGACCCAATTCCGAAGATGGCTCCGCTGGCCGGCAACGAAGCCGTCATCATCGAAGAGCCCGTTAGCGACGTCATACTTGTTTACATGCAATGGCAGGGCCCGAGCGTGGGAGCCGATCCCAACGCAACATTCGCCGCTGATGTGTTTTCCGACATTATCAACAATCCGGGCTCGCGATTTCATTCCCGGCTGATCGACGGTGGCCTCTTTCAATCAGTTTCAATCAACTACTACACGCTCAACAACGTTGGTCCCATCACCATTGCTGGCGAAACAACGCGTGCAAAACTGCGTGAGGCGCTCAGGGCCCTGGATGAAGAGATCGCCCGCTTTGCGGACACCACGTACTACACGCGCGATGAAATGGAAGCGGTCAAGGCACAACGCGCGGTTACCTCGGCATTTGGTCTTGAGCGCGCTTCGGATCTGGCGCAGACAATTGGATTCTGGTGGAGCGTAGCGAACCTGGAATACTTCATGGGATACGTTGAGGACATGGCTCGACAAACGGCCGCGGATCTCCGTCGTTATACGAGTACTTACATCGTGGGGCGGCCGCGTGTCACCGGCATTCTCCTCTCGCCTGAATCGCGAAGGGCTCTCAACCTCACTGAGCAGGAACTGCTCACGTGGAGGAGCGAACGATGAGCAGACGATTCATGCGTCACCGAACTGGAACGACAGGGGCACTAACCAGTCTTTTGCTCTGCACCGTCGTCGCGGCAACGACTCCTGCCTTCGTGAATGACGGCATGACGTTGCAAGTGGCGCGATCTGACAGCACAACCAGCTACGATGTTGGCGGCATCCAGGTCATCCATCGCCGACAAACAGCGAATAACGTTGTCGCGGCCAACCTGTACCTGCTTGGCGGCAACCGGCAGCACACAAACGAAACGGCGGGAACGGAAGCGATGCTGCTGCAGGTGTCGGCGTACGGGACCAGGACCGCATCGCGTGAGGCGCTGCAGAGGCGACTCGCGCGCCTGGGGACGTCGATCGAAGTTGGTGCCGACGCAGATTGGAGCGTGTTTGGCATTCGGGCCACCAGCACAACTTTCGACTCCACTTGGGCAATTTTTGCGGACCGTCTGATGAATCCGCGAATCGACTCGAGCGCGGTGGAGTTGGTCAGAGCACAGTTCATGAGTGGCGCTCGCCAGCGCCGCGATGATCCTGACGCATTGCTCGAGTACCTGGCTGACAGCGCGGCATTTGCCGGTCATCCGTATGCGCTTTCTCCGGGCGGAACCGAGTACTCGTTGTCGCGAATTACAAGAGCGCAGATTGTTGCGTATCAACAGACACAGCTGGTAAAATCACGTTTGCTGCTTGTGGTTGTTGGCAATGTTGAGCGCGCCAAGGTGGAACAACTCATCAGAGGATCACTGGCATCCCTTCCTGCCGGAACGTATCGCTGGAGCCTGCCCGAGCCGGCAAAGACGATCGACAAAGCAGTCGTTTTTGTTCACAGACAATTGCCGACGAACTATATACTCGGCTACTTCCACGGCCCGCCCGCCGACAGCAAGGATTACGCTGCACTCAGGGTTGCGTCCGCGGTGCTGTCGGGACAGCTCTTTTCCGAGATACGATCCCGAAGGAACCTGACCTACGCGGTGGATGCTCCATTTGTGGAGCGAGCGCTGGCGAATGGCGGGATCTACGTCACCACTGTCTCGCCAGACATGACGCTCTCACTGATCCGCGAGGAGCTCAATGGATTGCAGACGGGAGAAATTGATCGCCAGGGATTGTCCAAACTTGTTCTGCAGTTTTTGACTGAATACTTCCTGCGCAACGAGACGAATGCGGCGCAGGCCAGTTTTCTCGCCAGAGCGCAGCTCTACTCAGGCGACTTCCGAAGAGCCCAAACTTTCGTGGACGACCTGCGAGCAGTGCGGCCCGGGGACGTGAGAGAAGTGGCCAGAAAGTACATGCGCGATTTCCGTTTTGCTTATGTCGGAGACACCACCAAGGTTTCGCGGAGCGTTCTCAACCGGTTCTGACCAAACAGTTATCTCGAGCCGCGTGCGGCAAGCGTGTTAAGTACATCGTCCAGCGATGCACCCACAGCATGCAACGCCACGGCCATGTGATACAGCAGGTCAGCTGCCTCGCCAACGGCACGATCCGAATCGGCATCGGCACAAGCCGCAATGAGCTCTGCCGATTCCTCGCCAATCTTTTTCAGTCGAAGATTACGATCAGCAAGCAATCGTTTTGTATAGCTCGGAGTAGTTGAGCCGGGTGCGTTTGGTGCTGGGCTGGCACCCGACGCGGCAAGCGATGCTGCTCGTGCTGCGATAGTGCGATCGAGGATGGCAAGCGTGTCTCCCGGCGCCGGCTCTTCTCCGAAACAGGAGTATGCACCGGTGTGGCATGCCGGTCCTCGCGGTGCAACTATCGCCAGCACCGCGTCGCCATCGCAATCCGGTGTGAGCGACACCACTCGTTGCGTGTTTCCAGATGTCGCGCCCTTGTGCCACAAACCGCGTGCGCGAGAGTGATAATGCATCTCGCCGGTTTCAATAGTTTTCTTCAGGGCGTCGCGATCGGCATGTGCGATCATCAACACCGCGTGCGTCCGTTGATCCTGTGTGACGACCGTAACCAGCCCATTACCCTTGTCGAAATTCAGCGAATTGACATCGATCATTGCCGTACCCGGTCAGTTGTCATTCATCATGGCGCGAACGTCGTTTGCGAGCGCGCTGTTTGTTGCTATGACGCTGCCGCCAAACGGTGTTCGCTCTCCCCGGAAGTCGGTGAGCACTCCTCCTGCTTCTTCGATTATCGGCTGAAAGCAGGCGACGTCCCATGCGTTGGCAGCATCGTCAAACATTGCCTCGGCTCGACCGGTAGCAACCAGCAGATAACCGTAGCAATCACCCCATGTGCGCGCGATGTATGCATTGCTTTCAAGTTCCGCCCACGCAGCGCGCCGGCGTTCACTTGACCTGAAACGAGCACTGGTGGTCAGCACCGTCGCGGCGGAGAGCGAAGACACTTGCGACACGCTGCAGGCGGATCCGTTGTGCCAGCACCCCTGACCGATTGCAGCCGCAATGAGTTCATCAACGGCTGGATAGCAGGCGGCTCCCGCAAGCACTTTGCCCTCTTCCTCAACCGCTATCAACGTTCCCCAGAGCGGAACGTGCCGTACAAAACTTTTGGTACCGTCTATGGGATCGATAAGCCAGCGCCTGCGCGATCCGCGGCGCTCTTCGCCGAACTCCTCGCCGAGCACGGCGTCGTCCGGAAAATTCTTCGCGAGCCACTCACGCGCGGCTCGCTCCGCGCTGCGATCGGCAAGAGTTACGGGACTGCCATCGCCCTTTGTCTCGACGCTGATTCCCGGACGAAAATGCTGCAGTGCTACCGCAGCTGCAAGCGCCGCGAGTTCCGAAACGGCTTGCAATAGTGTTGCGCGATCATCTGTCATGCTGCGTGCCTCACCGGGAGACCGGCTGCAGCGAGAGCGCTCTTGATTGCGGCGATGGTTGTAACGCCATCGTGCAGGATGCCGGCCACGAGTGCAGCATCCGCGCGCCCATCGCCGAGTGCCTGAATAATGTCGACGACCGATCCAGCTCCACCTGAAGCGATTACTGGAACAGCGACGGAGGCTGCGACCTTACGCGTCAATTCCAGATCGTAGCCGGACCGGGAGCCATCGCGATCGATGCTGGTGAGCAGGATCTCGCCGGCGCCGCGGCGTGCTGCCTCGCGAGCCCAGCTCAGCGCATCCAATTCGGTTCTCGTCCGTCCACCATGCGTGTAAACACGCCACGACCCATCCGGTTCGTATCTCGCATCGATGCTGATCACGACGCACTGCGCTCCAAACTCCGCGGCCGCCTCGGTCAGGAGTTCAGGTCTCTGAACCGCGGCACTGTTGACGCTCACCTTATCCGCACCTGCGCGAAGCACGTTCGCCATCTCTTCAACGGTGCGAACTCCGCCACCGATGGTGAGGGGGATGAACAAACGCTCCGCGGTTCTGCGAGCCAGGTCGAGGGTCGTCTCACGTGCCTCCACGCTGGCAGCGATGTCGAGGAATACCACCTCGTCCGCGCCTTCCTTCTCGTAGAAAGCGGCAAGCTCCACCGGGTCGCCCACATCCCGCAGGGAAGTGAACTGGATCCCCTTCACCACACGGCCGCCGGCCACGTCCAGGCAAACAATCACACGACGCGAGAGCACTACCTGGATTCCGTCGATATCGCACCCTTGGTGCTGAACACGCTATCGCCCGATTCAAGGAGCGCATCACGCAGCGCCAACCCCAGCGCCTTGAACCCGGCCTCGACGATGTGATGCCGATCAAATCCGCGAACAACACGGATATGCAAGGTCATTTTCGCATTCTCGGCGAGTGACCGCATGAAATGGTCGTAGAGTGAACTGGGAAGGGGACCACGATAGAAAGCGCGGCCCCCGGTATCAAGTACGACATTGACGACGGCGTCATCCATCGGAATTGTTCTCGCACCGTATCGCGCTGCCGCCGCAGGAGAGAAGCGCGAAATGGCTGTGCCCAGAGTGATTGCGACGTCCTCGATGATATGGTGCTTCATATCGCCGGTGGCGGCGATGCTCATGCTGACCCCGGAATAACGGGAAAGGGTTGTAAGCATGTGATCGAGGAATTGCACACCCGTCGCGATCTCCGACGCAGTGCCGTCCCGCCGCAGATCAACCGTTATCTGCGTTTCTGCTGTTTCTCTTTTGACGATAGTCATTCAATGAATTCTCCGGCGACGACCCGTGGGTCAAGTGCGCCTGTATAAAGAGCCATGCCAATGATCGCGCCGGCAATTCCACGCTCCTCGAGCGCATGAAGGTCGACAATGCCGGAGATGCCCCCGGCGGCGAAGACGGGCAGTTCAGATGCGTCCGCAAAATCTTCCATGAGAGGAAGATCTGTTCCGCGCATCTGTCCTTCGAGGTGTACTGCAGTGACCATGATGCCGCCAAGGTCCAGCGTGTTCAACTCTTCGACAACGTCGACTACTTCGCGATTCAGAGCTCGCACCCATCCCCGCGTAACAACGCGCCGGTCACGAACATCAACAGCCACGATAATGCGGCCGGGGAATGTGTGTACCGCCTCCTCAAGCCAGTGCGGATCCTCCAGCGCTCGCGTGCCAGCAACCACCCAGTTTGCGCCATCGGCGAGCAGTCGCTCGATCACTTCATTGCTGCGAACTCCACCACCCACCTGCACGGGGAAGAGCTGCTCGGCCAGGATATCGCGAATGGTGGATTCATTTGTGCCACGCTCAGTAGCTGCGTCGAGATCGACCAGATGCAACCGGCGAAACCCAGCCTGTGCCCAGTTGCGAGCGACATCAACCGGATTGTCGAGGCGCACGCGCTCAGCCTCGTAGGAGCCACCCACAAGCTGCACGCATGCGCCCTCCCGGAGATCGATAGCGGGAATCACGATCATCGTGCGCATTCCAGAATGAACCTCTCAATGAATCGCAACCCTGGCTCTGAACTTTTTTCGGGATGGAACTGCGTTCCGACAACGTTGCCCCTGCGAACAATCGCCGGGAAAACATCGCCTTCGTGTTCGGACCACGCCGTGACCACACCTTTGTCTTCGGGGCGACAAACGAACCCGTTTGCGAAGTAGGCGGTTTTAAGCTGGGCTCCTATCGCGAGCGGTTCAGACGCTTTCTCCAGCTGATTCCACCCGATCTGTGGAACTCTGTCCGACTGCAAACGGGTTACGCTCCCTGCAAAAACTCCGAGACCGACGCCCGCACCTTCCTCGCTATTGTCGAAGAGAAGCTGCATGCCGAGGCAGATTCCGAGACATGGGAGACCGGCGTCAATCGCTGCGCGCATCGCCGAACGTCCCGGCGCAAGTCGCGCCGCCGCGGAACCGAATGCGCCCACACCGGGAAGGATAAGAAAATCGGCGGCCACCGCGCGGACGGGATCGGACTCGAACGAAACTGACACACCAGTTCGCGCGATCGCCTTCGCCAGTGAGTGCAGATTCCCAGCGCGGTAGTCGAAGATGACGGCGTTCAACTCAGGGATCCCTCCAGAGCGAACAACGCCTCGCTCATCATGGACCAGGGCCCAATCGATATGCGGAGCGCGTCGCCTAAGTGAGGGAGCTTCACGAATGGCCGCACTGCAACGCCCTTTGCGCGCATATGGGCGCTGACGGCAGTGGCGTCCGGCACTCCGACAAGAACGAAGTTGGCATCGCTATGGAGAGGAGCGAGCCCCAGTCCAACCAGCGCGTCTCTGAAACGATCACGGTTGGTAATAACCTCCGCAACCTTTTCGCGAACCCAGCTTCCATCCGAAGAGAGAGCCGCTGTTGCAGCCTCTTCAGCCAGGGCGTTCACCTTGTACGGGCCGCGCGACTTCTCTACTTCCGCAATGAGCTCAGTCGATCCGACCGCGTAACCAATTCGCAGCCCCGCCAGTCCAAAAGCCTTGGACATCGTGCGCACCACCAGCAATCGAGATGAGCGCGGTGCGCGGAGCACAAAGCTCTGAGACGCAAACTCGGCATATGCCTCGTCAAGAATCACCACTCCGCGACTGCTCTCAAGAACACGCTCAAGGGCGGCGCGCGACGCGTTGTTCCCCGTCGGATTGTTGGGCGAGCACATGTAGGTGACACTCGCATCGGCGGCGATCAAAAGCGCTGGGTCGATATCAAAGTTTTGTGTGAGTGGGATCAGCCTTGTTTCGAGTCCGTTCATCTGTGCGAAGAGTGGGATCATCGCGAAGGACGGGTCTGACGTTGCCACGCTGTCACCAGGTTCACAAAATGCACGAATTGCGGAATCAAGCACGTCGTCGGAACCGCAGCCGGTGACGACGTTCGCGGGCTCAACGCCGAGGTAGTTCGCAATCGCTTGTTTGAGGCCACCGGAATAGAGCGATGGATAACGAGTAACACGACTGTCCGCGGCGCCTCGAATCACAGCGAGGGCGGTGGGAGGAACGCCAAAAAGGTTTGTGTTGTCGCTCAGGTCCACGCGGCATGGCGCGCGATCGGGTGCGTACAAAGAAATGTCCCTGTACGCCGCACGCGCCATGTCCAGCGTTGCAGGTGCGTCAGCGGATGGCTGTCCCTTGGTCATTGCGCTTTTCTCCAAGCCAGAGCTGCCGCCGCGTGCGCTGGGAGGTTCTCCGCAGTCGCGAACACGGATACATCGATTGCAA
This sequence comes from uncultured Gemmatimonadales bacterium, assembly GCA_964556695.1. GTDB lineage: Bacteria > Gemmatimonadota > Gemmatimonadetes > Gemmatimonadales > Gemmatimonadaceae > CAZKXZ01. The sequence continues at coordinate 54,504 of CAZKXZ010000026.1, forward strand.
GCGACCTGGCGGCACTGGGAGAAACCTCCTGGTAGGTGGTCCACCGCACGAAATCGTTTGTCGACAATCCCGAATAGCTGCGTGCGAGGGATCCCGTCGGCAATACATGGTTGGCGCCGGTCATGTAGTCTCCGAATGCCACGGAGCTGTGTTCCCCGATGAAGATGGTGCCCGCGTTGCGGATACGAGCGCAAATCGAATTGCCGTCTGCAGCGGCGATCAGCAAATGCTCTGGTGCATAGGTATTGGCGAAGAGGATTGCGTCATCAACTGAGTCGTACCACAATATCGCTCCGCGATTTCCCAGCGCCGCAGTCATGATGTCGCGTCGAGGCTGCGATGGCAGCAACCTTTCGATTTCGGCGAGCAGTTGTTCGGCGAAGCCACGACTTGCGCATATGGTCACCACTGCCGCCAGGGGGTCGTGCTCGGCCTGCGCAAGCATTTCGCGCGCGATCACGGCGTCGTTTGCGTTCTCATCGGCTATCACCAGCAACTCACTGGGTCCCGCTGGTGAATCGAATGACACGTAACCCGAGAGCTGCAGCTTCGCCTCCGCGACGTACGCATTTCCGGGTCCCACAATTTTCTGAACCCGGGGCACAGATTGAGTTCCGAGAGCCATAGCCGCGATCGCGCCGGCGCCACCCAGGGAGAAAACTCTGTGAACACCTCCCAGCGCGGCGGCCGCGAGGACCGTCGCCGCCGGCAGGCCATCTCGCCCTGGTGGTGAGCAGAGAATGATTTCCGGCACGCGGGCACAGCGGGCTGGAATGGCGCCCATCAAAACGCTCGACGGATACGAAGCGCGCCCACCCGGTGCGTAGATCCCGACGCGTTCAAGCGGATCGGCGCGACGCCCTACCCTGATGCCCGGTTCGGTCTCGACCTCCTGCACGGTGTGCGTGACGGCGGCGTGCACGCGGGCAATGTTGGCTGCTGACCTCTCCATGGCACAACGCAGGTCAGGAGAAAGAGCATCGAGAGATGCTTGCACGCGGGCGCGCGGCACCTCGAGAGAATCAAGTATTACATCGTCGAATCTCTGCGCAAGCGTGCGAAGTGCGGCATCACCATCCTGCCGAACACTGTGGACGATGGATGCGGTTTGCTGGCGCACCCTCGGGTCTTCGGATGTAGACCTTTCAAGAAGCACCTGTCGCGATTCCGGTGATGCGATCGCGTCGCTCACTGCACAGAAAACCCTGAAAGTGTCGCGCTTCACGGCATCAGCCTCTCTATCCTTGTAACCAGAATCCCCTCGGCACCAAGCTGCTTGAGATCAGCAATGGTGCGGTAGATCGTGCTGACTGGAACAACCGCGTGCACTGCCACCATTGAGCCGCCGTTAAGAATGTCGACAACGGTCGGGCCATTCAGGCCAGGCAGGATTTTCCGAACCTGATCGAGTGAATCGCGGGCGACGTTCGCCATGAGATAACGTTTCCCACGTGCGCGCAGTACGGAGGTGAGAGCGGTGACCAGGTCCGAGAGCGCCTGCGCCTTTCCGTCGCCCTCCCTTCCGGGGAAGTCCGCATTCGTGATCAACCTGGCGGTGGACTCGAGTATTGTCACAACCCTGCGCATGCCGTTCATGCGGAGAGTTGAGCCGGAAGAAGTAATGTCGACAATCAGCTCGGCGATGCCGAGGTGTGGGGCAATTTCGGTAGCCCCCGACACCGGCACAATTTCAACCTCGCGACCTGCGTTTTCAAAGAAGGTCCGCGTTATCCGGGGGAAACTCGTGGCAACCCGAGGCGCGCCGACAATTTCTTCGAGTGAACCAAAGCGACTCTCCTCACGGGCGGCGAGTACAACGGTGCAACTCCCGAATTCCAGGTCGAGGAGAGAAGTGAGGTTGCGTCCGGATTCTACCGCCAGGTCCCATCCGGTAATTCCAGCGTCTGCCACGCCATCGGCTACAAATTCTGGAATGTCCTGAGAGCGCAGGAAAATCGCTTCGAACTCGCCGCCAAGTGAAGCCATGAGCGCGCGCTCGCCGCGCGAGCGAACCTCGAGACCCGCATCGGCGAGCAGAGAGCGAGCGTCGTCGGCAAGGCGCCCTTTATTTGGAATGGCAATCTTCAGCATTGAAGGAGTTGGGTGACCATGGGTGAAAAAAAGAAAGGCCCGTCCGGTAGGGACGGGCCGCGGGGAAAGGCAGGATCAGAATGTGAGGAGTGGAATCATCCGGATATGCGCAATTCGCCCCGACCCGTCAGGCCGTGGTGACTGTGCGCATGATGATGCCGTGCTGATCGCATAATGGGTCAACCTAATGTGGAGGCTCCCTGCGATCAACTTTCCGCATCTGTCGCCATGGTGGCGCCGAGTGGCAGTTGACTCGTCAGGGGGACGTCTGCGCGCGCAAGTTGCAGTGTGACTGAGAGACTTACAATGCCGCCTGTTGGACATTGGCGGGATTGTGAATATATTCACAAGAGGTCCGCGGCTCCCGCGGCCGGTTGACTTACTCCCCAAGCGTTTCGATCCTGAAACGGAGGCCCGATATCATGCGGTATACTGGACTTGTGCTCCTAATGAGCGCGGTCGTACTCAATGCTTGCGCCGGCGGCGACAAGCCGAAACCGGCTGACAGCCCAGCAGCAGCAGTACCATCTGGACCGGCTACGGCAATGCCGATCACCGGAGACACTGTCACCGTCAGGATGACCGGTGCAGGAACGGCGTTCTCGTTTGAACCCGCTGATATAACAGTCAAGGCGGGAGGTGGAATCAAGTTCATAAGCGTAGCCGGCTTCCCGCACAACGTACGCTTTCCCGAAACGGGCCTTCCGGCTGATGTAAAGGCGCAACTCCTGGCGAACATGCCAAACCAGTTCTTGCCACTACAAAGCGGGGCGCTGATGCAGAACGAGTCCTATGTCGTGTCCTTCGCCGGTGTGAAGCCTGGCAAGTACGTCGTTGACTGCCCGCTCCATCTTGCCTTCAACATGAAGGGAACAGTCACCGTTCAGTAGTGGCGGCTTGTGGTGCTGTCGTAGTTCAACAGAATGAAGGGGCGGGCGCAGTGGTGCCCGCCCCTTTTTGCTTCGGTAAACAGTGAACCATTGTCGCTTCGATTACCACTATCTTTGCGGAAAGATGTGAGTTCAAGCGCGGCAGGAACGCACAATGGCGAGATGATGAAAAGCGGCTACTCGGACAGGATCAATCACGCGCTCGCGTTCGCGGCGAAGCATCACGATCAGCAGGTTCGTCGTGGTACGCGATTCCCCTATGCCACACATCCCGCGAATGTTGCAATCATTCTCACCCGCTACGGCCAGGATGATGACTCTGTGACGGCGGGCATTCTTCACAACGTTATCGCTGACTACGTGGCGGATGGCTTCAGCGTCGCGAAGATAGAAGAGAGAATGGGCGAGAAGTTCAGCTCACAGGTTGTTGCAACGGTGATGGCCGTCGTAGAACGACGCGAAGATGATGACGGCGTTGAAATGTCACAGGAAGAAAGAAAACAGGACCTAATCGACCGAATTGGCCGGGCGGGCGCGGAATCGCAGTGGGTTTGCGCGGCGGACAAGCTGCACTTGTGCGCGTCACTGCTCGCGGACCTACGAAGGACGGAGTTTCCCGAAATGGTGTGGGAGCGACAGATGAACGGTCGCGATCACGTCTTGCGCTGGTATCGGGGAATCCATGACAAGCTGCAAGGCGCCGGGTTTAATGCTCCGATCATGTCGGAGCTCGGCGGCGTTATCGAGGAACTGGAGCGCTTTCCGCAGGAGAAGTAATGGGTTCTGCCGCGGGATACGTTCGCGCTACGTAATCCTCGAGGATGCGCAAGAAGTCGGGCACGATAGCGTCGCCCTTGAGAGTCAGTGACAAGGCACCATCGACATACACAGGTGCACGTGGCTCTTCGGCGGTGCCGGGAAGCGAGATTCCAATGTTTGCGTGCTTGGATTCACCCGGGCCGTTCACAACGCAGCCCATCACCGCAACCCGCATCGTTTCTACACCAGGATGCACCTTTCTCCAATGAGGCATGCGTTCACGAAGGTAGCCCTCGATGTCCACCGCCATTTGCTGGAAGAACGTTGATGTTGTTCGACCGCATCCCGGACAGGCTGTTACTTGCGGAGCAAATGTGCGCAAACCCAGCGACTGGAGAATTTGCTGAGCGACCACGACTTCCTCGGTACGCTCACCATCCGGTCGCGGAGTCAGGGAAACACGAATTGTGTCTCCAATGCCCTGCGACAGAACTATCGATAGCGCGGCGGTACTCGCGACTATTCCCTTGGTGCCGAGTCCAGCTTCAGTGAGGCCAAGGTGCAGAGGATAGTCGCAGCGGGCGGCCAGCCGCCGATACACATCCACGAGATCCTGCACCACTGACACTTTCGCTGAAATAACAATGTGGTCATGAGGCAGCCCCGTCTCTTCAGCCAGCTCCGCACTCCGTAGCGCGCTCTCCACCATAGCCTCGATGTACACGTCCCGCGCTTCATGCGGCTCGGCGAGCAACGCGTTCTCGTTCATCATCGATGTGAGAAGATCCTGATCGAGTGATCCCCAGTTCACGCCAATGCGCACGGGTTTGTCGTTCTCCATCGCGATCCTGATGATCGTGCGGAAGTTTTCATCGCGACGCTTGCTGCCGACATTGCCCGGGTTGATGCGGTACTTCGCGAGCAGGCGAGCGCACTCAGGGAATCGCGTCAGCAGAAGATGGCCGTTGTAATGAAAGTCGCCGATTATCGGGATGTCGGCGCCTACCGCAGCGATCCTTTCCACCAATTCGGGTACAGCTGCCGCAGCGTCCTCGTTGTTCACGGTGACGCGGACCAGTTCCGACCCGGCGGCGCTGAGTGCGAGCACTTGCGCCGCAGTCGCAGCGGCATCGCCAGTGTCGGTGTTGGTCATGGACTGAACCACGACAGGATGACCGGATCCGATCGGCACCTGTCCGACGTAGACCGTCACTGTACTGCGGCGGTTGACGAAAACCAGCGAATCACCTGCTTGCATTAGAGGTGAAAGTAGTGTCCCGAGTTAGAAGTACGTCACATTATTCGGCGCGTCTCGCGGTCCATGG
>CAZKXZ010000027.1:0-58922 GCA_964556695.1 uncultured Gemmatimonadales bacterium
GACGACAACCTGGGCACCTCACAGAAAATGGCGCCCGAGGTCTATCGAGCTGTTATCGACGAGGCGCACAAGCTTGGCTCGCGGGTGGCTGTGCACCTGTTCTACCTGTCCGATGCCAAGAGCGTTCTTGCCGCAGGCGCTGATTTCATCGCGCACAGCGTTCGCGATCTGGATGTCGACGCACAATTGATAGCTGCGCTCAAGAGCCGCAACATCTGTGTTTCGCCCACGCTGATGCGGGAAGTGTCGACCTTCGTATACGAATCGACCCCGGATTTCTTTGCGGATCCGTTCTTCATTGCTCACGCGAATCCTGCATGGGTCACCTCTCTCAGCGAGCCGGCGCGGCAGCAGGCGATGCGCAACAGCGCGTCCGCTCAGCGATACAAAGTTGCACTCGAGGTTGCCAGCAGGAACGTCAAGCTTTTGTCCGACGCCGGAATTACGATCGCGATGGGTACGGACACGGGTCCCAATGGTCGCTTCCAGGGATACTTCGAGCTTATGGAACTGGAACTGATGGTGAAGGCGGGGCTCACTCCGAAGCAGGCGCTGGCCGCTGCAACGATTGACGCCGCGAAGTGCATTACGCTCGACCGCGACCTCGGCACTCTGGAGCCGGGGAAGTGGGCGGACTTTGTGGTGCTCGATGCCGACCCCCTTTCGGACATCAGGAATATCAGGAAGATTGCTTCTGTATGGATTGCAGGGAACAAGGTACAGAGATAGCCAATACACTGGAGATCAAAGTGAAAACGTCAATGTCATTCGCCGCAGTAATGCTCGTGAGCTCCGCACTCTCGGCCCAAACACAGCCACCTGCGGCTACGCCAGCGGTGACACCAATATCCTCTGCTCAGGTGAGCGCGGGGGCGAGTATGGGCGGCGGCAATTGTCGCGACAACCTGTACAACTGTGCCGGCGCGCCGAATCCCCTTCCACCAGCGAATACCGTGTGGATTGAAGAGATGACATGGATGGATGTGCGCGATGCGATCAAGGCGGGGAAGACCACAGTCATCGTCGCCACGGGTGGAATGGAACCGAACGGTCCGTGGCTCGTCACTGGGAAACACAATTACGTGAACCGCGCGAATTGCGAAGCCATTGCACGCAAACTCGGTAATGCTCTCTGTGCACCGCTTGTCAAACTGGTACCCGAGGGAAGTATCGAGCCGAAGAGTTCACACATGGTGAGCCCGGGAACTCTCAGTTTGAGAGAAGCGACCTTCCGCTCGATGATTTTCGACCTGGCGCAGAGTTTCAAGGCGCACGGCTTCAAGAACATCATCTTCATCGGCGACAGCGGTGGCAATCAGACTGGGCCGAGGGTGATTTCGGATTCACTCACTGCAATTTGGAAGGGTAATCCGGTGGTCGCGCAGGTCGATGACTATTACACCTACGGTGCCGTCGGCAACCACATGGAGACGCGCGGGCTCGTCGACGGAACTGGCGATGGACTGCACGACGATCCGGTAATCACGCTGAACATGTTCATCACTGATCCCAGCTCTGTTCGCTATGACGAGCGGGTGAAAGCGGACAAGGCGACGATCAACGGATTCTCGATTGCCGATCGCGTGAAGTCGCTGGAACTTGCGAGAGAGATTGTGGCATTCCGTGCTCAGTTCACGGTTGATGCGATCAACCGCGCCATTGCCAACAAGGGTACGGAGCTGCGGCCAGCGCGAGGCGCTCGAGCCGGTGGTGGCGGCGCAGCGGATACGACGGCGGCCGGACGGGCAGGCGGAGGTGGCCGGCGCGGTGGTGGTGCAGGGGCCGACACGACTGCTGCGGGTCGCGCAGCTGCAGCTGCAGGTGGTGGCCGGCGCGGCGGTGGTGGCGCAGTGGCCGATACGACCGCTGCAGGTCGGGCAGCAGCAGCCGCGCGCGGAGGAGGAGGTGGCGGCGGTGCAGGAAGAGGGGGAGCAGCCGCCGGTACCGGTGGGCCGACGAATATGGGTGGCGGCAGTTGCGGCACCACGGGCGCCGCGATTTACAACTGCTCCAACTCCAAGAACCCGTTGCCGGCAGCAACGACAATCTGGTTGGAAGAACTCACGTGGGTGGACGTTCGCGATGCGCGCGACGCCGGAAAGACAACCGTAATCGTTCCGGTAGGTGGAATTGAACCGGGTGGTCCCTGGTCGACGCTTGGCAAGCCCAATGTCATCCTGCGCGCCAATTGCGAAACGATCGCGCGGAAACTGGGAAATGCGCTTTGCGCGCCAATCATGGATCTTATTCCGCAGGGCGGCGTCGAGCCGGTGAGCGGCAATATGACAACGCCGGGCACAATCTCTCTGCGTGAGTCGACATTCGCGGCCGTGCTAACCGACGTGGTGCACAGCATCAAGATGCACGGGTTCAAGAATATTGTTTTGATCAGCAGCAGCACTAGCCCAACGGCGCTGATGAAAACAGTTGCCGATACGCTGAACAAACGCTTTGCCGCAGCCGCGAAAGTGATTCCCGTTGCAGAATACGCGACGTCAACAAAGGGATCACCCGATGTTCTCGTTGCACAGGGTGTGGTGAAACCGATCATGCCGAGCGATGGTGTGCGCGACGAGGCTGCAACAACGCTCAACGCAATGCTCATTGATCCCAGTGCGGTTCGCTGGCAGGAGCGCGTGAAGACCGATCAGGCGGTGATCAATGGCGTTTCGATTGCCAACCTGAACAGATCGCTGCAACTCGCGAAGCTGATTTCAGATTCGCGCGCAGACCGGACGGTTGCATTGATCAAGCTGAGGATTGCGGCTCCCAGATAGTCGCGCAGTGGAGTTCGGGTCGGACGTCCGCCGCACTTCTGACCACCGAAGACTGTACACGTACAACTGATGGCATCCGACCGAAATCCCGGTCGGATGCCATCAGTTTTGCGTGATCAGTGAACAGTGCTCAGAAGTTGCAAGCGCGGCTCTGACAACTGCTCAGGTTGGCTGCGAACAGCCCCGACCGTAAGAGCGGACTCAGTGGACGCAAAGTTGCAATTAGCATCGTTGCGGAGAACGAGCTCCCGTCAATTTGAGCTCCCGTTTCCAGCGACAACTGAATGCTTTCCGCCGCGCTCTTGTGGCAGCGGCGCAAATAAGGAGTAACCTAATGAGAGACAACAAACTTGCTGTCGAAGAAGCGCGTCGCGTTGACCAGCACGAGTCGGTGAAGTCAGAGGTCGAGCGCGATGTGAACGCGGAAATCGCCAGTCGCGCTGCCGTTCCAACGATGGCGGAGGTGCGCTCCGTCGATGCGGTGGCCGGCGAACTCAGAGGCAAGGCCGTAAAGGAGACCATTCAGGTCGAGCGCGAAGTGGATCGCGCGCGCGGCGCCGCACGCGGTTCGCAGGTTGTTGACTACATCTTCTACGTCATCTATTCCCTGCTGGCAATCCGCTTCATGCTCGCGCTGATGGCCGCGCGCCCGGCAAATGGATTCGTGCAATTCATCCACTCGATTACAGCACCCTTCTATGCCCCGTTCAGTGGCATTGTGGCGACGCCGTCCGCGGAAGGTGGATTCACGCTGGCACTGCCGGTGCTGATTGCGATTGTCGTGTACATGCTGTTGCATGCGGCGATAAATGGACTGCTCCGCATGGCTGCGCATAGGAAGACGGCGATTTGAGGGAATTGCAGAACTGCGAAAAGCATGAACTGCGAGACTCATGAACTGCGAAACTCATGAACAGCGAAACTCATATACTGCGAAACTCATAGAACTGCGAAACGTACAAAGCATCGCGGTTGATGAGTCTCGCGGTTGATGAGTCTCGCAGTTATTGAGTTTCGCTGTCCAGCAGTTCACCGCACTACATACCCAATCCCAATCCCCAGGCCCTGCAACGTTTCCCGCCGCACCCCATCCCCGTAGCGAGCTACATCAATTCCGTAACTCAATCTCGCCAGCACCGGACCAAGTTGTGCAATCACGCCAGCACTTGCGCCATGGCCGTTGACGGAACGCTGCGGCGCGGTTGCTGAACCGGCCAGGGAACTCCACCCATCCACATATCCGCGCACCTGCGGCGCGATTATCGGCACTTCATAGCGGCCGCGCACAACCCAGAGCAGTATCCGCTCCGACTCGTCGTCGTTGAATCGCGCGCGTCCTTGTAGACCCGCTTCCAGCGCCAATCCCGCAACCGCATGCCATCCCACCAGCGCGTGCCCGTCGACCATTTGCAGATCGAAGGGAGTCGCGGCGCCGCCACCGCCGCCAAACAGTCCTTGGAGCAGCGAGCCCACTACACCACCATCTGCCGGGTTGCCGCTGCTGCTGCCTGGCGCCGATGCCCCGATGCCCAGCGTGCCCTGCGAATATCCAAGACGGAGCGAGAGGCCTTTCCAGCTGACTTGTCCTTCTCCGCCATAGAGCGTTCCCTGCATCTCCGCCGTTCCGTTCGACAGCACACTTGTCGCATTGACGGACGTGCCGGCTGCCGCGGCAGAAAGTCGCGGATACTCCTGCGCGGATGCTGGGTGCGCTACGCACGCGCAGAGGAGCAGTGCGCCGCGCATGGTGATCTTTGCGGTATCTGTCATTGGTGACCGCCTGTCCGAATTGTCTGCGCGCCCGAGATGATTCGAAGCTGAGGTGAACGCAGCCTGCGGGCATTCTCCTGTTTCACACTTTCAACTGCGCGCTGCCAGATGTCCCTTGACTTGTCCGCCGCCACAGAGTCTGCAAGCGCCTTTTCTCCCTGCCGCCGCCCACTGAAAAAGCCCAGGACCCCGGCAGCGCCCAGCGTCGCGCCAACGACGAAGCGTTCGGGCATCGCGTTTCTGTTCTCGCCAATAAATTCCGGCAGGAAGATCGCCGCGCTCCCAATGAGTGTCCCCGCCACCAGGGCGCGCACCGACGATCCCGAATGCACTCCGCGTACCGTGCGCGGAGCAGTTGTTGGCTCAACAGGATGTCGCACTGTATCGACCGGAAGCATCTCGACACTGAGCGGAATGGTTGTCTCGCCGCTGTTTGCCAGCGCTCGTGACGATTTCACCTGCAACACGATTGGCCCGCCAGTCGCCGCATTACCTGCCGCATCCATACCATTCCAGAACACTCGCAGGCTGTCCTTGATTGTCCCCGAATAGATCTGGCGAACGACCTGTCCATTCTGGCGCATCAGCGTGATCGTTATTTCGCCGGGCGCACTCGCAAACAGTTGCAGCGGAAGCGAATCTGAATTCACCCGGATAATCGTGTGCTCCGGTGCGCTCACGTCGAAGTAAGCGGTGGTGAGTCGTGCATCTTCGAATGCCCGTGTAACCGCAGGAGGAAAGACCAGCTCATCAATCCGGTAACGCCTGTCCAGCGCTATTGCTCTCACGAACTCGGCTGCCGCCGCCGCAGAGTCTCCACGCAACAACTCCGCCGCGCCCAGGTAGGTCAGCACGTCGGCGCGTCTGTTATTGATAAGGGAATCGTTTCCCGATGCGCCGAGCGCTTGCCGAAAGCGCGCCGCCGCGCTGTCGTATTCGAGTGCGCGGTATGCGGTAATGCCTAGCACTACGGACCTGTCCGCGGGTTGAGCGTTCGCGGGACGCGCGAAGGCCAGAGCACCCGCGAGAAAGCACAAGACTGCAAGGCGCGCAATCATGGAACTATTCTGGTCAGGACGACATCTATCAACCGAATCTGCGCGCCGGGTGCAACGCTTATCTCGCGTTCGTGTGCCTGAAAACCTTCGCGAACGACGCGCAGCGAATGTGTACCCGGCGGAATCACGATATTGGACGCGGGCGTGTTGCCGACCAGAGTGCCGTTGAGGTACAGATATCCCCAGGGTCTTGTGCTGATCGAGAGCTTTGCCTGTGCTATCACGACTGGCGTGGACAGCGTGCCGTCGATTGGAGCGCCTTCCTTTCTCGCCGGCACGTTCTGCGCCTTGGTGTCGCGCGGTCGCGGCTGCGAGGTGGTGGCAGCTGGTTTCCTTGCATTTGTCGCGACAACAATTGGCGGCTCCGGCGCAGCACTGCGCGCGACGGCTCGTGCACCAGCAGAAGCAGCCGATTCTGTTGGAGCAGACACGGCCGCGGTGCTGAGATTCGCCGGCAATAGCGGCTCAGCACCACGCGCGAGTACAGCGTTTTGCAAAGTATCCTGCGGCTGCGAGAGAGCTTCTTCGTTCAGTGTTGCCGAGGATCGAGTGATGATAACTGTATCGGCTGCGCTCTCACGGGGCCCCACCGGAAATTGCTCCAGGGCGAGCCAGGTTACGCATGTCACCATTGCAACGGAAGCAAGCATTGGCCAGCGGCGCTTTGGCGGCGGCGGTTCGGCGGCAAAGATCAGAGACGGTTCATCGAGAAAGACGACCATGCCGCGTTCATCTCCTTCAACCGGAACCACTGCCGGCAGTTCTTCATCGTGCTCGGTGCGTGCCGATTGGCCCAGCACGTCGGCAAGCTCCATGACTGTTGGCAGGGATGCCGGTTGCCCCGCGGCGTTACCAAGCGCGCGAACCAGTTCATCTTTTGCCGCTTGCGAAATGGGACCGCGCGCCTCAACGCGCTCGTGCAGCGCGCGAAATGCATCTGCCGTCGCACCCGTCGTATCGAGTGCATGTCCAGCGAAGCATTCGTAGAATAGAAGCGCAAGCGAATAACGGTCGCGACGCTGCAGCGCATCGAATGACTCGGCGCTGCCAGTTAATGCAGGCCGCGCATCGGATTGTGCTGGACTCCGCGCCAGCATGTTCATGATTCGGCGCGTAGCGAACTCGCTGACACGAACCACACCGTCGTGGCCCACGAATACGGTCGCTGGGCTGACATGACCATGAACAACACCAGCCTTCTGCGCGGCGTTCAGAGCTTCGCCAACGTGACGGATGGCAGGGACAAGAGCGTCAATCTCGAATGGGACACCGCTGCGCAGCTGCGACGAGAGTTGCGTGTCAAGGTCAACCAGTTGCGTCGAGTACCATTCGAAACTCGTTGTATTCCCTCGCGAGAGCATCCGGACTATGCCGGGATGTTCGAGGGAATCCGCTTCTGCGAGGGCCTGGCGGAACTGGTCGCTGACCATGGCTCGCGCCAGCGCGGAGCGCAGCACGACGTGCAGCGTCACCCGCTCGCCGCTTCTCACGTCGTGCGCTGCGAACACCGCCGAATAAGTGCCGCGTCGCAGCGGTTCCCACACGAGGAATTTCCCCGAGAGTTCGTCGCGGGCAGCCGCGAACGGATTAATTGGACCTCGGTGCGTCACCATTGTTCGCTCGGTGTGATGTTGAATGGATTGCTGTCGACCGTGAGGCCGGCGCTCGTTGCGCGCAGGCGATAGCCCGATCCGGTGAGGTTGATACGGATATCGTTGTAAGTGGCCGTGCCCGACGAGGGCGGGTCGCTCAAATCTCCGCTGAGCTGGGCAAGCGGTGTTCCGGTGAGCGGAACGATGCTCAGTGTTATAGCGGCAGTGGCGGTGGTCGCAGTGTTGCCGGCGCGATCCTGCACTGTGACCTTGATATCCGGGTTGATATCCTTGTTGCGCTCCGTCGTGCTTGGCTGCTGGGTGAAGACAAGTCGTGCGGGCTTGCCGTGCGTCGCGGTTGATGTGAAGGTGATTGGTGAACCCTGCAGTCCCTGCGCAGACGCGGTCACGGAATGCGCTCCGACGATTGTGCCGAGTTTGTGAGACGCGCTTGCACGTCCCAGTGCGTCGGTCTGCGCGCTAAATGGTGTGATGCTTCCATCAGTTGCGCCTGTAACACTCCAGGTGACTGTAACTCCAGCAACCGGGTTGCTGGCGGCATTGGTAACCAGCACAACGTATGGCTGCGCCAGTGTCGCGCTTATCGTGTCGCTCTGGCTGTTGCCCGAAACGAGCGCGATGCGCGTTGCTGGCGGAGGAGGCACAGCTGTCGCGGTAGCATCAAACGTTATCGGTGAACCGGTTGCACCTGCCACCGACGCCGTAACGCGGTGTGCGCCGACCGTGGAACCAAGTGTGTGTGTAGCGCTGGCCTGACCGCTGGAGTTTGTTAGGGAGGTTCCCGCGATCGAACCACCGCCGGTAACTATGGCCCAGTTCACTGTTATTCCTGAAACAGGCTGCCCGGCAGCATTTCGCACCAGAACCACATAGGGGTTGGCGAGCGCTGTTCCCGCGGTGCCTGTCTGTGTGTTGCCCGATACCAGCGACAAGGTGTTCGGCTGCACTGGTGCTGCAGTGATGTTGAACGCGTTACTCGTCGCGATTGTTAGTGTGCCGCTGGTGGCGCGCAGGCGATAACCTGTTCCGGGTTTGTCTATTGCAATTCCGCTGAATGTCGCAACTCCCGCAACAGCTGCTCGCGACGCGGTTCCCGACAGTACGCCTCCCGACGGGTTCGCCGATATCTCTATCGTTATGTTGCCTGTGAATGATGTGACGGTGGCACCTGACTCATCCTTGGCGGACACCTGTAACGCCGGCGAGATCGCGGTAGCGGCCTGTGCATTGGAAGGTTGCACGTCGAACGAGACGCGCGTCGCGACTAATTCAACATTCCCGCCCGGCGGATCATCGTTGCCGGATCCGTCGTTGAGTTTGCCTGACGACAGCAGTTTGTCGAGTTGACAGGAGGTGAGAAGGATTGATGCGATGACCAACAGTCTGGCCCCGTGCGCCAGCTGAGCAATTCCCTTTTCCCTCTGCTTGGAAGGCCGGCGTTGTGTGGGACAGACCTCTGACTGCGAATGCATCATGACTTCTTGCCCGGCGTGTGGTAGAGTCCGACGAAGCGGACCGAAGCACTGCTTGCTTCACTTCAGCAGATAGTGATGAGGCAATCCGTATGCCATGTCGAGCGCGACAGACGCGCGACATGATGTGACTTTTCAGCAGCGCGAGGGGTGATGTCAGTGGTGAAGTGTCGAGTAGCGAGGCAGGATAAATCGCTCGCCGCGGTAATAATCGCGCAGGCGCCGCTTCACTATTCTGATGCGGCAGATGCGACGCTCGACCGTCCCTCGCATGTGCGCGCCGGTTCGAGCATGGCGCTCGTACCCGGTGGCATCGCGATAATTCAGGACGACACCAACTTTGTTGCAGTGTTTGATCGCGTGGGGAATCGTGTGCGTGCCATTGCGCTGCCCGCCGGAGTATCTGGGCAGCGTCAGTTCGATGACAGCCGCGGGAACAAGAATGACAAACTTGATCTCGAGGCTTGCGTTACTGTCGATGGCGAAAATGGTTTGACCCTCATGGCCTTCGGGTCGGGCGCCAACTCGCGACGCGAAACAATTGCGCTCGTCGACGATTGGGAGTCGCGTGAGCCGCGCGCGACGCTGGTGCACGCACCACACTTCTACGATCTCCTGCGAAGTGAAGAACGTTTTGCTGGCAGCCAGCTGAACATCGAGGGTGTGGTTTGCGTTGGCGAGGTACTGCGATTCTTCGGCCGCGGGAATGGAGCGCCAAGAGCGAACTTGTTGCCTACCAATGCGACTTGCGACCTCGCTCTCGCGGCGCTGCTGGAGTACCTGCGCGCACCAGAGCGCACAGCGCCGCCGCTGCCGCAGGGAATCGAGCGCTATGAATTGGGCGCCCTGGCCGGACAGGCACTCAGTTTCACCGATGCCAGCCTGTCTGGCGATCTGGTTTTCTACACCGCCGCAGCTGAGGATTCGCCGGACGTGATCCTGGATGGGCGCGTTTCTGGTTCGGCGATTGGAGTGATCGACGCAACAGGTCGCACTCGCTGGGCAACGCTTGTAGATCGTACAGGGGTTTCTTTCCCAGGGAAAGTTGAGGGGATGGTGGTTGCGAACCAGGAGCGCGACCGGCTTTTTGTCGTGGTCGATCCTGATGATCATGAAAGCGCAGCGGTCCTTTGTACTGTTGAATTGCGAGGCGATTGGATTAACCCGACATTAACAACGGATTAACTCGCGCTTTCGCCATTAACATTGCATTGCGCGAACGGGCGAGAACGCGTAACAACCATGCATGACGCCGCGCGCTGCTTCTGCAGGTCGTGCCGATTACGGGACCAGTATCTCCGCGTTGGCACTTTGTGTGGTGCTCGGGTTCTATGCCACAGCGTGCGCACCCAAACGGCCCAGCGTGCTGGCTCCGCAACCAGTGGCCGTTGCCGCACCGATCGACTCCGCGGACATCATTCGCGCCGGCACGCTCGTTCGGGAAGGGTGCTACGACTGCCTTCTGGACGCGCGAACGCTCTACCGCCGTCTCGCGCAGGGGCCAACTGCACGCCATCCCGATCTCATCTCGCGACTATTCGAAGTTGAGCTGCTGATTGCCCTGCGAGAGAAGGAACTCGCAATCGACGCGAACGTGGCACTCGCACGCGCGAGTACCATCGCCGCCGCGCTGCCGGTGAGCTTTGAAGCACAGCGTCTCGTTGCAATGGTGGATGCGGTCCTTCCTGAGTCGTACGGAGTTCCCGGCGCAAAGCTCCAGGTGCTGCGCATCGCGCAGTCGGATTTCATCGCCAAGGCCGGCGAGCATCTGGCCTGGCTCGAAGCCTCCTGGGCCACACGCGAATTCAAGGATTACCTGGCGTTCGCACTCGATTGTTCGTATCCAACGCGAACACCGTCCGCGGGAGAAGCTGCCCGCCCTTTGAGCTTGCTGGATCAGATGTTTGCAACGGCGGCGCCGCTCATACAGTACCGCGTTGCGGTCTGCAAGCAAACTGCACTCCCGCTACAGTTGCGAACAGCACAGCTCGCGATGGAACTTGTTACAACAAGCGAATTATCTGCGGCGCGCGACACCGTGCCGCGCTTCGTTGAAACATCGTACTATCGGGCCATCCCCGAGCTGGTCGATGCTGAAGAGACGGGCGGCGCGGACGCCGACAAATTCCTGCGCGAGGCCTATGCGCGTTTCAGACAATCTCCTTCAATCACCTACCTGCTTGGCAGTCTCAATCTCGTAATCGGCGACTGCGAACAGGCACTGCGATTCTTCGAGGAGACAATCGCACTTGCGCCGGAACATGAACCCGCGTTGCTGGGTCGCACGAATTGCCTCACGCAGCAGAAGCGCGACGTGGTTGCAATCGCATCGGCGACGCGCATGGTTGAACTCAATACATACAATGTTCAGCAGGCGTACTATTTCCGCGCCGTCAACTACCACCGCAGAGGAGATCTCACCGAGGCACGCAGCAACATCGAACTTGCCAAGGAAGCTCCGATCACCACGGGTCGCGGACAGGCGGAAATTCTCACCCTCGCTGGAATAATCGAGTACGAACAGGACGCGCTGGACGAAGCGGAAAACGATTTGCGCCGAGCACGCGCTGGCTATGGCGGAGATTTCAACTGCAGCGCGGCCTGGTACCTCGGCCGCGTGTTCGTGAAACGAGAAGTGTGGAACGAGGCGGTTTCGAACTTTGAGCTCGCGATGAATTGTTACGACTATATCGCACAGCAAACCGCGATCAGGATTGAGCAAGTCCGGGCGCGCGCGAATATGGAGCCCACCTACAAGGCGCGCCGCCTGGCACAGCTCGAGGCATCGCTCCCCGACACCCGCAGCCAATACCACGCCTCCGCTTTCAACGCAGCGAATTATTCCGTTCGTGCGGGAAACAAGGTTCGGGCGCGCGAGCTACTGGAAATCGCCGCGAAGGATCCGGCGCTGTCCGACGTGGTAGCGAGGTTACGCGAAGCAGTGAAATAGCCGAGCAATTGGGGACGTGTCCCTCGTGTACTAGCGGGGACAGGTCGAGCGTGTACCAACTGGAAACCATAAGTCGCGGCGGCTCCTCAACCTGCAATGGGGACGTGTCCCCCGTGCACCATTGGTACACGCTCGACCTGTCCCCGATGGACCCCGGTTAGGTCATTTTGGCTGCGAGTTTTGCCAGGACGGTGTTGAGGTCGGGCGCCTTATCGAGGACGTGGCGCACCGGGTCGCTGCCGAGTTTTTCCATGCGGGCGATTGCTGTTTTGATCGTGAACGCTTTGGGGTCCAGCGAGTCGTTCACTTCATCCCACATGAGTGGCATCGACACCGTTGCACCGGGCAGCGGGCGCACGCTGAATGGTGCGACTATCGTCTGGCCGTGGCGGTTCTGCAGATAATCGAGATACACCTTGTCGCCGCGCTTGGTGACGTGACGCGTGATAGTCGCAATGTCGTTCAGCTCGAGCAACACCAGTCGCGCCAGCAATTCGCCGAGTGTTCGCGATTGCGCGTACGTGCACCCGGCTGGCAATGGGAGCAGGATGTGCAGCCCAGTTTTTCCCGTCGTCTTCACGTAACTGGGGAGGCTGATCGATTCGCAGACCTTGCGCAGCACGAGCGCGGATTTGATGACATCGGAGAAGGGCGCTTCTTTGGGATCCAGATCCATCACGCACCAGTCGGGCTGTTCGAGCTGGCCAACACGACTGGCCCAGATGTGGATTGGAATCGATCCCATGTTGGCGATGTAGAGGAGCGACTCCAGATCGTCGACCACGAAATAACGGACATCGCGCTGCGTGTCTTCGCTCCAGATTGGAATGGTGCGCATCCATTCAGGCGCGAAGTCGGGTGCGTCTTTCTGATAGAACGATTTTCCTTCTATCCCGTCGGGGAAGCGCGTAAGCACGACGGGCCGGTCGCGCAGATACGGTAACAGCCAGGGTGATACCGCGCGATAGTAATCAATGAAATCGCCCTTGGTGTATTTCTCAGAGGGCCAGTAGATCTTCTTGAGATTGGAGAAGGCGACAGTCTTTTCCGCGGGTGGAATGGACGGCGGCGCGGGTGGTTCCTGCTGCGATTTTGATTTCGGCATCTCTCCGTCCTTCTCCTCCTCCTCGTCCTCCGTCGCAATCCCCGGCTGAGCCCACTCCTGCCGCTCGCAGTCGCGCGGATCCTTGTCTGTTCGCATTCGCAGAAAGGCCGGATGCCTTAACAATCCGTCGGGTGTCCACTCCCGAAAACGAACCTCGCACACGAGCACGGGCTCCACCCATGTAGTGGTTTTTGTATCGGGAATATCCGCGTGTGGTGCAACTCCTGGTTCAGTAACTGGTCCTTCACATGGTGGACTGTTCCGCACAATCGACGCCAGCATTCCGTGCAGTTCGTTGAGCAATGCGTCATTGAAGCCAGTTCCTGCGCGCCCCGCGTAGACGAGCTGGCCTCCTACATAGTCAGCGAGCTGCAGAGCGCCGAACTGCGAGCGGCCACCTTTTCCCGCGGTGAAACCGACAATGACGAAATCACCGGTACTCTCTGCCTTGATCTTGATCCATGCGTCGCTTCGTCCTGCACGGTACTTCGAGTCGGCCCGCTTGGCGATTATTCCTTCGAGCCCCAGCGCTGCCACCTGTTCCAGAAACTTTTCACCCTCACGCTCGATGTGGTCGAGAGCGTGCACCGGTCCCAATTTGGGGAGTGCGCTCATCAAAAGCTCTTTGCGCTCGATCAGCGGCAGTGGGCGAAGATCAAAATCCTCGAATGCGATGAGATCAAAGGCGTAGAACATCGCCGGAAGTTCGACCGCGGCACGTTTGATCTCCATCGCCGATGTGAGCCGGCCCCGCTTCTGCAGACGCGAAAAGCTCGGTTTCCCCTGTGCGTCGTGAACGATGACTTCGCCGTCGATGATGCACTCTTTGTATGGCAGCGCCTTGATGGCACGCGCGACTTCGGGAAATACTCCGGTGTAGTCGTTGCCATTGCGGGTGAGCAGCAGGACATCGTCATTCGACTTGCTCGCGAGTATGCGATATCCGTCGAGCTTGAGTTCGAAGAGCCAGCCATCGCGGGTGAACGGTGTGTCGGATGGTTCCGCCAGCATCACATCCACGGAGCGTGGGTCAATCCGCGCGCGTTTGAGCCCTTTCTTCTCAAGTGTCTCGCGCAACTTGTCGGTTGGGCTCTGCCCGGCCTTCACTTCGTCGACCGTCAGTCCCGACAACACAGATTCTTCGGGAAACTGGTCGCCCGGTTTGAGGACATATGTGTCGCGTTCCTTTATCAGCAACCAGTCTTTTTCGCTCTTCTTGATCTTTACCAGGGTCCACTTGCCGTGGAGCTTGTAGCCCTTGAGCTCGAAGAGGAGTTTTCCCTTTTCGAGGCCGGTGCGCCAATCCTCGATGGGAACCCACTCGCCCCGGTCCCACACAATCACCCCGCCTGCGCCGTAGTTGCCCGGTGGGATGACGCCTTCGAAGTCACCGTATTCGAGGGGATGGTCCTCCACCTTCACCGCGAGGCGCTTGTCTTCCATATTGTACGACGGGCCTTTTGGTACCGCCCACGACCTGAGCACGCCGTCCATCTCGAGGCGCAGGTCAAAATGCAGTTGGCGCGCCGCATGTTTGTGCACCACGAACAACCTTCCGGGTACAGGCGAGATCGTGCCGGTAGGTTCAGGCGATGTATCCGGCGACCGCTTGGCGCGGTAGGTGCTCAGATGGTCGGTTGGTTGTTTATCGTCAGCAGTATCTGTCATAATTGCACATCAATCCGGTCATATTCATTGTCATTCCCGCGAAAGCGGGAACCCACGTTGGCGATGTAGCAAAGAAAATGGATTCCCGCTTTCGCGGGAATGACAAGAACGACTCACTCCCCTAACGCCCTACAATCATGCCTGCCCGATCGATTTCAACCGCGACCATTTCTTTTGGACTCGTTTCCGTTCCCGTGAATCTGTATTCATCCGGAGAGGCCAAGGCCAGTGTGTCATTCAACATGCTGCACAAGAAGTGCAAGTCCCGCCTCAAGCAGCAGTACATCTGTCCCAAGGATAATGAAATTGTCACGCGAGACGAGACTGTGAAGGGGTACGAATTCGCGAAGGATCAGTTTGTCGTTCTTTCTCCGGAGGAACTCAAAGCTCTGGAAGAAAGAGCGACCGGGGCGATCGACGTGCTCGAGTTCGTGCCGCTCGCGACGGTCGATCGCACCTGGATCGAGAAGGTCTACTACCTCGGCCCAGACAAAGGGGGCGATCGCGCGTATCGTTTGCTGGCGGCCGCACTGGAGGAGTCGGGGCGTGCGGCTCTTGGGCAATATGCCGCGCGTGGGCAGCAGCATCTGGTGTTGTTGCGACCATTGAATGGAGTTCTTGTGATGGAGCAGCTGCACTACGCGGATGAGATCCGTCCCATCTCGGAAGTGCCGGTGCAGAGCGGCGAGGTTAAGCCCGCTGAACTGAAAATGGCACAACAGCTCATCGATCAGATGTCCAACGACGCATTCGACCCTGGCACTTACAAAGACACTGTGCGCGAGCGTGTGCTCGAGACAATTCAGCGGAAGATCGACGGTCAGGACATCACTGCTGATGCGTCGCCCGAAGCCGGAGGCGGAAAGATTCTCGATCTCATGGATGCGCTCAAGGCGAGCCTCGCGAAAGCATCGTGAAGCTGCTCGCCGGCACCAGCGGTTATGCGTTCAAGGAGTGGAAGGGGAAATTCTATCCGGAAGATGTCAAGGACGACGCAATGCTCGGCTACTACGCGAGCAGATTTCCGACGGTTGAGATCAACAACACGTTCTATCGGTTACCGAAGCAGAATGTGTTGCTCGACTGGGCGGCGCAGGTTCCGGAGTCATTCAGATTTGCAATCAAAGCGAGCCAGCGCATCACTCACCACGCGCGTTTGAAAGCGGAGAGTGCCAGCGCGCTGGACTTTCTGCTGAAGAACACCGAAGTCATGGAGTCGCGACTCGGTGCAATTCTCTTTCAGCTTCCGCCCAGTCTCAAGAAGGACATCGAGCGGTTGCGTGCATTCCTCGCATTGTTGCCGGCGGGAAGGCGCTTCACGATCGAGTTTCGTCATGAGACATGGTTTGATGACGAAGTTTATGAAGCGTTGCGCGCACGCGATGTTGCGATGTGTGCAATCGAACAGCCCGAGTTTGCCTCACCGGTTGTGAGCACGGCCTCGTGGGGGTATTTGCGACTGCACCGGTTTGATTATGATGCGGCGATGCTTGCGGAGTGGGCGCAGCGGATTCGTGCGATGCCGTGGGGCGAGGTGTATGTCTATTTCAAACATGACGAAGGCGCTGGGTCGGGTCCGCCCGCGGTGGATGGATTCGTCACGGCGTTTGGATAGATGTTCTGCGGGGAAACTGCGAGATACACTGACAACGAGACACACTAACAGCGAAACACAAGAACTGCGAAGCACAAGAACTGCGAAACACAAAACAGCGAGCGGGTGCTTCCTAGCTTTCAGGGTCGAAGGGCGAGGGTGATTGTAAGGCCAACTATTGCCAGCATCTGTGTGGCCCAAAGACCGAACATCCAGCGCATGAGATCCGCTTTTTGATCGCTCATCCTGCCCAGGAGTTCAGCGCGCAGCTCCGCCAGCCGCTCACCCATTTTTGCGTCGAAGCGATCGAAGTTCACATCATTCAGCTCGCGCAGCTGCGCGCGATAAGTCTCATCCACCTTGTTGAACCAATCCACCAACTCGTTGGCGAGTTCTTCACCGAATTGGTCGTAGAATTTACGTGACAATTTCGCAGTAACGGGCATACGGTAATACCTCCAGATCCGTGTCCCGTCACTATACAAGCTACCCTCGGCAGGTCTGTCATCGAAAGAGTGCGCGCATCATCCAATCAGCGCTGGTGCTGCCGATTTCCGCCATTACCTGCGCGTCGGTGCGACCGCTGGATTTGAGGACATGAAAACTGTGATCGGCACCTTCGATCCAGCGCATGTCCCACGGAGCGGTGATCTTCTCGAGAGTGTGCTCCATCAACTCGCGCGTACAGAACTCATCGCGCGTTCCGTTGAAGCACAACACAGGCATGGTGATTGATGGCAGATGCGCGTCGCGCAGCTGGTGGGGCTTGCCCGGCGGATGCAGAGGATAAGCAAGCAGCAGCAATCCATCCGCGTCGAAACCATCTGCCGCGAGCATTGATGCGGCACGCCCGCCCATCGATCGGCCACCGATAATGAGACAAGTTGGTTTCAGCGCGTCGCGAACATGCGCCACAACGGCTGCAACAGTCTCCATCAATCGGGGCATCGGATCGGGACGCCCGGATTTCTTTTCCTTATACAGGAAATTGAAGCGCACGACGCCAATTCCGTTGGCGCGCATCGCAGCCGCGGTTGCGAGTACACCCTTGTCGGACATCGTCCCGCCAGCCCCATGAGCGCACACGAAGAGCGCGGCATCGCTGCCACTGGTCGCAGCGTCGTACGCTGCGGAAGTGCTGTCAGCACCAACAGCGATTCTCCAATCGGTGCTCACGGAACTGTCTCGAGTACCAATGCCATCTCATCGAGAAAACGATGGCCGCCCGTTTGCTGGTCGCCCCGCCTTTCGGCGCGCGTCATGATCAGCCGGTCGATCGTGCGCGTCATTCCAACATACAGGACTCGTCGCGCTTCCTCGATCTCGTGATCGGTCGGGCCCGTGCGGGGAGATCCGCCCGGCAATTGTGCGTCCTCCGCTCCCACTATGTACACGCGGGAGAACTCCAGACCCTTGGTCGAATGAAGGGTCAGGAGATTCACACGATCGGGATCTGCTTCCTGTCCATCCCATTTGGAAAGGACGACGCGCTCGAGAAAGAGAGCCAACTGTTCTCGCAATGTCCCGACGGGTATTTCCGTAATCAGCCTGCGCAACCGCAACATCGCCGCGGGATATCGTTCATCCGCAGTCTTCTCAGCACGGATTCTCGCCATCAGCGCCACCCCGCCAAGGCGCTCGATCACTTCGTCGACCGTGGGAATGGAGCCATCATCGCCTTGCTCGCGTTCGTAGTATCCGAGGCAATCGGTGTAACGCCCCAGCGCGAATGGGCGCGCGAAGCCGCGGAAGAGCTGTGCCTCGGCGCTCAGTTGCATCGGGTCGCACAGTGCGAGTGCTACTCCAAGGTTATCGAGCATGCTCACGAGCGCGGTCTTGCGCGCGCGCTGTTGCTTCATCTCACCCAGCGCCAACAGCACATGTGCGAGTGTCAGCGAATCGTCCAGCGCCCTGTGCGACTTTCCGGTAGGAACTCCGAAGTGGCGAGCCAGATCGCCCAGCTTGCGACTTGTCTGAAAGAGATCGCGAGCCATGGGGAGACTGTCGAATGTGAACAGTCCGAAGGTGGCTCCATTGCTCGCAACCATTCGGCTGAGCACGCGAAAATCGAAATCGTAGCCGTTGTGCGCTACGATGACATCCGCGCCACAGAACTCGCGAAAGACCGGCCAGACCTCGGCAAAAGTTGGCGCGTTGGCAACTTCACTCTCGGAAATGCCGTGACTGTCAAAAGCGCCGCCCGTGATGCGCGTACCCGGTCTCACCAGCGACGACCATCTGTCGACGATTTTGCCGTCGCGTACGCGCACGGCAGCGATCTCCACGATCTCGGCAACCTTGATGTTGTCGTCTGTGGTCTCGAGGTCGATTGCGGTGAAGTTGGTGAACGAAGTCGCCGCCACATCCATCTCGATGAGCTGCGCTGCTTTGAACACGCCCAGTGGAACGCCCACCGATTTCACATCGGCGGCTGTGATCTGTACAGCCTTGGGGGACGGAGGCATTTCGCCACGCACAGCTTTCACACCGATTGCGCGCAGCATTCCCTTGATCGGAATGTCGACGCCAGCACCGAATGCGGGGGGAATCCACACTTCCGCGCCGCGCGCACGCGCATGGCGCAACCGGTCAGCGAGGGCCACCACGTCCGGCAGCGCCGCGGGGTCGCTGATTTCATCATGCCGGTCGTCAAGCACTGAGCGCACCCGTCCAACGCGTCGCGACAGCAGCTCCTGAACCAGTCCGGCGAGCGTGTCATGTTGTTTTCCGACCGCGCCAAGATTGCGCCAGTCCGCCAGCGCTCGCCTCATCTGTCGGCCGTTTTCATCCGCTCGAGGGAGCTGCGCCGCCATGTGATCGAGCTGGCGGCGCAGCTCGACACCTTTCTCCACCGCCTTCGCCAGCGCTTCGTCGAACAGCGGCGCCGGGAGTACAACGCGGAAGAACTCCTCGCGAATGATGTCATCCTTCGGCGTGGCGATCACGCGCGCGGCGGCAATGACATATGCAATCACGGGATCGTCGCCCAGGGAGCGCCCGCGCGGCAACACACAGGGAATGCCGGCGTTTATGAGCGCAGCTTCGAGAAGAGAACCGATATCGTGCTTGCGATACAGAAGGGCAACGTTACCCCAGCGGTGGCCCTGATCGGCACGGTCGCGGCGAACGTCGTCCACAACCCAGGTGGCTTCATCGTCATCCGTTACGAATGAGAGGGCGCGAACGGGGAAGGGTGAGTCGCGATTGGTGCGGGGAACAAAACTCTCGGCAAAGATCGGGGCGTTGATAGTGACGAGGCGTCGCGCGAGTGCGAACACCTCGTTGGGGCAACGCCTGTTCTCCTCGAGATTGACCGGGAGAGTGATCCCGAAATCGTTGGCGAACATGGTGAACACCTTGGGATCGGCGCCGGCCCAGGAGTAGATCGACTGTTCATGATCACCCACCGCGAACACATGACGGTGGTCGGCCGCCAGAGCTTTCACCAGGCGATACTGCACGCGATTGAGATCCTGAAACTCATCCACGAGCACGACATCGTACTGCCCTCGGATTGTCGCGGCTACCGCAGACTTCTCGAGCAACTCAGCTGACTTGATGACGAGCGTGTCAAAATCCACAACATTCCGCTGTGCGAGGTAACGTTCGTATTCGTAGAAGAGCACGAGGTCATCATGTTGCAGCGCCTTTTCGAGAAAGCGATACTCGGAAAAACGCGTGAGCATGTTGCGATGCCAGGGGCGCGGGCCCTGGATGCGACGCAGCGCGCTGAGCTGATAATCCTCGTCGGCAATTCCAAATCCCGAGCGCAGTCCGATATACTCGCCGTGTTTGCGAAGTAGCTCGGCGCAAAATGCGTGGATGGTGCCAGTCTTGATTGCGCCGGCTACGCCTTCGCCGAGCCGAGATTCAAGCCGTTGGGTGATTTCGCCGGCAGCCTTGTTGGTGAATGTGAAAGCAAGAATGCGCGACGGATCGAATTGATGTTGTTCAATGAGATAGCGAATACGCTCGGTGAGGCAGTAGGTCTTACCCGCACCGGGGCCCGCGAGCACGAGCAGTGCGCCCGGCGGAGCCTCGATCGCACGGATTTGCGACTGAGAAGGATGAACTTCACCTGGAGCAGTTGTTGGGGAGTCGGAGAGTACTGGGCGGGACACTAGTACAAACTCACCCGCAGCACCCGCGCGGTCAAGCGCATCTCCCGCAGCGCTGTTCCACGCAGCGCATTGGCCGGCAAGCGCTATTCTCCGAAGCGCTCCTTCTCGCAGCGCTGTTCTTTGAAGCGCCCCTCATTGAAGCGCTGGTCCCAAAGGCGCTTCGGAAAAACGCGCTGCGTGGAACCGCGCTGCAGGGGAGCGCGCTTCGAAGTACTGCGCTTGCCCGCCACTGCGCTTCAGGGCACTGCGCTGCTGGGAACAGCGCCTGTAGCTAGATGAACCTTAGCCAGCTCTCCTTATTGCGCGCCTTCACCCGAGCGTACCACTTGCAGGGGAAGTACAGAAGCACAATCGCCACTGCGAATACGAGATACAGCAGCGCAAGGCTCCACATGTATCCCTCGGGCTGGTCTGGCGGCCGCAGCGGATGATTGCCGAACAACCACGGAGTGATACTTCCAGTTCGAATCAATGAAACAACCAGCGCCAGCGCATGAATAAGCGGAAGGTGAATCAGATAGTAGAACATTGGAACACGACCAAAAACCGCTAGCGCATTTGCAATCGCGCCATGCCACCTCTCGGCGCTCGGCAGCAGCGCGATCATCGGACCGAGCGTCATCAGCAGAAAAAGCTGCGACGCGGGATATTTCTGCTGCTCGAGGAATCGAAAGAGCGCTGGCCCTGAGTCGGGTTCCGCCGGGAGAAGGAATGTGAGAAGGCCTCCGACCAGGATGTAAACAACGGTCGCCGAGAGTCCGATGCGCAGGCAGAGTCGCCGGCGTTCGGCATCGTCTCGAATCATGACGGCACCAAATGCGTATCCGGCGGCCATTACGCCGATCCACGGCACTATCGAATAGAGAACAACCAGAGACGGCCCGCCCTCGCCGAGAGCGATGTCGCCGCCGAAATAGAGGATCTGCCATATCCATCCAACGGAAGCACGCAGTGACTCAGGCATCATCGTACTTGGGAGCGCGACGAGTTGCTGGGCAAAGATGACCACGAGGCCGAAGATCGCGATTGTTCTCGTGGAGAATCGCAACAGCCCCGCGAGCAGAATCATGCACCAGCCCAGCATCCAGATCACACCCGCAATCATGTACTCGTGGAAATCGAAATTGAATGTCCACGCGACACGAATCACAGTGAGTTCCAGCAGCACGAGCACAATGCCGCGCGTGGCCAGGTAGCGTGAGAGTTTGCGTGTGTCGCCGAGTTTTCTTCCGTGCAGGAAGGCTGCGGTTCCGGCGAGGAATGCAAAGGTCGGTGCGGCGAAGTGTGTGACCCAGCGCGTGAAGAAGACGCCCGGTGTGGGACCGCCGGGCGGCACACCCGAGTAGACGCGCACATGATCAATGGCCATCAGCACCATAACGATCCCGCGCATGATATCGAGTGACATGAGCCGATAGGCGAGGGGTATCGCCGGGGTTACCGCGGGGGTATCAGCTACGGCACTGGCCATAGTGGGTTTTCAGGTTATGGTGCGGACCACACGCGGGTAATAGAATGCAGAGTGTCGGGCGGCGCAAACATGGACGCCGCGCACTCCACGCTCCTGTTGACAACGCAACCGCGCGATCCTTCGTAGTTCAATGAGAGCGCACCAGGATGCGCAATTCGGCGATTGAGTAGACTGTCCCAGGAATTGAGGGAGGGTGCATGAGCCAGAAGCGATCAATTGTTGCGTTATTTGTTGCGGTCGCACTCGCGACCAGTGCGTTCTCGCATAGCGCACCTCAAACGCGCGCGCTCACATTCAGTCGCGTGTTGCGCATCGACGGGGTGAAGGAGGATCTCGTTCCAGTTGGAGACGTACGCATAGGGCCACGCGGGCAGA
Source organism: uncultured Gemmatimonadales bacterium (assembly GCA_964556695.1). Taxonomy (GTDB): domain Bacteria; phylum Gemmatimonadota; class Gemmatimonadetes; order Gemmatimonadales; family Gemmatimonadaceae; genus CAZKXZ01. The sequence continues at coordinate 21,975 of CAZKXZ010000027.1, forward strand.
TCATTGTTCCCCAGCAGCAGGACAGGAAATATCTCGTGTATGATTCGCTCGGCCGGCGGGTGGCTACCATCGGCCGCGCGGGAGAAGGGCCGGGTGAATTCAAGCAGGTCGGCACGTATTTTGGTTGGAAAGGCGATTCTATCTGGACGTGGGACGCGAATCACGAGCGATTCACGGTGTTCACCGCCAGCGGCACGTATGTGAGGGGTCTTGCCACTCCACAAACGGCTGACCTCGCGCGCGACCGTCCGGCGGCTCCCAAGGGCGTCGCCGGCGGGTACGTAATTGCACCCCTTGCTGGCGGGTTGTTCCTTGCGCGCGGAAATACCCCAGCTCGCGCGACGGAGGCGGCGAAGCGAAGCCGTCCGGGCATCTGCGTGGTTGTGATGGATTCGCTCAAGCAGGTGCGCTCGGTTGCCGTGAATATTCCCGAGGACACGAGGGGAATCAGCCAGACGACAGTTGGAAGCAATGGCGCAACAGCAACCTTTGGGACCGTCGTTCCATTCACACATAGCACCGAGTGGGAAACGAGTGCGGATGGCGAGATCATCGCAATCGTGACAACCACTGGAGTCGCAAGAGGTGAAAACACTTTTCGCGTGATTGCACTGCGACCCAGCGGTGACACAGTCTTCTCTATTCGACAGCCATTTACTGCTGCGGCTATCGCGCGACGGACCGCCGACAGCGCAATTTCGGCCGGTATTGCGCGGTTACGAAGTGGAGGGCGTGCTCCAGCGGGTGTGATTCGGGAGTACGAAGCAAGGGGCAGAGGCATGATTCCAGACGTGTATCAACCGTATGTTCGCCACGTCGTCGGACGGGATCACTCTGTGTGGATCAACGTTCGCTCCGCAGCAAACGAGTACAGATGGTTGGGACTCGACAGTATGGGGCGAACTATTGGCACGTTGGTGGTGCCTCGCAATTTGCGGCTTGTCGAATTCGACGGACTCAACGCATGGGGGCTCGAGAGCGACTCCGACGGAGTGCAGAGTGTCCTGAGGTTGCGGATTTCGGGATAGCCGACCGCCTCGTCTTCCCCGCGAAAGCGGGTATCCAGTTTGGACGACACTGGATTCCCGCTTCGTGGGAATGACGACTCATTGGGCCAGCTACCGCATCCCGCCGACGATCTTGCTCACAATTGTAATCGGCTCGGGATATCTGATCGGCCCGAGCGATGTTTGAATTGTCGGAGTAGCACGAAGCGAAATTCGCTTTGGTGCACCGCCTTGACCTGTGATCGCGAGCGCGAGGTCAACCATGTCCTGCGCGTTCTTGTCGAAAAAATCCGCGAGATCGAGTCGAACAGGAATTGGGACGTCGGTGGTGTCGCCGGGTAGCATCACGAACTCACGTTCGAGTTTCCCCGATATGGTCTCGCGGTTCTCGATCAGCAGGGTCCAATCCATTTGAAGAAGACGTGCGGAAACGCTGTTATCCACGGGATTGACAGCGTCCAGGTGCAGAGTGAATTCGAAGGGAAGATCACCGCGCGCTAGGGCGAGGCTGACTGCTGCGATCTCGAGTACCGAGAGATCGCGATAGTTGGCAATCTTCTCGACTGAGACACCGGCCAGCTTTGGCTCTGCCACGCGATCGATGGAAAAGTCCACACGTCGCAATGCGGCGACCTGTTGCAGAGTCGCGCATCCTGTGAGTGCCATGAGAATGGCGCAGGCCGGCCAAATGCCGCGCGCAATGGCCGTGTGGTTGCTTCGCATGGGGTTGCTCCGATTGTGGATCCGGAGGGATGCAGTGCACGTTCAGTGCCGGGCTTGATCAGTTAGCCCGTAGTTCGCACTCCATTCGGCGCGAGGGGCAGTGATCTCAATCGTGTGCCAGACGCCATGTGAATAGCGCTCCCCAGCGCAGGCGCCAGTGCGACAATCGGCGCCTCGCCAGCGCCCGCCGACGGCAGATCCTTGCGATCCAGCAGCATCACATCTATCGGAGGAATGTCACGCATTCGCGGAACACGGTACTGCGACAGGCGCGCATTGAGAATGCGGCCGTTTTCGAATTCGATTCCCTCCCACAACGCGCCGCCCAGCCCCATCACAATACATCCCTCCACCTGATTCTTGAGACCATCCGGATTTACAATAGCTCCACATTCGAACGCCACCACGATGCGCGACACGCGCACCTCGCCGCCGGTGCGATCCACTTCCACCTCGACACAGTTCGCGACGAAACCTCCTTTCTCGGTTCCGCAGGCGATTCCAATTCCGCGACCGGGTGAGCGCGTGCCCGCGCCGGCCGCCCAGCCGAATCGGACAGCCGCTGCTTCGAGCACGGCACGCATTCTCGGTTCGCGCAAGTTGCGCAACCGGAACTCCAGTGGATCAATTCCCGCGCGAGTCGCGATTTCATCCATGTGCGTCTCGCGCGCAAAGTTGTTGGCAACGGCGGCGAGCGAACGATAGGACCCCTGACGCAGAGGTGTATCTGCCTGATTGAACACGGTGCGCACGTTGGCGACGTCGTAGGGCGTTGCCAGGCCAGCGGTACCCGAGTTGTAGTTGGCAAAGTCCCATGCGGTGAGCACCCCGTTCCGCTGCGCCGCGGAGCGGATGTCAATCAGCGCCGCCGGCCGAAAATACGCCCATGTGAATTCTTCTTCTCTGCTCCATACGAGACGCACCGGGCGATTCGCCCCGCGCGCCAGGCGTGCCGATTCTATTGCGCACTCGCCCGTGTGTTTGCCGCCATAGGCGGATCCTGTGTCGGGCACCTGAACACGAACGCGATCCTCGGGAATACGGAAGGCAGTGGCCAGTTCGGTGCGCACTCCAAAAGGACGCTGAGTGCCGGTCCACACCGAAAGCTTGCCATCCTGCCAGTGAGCCAGAGCAGAACGGGGTTCCAGTGGAACATGCGCGATGTATTCCGTTGTGTATCGCTCGCTCAGAGTGATTTCCGACTGTGCAAGCGCACCCTCGATCGAACCGCGCACCGTAGGTGTACCGGGGCGGGAGGTGCTGCGCAGATGATCAAAAACATCTCTGTGTGATGGTTGTGGAGAACTGCTCCACTCGGCTCGCAGCAGCGCGAGCGCGCGCGCCGCAACCATCTCGTCGGGCGCGGCAACGCCGGCAAAATCACCGTCACGCACGACCACAACATTGGGAATCGCGCGCGCCGCTGCGTCATCGAACGAAAGCAGAGTCGCGCCAATTGTCGCGGGTCGCAACACCATGCCGATCAACATCCCCGGCATACGCATGTCTGCGGTGTAGCGATGTTTTCCCGTAACGATCTCGCGGCCCTTCACCTTGGCAACGGCTTTCCCCAGGGTGGACCACTGTGCCGCTGCTGTTGTGGGTGAGTCGCTTGCGATCGTTTGAACCAGTCGCGCGCCCTTGGTAAACTCGCCGATCCCGGCGGAACGGTTGCTTTGCCGATGGGAAATCCTTCCGTCGGAAAGGGATAGATCAGCAGCGCTTGTTCCCCACTGCGTTGCCGCGAGACCCAGAAGTGTGGCGCGTGCCGCCGCGGCCGCACGGCGCAACTGCGTTCCCATCTGGGGAGTCGATCTGCTGCCAAAGGTTCCCTGATCGAAGGGAGTGAGATCGGTGTCGCCCATGACCAGTGTCACACGCGACATGCTTACGCGCAGTTCTTCTGCAATGTGCTGCGAAAGTGATGTGCGGATGTCCTGGCCGACTTCGACTTTTCCGGTGTAGCCCGTGACCGTTCCGTCTTCGCCGATATGCAGCCATGCGCCAATTGCATTCGTGTTCTGCTGTGCCTGCGACGCGACGGCCGCACCATTTCCATCGAATGCCTGCGCCGCGTTGCGAAGGACCACGAGTACCACGACGCCAGCGCCCGCCGCGCCCAGAAACTCGCGCCTGCTGAAGTTGAATGTGTAGGGAAGCGGTTCGAACAGCTCGTATCGCTCCGGTTCGATTGCTGTCTCGTCATTCAGATCGGGCGAGACGGGGCGTTCCATTTTGTCAGTCATTGTCGTCCCCCTCACCCTGTCTGCTGGTCGTACGCGCGGCCTGCTGCACAGCGGTCATGATGCGCGAGTAGGTGCCGCATCTGCAGATGTTGCCGCTCATGGCGCGCCGGATTTCGTCAGCACCAGGCGCGCTCTCCCGGTTCAGCAGCCCCACGGCGGACATGATCATCCCCGATGTGCAGTAGCCGCACTGCGCCACATTCGCATCGATGAACGCCTGCTGCACGGGATGCAAAGCTCCGTTCTTTTCCAGCCCTTCTATTGTAGTGATGGCGCGCGAGCCAACTGTGCCGACGGGAGTGATGCAGGAGCGGACCGGCCGGGCATCGAGCAGAACTGTGCATGCGCCGCACTGTCCTTCGCCGCAGCCGTATTTGGTGCCGATGAGGTCGAGATCATCGCGCAGTACACCAAGAAGGCTCTTCGCCGGATCGGCCGCGACGCTATGTGCTCGGCCGTTAATCCTAAGTTCGAGGAATTTCAGCATCCTGCACCTCCTCCCGCATTTAGCGCGCCTATTTCCCCAGCAGCGCCAACAAAGTTTCGTTTGCGACGCCGCCCAGATTTGTCCGGCCGGATGCGTAGTTGCGAAGAAGAATGACTCCGACACCCGAATTCGGCTCAAACACCATGTGCGCCGTGTAGCCCGCCACCGAACCGCCATGTCCCGCAATCGCGACACCACGCACGTTCTGCAAATTGAGTCCGAACCCGTAACCCGCACCTGAGGGTGGTGTGTGTCTGGTAAGCATGAGCGTCCTGCTTTCCTGATTGAGAATCACATCTCCGCGAGCGCCGCTCAGTGCACCAATAAAGCGTGCCAGATCGCCGACCGTAGTGTAGATCCCGCCGTTCGGCACCTTGTAACCGCGACCGAGATGTTCGCGCGCAGGAGTCTCAGCGTCGATGTCGCCGCCTGGCCTGTTCGCGTAGCCCTTGCTCAATTGAAGCTGCTGCGCCGCGGGTACAACAAAACTGCTGTGATTCATGCCGAGCGGCCGGAAGATGTCGCGTTCAACCAGCTCCATGAAGGGAACGCCGGCCGCCTTCGAGATTGCCAGCCCAAGAACTCCGTATCCGATATTGGAATACGCGTATCGCGCTCCGGGAACTGTGTCGAACGATGTGGTCGGAATGGATGCGAGAATCTTCTCTTCCCACTGTGCGATCGGTCCGGTGGCAGCGCCCTGCAGTTGAGGCTCGCGTATCAAACCCGATGTGTGCGACGCCAGGTGCCTGAATGTGATCGGGGCAGCACCGGGACGAGGATTCCCAAAGTTGCGCACCTGCGGAAGACTGTTTTGAACCGGGTCGTCGAGCTTCACGCGGCCGCGCTGTACCAGTTGAACCAACGCCGCGGCTGTGAACGTCTTGCTGATCGACCCGATGCGATACAGCGTCTCGACCGTCGCGGGTTTCTTGAAATCCCTGTCGGCGAAACCAAATCCCTCGGCCCAAATGAGACTATCGCCAACCACAATGCCGGCAGTGATCCCGCCGACGTTGTCAACAGCGACATCCGCCTTGAGGCGTGCGCGCAGTGAATCGATCGCCGCAACGGAAACCTGGGTGCGTGCAGCGGTGCTTCTTGCCGGTGCCACGCTGCTCTGCGCGGCGGATTGTGTGGCTGGAAGGAGCGGGACGAGCAGCGCGAAAAAAAGCGCGTGTGCTCCTCGTGCCTTCAGTGAGTTGAACAATGTCATCGTCATACGGGGCGAAGGGGGATGAATGTCACCTCAACACTACGTTTGTGCAGGGGAGTCTGCAAGCGAATCCGTTATTTCCCCAGCAGCTTGAGCAATGTCTCTTTCGTGCGCGCACGTCCCTCTCGTCCCGCGAAAAACGGGCACGATCCAGGGTGTGGTTTTAAGCAATGCTGATTTCAAGCCGGTCGAGGGGGCAGGTATCACACTCGACCGATCACGGCGTCCCGTGACGAGCGGAACGGACGGAAAATTCCAGTTCGCGGGGGTTGCAGTTGGCGAACACCGGGTCTCGGTTCGCCGCGCAGCTTACAGTGACGCCGAGGTGCTGAGGGTGCCTGTTACCGACGATAGCGCCACTTGCATACTCATTCTGCCGCAACCGTATGGCAGACCGGCATCTGACGTCCTCATCGGCCCGAATGTAATGCTGATTGTCGATGGCGTGATACGGTTGCCGCTACAGCCTGTCCCTGGACCTCCGGGCGGTGCAGTTCAGGTTCGCAACCCTCTTCAGACGATTCTGGTCGCGATGCCGATCAATAACATCGCCAGCCACGAGGTGTTGAATTCTGCAGGCGCCGCTCAGCTGTACGGGCAGCGCGCCGCGCGAGGCGCGATCCATGTTACCACACGCGCTCACGCGCCATGTGCTACCGGCACTGCAACACCGCGTGCGCGTGCGCCGTAAGCTGTCCACTATTGTACGCGGCGATCTGCTCCTGAATGGAGCAAGCCAGATTCGGTCTGTACACCACCTGATTCTGATCGCCGACTGTGTTGGAACGGATGAACATGCTCGACGCGTCTAAGGGAAGCGTCGCCACGTTCTCGTAGAAGAACTTCCACGCGACTTGCGACTGGAAGAGATACTGCTCCACGTTGGAAACGTAGAAGGCCTGCACTGTCGCTTTGCGGCCTTTTAGCCACGCGCCGACTGTGCGAATTGCCTTCGGGCCGGCGAAATCTCCCACCACGGGAACGATCATGTTCCGCTGATGCATGTCCTTGAGCATCCGAAAACTCGCTTCGTTTGCGAGATAACTCCGCTGCGTCTGACCGTCGTTCTGCGTCATCAGATCCATGTAGGTGGGAAATGGCGGGCGCGTTGTCGAGAAGTAGCCCATTCGTGGACCGCCGCGGAAGAACGCATCGTACACACGACGAATACCAATCATATCGGGCGGCGAAAGGGCAAATCCATGCCTGGTCAATAGCAGATTGGAAACTTCCTCGAAGTTTTTTCTGTGGAGTGCCGAATCCGCGGTCACGTGCACCGCCATGCTGAAGATCGAATCCGCAGTCACGGTCGTGCTGATTGTTGCGGGAAGCGGCCTGCTGAATAAGCGCGATACGAATTGAGCGCGGTTGGCGGAGAGTTCGAAGAGAGCCTTGTAGAGCATCTGCAAATGCAGATTCCCGCGGCGGATATCGAATATGATCGCCATGCCGGGTCTCAGGGCCGCAATGTAGGTAAAGTTCTGTTCAGGGCCGACGCCCAGATACACATGCCCTGGCTTTGTGCGCTGCACCAGTGTTGGAATCGCATGCTGAAACATCGTCTCGTTGGAAACAAAGTTGCTGGAGCTGAAGGTTCCGTTGGGCTCGGACGCGTCCTCGATGAACTTCCAGAACTCGGCATCACTCAGACGTGCGGGCAGAGTTACGGTCTGGTGGCTCGCCAACGCACTCGTGATTGCAACGAGGATTGAGCAGAGCACGAGTAGTGCAGTGACGAAGGCGCGGCGATTGTGATTCTTCATGATTCACTACTCCGACAATACCAAGTGTAATTCACCCTGGATTCCCGCTTTCGCGGGAATGACGGGCGAAAGTTGTCATTAGCGAGCGGTGCGCGGGTTGTACCTGAGAATCCCCCTTGTACCCGCGGTGAACAGAGTGTTGCCGGCTTTCTCGAAGCGATTGATGGTGCGATCGGCCATGGCGACAGCCTTCCATGTTTTCCCGCCATCGGTCGTCGTCCACATTCCTTCGAAGAAACCGCCAACCCATCCGATGTTCTCGTCCAGGAAACCGATTCCCTGAATGCCTGGCACAGTCGGTCTTCCGGTCGCGACGGTTTGAACGCTCCACGTGTCGCCGCCGTCGACAGATTTTGCCACTCTGTAGATCCCGTCCTGCGATTGCAGCGCAGCATAGATGATCCTCGCGGACACCGAAAAAATCTTCCACGCGAAGCCGCGACCTCCATCATGTTTGAAAACCGCGCGCCAGGTGCGACCACCGTTCACGGTCTTCAGAATCGTTGCCGGTCCGCTCCCCGCCGGTTCGAATCGCGCCTGGCCACCGATGAATCCGACGCTGTCACTGATGAACGAGACGTCAACCAATCCTTCCGCGAGATTCTTGAGATCAGTCGCACGCCATGTCTTGCCCGCATCTGGTGAGAAGAAGTAGTCAGCCGCACCGCCGATGTACTTCCCGACAACGTGTACCTTTTCGCCGACGTGCGTGATGCCACAAAAGCCCTTTGTCGCGCGCGGCAGGTTGCTCGTGACGTTTGTCCACGTGACTCCACCATCGACAGTCCCGAACAACTGCCCGACCACAGTACCTGCGAAGCCGCGCTTCTCGTCGAGAAAGTCGATGCTGCGCAAGCGACCCATCCCCGTGGCCTGAACGTTCCATGTCTTTCCGCTATCGGCCGTGTGAACTATGCTGCCCCCCGCCGAGACGAGCCATCCGAGCTCTGCCGTCGGAAAAGCGAAGTCCTCGTACTTGCCTGTGGCGGGCCGTTCATGCACCAGCGTCCATGTGCCCGGCTGCGGCCCGGTATTCTGTGCGAGCAGAGCGCTACCAACGACTACGATGACGGCGGACGTGAAAACGAGGGCCGCCTTCATCGTTCCCGGTCTTAGCGATCTGCCAATCCACATCGTTTCTCCCATGCCGGGTGTTGTACTGTTGGTACGACATGTTGTGCGCAGCGTTTCTCGCAACCACGATATATACGAGAGTGGCAGCACTTCGTGCCAGCATCTCGGTCAACAAATTGACAACGGTGGTCGTAACGAGGTTACTTCTCGAAGGAGGTCGCGCCATGCCATTGTTCCCTCGTCGCTCCAGCACGTCGCGCGCATCAGGACGCGCACTCGTTCCATGCCTCGTTGTATTGTCGTTCGCTGGTTCGTACTCAGCGCTTGCGGTTGGAGGTGAGGCGAACGGCAAGGCGCCTCGCGGCCGCGCAATACACTTTCAGCGAGCAGATACCGCAGTGCGGCTCGCGGCGCGTCCCCGTCATGCGGGAATTGCAACACTCGTCGAAGAGCTGAGCATTGGTGCCGAGAATGGGGCGGCGGAATACACATTCACGAGCGTTGGGAAGGTGCTGCCGCTCCGGGATGGAACTCTCCTTGTTCAGGACGGGATATCAGGGGGAAGAGGTACTGGCACCACTTTCATTCGCCAGTACGACGCCAGCGGTAGGTACATTCGCAGCTTCGGGCGAACCGGCCAGGGACCCGGCGAATACACGCAGCCACGCGGGCTCGCGCAATTGTCTGACGGTCGTGTTCTTGTGCTGGACAACGGGCAGAACAAGATCATTGTGTATTCGCCGCAGGGGCAATACGTCGAGCAACGTACCATCGTAAGGGGGCTGATTGGACCGTCGACGATGGAGGAACCCCTCATCGCCGACACAGCCGGATATATCTACAGGGCAATTGCCGCGAGAGCACGCGCCACGGGCGAGTCGCCATTCACTATCCCACTGGCTTACGAGCGCTCGCTGTCGGACGGCCGAATAGTCGACAGCATCATGCCGCCCACATTTCCCACGGGAACGGTGATGGGTCGCGCGTTGTTCACGGCCTTCAGGAGCCCGGGCAGTTCGGTATCGATGTATCTCCACTACTGGCCCGAGCCATTCTGGACCATCAGTCCACTCGGCTATGTGATTACCGGAGTGCCATCACGATATGCGGTTGATTTGCGGATTCCAGTGGCTGGTGATCCTGCCATCCGACCCAGATGGAAAGAGGGTGATCGTGTGGTGAGCATTCGTCGCGAGGTGCCGCCGGTTCCAGTGATTGACGCCGAACGCGCGCAGCACCGCGCGATGATCACAACGATTCTCAAGTTGCATCAGCCGGATTGGACGTGGAAGGCTCCCGATATACCTCGGGTGAAACCTGCGTATTCGCTGCTCAAGGCTGCGCTGGACGGGAGGATATGGGTGCTAGTCGCGCAGCCTTCGGTGCCAAGGGTACCGCCCCTGGCAGATCCGGCCGGGTGCGAGCCGTGCAAATTGCATTTCAAGGAAACAAATGTCGTTGACATTTTCGAGCCTGATGGGACCTACGTCGGACAAGTGCGCATGAGCGACTCGGTGAGGTTCTATTCAATGGTGCTGCGCGGCGACAATGCGTGGGGAGTCGTGAAGGGTCCGAACGATGTTCCCCTCGTGAAGCGCTGGCGCATTGCCTGGCCGTAGTCCGATTGCGCGGCATGTCATCCCGGCGAAAAAACGTCACCCCGGCGAAAGCCGGGGCGGGATCCATGTTGCCGACTGAAAATGGATCCCGGCTTTCGCCGGGATGACAGTGTGTATGCTTACGGCGAAGGCGGTGGCGCCGAGCCCAGTCCAATGATCTCGCCACTGGCCAGCACATGGTCCTTCATTGCCGCGGTAATGCTCGCATATGTCGCTGCGGCATCTGCAGGAAGAGTAGTATCCAGAGCGAAGACCTGAATGTGATAGCGATGCTTGGGACCAACAGGCGTGCGCGGTCCCAGGTAGAACTGGTTTGCACCGCGATAGTTCGGTCCGTTGGAAGCTCCGGCTGGAGGAACCGTCGCTCCGGGGTCAATCTTCGTTATCGTCGCCGGGATGTTGAACATCGTCCAGTGAAGAAATGGCACACCCTGCCGCACTCCATCGGTGTCCTGCATGATGATTACATATGACTGCGTGGTGGATGGGCCGGCGGTCCACAACAGTCCCGGGAACGCATTCGTCCCATACTGCGTGTTGACCATTGGAATATCAGCGCCCGCTGCGAACGCCGGGGTGGTGACGGTGAGCTTTGCTCCACCCTTTGCCGGAATTGTTGTGAGCGCAAGCGCCGCAAGACCGACTTCGGTAGCGGGAGGTGGCGCGCTCTGAGCGAACGCCGCCGCGGCCATGGTCACGCTGAGCGATGCAGCCAGGACGAGTGCAAGTGGATTCGATTTCATGAAAACGGTCTCCGCTGTTCCATTTGATTGGTTGGTCTGTTCAATCCTAGGGGACAGTAGGCAATGTCGCTAGTCCACCTGACCGTCAGACCTGCAAGTATCGCGCGCTAAGGTTTCCAGTCGGCGATCAGAATGTTGAGCCCGCGTGCATCGGTTGTCTTGCGACCCGAAGCCCATACCAACTTCGTGCCGTCAGGCGAGAACTGCGGAAAGCCGTCGAACTGTTCCTGCGTGGTCACCTTCTCGAGATTGGCTCCGTTCGTATCCACCAGATACAAATCGAAGTTGCCGCTGCGGGGATTCTCGTGGTTCGATGAGAAGATGATGCGCTTGTCGTCCGGTGTGAAGAAAGGAGCGAAGTTGGCGCCGCCGAGTTTTGTGATCTGTTTTTGATCGCTCCCGTCGGCGTTCATCACCCAGAGCTCCATCTTGCTGGGCCGCACGATAGACTGTGCCAGCAATCCTCTGTAATCCGAGAGTTCTGTGGAGTCGGTGGGGTGATATGCACGATACACTATGTGCGTGCCGTCGTGGGAGAAGAACGCACCGCCATCATATCCGGCGGCATTCGTGAGACGGCGCACATTGGATCCGTCAATTCCCATCGTGTAGATCTCCAGGTCACCATTCTTGAGAGATGTGAACACGATTGTCTTGCCATCTGGCGAGAGAGTTCCCTCTGCAGTGTAGATATTGTTATTCGTGAGGCGCTGGAGATTGGAGCCGTCGGCGTTCGCTGTGTAGATGTCGAACTTGTCGAGACCCCAGACGTAGCCCTTTGATGGATCCGGCTTGGGGGGACAGGTTGTGTCGGCCGCATGCGTGGAGGCGAAAAAGATTTTGGAGTCGCCGGAGTAGAAATAGCCGCACGTGGTCTTCCCCGCGTTCGGCGAAACGCGTTGCACATTGGATCCGTCGACGTTCATTGTGAACTGCAGGTCGCATGTGCGTCCGTCGCGCGACGACTGGAAGATGAGCCGCTTGCCATCCGCGCTGAAATAAGCCTCGGCGTTTTCTCCACCGTTGGTGAGCTGACGGATGTTGCTGAGGTGACGCGACTCACCCGCCTCGGGTTCATGCGCAATCGCGGCAATCTGTGGTGCCTTGGTTCCGCTTTCATCCGGCTGCGGTGTGCACGATGCGGTTGCGAGGGCGACGATCACCACTCCCGTCATTCCCGCGAAGGCGGGAATCCAGAGAGGACGACCCTGGATTCCCGCTCCCGGCTTACCACCTGCCGGGACAAGCTTCGCGGGAATGACGGAATTAGATGACTGCCTGATCAGTCGCACACACCAATTAACGCTTTGAGCGACGCTTCGTCCAGTAAACCATCTCGCCCGGCCCTGAGGTCTGACTGGCAGGAGGACTTCATGCCGCGAGTCAGGCTCGGAACGGTGTTGATGCTGCTGGTCGTGGCTGGATCGAACGCGGCCTGTGTGCATGCGCCTGCGTTCGAGCGCCAATCCCTTCCGTTCTTTTCTCCGCAGACGGACATCAAGCTTGGTTCGCCGAGCTGCGTGAACACGGCGGCAATGCCGATCATTGGGCTCAAGGTCGACGCACCAAAGCCGCTACCACCGCCGCGTGAGTATAACATGCCCGTCATTCGGCTTTCAGCCTGCTATCTCCGGGCTGACAGCGGCGCCTCGATCAAGAGAATCGTCCCAACCCGCGACACGCTCTCGACGCCCAAATAAGCGCATCACCGTTCCCGGTGACGAGACGTGTCCGCGCGGACACAGTCGCCCGATCAGCAGGGTGTCCGGCGGTACACGATTCCTGAGTTCAGCGCCTGAACTCCCCGCGAGTCGTTGACGCAACCTCATATCCCACAGCGATATAGCAAATAGCTCCGGACCACCGGCACAGGTGGTCGCGCTGTTGCCTTTCAGTGTGCGCACAACTGCTACACAACTGAATGGCGCCTTGCGCCGCGGAGGAAAAATGTTTGCTGCAACACGAACCACCCGTTCCCGTGAGTCGAGCCACCTGATCGTGGCCGCATCAATCGCATCGATTCTCATACTCCTCACCGCTGCTTGCTCCGGTGGGAGTGACTCGAAGAACACGCTTGTCGCCGAAGTGAAAGCGGCGGAAGTGCCGTCTTCAACTTCCCAGACGACAACGCCTGTTGCCAACACCACACCGGCCAGGCCGAGTGTTTCGCCGACGGTTACATATGGCGAAGCCGAGTCGGTGTTTAATGGCAAGCGCTACAGCGAAGCAACCGAGATGTTCGCGGTGATCGCTGCGCGCACTCCTTCAAATGCATTCGCGCACTACATGTTGGGTCTTTCGGCATGGAAAGCGGGCGATCGTGAGCGCGCCGAGAAGGCGTTTCTGGTAGCGCTGGATCGCGATTCCAATCACGTAAAGGCGCACCTCAACCTCGCACGCGTGCTGCTCGAAGGCGGACGCAAGGGCGAAGCTCTTCCGCACATCGAGAAGGCGCTTGTTGTTGATCCGGTTTCGGTAGACGGCTACCGCCTGATGGGTCGCGTGCGCGGCGAGATGAAGGAAGTCGAGCCGAGTATTGACGCGTACAGGAAGGCGATCTCGCTGAGTGAGAAGGATTCCTGGTCGATGAACAACCTGGGATTTGTTCTGATTCAAAACGGTCGCTACGACGAAGCACTGGGCCCGTTGGCGCGAGCGACGGAACTCACACCGAATGTTGCAGTCTTCTTCAACAACCTCGGCATGGCTCTGGAGCGGACGTTCAGATATACGCAGGCGGTCGAGGCGTATCGCGTGGCGGTTTCGCTGGACAGCAGCAGCAAGGCAGCTGGCAGCTTGAAGCGGCTCGAGGGGCGGAAGGACGAGGCCTGGGTGACGCCGGTTGATTTGAAGGTGTTGGCGAAGACATTTGCCGATGGAGTGAAGGGGCGGTAACGGCAGTGTGAGTGTGAGTGTGAGTGTGAGTGGGGGTGAGGGGGCCTCGCACTCACACTCACACTCACACTCGCACTAGAGTGCCCCACGTCACAACGATACCAGTTCTTAATGTGGCAGCAACGGAAGTCTTTGCAGGGTGTACTTTTTGCGTGATGCTTGATTGAGCAACGACATCAGATTCCTGGCGGCGATGAGCGATAGAACTGCGAAGGTATTTGTTGGACTACTGTTGATCGCACTCGTCGCCGCGTGCGCAACTGGTCGCAATGCGCCGATTCAGGTGCCGCCCGCGCCGACAGATGTCGCGCCTCCGGGAACACCGAATCCATGTCTGGTTGTTCCTCACCCTGAGGTGCCGCGCGACACTGTAGTAGTAGTTGTCGAACCCCACGACAGATCGTGGGAGGTCGTTCGATCAGACGCTGCGGCTGTCACGGCCTGGTTGCGCACTCCGGGATTTCTATTCGCGCAGATGTTCCCTCCACTCGAACGCGTGACCTGCGATGGCCGCCGCGTCGTTCGCGATACAGCGCAACGCGTTGGTCCCTTTTTTGTGGACTCTATTGCAACAAGGGTAGGTTCGGGGACGACAGTTCTTCGACCTATCGGCCGGACCGTGGGGCCAACGATACTCTCGCGCGCCGATACCGTGCGCGATCAACGCGACCTGATCGATAGCGGAGTGGACATTCTGCAAACGCGCGATCCCGCTATTCTCGACTACGCGCGTCGCGGCGCCCTCAGCATTCATCCATTGCCATTCGACCGCACATATGCACTCGCGATTCCATCGATCGCGCGCTCTGACACGTTGAATGCTGCCAACCGTCGCGTTGCAGAGGCAGACGCTGCGACATTTCGATCTGCACTTGCGCGAGAGGCAATCCGGGTTGAAGCACGCGCGGCCACGAGTCCCATTTGGTGGCAGGGATTGTCATGCGCAGACTCGACCGCTACAACTACAACACGAATCGGAGCGGGACAGAACTTGCCGCCGCGAATCATGTACGATGCGAAAGATCCCGTCGCTCGCTCCATCGCTGAGCGCCTCGTCGCAATCGCGAGAAGAGGTGCTGGTAATGCTTCCGACGCCGATGCGCGCGTGCTCGCGCAGTTGATTCCGGAAATGAACGCGGCTGCCGCACGCTCCCTGACGGCGGCGCCTGTCGACGAGTACGCATTGCGCGCGGGAGCCGCGCTGGCATTTGTCATCCCCGCGCCTGCTCGTGTTCTGGCACCCTGTGATGCGCAGGAGCATCTGCGACGGAGCGCGGAGTGGTTATCGGGGAACTCGCTTTTCCCGCTCGTTGAAACGAGATCGTTTCTCATAACGCGCACCGGTGCACCCGCCGTAGTCGTTGACTGGGATGGAACGCTGCGCATCCAGCCCACCCTGCCGGTGCGCCGACTGCCGCAGCGATGACCTTCCGTTCGCGGCTTCTCGCTGCCTTTCTTGTTGTTGTCATCGCGCCCCTCCTTGTGTTGAGCGTCATGATCCCGCGCGAAATGAAGAAACGCTTCACCGCGCAGTACGCAGAGCGGGTAGCAACGACAGCGGCCCGGATTCGCAAGGACTTGGCTGATGAGCACAAGCTTACCAAGGTGCGACTCGATACCGTGATGCGCGGGCTTCGTGAGGAGAATGGTGTAAGGCGGGTCCTGATCAACGATCCTGCGGATCGTGGTGACCTTCTGGACTACTCGGAGGGGGCGTTGCTTCGGACCGGGTTGAAAATATTGCAAGTCCAGAACGATTCGGGTCGCATACTCAGTTCCGGTCACTTCCGCAATGAATACGATCGTATCGATTCCACTTTCCCGGCAGCACTCAGGGTAATTCCGGAAGGCTACGCCGTCGTCAAGATGCGAACGGCCGGAGCACCGATACTTGCTCTCGCGCGCACAGACACCACGCGAGTTGGTGCTCGACTATTCACAGTTATAGCTGGCGTGACGATCGACAGTGCATACCTGGCGCGGTCACAAGGTCCGGGAGTTGGAATCGCCTTGGTTGTCGATGACGGCGCGCTGGTACGTACGACTGAAAACTCCATATCAGTATCGGCGGGCGCGACCGACTCGATCTCACTTCCATATGTGGATGCGACAGGCGACAACGCAAAAACTGGAATCGCACGTCTCTACATTGCGCACTCGACCGCAGAACTAGACGCAGCAGTTCGCGATGTGCGCACGTGGATCGTTGGAACCATTCTCGTTGCAGTCGTTGCAGCGCTTGCAGTCGCACTGTGGCTGGCTTCCTGGCTCAGCAGTCCGATATCTCAATTGGCGAGCGAATCGGCGCATGTGGATCTCGACAACCCACGCGCACAATTCTCCAGCGCCAAACGCGAAGATGAAATCGGAACCCTCGCGCGTCGACTCGGCAGCATGATCGACCGCATGCGCGCCAGCGCAACGCGACTGAGCGATGCCGAACGGAGAGCGACGGTTGGAGAAGTAGCGCGCCAGGTGAACCATGACATCAAGAATGGACTCACTCCCATCCGCAACGTGGTGCGGCATCTGGCACACGTGGCCGATGATACCCCATCGGAGCTGCCCGCATTGTTCAAAGAGAGACAGCAGACCCTTGAGTCGAGCATTGAATACCTCGACACCCTCGCGCGCAACTATGCGCGACTGTCGCCCCGTTTCGATGTCGCGCCTTGCGATGTACGGCCCGTTATTGAAGAAGTGGTTCGCGGCGCAGGCACGAGGGGATCAACCGTAAAGTCGGTCTTCGCGCCAGACGTGAAAAGGGTGCTGGCCGATGCTGCCGTGCTGCGACGCATACTGGAAAACCTCGTGGGCAACGCCATCGATGCCCTCGATGGCAAGCCGGGCGAAGTAGTTGTGTCGGCAGCGCCGGCCGGCGCGGAACGAGAGCAGCCGATGCTGCGGATTGTGGTCAGCGATTCAGGACGCGGCATGACTCCTCAACAACTCCAGAAGGCATTCGATGATTTCTACACGACCAAGACCGGCGGAACGGGGCTCGGGCTTTCCGTTGTGAGAAGACTCGTCGCAGATTTGAGCGGAATTCTTCGCGTCGAAACCACACCAGGCCAGGGAACCCGCGTGATCGTTGACATTCCGTCAGATGGAACCGAACCAACCCGTGCTGCAGGCACTCCGTCGCCAGTGGGAGGCAAATCGCGATGACGCTTGTTCTCGTGATAGACGACGTCGCCGCACTCGCCGATCAGTATGCGTACGACCTGCACAGGCTCGGCAAATTCGAAACAATTGTCGCCGATAGTGGTACCGCGGGGCTCGATGTTCTGACGCGCGAAGCAGTGGACTGCGTCATCCTCGATCTTGAAATGCCCGGCATCGACGGTTTCGAAGTGCTGCGCACCATGCGGCAGCGTGAGCAACACACGCCGGTGATTGTCTACACCGGCACCGGCAACTTTGAACGCTGCATCCAGGCGGTCCGGCTGGGCGCATACAGCTTCATCGACAAGGCGGAGCCGATGGAGCGCGTGGTGCACGAAGTGGAGACGGCGATCGAACGCGGAAGGCTGAGCGCGGAAATCGCAACGCTCAAACAATACCTGAGTAGCGACAGTGCGTTGCGCGGACAGAGTGCAGCAATGCGAAAGCTGAAGGATGAGATTGCGCGTGTGGCACCCATACCGAGTCCGGTGCTAATTGTAGGAGAGAGCGGCACAGGAAAGGAGCTGGTTGCGCGCGAACTGCACAACCTGAGCGCCGGAGCGAAGGAACAGTTCATCGCAATCAACAGTGCGGCGTTGCCCGAGAATCTGGTCGAGAGCGAATTGTTCGGCCACGAGCGCGGTGCCTTCACCGGAGCCGCTACGCTGCGGAAAGGTGCATTCGAGTCGGCAGGGAGGGGCACGCTTTTTCTCGATGAGATAGGAGAGCTTCCTGCAGCGGCCCAGGCCAAACTGTTGCGCGTTCTTGAGGAACGGCAGATAACCCGTGTCGGTGCCAGCAAACCGATAACAGTGAACGCGCGAGTTGTCGCAGCGACGAACAGGAATCTTGACGCTGAAGTTGAAGCGGGTCGCTTCCGCCGGGATCTCTACTATCGCCTCAACGTGCATGTGCTGCGAGTGCCACCGCTGCGGGACCGTTTGTCGGATGTTCCCGAACTGGTGGATCACATGCTTGCCACGATGTGCGTGCGCTTCGCCAAAAAGCGCAAGGAGGTCAGCCCCGAAGCACTAAGCGTTCTGGTTGCATACGATTGGCGCCAGAACAATGTTCGCGAGTTACGCAATATCATTGAACGGATGATAATCGCAGCCGATGGCGACACGATCGGAGCGGAGCACATACCCCAGGAAATCCGTGAAGACGGCGCGACTGGCGCGGCTCCGTCACCGAATGCGGGAGGCCGCACCTTTCTTGAACAAAAAGCCGAGGCGGAGCGACAGATTGTTGCGATGGCGCTGCAGAGAAATGATTGGCAGATAACGAAGACGGCGCAGGAATTGGGGCTCGCCGATCATTCGAGCTTGCTCAAGATCATGAGAAGGCACGGTCTTGTACGGCCGTGAGATCAGCGGGGACAGTGCCGGCTGTCCCCCTAACGTGCGCGAACGTCGAATCGCCTGGGGTGTAGCACCTGCGACTCACGAGGAGCACTCCCATAAGAACGCGCACCCTCCCGTTTCCTGCTCTCGCCATCAGCTACCTGCTCAATGCGGTGCTGATATGGGCATTGTTGCGCGTGGCGCTCATGTTCGTAGGCGTTACGAATCCGATGGGCACGGCGGCAATCCTGCTGGTAGGAATAGCGACGCTAGTCGCGTGGTTCGAACATCGCCGGTCGGGTGAGAACTTCTTCCACTCCAACCTCGGCGCGCGCATCTGGATTCTCCCTGCAGCTTCTGCCGTTTTGGTCTCGGTGCTGGAGTTTCTGCTGTGACAAAGCCACCCATATTCTCGGCTGACTCCATCGGGAAGTCGTTTGGCGCGCGTCGCATCCTCAAGGCGGCATCGCTGTGGGCATATCCGGGCGCCATCAGTGTGATCCTCGGAAGGAATGGCTGCGGCAAATCAACATTGTTCCGGATTGCGGCGGGAATGCTTGCAGCGGATCACGGTGTTGTCCGGTTTCGCGACAAGGCCTTTGAGCGGCCCAGCAATCGGAGACTCGCGGAACTGGGACTCTTTTTTCTTCCGGATCGCAATTTGATGTCGCCGCGACGAACGCTCAAGCATCATTTTGATGTATTACTATGGTATCATCCCGATGCACCGGTCGAGGAAGTCGTTGAGCGTCTGGAGCTGCGCGAACATTTGCACAAACTGGTGCGGCAGCTCTCAGGTGGCGAACGTCGTCGCGCGGAGATCGCAATGGCGCTGGCTCGCAACCCGGTGTGCCTTATTGCCGATGAACCCTTTGCGGGAATCAGCCCGAAGGATGCTGAGGACATCGGGCACGTGTTGTACGAGTTTTCCAGGCGCGGACATGCGGTGGTGGTCTCGGGACATGAAGTTCCGCAACTTCTGAGCATCGCCGACGATGTTACATGGATGAATGCAGGGACAACGATGGGTATTGGCGACAGGATGGATGTGAGGATGCACGACCAGTTCCAGCGCGAGTATCTTGGTCAGTGGAGTTAGCGGAAGGGCTTGTGGCCACCAGAAGAACCTGTTTTTCGCGGCTGTTTCTCTCAGCACTGCTCGTTGCAGCGCAGTCCTGCCAGTCATCCACAGAACCATCGTCTCAGGCTCTCCTTGTAGTAACGCGGGCTGACTCCTATGCCTGGACGTATTGGGAAGGGACAGCGAATCCAAGATTCCACCGTCTTTATATCGATGTTCGCCTGTTCAATCGCGGTCCACGCACATTGCGCATTGACGGGCACCCTAGCAACGGCCCGTGGTTCATTGTTCAGCAGCGCGGAGAAGGCGGGGCATGGGAAACGGTCTGCGGCTCTCACATCGATTTTTCCATCCCAATCATTCTCACGCCTGGTGAAGAGCGAGTGTTCACTCTCTCCCTTGGGCATCCCGAGTCGTACAATCCCAGCAATCCACAGGTGACTGCTCCATTCAGCGGCATGGCGCGGTTAGTGATCGATGGTGAACACCTGCATTATCCGTCCAACACCTTTATGGTAACCGTGAACGACTAGGAATCCGAGGATGCCGATGGGTGACCGGCCCGCAGCCAGCTGGTTGTCGGGTTCGCCCTACGGCCCGATTTGACGGCAGCGGCAACTGACTGTATCGTTGCCGAAGAGATTGTCACCTCAAAACGAGAGAGGAGGCCGCCGATGTTGATGGATATCGATCGCAGAACCTTCATTGCGAGTCTGGGCGGAATGGCTGTAGTCAACCTCATGAGCCATGAGGACCGCGCCGATAAGCTCGAAGATTATTGTATCGAGCAACTCGACAAGTCCTTGCTGCCGCCGGAAGAGCAGCAACAGGCGCAATTCCCGACGGTCGCCCAGCTGGAAGCGCAGATCGAGACGCGCAATCGCCGCCGCGGTGTCGGCAGTCTCTTCGTCGCCGGTGGCACGAACAATGTCAGAAGGCTGCCGCCAATGCCGGCTAAGCCGACGCTCAAAGATTTTTTCGAGCTCCGTTTTGCACCGGCGAACCATGTGCTGCAGAGCGCCACGCGCGCGCTCAAGACGGGAATGACCGAGGAGATTATTCTCGCCTGCCTCCTGCACGACGTTGTGCAGACTCTTATCAAAGTCGATCACGGCTGGTGGGGCGCGCAACTTTTCGAGCCGTATGTGCCCGAGAAGACCACATTCGCAATCCGTTATCACCAGGCGCTCCGGTTCTATGAGGATACGGCTGCCGGATACGCCTACCCGGACCTCTACAAGACCATGTTCGGCGTCGACTACGAACCGCCTGCCTACATCGAGGAGACGTACAAGACAATTCGCAAGCATAAGTGGTACATGGAGCCGCGCCTCGTGACGGTGAATGATCTCTACGCTTTCGATTCCAGCGCACGGCCGACGCTCGATCCGTTCATCGATATCATGGGCCGCAAGTTCAAGCAGCCGAAGGAAGGACTGGGCTACGACAATAGCCCGGTGGCGCACATGTGGAGGACGATAGCGAATCCGGATTCGCCGCTCTGAGAAAAAGCTTTGAGTTGGAAGAAATGAAGGGGCTGAAGACTGAGGGACGGCAATGCGCAAAGCATTTGCCGTCCTTCAGTCTTCAGCCCCTTCATTTCTTTCAACTCAAAGCTTTTTCCCTTCGCTGGCTGACAGTCACAGTGCTTGTCGTGCTCGCGATGAAAGGGGAGGAGCTGCGCGCACAGGACTCCGACAACACGGAACGAGGTCCTTGTCCCTTTCTGCACCCATCCCCCCAATGCACGGTTTTTGCTCTGACCAATGTCGGGTACTACATCTACCCCGGCACCGATTTTGGCCCGGCAGATCATTTGGTGTTTGACTGGGGTTTCATGCTCAATCGCGGAAGTCGCAACGCTCTCGGTGGTAGCTGGCGCATGGCACTTTGCTGCGACGACCATTTCATCATGGGACCCATGATTCGCTATCGCCGTTGGATCACTGAATTTGCGTCGGTCGACATCGGTGTTGGCACGAACATCGGCGCGGGAGACTCCGACCCGGGTGGTGTCATCGCCCTCATCAAATTCAATCACGCGAGATGGCTCGGCGTTGGGGTGGAGTCGGAAATCGTGCGCACGCACGACCACCAATGCTCGGCATCCAGCTGCACTTTCGGGCCGGCCACGAACAAGAACATTCGTGTGGGAGTCGAACTCGGCGCAAAACCAGGATTCGCGACGACGCTCGGCACAATCGTGGCTGGTGCAGTTCTCGCGGTCATCATCATCGGTTTGGTCGGTGCTGACTAGATTGTGAAATGATGGCACGCGTGCTGATCCTCGGACTTATCACAGCGGTCACCACCGCTGGCGTGGTCGCGCAACAGGCACCGGTGGAAATGGCGCCGGTCGTCGCGCGGCTTGCGAAGACTTACGACAAGGCGCCCGACGGCCAGGAATACTTTTACATACGGGCTCTCACCATCGAGCCCCAAAGCGGTGCGATCTGGTTGGCATATGGATTGGGTAGCGAAGCGCCTGTGCGCATCGATCGGACCACCGGAGTTGCCAAGGTGATTGGACGATCGGGCAGCGGCCCCAATGAGTACCGGCGACCCATTGCAATGCAGCCGGGAGCGCAAGGCGATGTTGGTATCTGGGATACAGGGCGCCGGATGTGGCTCTGGGTCGACAGCGTGGGTGTACATGGTCGCACCTGGCCGGTGCCGACCAATAGCGTGAACATGACGAAAATCTTCACCGACGTGAATGGCCGCGTGTACCTCGGTCAATGGACTCCACCAGGTCCTGCTCGCACAGAGGTGGCCGTGCGCGTCGATTCGGCTGCAGGGTTGCGCGATACGATGCGTCTGCCGATGCCAATTCCGCAGGCTGGAGGATGGACCTGGCGAGGTTCCAGTGGTGGTGGCAGCGTCACGTACAGCACGCGCGTGCTCTTCTCCGCGAATGTCGTTTGGGGAGTGGATCGCCTGGGTCGCATGGTGGCCGCACGTAGCGACTCGAATTTCGTCATTGTTCGCGACGGCCAGAGCGAGAAGCGTTTGCTGCTTCCGAACTGGCGCGATCCTCTGACTGCAGCAGACAGACAAAGTGCGACTAAAGAACTCGATCGGTTTGACAGCACGGCCAGAGCGGAAGGAGGCGTTTTGGACGGCCCGCGCCCCGCGATTCCCGCAGTCAGGCCGCAGATTGATGGGCTGTTACCCGAGGTCAACGGTGGCATCACTGTTCTGCGGACACGCCCCTGCTCCAGGTTCCCTGGGTGGCGCGCGCCAATAACAGGAGCGACGGCCGTTGCCGACACTGCGCAGTGCACAATCGTCGAACGCTTCGACGCATCCGGTTTGCGTCTGGCACCGTTCACGCTGGGCCCGAGCGATCAACTGCGCGTGATCCGCGCTGACACCGCATGGATCACACGATCAGACTCATTGGGCGTGGCGAAGATCCTCGAGTTGGTGATCCCAAGGCGTTAGCGCACGCCCGTCATTCCCGTTAAAGCGGGAAATCCAGAGAGGACGACACTGGATTCCCGCTTTCGCGGGAATGACGAAGATGGACGAAGGTCCTTACTTCTTGACCCCTGCTGGAGGCGCCGGTGGCGGAGGGACATACGCGGCGCCGAGCGCATTCTTCATGCGCCACGTACCATCCGCGCCCTTCACCGAAACAACGAGGTACGATCCCTTCTCTGGACCAGCTCCCGCGGGCAAGCCTTTCAAAGCCCACAGTCCCGTTGAAACAGCAGAAGTTGGCGTCATGAACACCGACTTCACGGGCGTTAGCTCCATCGTCACTGGCGGCGTTGTTGCTGGCATCGCCTTGCGCCCCTCAAACTCGACTTTCATCACTGAGTCGAATGCGGTGCGCCCGTTGATAACGCTGCCATCAGGTTCTGCGGCGTGGTAATCATCGGTAGCAAGAGATGCCATAAGAGCTGCATCAGATGTGTTCCAGGCGGTCTGGTATTTCGTAGCGAGTTCGCGAACGCTTGCGGAATCTGCTGCTGTCTCCATAGCTGGAGCGCCGCCACCAGTGCTGCACGCCGCGACCGCTAATGCGGCAACCGCCAACATAGTTTGAATTTCCCGTCTCATGCTTTGTTCCTCTCGTTTCGGGCGGCGGTATCGTTCTGATGCGCCGGCCACATGTTGGACCTGCTGATTGGGTGAGTCCACGAGTCGCAAATCTTGGCTAACTCTGAACCGGAGCGGAAGGGGTCGGCACGACGCGCCGGTACCACCGCGTCCGATTTCCAGCGCAGTACCGCGTCAGGCCGCCGGTTGCGAACCGCCAGAAGCGGGCGCCATCACAGCACGATTTTCCTTGCCCTCGACGCGGCTGTGGGCGAACCATGTGGCCACAAAAAAAGGGAGCTGCACCAGGATGATCCATGCCCCAAACAGCAGCGTTTGCCACTTGACGGACGATATCACGTTGTCGTTGCGGGTGAGGACCAGTGCCAGGAATCCGATTGCCGTTCCGGAAGACAGGAAGTTGTACGACAGCGCAGTGACGCGATCGCGCAAGTGCAGATCACTGTGTCTCATTTCCTTTCGAAGTCTGTCAGACAGCGTCCAGGCCGTGAGCTTTCTCATACGAGGGGAACGAAACGCCCAAAAAAGAAATATCACACAAAGAAGTGTTCCCACGAACGACAGGTTTTCCCATGGCCCGCCTTCAAGTGGCAATCCGGAGAGAACAAGAGCCAATCCGCAGAGTGAAACGACTCCCATCTTGCGACCATCGATGTTCACAAATCGCTGGTATAGCGCACGAGTACCTTTTGTCCATTCTCCTGCTGGCATGTTCCCGTTCCTGCCTTCAGTCGTAAGGTTGGCTATCTGATGCGCGTCACTCGAATCGCAGCGCCCGACGCGCACGTGGACGGGCCGGCAAAGGCACCTTCAACGCCAATGTTGTCCCCGGTCTTGAGCGACGCAAGCTCCCCGGTGAGTGAATGAATCTCACCGTTCAGTTCTTTCACAGTCACACACTGCGGGTTGTCGCGTGACACGGTTCCCCGTCGGTAAATGAGCCCGTCGGGAGTTGTCGCGTAGAACGGTTCCGAGATTGCAATCGGTTGGAAGTAGACGTCGAACACGATGAAGCGATAAGTCTTGTCCCAGCTCGCCCACTGGGGAACGGTCGCGTACATCGAGAACTCTCCCTTTTCGGAGGAGAGAATCATGTCGAAGGCCTCAAACCCTGCGAAAGCACCGAATCCGATGCGAAGGGGGGTGACCGCCGGCATTGCACCCGATTTTACCCGCACTTCCGTGCCGACAGGTCCGCTGCGCGGGATGATCGAATCAACTTTGCGCGCGGCCGAGTTTCCGAAGGAGCGCTGCAGCTGAGCGGCGGCATCTGTTGCGAACAGTAACGAGGCTGCGATTGCCAGAAGCGTTCGGGATTTCATGATGGGTTCTCCCGGTAGTAGACGATCAGGTCAGTGGCCTTGGGCGGCGCAGCACCCAGCTGTCGCAGCATCGTGGTCAACTGTCCCCTGTGGTATGTCCCGTGATTCACGACGTGAACCTGCATTTGCCAGAGAGGAGATTCAAACTCCTGACCGGCAATTGTCTTGTATTGCAATACCTGACCAACATTGTCCCTATCGACCGATTTCCAGAAGTCCCGCACTTTCTTTTCGTGCTGCTGGAAAGTTTTCCGCGCAGTTGCGACGTCCGGAAAAAGGTCGTTGGACAAAAGCGTAGTCGGTGACACTCCCTGCCACCGCGAAAGCCAGACCCACTCGGCGCTGTACAAATGAACAAGCGTGTCGCGGACGGAAGCGAAGCTATTGCCCATGCTGCGAGTGAATTGCTCCGGTGTCAATGGTTCGACTGCATCGATCAGTCGATACGTCGCCCAGTAGTGGTAGTTGATGAGTTCGTGTAGGTCTCGGATGTTCATGCTTCTGGCTCGGTCCGGGCTTCTCGGTTAGACCGGCATCTTTTCCTACGATGCCAGACATATCACAAACCTCAAAGCGGCGCCACAGTCATAAAGACATTGGTAAGCAACCACCAGACAAATAGCAATATGATGATCGCTGGAATCCCGAATCTGATCCAGTAGAACATCCAGATCGGCACGGGCGCCGCGCCCTGACTGCTCAATTCCGCTATCGCGGTCGACCGTTTCATGCACCAGGCGAATGTGATAACCGCAAGAAGCGACCCGAGTATTTGCATCCCTGACCCGAAAATCAGGTCCCAGGGCAGGAAGACTCCCATGTTAATACTCGGGGGGATCGATACCAGCAATACGGCCCCAGCCATCCACCAGACGGCGCGCCCCCTGTCGATCCCCATGCTGTCGGTGAGCCCGGCCGCCAGAACTTCGAGTGCCGCGACCGCCGAGAGGTACGCGGCACCGAAGAGAGAAGCAAAGAAGAGAAATCCGAAAATCCATCCGGCGGGAATGCGGTCGAATATCTGCGGCAGAGTGGAGAAGAGTAGCGCGGGCCCCGAGGTTGGTTCCATCCCAAGCGAGAATACCGCGGGGAAAATCACGAATCCCGCAATTATTCCAACAGCGGTATCGCCCAGACAGGTGAAGAATGAGTCGACGCGCAGGTCGTCTTTCGGTCGCAGGTACGATCCATACACAACCATGAATGTGCCGCCGAGCGAGAGGGTGAAGAACACCTGGCCCAGGGCGGCGAGAATCACGGGTGGAGTGAGGTCTTGCACGCGGAACTTGAGGAGATACCAGCGCACTCCTTCCATCGCGTTCGGCAGAGTGAGCGAACGAATTGCCAGTGCGATCAACACGGCGAAGAGCACAGGCATGATGACGAGGCTCGCCTTTTCGATTCCGGCTCGCAGGCCTTTCTGAACAATGTACGCGCAGCCGGCAACTACGATTGCTGTGCAAACGAACTGCGAGAGGAATGATTTCGCGACAAAACCTGTTTCGGGAGGGAGTACATCGGCCGCGTTGAGTGGAATGTTGACGGCTCCGGCAACTTCGCCGACTGCGTGATAAAGAATCCATCCGATCACGGCGGAGTAGTAGCCCATCGCGATGGTGACGATTCCGAAAAAGAACCAGCCGACGTATTTGCCGAATGGAAGTCCGCCTGCCTCGAACGCGCCCACGGGACCGCGCTGTGTGTGGCGTCCGAGCGCCCATTCCACCATCAGCGCAGGGGCGGCGATGACCGCGACGATCACCATGTACACGACGAGGAATGCGGTGCCTCCGAACTTTCCCATCATGTACGGGAAGCGCCAGACGTTGCCCAGTCCTACAACGACACCGATCATCGTCATCACGGTGGTCAGTCGGGATGTAAACGTCTCGCGGGCAAGAATTGTCTGAGCTGGCATGGAGCGGATACTACCCCTGATGTGAAGGTGCGCAAGGAGCCATTTTCCGGCTTGCGCCGGAATGACAAGTTGCCCATCTACCTGACGCGGGAGATGTCCACAGTGCTATTGTTAGATGAGAGTCGAATCCGACCAGTACCCTGAGGCAGACTGTGAATCACAACGATATGCGAACAACCATGCGTGCCGCGACAGTCGCACTTTTTATTGCGTTGCCAGCTGCAGTGGAAGCGCAGGGCGAGATCCATGTAACGTGCGGGCCAAATGGCAAGGCCACATTCACCGTCGCCAGGGTGGCTGGCGGTCCGACGAGTCCAGGCACCACGATGACGGGCAGCCCAGGTAGTATGGCGACACTCGAAAGAAAAATCGCTGCGCTGTGCGCACCGCCAGCACCGGAATTCATTACCGAAGATTCCAAACAGCTGCTGTCGAAGATCAAACTCGCGAAAGCACAAAGCGATACCTCCAAAAAGCTCACCAATGCTTTTGCCGCGCGAACAAACTCGCTGGGTGCCCAGCGGATGAAGGCTCTCAACGAGGAACGAGAGAAGAATCCAGTCGATTCCAAACCAGTCAGCAAGGATGAGGCGCGTCGCCTTTATCTCACTCCGGAGATTCAGAGGTTGCGCGAACAGTATGCACTCTCGCTTCGCGTACTGCTTACTCCAGAACAAGCCACACAGTTCGAGACGAACCTGGCGGCCTTGAAGGCGAAGGACGAAAAGATCTCAGGTTGAACACGCCGTCGCGCTGCGTGGCGCGACGGCGGCGTTCGCGGGTGTGTTAGCGACGCACTCGTCGAATGCTGCTGTCGCTCGCCACCTGCCGCGCCAATGATTGTGCTACTGCGCTGATTGTATAGCCCTCTATGGGCGCTCGAATAATGGGCGTGACATTGGGGAACGCACCGACCAGAGTTGTCAGTAAGCGGTAGCCATTCGGTCGTGTCTCAACCGTGACGCCAAGAATCGCGTCGGCTGCCAGGATTCTCTGCAGCAGCGTCATGTCAGCTGTGAGCGACAGCGACATTGGGAAACCGGCACCCCTGAGCTGGTTATCGATATCCCTTCTGGGAACGAGTCGAATGTGACTGCTCGCCCGAAGCGAATCCAGTGTGACCTGAACTTCGCGCAGTGCCGCCTCACTCAAATCTGTGCTGGAGCCGGCCGTCGTCAGGTTGACGAGCACCACGCGGGCAGTGTCAGTCGGGGTTTGAGCGCCAAGGGGATTGCCCGGTGCAGCCACGAGAAGGAGCGCGGCCAGCCAAATCAGTGAAGAGAGACCGCGACCGAATGCTGTATTGCGCATGACGCACCTCGAGAGGGTGTGGGTGAGTGCGAGCTTGCTCGATTGAAGTATAGCGACGCGCGTATTGACAGTGGCAACCATACGCAATAGTATGGTACGCAAGGAGGCGCCCGGTTCTCGTCTGGCGTCCGCTTCGTGGAGGTTTTCTGACTGCCGATCGCGACGCCGCACCGTTCAAGGCTCTCCTGCGCAATCTCATGGATGGCGGAATGCGCGCTGCGTCGCTCGTCTATCTGTTCTTCCAATTCTTCGTGGTCGGCGTCGCGCTTATCCCCGCGGTCCTTTTTGTTCAGGCGCTTGCCAGCGGCGCATCCGTTCCACTCTTCGCGATTGCGCTCGGCATCGCGTATCCAATTTTCGGATTCAGCTATCTGCTGCTGATCCTTGTCATCAAACAACTCGTCGGCTTTCGCAGCCGCGAGGGAGACTACCCCTTCGTTTCGGCGTACTCGCTCAAATGGGCGTTCGTCGGATCGCTGGTTGGCCTGGCCAAGATTCTCTTCCTCGGACATCTGAAAGGGATGCCGGTGCTGAATGCGTTCTACAGGGGAATGGGCGCGAAGATCGGGCGCAATGTTCTCATAAACAGTTGCAACATGTTCGACTTCGATGTGATGACGATTGGTGACAATGCGTTCATCGGTGGCGACGCGGTGGTGATCGGTCATGTGGGTGAAGGCGGCCTGCTGAAAATCCGGCCGGTGCACATCGGCGCTCGCTGCACCGTGGGCCAATCCTCGGTTGTCTTTCCCGGAGCGACAATGAACGACGGCTCTGTTCTTGGCGCACTCTCGCTGCTGCCGAAAGGGCGAAGCCTCCCCGCCAATACGGTGTGGGGTGGAAACCCGCTGCGCGAAATCACAAGGGGTGTTGCTGCAACCGCGACAACCGAAGGGAGGGAGGGATGAAAGAACGCATCGGCATTGGTCAGCAACTGGCCCTCTCATCGTTCTGGCTCGCCTACAACTTTCACTGGGGCGCGCTTCTCGCAATCGTGCTTCCCAGTCAGATAGCGCTGATCGTCGGCGAGGCTGACAAGGAGTTTTACAATGGACTCATTCCTTCTCTCGCGGCGTGCATTTCGTTGTTTGCAACACCGTTGGCTGGCGCGCTGTCTGATCGTTCGCTCAGTCGCTTCGGCCGCAGGCGTCCCTACATGGCTGCCGGAACGCTCATCAACATTGCATTCCTGTTCATGCTGCCGCTTTTCGTTTCAGGCACGAGCATTTGGCTCTTCCTGTTTTGCCTGATGGGAATTCAGTTGGGCAACAACTGGTCAGGTGGTCCGTATGCGGGACTGATTCCTGATGTTGTGCCGGAAGCGCAGCGGGGCGAGGCGAGCGGCTGGCTGGCACTCATGACAGCGATCGGTTTTCTCTTCGGCGCCGTGATCGCGGGGAAGTTGGCGACGGAAGGGAACTACATGCCGATAGCTGCACTGTGCGCAGCGGTGCTGGCGGTATTTCTCGTCGTCACTCTGGTCACGGTGAAGGAGGAACCCCTCGCAATTGCTCCTGCGCCGTTACGCATTGCCGAGTTTCTGCGCTCCTTCGTGTTGCCATGGAATGAATACCGCGACTTCTACTTCGTGCTCTTTACGCGCGGACTGGTGATGATGGGGATCTCATCGGTGTTTCAATTCTTCCAGTATTTTCTGCGCGATGTGATCAAGGTAGCCAACCCGATCAATGAGACGGGTATTCTGATCGGAATAATTATCGCGGCGGGAATCCCCACGAGTTATCTCGCCGGAAAACTCTCGGATCGTTATGGACGGAAACCGCTCGTGTACCTGAGTGGCGGTTTAATGGCGGTGGCGTCGCTCATCTTCATCATCAACGGCTTCAGGCCGTCGCTCACCTTCACGCACTGGATTGGCGCTCTCTTTGGCATTGGCTTCGGCGCATACCAGGCGGTGGACTGGGCGCTTGCGATCGACGTGCTTCCCAAGGGAGAGTCAGCGGCGCGCGACATGGGCATCTGGCACATCGCTCTGGTGTTGCCGCAAATACTCGCGCCGGCCGTAACAGGAATTACCCTCTCGTTGTTCAAGGACAAATCGCTTTTGCTCGGCTACACGATCGTATTTGCGATGACTGCGGTGTGGTTCATTTTGGGAACAGTGCTGGTGCGTTACATTCGCGGGGCCCGCTAACGAACTGGGTGTGTCACTTCTGATCACTGAATACTGACCACCTCACACTGATGGCATCCGCCCGGGATTCCGGTCGGATGCCATCAGTTTTTCGTCAACAGTGTTCAGTAGTCAGAAGTGAGCGCGAACTGCGGTGACCTTCCCGCTTGAAGCGACGGCAAGTATTATCGCGAATGAATTATTCCGAGCTTCCCGCACCACCTCCACTCGACACTCTTGTTCGCTGCTTCTGGTTCCTGACCGGCGACGACCTGGGCTCGGCACCACAGACGATCGTTGCCGACGGGCGGGTCGAAATCATTCTGCACCTCGCGAATCCTTTCGAACGCGTCGACGATTGCGGAAATGCACGCGAGCAGGCTCACACTTTATTCTCGGGACAATTGACAGCTCCGATCCGAGTTCGTCCCAACGGGAGCGCGGACATCGTCGGGATTCGATTCCGGACCGCTGCGGCAGCTGCGTTATTCCGTGTGCCGTTGTCAGAGCTAAATGATCGTGTGGAGTCGCTCGAGAATCTTTCTCCGAAACTCGCAGCGGCACTGTTCGATGCTGCCGCGTTTGCTCATAAACCATCTGATCGCGTTG
Organism: uncultured Gemmatimonadales bacterium; assembly: GCA_964556695.1. Classification (GTDB taxonomy): domain Bacteria; phylum Gemmatimonadota; class Gemmatimonadetes; order Gemmatimonadales; family Gemmatimonadaceae; genus CAZKXZ01. The sequence goes on from CAZKXZ010000027.1 coordinate 52,696, forward strand.
CCGCACTCGCGGCGGTACTGGAACGATCTGTTTTGCGCGGTCCCGATGCGCTCGCGGCCGGAGTGATTGAGTCGCTCGATGTTCCTCAGGCGCCGGCCGTTGCGAGCGTCGCGGCAAAATACAATGTGAGTGCCCGGACGATTGAACGCCGAGTGTTGGAAAGCACCGGACTGCGACCGACCATGTTGCGGCGTGTGCTCCGTTTCCGGCGCACCTTCCGCACATTGGACCAATCGCCGCCCGGATCATGGGCGCGCGTTGCTGCGCGAACAGGGTATTTCGATCAGGCGCACCTCATTCGCGACTTCCGCCAGTTTGCCGGCGCGTCTCCGTCGGAGTTCTTCGGACTGGAGCCCGAGCTTGCTCGTGCTATCATGGGACCTGAATAGCGGCTCGTCAGCCAATGTCGCATCTGTACAATTCCTTGCGAGCTTTGGCGCCGAGATTATCAGGCTCACCATCTCAGGAGACTGATTCGTGCGGGTAATGATTGTGTGTCTGGCCGGTGCCATGACGAGCGTTGCCGCGGATGCGGCGGCACAGGGAAGCGTGATCGATCGCGCTGCGTGGCTCGCCGGGTGCTGGGAATTGCGCGCACCCGGTCGCGTGACCACGGAGATGTGGATGGCTCCCGCGGGTGGTGCAATGTTTGGCGCAAGCCGCACGGTTGTCGGAAGCGCGGTTCGAGAGTCCGAGTATCTGCGAATCAACGCGCGCGGCGACACGCTCATCTACACCGCAATTCCCTCCGGACAAACGGAAACTCAGTTCAAGACAACGTCCACGTCCACTTCTCCCATCGTTTTCGAAAACCTGGTGCACGATTTCCCGCAGAGGATTATTTATCGCCGCGCGGGAGCTGACTCAGTCATCGCGCGCATCGAAGGACCGGGACCCAACAACACAACGCGTGGTTCAGATTTCCCGATGCGTCGCGTGAATTGTCTCACTCCGCCTGCGCCACCTCCTCCGGCTCCGCCGCCCGATACTCTTATCATGGATGCCGAGTTTTCACCGGATGGGCAGCAGCTCCTGATGGTGAAGGGGTTGGGAGCAGACTGGGATATGTACATTTCTGGCCCCGACGGACGCGGCGCGCGCAAACTCGCCAACTCCACGGCTGTGGATTATCAGCCATCGTGGTCGCCGGATGGATCGCGCATCCTGTTTGTGTCCGCACGTGATGGACATCAGGAGATCTACACTGTGCGCCCGGATGGGTCGGATCTTGTGCAACTCACGCGTGGTACTGCGCACAACAGTGAACCGGCGTGGTCGCCCGATGGACGGTCGATAGCATTTCGCTCCGAGCGAGACAGGGCAGGGCGCCCGCGAATTTACGTAATGAATGCGGATGGCAACGGGCAGCGGGCGCTGACCGTTGATACGGCGATCAGTTCTTATCCAGCGTGGTCCCCGGATGGTACCAGGATCCTTTTCAGCTCGAACCGCAGTGGGAGGAGCGAGGTGTACGTGATGAATGCCGATGGTTCCAGTCAGAGGCAGGTGACGACAACTCCATCCGCCGACGCAACTGTGCGTCATTCAAGCCTTGGCTTATGGTCGCCTGACGGCCGAAGCATTGTCTTCTGGAGCACCCGCGACGGAAACGACGAGGTGTATATGATGAACGCGGACGGCAGCAACCCGCGCAATATCACGAACAATCCTGCGCGCGATGCTCCCCTCGGTTGGACGCGCGATGGTCAGTTCATCCTCTTCCGATCAACACGCGACAGAACGCTGAATGACATCTATCGAATGCGGCCGGATGGTACCGGTGTTGTGAGGGTGACGAATACGGGTAGTGGTGACTAGCGAGTAGTGACGGGGGACAATGGGTTCCGGCTTGCGCCGGAATGACAACCAACTTGTCATTCCGGCGAAAGCCGGAACCCATTTTGCAGGTGCCTGCATGCTACCCTGCGCATCGGCAGGCTCGCGTCGCCAGATTCCAATGCCATGGCGAACCCATCGCAGCGACTCCTCGGCCTCTGGCGACAGCTCTCTCCCTTGCCGGGCGGAAAAACGGTCTTTGGATGGTTGCTTCGTCGTACGGTTCCTTACTCAGGCACCGTGTCGCCGCGTGTGTTGACTCTGGAACCGGGATTTGTACGCGTTGCAATAAATGATCGGCGCCGGGTGCGCAATCATTTAAACTCGGTTCATGCAATTGCACTCGCAAATGTTGCGGAGCTTGCGAGTGGACTGGCCATGACGACGGGATTGCCTCCGGATGTTCGAGGCATCGTTGTGAGTTTCAAGATTGACTATCTGAAAAAAGCGCGCGGCACTCTGGTAGCCGAGTCGTGTTGCGCGCTGCCTGAAATTGTCGGCGATACTGAGCACGAAATTGTTGCGCAGGTCTCCGATGCGAGTGGCGACATTGTTGCTCGGGCAACGGTTACCTGGCGACTGGGAAGATCTGCTCCGGGTGCAAAGGCATGACCGCGGCGGCGCCTGGTACTGCGCTCACGCGACACGCGGGGATCGAAGTGTCGCTTATCTGCGGCGCGATGTATCCATGTTCCAACCCGGAGCTTGTTGCCGCGGCGTCAGAGGCGGGCGCGATTGGAATAGTGCAACCGGTGTCACTCACCTTCGTCCATGGCTATGACTACCGCGAGGGGTTGCGCTACATCCGATCCCTCACCAGCAAGCCTATCGGGCTGAACGCATTAATCGAGGCCAGTTCCAAACACTATCATGAGCGGATGCTGCGCTTCGTGGACATTGCCATCGAAGAAGGAGTGCGCTTCTTCGTGACGTCCCTCGGCAATCCGCGCTGGGTTGTTGACGCCGCGCATGCGGTGGGCGGCTTTGTCTATCACGACGCCACCGAATTGAAGTGGGCGCTCAAGGGACGCGACGCCGGAGTTGATGGTCTCATTGCCGTCAATAATCTTGCCGGCGGTCATGCCGGAACGCGCTCTCCCGAGGCACTACACGAGGAGCTGGCTGGTCTGGGAGTGCCGCTGGTTGCCGCCGGAGGAATTGCAGCGCCGCAACAATTCGCACGCATGCTGTCGCTCGGCTATGCGGGAGTGCAAATGGGCACGCGCTTCATCGCGACGACTGAATGTTCGGCGAGCGCGGAGTACAAGCAGGCGATCGTCACCGCGACCGCCAAGGACATCGTGTTGACCGAGCGGCTCACGGGAATTCCGATTGCCGTGATCAATACACCTCACGTGCAGCGACTGGGCACGCGCGTCGGCCCGATTGCGCGGCGCTTGTTCCGCGGACGGCGCACGAAAAAATGGATCCGTTCGTTTTACGCCATTCGGTCCACCTTCGCGCTCAAGCGATCATTGCGGGCAACCAGTGCGGAGGACGAGTACTGGCAGGCCGGGAAGAGCGTTGATGCCATCACGTCGATCGTGCCTGCGGGGGACATCGTACGCGCTTGCGCAGCTTTGTTGTAACAAGTACTTTGCTGACGGCCTTTCAAGGATCTCGTTATCAAGAAAGTCGCCCTCGTATTCCTCACGTGGATGCTAACCGGCATGGGTGCCGTGGGTCTCTCCATCCTTGGCAGCATGGGTGGCAAGACCTGGCTCTTCGTGGGCGCAATTGTTGGCGGCGCGTTCGCATCAGCTGGCTCAGTGTTCGTCGCGTCAAAACTCCGGCTGATTGCGCCGAGCCAGGTTCGCGCCACCGCGATCGGCGCACTACTCGGTTTCACAGTCGCCGCGCCGCTCGCTGCATCGAATCTTCACAGCCCAGTATTTCCCGTGCTCGCAACCGGACTCACCGGCCTGGGAGCCCTGATCGGCTCGATGCGCAAATAGGGACGCACCCTCAGAAATTGGAGGGTGGAAACTGGATATTGGATAGTGCATTGGCGATTGTAATTTGCCACTGACATCTCCAATATCCACTGTCCACTCTCCAATTTGTGAGTGGTACATCACCACATGTGGAGCAGCGTTAGCATGATTCGTCACACTGTTGCATTCAAACTCAAGCATCCTGCGGGCTCAGAGGAAGAGCGGGATTTTCTGCTTGCAGGGCGGCAACTGGCAACTATCCCGACCGTCAGGAACTTCGAGTGCCTCCGTCAGGTTAGTCCGAAGAGTGCCTTCACATTTGCCTTCTCAATGGAGTTCGAGAACCGCGAAGGCTACGACGCGTACAATCGCCACCCGTATCACACGGCGTTTGTTGAGAAACGCTGGCGCGTCGAAGTGCAGGACTTTCAGGAACTCGACTACGAACGGATGTGACGATGAGTGATTCCGCAAACACAAAAGCTGCGCGCGAAGTGGCCGTCCTCGCGGGAGGATGCTTCTGGGGAGTAGAAGAGATTCTGCGGGCGGTGCCTGGCATCATCGACACCGATGTCGGATACACCGGTGGATGGCTCGAGAACCCGACGTACCACGACACCCACGACAGCAAGTCCGGCCACGCGGAAGCGGTGCGAATAACATTCGATCCTGCGGTCCTCAGCTACGAGAGCTTGCTCGAGGACTGGTTTTTCCGATTGCATGACCCAACCACCTTGAACCAACAGGGGAATGACAGGGGAACGCAGTATCGATCCGCGATTTTCTACGCGTCGCCTGAGCAGCGCGAGGTTGCCGAGCGGGTGAAGGCTCGCGTCGACTCATCGGGCAAATGGAAGAAGCCCGTCGTAACCGAGATGGTGCCGGCGTCAACGTGGTACAGCGCAGAGGGATATCACCAGGATTACCTGCAGAAAAATCCAGGCGGCTACTCCTGCCATTGGATGCGGTAACGGGCGCACCCGCTAACCCTCTGGCGCGCCGGCCAGGAACGCTCCATAATTTCGGCATGCGACCTCTGCGCCTAGTTCTCCCAGGGAGTCTCGCAGTTGGGCTCCTGCTCTCCTCTGCTGGTTGCGCGCTGTTCAGGAAATCGCCGCCGGTAACGACTCCCGATCCGCGTCCGGAGCCGTCGTTTGTTACCGACGGCCCCGGCTGTGCGGATGCCAGGCAGAGAGCCCTTAGGTCGCCGACCTTGAAGGACATCTATCCGCCGCTGCCCAGAATCCCGTTCGTTCCCCCTGCGTCAGCCTTTCCGTTGAATGGTGCAACGCTGATAATGACAGTTCGAGTGGACACCGCGGGGCGAGCGGTGTCATCCACCGGTCGCGTGTCGCGGCATGACAACGGCGTATTAGTGCCAGGATACAAAACCGACGTGACCGAAGCGCTGGAAAGGCAGACGTTCAGGCCGGCGGTTCTTGCGGGCTGTGCAGTGGAAGGCACCGCCACTCTCACGTACAACACGCGCCGCTAACGCTACACAGAATTAGGGACGTGTCCCCCGTGTACCAATGGTACACGGGGGACACGTCCCCACTGTTATGCTAAGTGCAGCAGTGGTTTACGTTGTCCCGTCTGGTACTCGGCCGACCTGTCCCCAATCGAGCAGGTGGGGCACGGCCGACCTGTCCCTGACGGGTGGAATGTCATAAAATAAACGAGCATGAATAGATCACTCTGCGCGAGAATCGGCGCAGCCGTACTCTCGGCTGCTACCCTTGTGGCCTGCGCCAGCGCGGGTCGTGCGCCGCAGCCAGCAGCTAGTATGCCCACTGTCACACCGCTTTCGGCCGAGGCTGTGGCGCGTGCGGATAGCATGCGTCTGCCGTACACCGCAGCGGATATCTACTTCATGTCTGGAATGATCCCGCATCATGCGCAGGCCGTGAAGATGGCGCTCTGGGTGCCGACGCACGGTTCCGCGGCTAACGTGAAAATCCTCGCGGAGCGCATCGTGGTCGCGCAGCGTGACGAAATCAGGATGATGCAAACGTGGCTCAAAGATCGGCGACAGCCGGTGCCCGATTCCAATGCGACGCACATGAAAATGAACATGGGTGGCATGCAGCACGACATGCTCATGCCCGGCATGTTGACGGATGCGGAACTGGCGCAACTCGATCGCGCTCGGGGAAATGCATTCGACCGGCTCTTCCTCACCTTCATGATAAAGCACCACGAAGGCGCCATGGCCATGGTCGAGGAACTCAACAAGAGTCCCGGCGCGGCGCAGGACGAGACTGTCTTCCGATTCTCATCCGATGTTTTCGCGGATCAGGGAACCGAAATTGATCGCATGTGGAAGATGCTCGAGGCGTTACCCCCGGGATAGTGACTTGTGCTAGTGTGCCGAGCCTCCGTCATTGATAGCATACAATTGCTTCAAAATGGGTTCCGGCTTTCGCCGGAATGACAAGCTGTTGTTGTCATTCCGGC
>CAZKXZ010000028.1:0-55734 GCA_964556695.1 uncultured Gemmatimonadales bacterium
CATAATTCCTAGTTATCTGCTTTGACGGAACAATCGGCCAAGTGTGTCAGCTTTTTCGACACGCTTTCGCAGAGCCACATCGCGTACCTCCGTGTAAAGCTGGGTCGTCAGAATGCTAGTGTGTCCCAGAAGTCGCTGCACGAAACGGATGTCCACGCCTGCTTCCAATAGCTGCGTCGCCGCCGTGTGTCGCAACATATGCGGAGTGATGCGACGGTCAATGCCCGCGTCGATCGCAATACGCTGTAACCTACGACGCACGTACTGGCTCGATATTCTCTGGCCATCCGCTCTGACCAGCAAGTTTTCGCATTCCGTTGCCAAGCCCTGCCGGCGTCGAAGGAAGCTCGCGAGTATCGTGCTGGCTTCGCCTTTCAATATGAACACCTGCCGTTCCCTATTTCCCTTGCCACGCACTTGTATGACTCCGTCTGATTGAGACACATCGTTCACGCTGATCGCAACCAGTTCGCCAACTCTCAGGCCAGTGGTAAACAGTAAGGTAATTGCAAACGCCATCAAGTGATCCTCGAAAGGAGCATTTCTGTTAGAGCGACATCGCCGCAGCAGCACTCGCATCTCTTGCGAGCGTAACGCACACGGCAGTCGGCGTGGTATGCGAATGGTGATGTCCAGTTGGCGAAAAATGCTCTCCTCAACACATTGCTCAGTTTCAAGCCAGTGAAAAAGAACTTTGAGTGTTGCAATACGCCTTCGCACCGTTGATGGTTTGAGTCGGCGCTCCTCGAGACAACTGCGAACAAAACCCTGGACGCATTTGCGAGTCACGTCAGACACGTGACGTCTTCGACCCACATGATCCAAGAACGCCGCAAGGTCGAAACCGTATGCCTGCAACGTGTGCGGCGAGAGGCATTTGCTGATGCGACAATGCTCTAGGAACCGCGCCGCGACCGTCCCACATACAAGGCTTCGTTCGCCGCCACTAACTGGCTTGGACTTTGTCATGACCGTCGGGAAAGGGTTGGTCAATCAGCTGAGATACCGAGATTCTACATATTTGGATCCCTTGAGCGCGAGCGGCTGCGTCGCCGATCCAAACAGCGGAGCTGGCTGGCATGTGTACTGAACAGACGTGGGACTCCGCAGTATATAGAGACCAGGTTTCAATAATGCATTAGGAACCATCGAATTCGACCGCGGACGATGAAGAAGTGACTGCGGCAACCCTTCGTACGCCAGATCGATGGGAGCACACTAACGGTGCCATCGTGATACTCGATTATCTCCCAATACGGCGTTTCCGCCTCAAGAAGGTTCAAGTGTATGACGTCTCCACAGCCACAGGGACAATAAAGTGCCGCAGCGCACTTATGCGCCTTTTCGCCGGCGACGTACAGTACTCTTCGTTGTAACACTTCTGGAAATTCAATGACGCGCCTGTAGTCGACGCGAGCATTTTTCTCGCCGCGATTTCAAGGGAACGAAAAGCCTACCCCTCTGCCGATTGTGGACGCGATCAGTTACGCAGGACACGTGAACGCGAATGGACATCGTGGGGATCTCCTTTCTCGACCGTCCGCGAGTTCCGCCGGAAACGCTGCGGCCCTGATCCGGTCGCAAGTTTCGTGCGCACATCTTCCTCGTTCACTAATTTCACAAGGCGAATCCGGATCCAGTGATTCCGTCACGACAAATCAGCCATTCATTTATCGCGACCAGTGGAAAGTGAATAGCGTTGATCTCCATTTGTCGAGAAGGCCTGCTTCTCTCTGCGTTAGCCCGCAACGAAGCGGGCATTATTGTCCGCGGCGGTTTGATTACCGGGCAGCGTGTCTTGATCCCGAACAATGATAATCAAAGCGCCGAGTTTTTTCGTTGCTGCATCTGTCGGATCACCGGTGGGATTGCGCGCAACGAGGCCGACCTTTGTCCTCACGACAACACCGTCCTTCTCAACGTCAGCTTGGAGTGGCCTCCAATCTGTCTTTCGCGAGGGCACCGTTATTCCCCGCTGTAGTTCTATTGCGATGTCGCAGCCCTTCAAAGCTTGAAGAGTTCCGCGCGCCTTTTCGTAGGTGGATGCTTCGTCCAGTTGCGAGATAACAACGCGGAGTGCATCCAACAAGTCCTCCGTGAAAATCAATCGAGCATTCTCTTCAGAGTCAGCGTCTCGTCCCGTATAGCACACACCGCCATCCCTGTCTGCAACCGGCACATGAAGCATTCGCATTTTGCCTTCACTATCCAATGTCGCAACCTCTATCGCGACGGGAAATGTCGCCGGCATTGGCGCGGCTACTCCCACACGTCCTAGATCTGCGAGCAATCGCTGCTGTAATTCGAGTGCATACCCCTCGCGCAAGCGGCGATAAATCATGTACGATCCCGTAGACGAAATAAGGTCGGGGATCTCGGCGAAGGAGATTGCCTGCACGTCCTTCACATCCCATTCAATCCACATGCGCTGCCCATTCGGAAGTACGAGAATCGGAGTCTTTAGAGCTCTACCTTCATAGCTCCAAGTTCTCGGGGTGAGTTCCGCCAGCTTTCCGGCCATGAACATTGCGCGTTTAGCCCCTTCGCGTACTAGATCGCAGCTCGGCGTAACTACGACTAGCGCGTCGGGCAGTGTGACAGCAGCCTGGCGCGGGGTCGCTTCGATGATTGATCTCAGGATAAGAACATCTCCAAAGCTGACTGGTGAGCCTGATGTCGTTCCTTTCACTGCCAGTCGATTGGGATTCTGCCAAATGGAGTGATCAACGAGTTCTTGAAGGTCTGACGACCCCGCGATGTACGGGGTCGGATACAACTTCGGGTCAATCTCGTTGAGAGCAGCGGCTGCAGAGATTGTTTGCCGGTGAGCCTCAATTTCGTACTGTAATACTCGATCAAACACGTCCAGTAGGTAGCTACCAATTGGCTGCCCCTCAAACTCGAGAAGTACCTCGCGAATCTGCACGTAGTCCGACAAGTCGAGGCGCCGAATCATACGGATGAAACGCTCGGTAGCGCCGTTTAGACCGTTCTCCCACGCACTGATCAACTGGGTTACCCGCACCGCGTCGGGTCGGTGCGTAGCCAGTCGCTCAAGGGTTCTCTGCAGAGTCGAGCCATCGAGGAGGTCGCGCTTACTGTGAACACGAAACATGGTCCCGGAAAGGCCGGCACTGTCTCGAAAGAACGCTTTCTTATCGCTAAGCCGATCACTACGCGACATCAAGATCACAAGGGGAGGATCAGCCTCGCGACCGCGCAAGAGCGCGCGCAAACGGTCAAGTGATCGCGCCATATCGGGATCTACCTGGGCTGCACCGAGGAACAGGTCAGCGAATACTATTCCACATTGGTCCTCACCGTCCGAGGCATGCCGGCCGGCAGTTCTTAACGCGAGGCCCAGAGTCTCTAAATCGGCCTGCAGGCGACTGAGAAACTCGTGATCGGTTTGCATGCCCTGTTCGTATCCTTCGAACAAGGGCTGCCACAATTCAGTAGGCAGCTCATTCTTGAGGCCCCAGAGCGCGGCAACAAAGCTGTCAGAACGCTGGAGAGCCTCACTTGTTAGTTGATCAAATTCCGGAAATGCAGTAATCACGCTCTCGCGATTAGAACCGAGATCGTCGAAGAAAGTTGCCCACGCTTCCTCTTCTTGAATCAGATCTTCAGCCAGCGGAACCGCGTCAAATGCATCATCAAGAATGAGTGCGGTAGTAATTCCTCTCTCTTCAAGCAGCTCTTTTAGAGTCATTTCACTCTCGCGCTGTCTGGCAGCTCGAGGATGAATTCATTCAGCCGACCGAAATCACTGTTGCGGACATTTGATAGTTGAAGGGTTCCGCCCAACTGGCCAGCATTCTCTCTGGCAATGAAAAGACCTAGTCCGCGTCGCTTGCCCTTCTCCTTCAGCGACCAAAACGGACGGAAAATTCGGTCCCGATGGTCGGGAGCGATTCCTCGTCCGTTATCCGAAAAGCGAATGACGAGCGGATCAGCCTCGACGGTAATATTAATCATCGGCTTGTAACGCGAGTCATTTCGTGCACGAAGAGTTGTCCAATAGACCGCATTCGAGACGAGATTCTCGAGAATCTGTACCACCATGCCCTTCACCAGCTTGACCCTTAAGGCTCCCTTCGGCATTCTGATGTCAATTCCGATACTGTGACGAGCAAACTGCCCTTGGTGCCCGTCGCTCAGGTCGTTCAGCAGCTCGCGGAGATCGAAAACCTCTGCGCGTTGGCGCCCCGGCACACTCAACTCGTCAAGCACGCGTAGTCGCTTTGAAACAGTTTTCATTTCCGCACGCAGCGTCTCCAACCTAGCCTTTACATCGGCCGGGAATTCCTTGCCGCGCAGTCGCTCGAGCGACGCCAAGGCACTTTCTGACGCTCGCGCTAGTTCGTGCGCGACCACTTCAACCATCAATCCAATACCAGCCATATGCACCAACTGGCGCCCCTCTGCTTCCACCTCCTCGATGCGCTCCTGCGCCTGGGTAGACAATTCGTGAAATTCACTGAGAGCGCTCTGCAGTTCCACTATGACCTCACGTTCTTCCTTCGGCACGAGCGCGCGCACTTTAGCAATTGCACTCCTCGCCCTCGTTTCTAGACTTCGTACTCTTGCTTTTACGTCTCCCAACTCAATCGGCATCGTTCTATATCGCCGCTTGACCTCTGTGAAGAACTCCCACAACATGTCCCTCATCAAATAGCCGAGCGTTGCGATCAGGACTCGCTGCTCGGGCGTGGATCGCAGACCCTCACGGTTGGTTTGATCAACCAAGCCAGGATTCCCAGTTCGCGTTATCTGAACGCGTCCGACCACTTGATTCTTGTTCAGGACGTACCCGGACCTGCCAAGTGCTTTTCGATCCAGGCCTAGCCAATCATCCTCATCCTCGCCGTACGGAAATACACGGAACCCATCACGAAACAGCAAAATCCCGGACCAACGACGCTGAAGGTCGCGGACAGCCTTCTGGTTCCCAATCTTGTCGATCCCGGTCAAGTGCTTCCGGTTGTACCAGTAAATCTCAAACTCGAAGGGACCGACTGACTCAAGAGCGGACGACGGGATTTCATGTTCGGTGCCAGTGAGCAGCGACTCCAAGTCCGGCTCCGTTAGAAGCATGGAGTCGGTTTCGTGTGGATGCTCGAAGTCGCCCAAGTCGAAAGCATCCATCTGGACTTGTAGCTCGGGCCGTCCATCGCGCAATACGTATTTGCCGATTAACGACGCGTGAGCGTGCTCAATCAATGTTCTATCCATTGAGGGGATCGCAATACGCGTCCCATTCCAAAACAGCGCGACCCGCGGTCGCTGCTTGCGATCGATGAACGGGTCCGTCAAACGCGAGAATTCTAGCTCAGCCAGTTCACGCAACTGCTTTTCAGTCCAGTCGCCATTAAGGTCACCGATAGTGAGCCGTGTCCCGCACCAATCGCTACTTGGTTTCCGCGCGCCCCGAGAAGATGCTATCGGAATATCCTCGATCATAGCGTCCAGGTTATCGAATAGGCGCCAATCGATGTCTAGTACGTTCAGATGGCTGTCTGTTTCGCGAGCCGTCTCTAACCTCAACGAATTGCCAAGGCGCATTGCGGAGAGACGTCCGATTCCCTTCTCGCCGAGATATGGAGGCTTAGCCTCCTTGGCTACTATCGCTGCAGCAACACTTCTCTTTCGGGAAGGAGTTCCGATCGTCAGGTAGTGCTCCGTCAACTCCTCCGCGGACATACCAGTGCCGCTGTCCGCGATTTCGATTGTATTGTACCTGGTGTACGCATCGTCTAGGGCGGTGATGAAGCGCTCTATTGTCACCGGAGAGCGAAGTTTACCCGTGATCGCCTCAACAACCGATTTGCCGCTCGACGGATCAAGTGCTGCAACTGCATGTTCCTTTATTTCATCGAACAATTCGGCGCGCCGCTCCTTTTGCCCAGGCGCACTCGGCATCTCCGCTAGTCCAAGCGCACGTTTGCGGATTCGCAGGTATTCGTTTCGTCTCAATGCGATTACAAATCGAATATCAGCGCCGCTCTTCGAATGGGCATCGAACGCGTTCTTTATCAGTTCATAGAATGCAATGATATCACGACTGATGAGTTCTGAGCCAAGTTCCAGCACGGTTCGTGCCGACACCCTAAACATGCAGCTCCTCGCTTTCTAACGTTTGTCGCAAAGTGTGCGCGCTATGGCGTCGATTCGTTCGTGCGCCTAAGTCTGCGTAGGTCGGCGCAGGGATTGGCGAATCGCCGATGCGACTGCATTCTTGTCACATACGCAGCCAACGGTAGCATGTCAGTTTGAATTTTTACGCAAGCCGATAGAGATCGGCCTACATGTTTCACCAACCCTTCGCCTTTTAGCTTGGCGAGAGCGCTCCTAACCCAGTGTTGATAGTTGGGCTGTGAGCCCCAGTAGTCGGCATGGTGCGGCGTTACTACAGGTGACTTTGTGACCGACGCATATATGTGATCGAGGTGCCATGTCCGAAGCGGGCGCCGACCGAGTATTTCCAAAACCACATCTCGCCATGTCACGGGCTACTCGTAACGGATGTGTCGTGACTGCGCAACGCCACTTGGATCAGTCCATATCAAGTGCAGAGCGATCGGAGGAATCTTCCAATCGGCCTGTAGTAGCTCATTTATCAACTCTTTGCCCCTGCGCCCGCCGCTTTCCAGCTCGCCGTATCTCGCAAGGAACGCAATCGGATATTCGGTCATCAGTCCGCGCCCGCCATTCAAGCCGGGTGCGATAACCAGCACGGTTCTTTCGTCAGCATCCCCTTCAAACCAGTTTCGCACTTGATGCCCCTCCATAACGTTTCAATATGCCCCGCTCACCAGCCAACAGGAACCTACATGACAAGAACCATACGTTTTGCGGCAATAAACCCTGGCCTCAAAAAATCCGCTCCAGTTTCGCGCCCGATGGCCCAAACCGAGCGGCGACACGTAGCTTGCGGCACCCATCAGCATCTGTGCACTAGCTGCATCGCGCAGGATGCGACGAGCCTTAGCCTCGGAGTATGTCTCAGACACGGATGCTCCAGGCAAATACCAAAACAGCAACAACAAGCAATCCGCTCAACGCGTCAATGCCAATCACCCTCGTTGAGCGATTACGGCCGGAGGTACCGGCTACTCCAAAGCGGCAACAAGGTGCTGCAGTTCAAAGTTCAGTAGGAATTCAGCGTAGTGATGCTGAAAAAGATCCTTCAGGTATTCGGTGACATCCACGGACTCAAAGGATTGGCTAGTCTCATCTCGCTGCGATATCTCAAACTGTCGTTTTCGTGTGATCATGTACAGGAACAGCGTATGGAAGTACACGGATGAGATATACCGACGCTCCGCTAACGTAATTGCCTCCTTGGTCGTGAGCTTCGCGCGGTAATTCACCAGAACTGAGCTTGACATATTGACGTAGATCGTGCTTAGCACGTCTCCCTCAACCAGTGGATGCATAACCACGCTGCGATCGATGTCTATTCCTTGCTGCTCAAGTTGCGCCCAGACAACTTCCCCGAGCGCCTGGTCCTCGTGGACGAGCGTCAGCTTAGGTAGGCCGAGCGTATTATCTGGTTCCTCTTTGCCCTTGTCCTTCTCTTCCTTCTGTTCTGGATCAGTGATCCTCACAAGAAACATTTCATCGAAACTTGTGCCTGCCCCGGAAAGTTCCGCCCGTACTTCGAAGGAGTCACCTACCTTTGCTTCCTCGGTTGGATTCAGTGTAACGCGAATCGTTCCCTTGTGTGGACTGGACCGCACTACATTCAGGAGTTCACCTGGAGCATGAGGTCCACCTCCGGTCACCCCGCCACCCACGTCGCTGGTGTTTGGCCGCAAAACAGCAATCCTTAGATCTCCTGGCTCGCTCACTCGATCGAAGAACTGATCTTCCACATCGGTCGAGAATCGAATGGTGCGCTCGCCACCCAAAGGCACTTTCACCATCGGAGTGCCACCTTCAGCGTCCTTGTCCAACCTGAAGAACGACGGCAAACGCCACGGGACGAAAACCGGTTCGTCGTCCTTCTCCGACTTATGCCTTGCGCGCTCCTTCCGCTTCTTGTCCTTCATCGTACCGGGTTTTCCTTCGGGCAGCTTGAATGTTTGTCCGAGCAGCCGAACAAGATCGTTCTGCAGAGGCATATTGTCGGTAAAGGACTTGAGCAGGTCCTCCGCATCGCTGGTATCCACCGTAATAGACGACTTGCGCTCTTGATGGATTTCTGAGAGCCGTCCCTTGAGAAGAACGTCCGCAAGCTTTTGCCGCAGGGCGCGTGATTCCTCACCATCCTTTAGGCGGTCGCGACTCGCCATGAAGAGTTCATTTCTGAACTCGAGTCGCACATCCGTGCAGTCGACGTGCACAAGAAGGTAATCCTTTAGGAGGGGAAACTTGAGCGATCTGGATATGAACTCGGACGTATAGTGGCCGTGTACCTGGCCATGCACGGCAAAGAGCACCGCCATATTGTTCTTGAAGAACTCGCGCTGAATACTCTCCTTACTTTCCTTGGCACTCTTGTCGTCGACCTTCGGCCGAAACACATAACACGTAATCTTGACTCGCCCCAGCTCCTTCTCAACCAACTCATCAGAGAAAAACTCGGCAACATACTTGCTCCCGTCCTCCTCTAGGCGGCGCTTCAGGCCGTAGAGGTCACGCTGGAGATTACGGTCCTTCGGATATCGCTCGGGCCGATCAATGGTGTATAGAGGGAGTGCTGGGCTAAAAAGGTATTCGTTAATGCTTTGATTGAGATCTCGCGAAATTACTGAGCGCGCTCCGGAGGGCAGGTCGTACGAGAAGAGTTTTATTATCGTACCGGTATTGAAGAGCCGCCCGTGCAACCCCAAATCGATTCCCTCCACGTCGAATGATGGTATTTTGCCGTCGATCACGAGATACTCATACCACGTGTTCTTCTTCAGAGTACGTTCTGTAGAGGTGAGCGGGTGTCGTCGCAACAGAGTGAATCCAAACCGACCCGTGCCATCGAACCGCTTCGATGCGACCAGCTGGTATCGCTTCCTGCCGCAAAAGGCCACGGCACCAGCGCCACCCATGTTGTACTTGCCCTGCACGAAGTGAATCTCATTCTTGTTTCCACGCAGAAGAGATAGAAACGTTGTCTCAAAATCCTCTGGGTGCTGGCCTTCACCGTTGTCATAAATGACCAGTGACGTGTCTCCACGAGGCCCGTCCGCAATAATTTGGAGATTCTCCGCTTGTGCCTTCCGCTGCGGTGTTGAATCCCAACTCCTTGCACTCGGGAAAAACCGATTCACGGCGCCCTCGATCGATGTCGGTGCCGCGGTCGATCTCGGGTCGATTCCATCCTCCAAACAACGCCGCATCAGAATAGCATCAATAGAATTGATGAGTTTTTCAACGAGTGCAGGGATAGGAGACGCTTGCTGGTTCTCGACAACACCATAGTTGCTCTCGTTCTGGCCATACGGGCGCCAGTTGATCGGTGCCTGCAGTTCAGGATAGCGATCGAGAACCGCATCAAGTGCTTTTTCGGTAGGCGCGGAATACAATTCATCAAAAAGTTTACGGAGATTCATACCCTATTCTGAAAGTGGTGTGCGCATTTTCTTCACCCGTTGCACCGACAGTATGGTGAGCAATAAAACTCGTGCTGGTCGGCAAAGTGGAACCCCTGAAATGATACTCCGCGGTATGCCGACGCGATTATCGGACGTTCTTGACCTTGCTGAGAAGGGTGTCGAGGAATTGGCCCCAGAATGACCTGAGATCTCCATATTGCTCGTGTGGGTTCTCCTCCATCGATTCAGCCTTGCCATACGCGATCAGCAGCAATGTGAGCGCTTCGATTGTCCGGCGCGCTACCTTCACTGCCTCTTCGCCTGAGACCGTGCCAGCGGCTCGGTCGGCGACATCCTTCAGGGGCTCCCACATCTCGCGGTAGAACCGATGCCGCGTATTTAAGCGGATAATGACCTTGCCACTGAGGTGTTGAACATCGATGAAGTTCGTGCCCGGGAAATCCAATGATTCAACAACGAATGGCAGTTCCTTGATGCGGTTGAGATAAGCTCTCTTATCGATTTCCTCTGTGTGCCCAACGTCCTTAGCGAGGTCATCAAGAATGCGCTTTTCTTCCGCAGGACTTTCGGCTCCCTTTGCGCGGGCCTTAGGCAAGGTCCGATTGACCTCCTTCGCAGCGTCAACCACCGGAGCATGTTCGCCTTCGTGCGTCCGCGTCTGGCGCGCGACAGCTCCCCATCGCTCCTCGATCTTGTTTCGCGCGAGCTCCAGGGGCTTCTGAAGCCGCTTGCGAAGGTCTGACCGAAGTTCGTCGTGAGGCTCGACACCACGCTTTACATTGCGCACACCAAAGTATTCGTCCAGGTCTGGCTTGAACGAAACCTCGATGCCTATGAAGCGATCCGGTTCCTGAACACCTCTTGGAAACAGGCGGGGCACATTTGTGTAGTTGATTTCCCGGTTGAGCCGCACGAAACTGATGCTGCCCTCATTGTCGGGTACACGCAGTTGCTTGGCCAACTTGTCGCCGCCGAGGCCCCGACTTCGAGTCACTTCCTTTGGATACAGGGTAACGCGTAGTGTTGCCTCTGATCCAGCCACTGAGATCGGCTCCTCGCAAAGCAATTCACCACCGAAATGGTCAACCAGATTCGGCCGGCGCTCATCCTCCTCAGCGCCACTCAGATGATCAGTCAGAATCTTGTCTGCCCAAGTTCCCTCAAGTAGGAACAGCGGATCGTGTGCCAACAATGCGGTGTCATTGACTGAGATCTTGATGCCCCCATGAAGAAAGTGGCGGAAGATTCGCGACAGCTCTTTCTCAACCTCAACACGAAGTGCATTCGCATCAGGGGCCCTCCTTCCCTCCTCCAACCGATCGACCTTCGACCATACCACCACCGTACCAGTGCCCTGTGGAAGAAAGTGCTTGAGATCGTCCGGTATGGGAGCATTGTCAGGGGTCTCGATCATCACCATATTGCCAGCACGCTCTCTCTCCAATGCGTCGTCCAGATCGAACAGCACATGCCGCCAGGCCTCGCCAGCACTAGTTCGACTCCAGACATCGATCCTCCTACCAAAATTGAGCGCTGCAAGCTTAGCGCCCACGCCGTACTTGCCGATTGTATCCTTGGACATGTAACGAGTAGAAAACCCGAGCTGCAGGTAGTGATGCAAGGTATCATGGTCCATTCCGCAACCGTCATCACTGATTACGATCCGATGGATGTGCTTCTTGCCGCTCTTATTCTTCGATTCCTGCATGAGGATTTGAATTACGTTAGCGTCCGCTTCGAGGCTGTTGTCGAGTGGTTCACCAAGAGCAGCGGGCAAGCTAAAACCCGAATCCCGTAATGACTGCAACGCTTGCCCCGACAACACGACGGGAATGTGACTGGTAACTTCTGCTGCCTTAACCTTCATTGATGTCTCCTTTTTTGGCGTCGCCCCCGTGTTCCGGTCAGTCGACGCACGTGAAGTACTTTGTCTAGAAATTCTTGATGCCGTGCTCATCGACCAGCTAGTGCATGAGCGAGTGCAGCTGAGTCCCCGATGCTGCGGAAGGGGCAGACCATGGCTGTTTGTCTCGGGCTAGCGGGATGCGAGAGATTCAGCACTCCGTCCTGATCGGAAATACGATGAAACCAAAACGATTCAAGCGAAAAAGCGGCGATTGCATTCGTACATGGCTCCCAGACGAAATGAGTTGCTACGCCGACGAGGCTGTGAGCGGCAAGTCGGGTCTGAACACATGTGTCGCTCCGACCAACGTACAGGGGTCGGCCAGCTCGCAGCATCATGTACGCACCAACGCATCTTGGCGGTACGAGGGCACGTACACTTCTTGGCAGAAGCGGGAAGGCGAAGCGGTGCCCCGTTCCAGCAAAGATGGTTGGCTGTGAACCCTGACTCATGCCGCGACTCGGTCATAGGAGATAACCCTTCGCGCCGCGGCTCGAATCCGCTCGCGAGCCTGCCGAACTCGCCGCGTTGAAATACTCAGGGTGCGCGCAGTTTCATCGAGCGTTTGACCGGCAACAAGGCCGTCGAAGCACTCGGCGCCAAGCGCGTCTACCTGACCTGCCTCGAACCGAATGCGCACCTCGAGATCCGTTGCAATTGAGATTTCCTCCGGAGTGGCCGGGCCGGCTAGGTTCCGCAGCTCGCCATTTGCGATCCGGCTGCCAATCGGTGAATCCTCGTGCATCGAATCGAAGATTAGTTCGCGCGGACGTTTTCGGCGCACTATGAATCGCGCATTCCGCCAGACGTTGCGGAAGAAAAGGGCTGGATTTGCCTCGCTTCTCGAGTTACTCATGGCAAGATCGACTGCGCGATCAGCGATCTCGAACATCTCGGTGCCAGGCGAACATGCCGCAGCAATTGCCTGAAGTCGCCGGACAACACTTACCCGCGATGGTTCCCACTTGGGAGTACGCATCAAATCATTTCCCCTTCGGTATCGAGTCGCCCGCGAACGGTGCAACTCCACCCGCATTGGAGTAAACATGCCTACGTTTTTGTCCTCGACCGTCTAGCCGAGCGACCTTAGGCATTGAGAGCATAAAGATACGGAGCGACGATAGCAAGCACACAGTCGTTGCCCCTTCTTCAGTCCTTCACTGACTATGGCACATGCAAGTCGAGTGCGAGCCGGGCATTGATCAGGCCTTTCACACCTCGCCCGACTGATATCGCACGGCTCTTTGGCAGCGCGGGGAAGACGGTCTTCTCTGATACAGTGAAAGTCGGAACAGTACCAACACTTTACTTGACAATCGGTTACGTGGCATTACGTACGGCACGGCGCGCCTCGGAGACTGCGGTTCCTATAAGTTCTGCCGCCGTGGTGAGCTCGTCATCGGACGTGAATTTCCCCAAGCTTATCCGCAGCGCTCCACCCAAGAGAGGTTCAGGTAGTCCCATCGCCCGCAGGACATGAGACGGCGCCTCGATACCGGAGCTGCACGCGGCCCCGGTCGACACCGCCAGCCGGTGGCGAATCCGTGCAATGACTGCTCCATTCGGGACATCCGGCACAGAGACATGAAGGTTGCCCGCAAGTCGGTTCGTGACATCTCCGTTTACAACCAAATCTGGAATAGCCGCCAACAGCAACGCCTGCAAGACATCCCGCCTCCTAGCAATCTGTGGCTCGTCGGCAAGCATCTCAATCGATCTGAGTCTGCACGCTTCCCCCAATCCAGCAATGCCAGGAACATTCAGCGTGCCCGAACGCAAGCCTCTCTGATGACCGCCACCATAGATAATTGGTTTGATGGAGGTACCGGGCGAGATAATGAGCGCTCCAACGCCCTTGGGTCCATGGATCTTGTGCGCGGAGAAGGCAAGAAACGTGAGCCCCCAATCCGTGAACTGAATGGGCTGCCGGCCAACCATCTGCGTAGCGTCAGTCAGAAGTGCAACCCCATACTGCGACGCAATAGATGCGATGGCCTGAATCGGGTATAGTGTGCCTACCTCATTGTTTGCTGCCATCACGCACAGCAGGTCGAGTCCACGCCTGCAAGCGTCTTCGACATCCGCGAGGTCAACGCGTCCCAAATGATCAACGGATAGCCAACTCAAATGCGCGTCTCCTTCGTCAGCAAGCAGACGGCACGAATCAATCACAGCACGATGTTCAACCTGCGCTGCCGCGACACGGAACGGCGCAATAGGGCTCCGTTGACGGACAGCTCGCGCAAAGCCCAAAATTGCCAGGTTGATACTTTCCGTTGCACCTGAAGTAAAGACGACGCTCTGAGCTGTGCATCCGAGGAGCGACGCGACCTGTTCTCGAGAGGTGGCCACCGCCTTTTCCGCGTCGTCTCCATACGTGTGGTCTGAACTACTCGCGTTTCCAAACGCGTTGGTTAAGTACTTCAACACCACTTCTGCGACGCGGGGGTCAGTTGGCGTTGTCGCTTGATAGTCCAGGTAGATTGCCCGGTTCACATTGCCTGCAAACGTGGATGCGTCAAGCATCGCGTGGCCCCTCCTCAGACGTGACACACCATGCATCCCGGGTCATCGTCTTCTTCGTCAAGCGCAGCCGACAGCACCTCTGCGAGCGGAGTACGCGGCGCAACGCGCGTGGCCTGGCGTGCCTGTACTCGCTCATGATCAGCAATGATCTCGTCCCGGCGTGATATGAGTTCTAAGAGAGTTTCGCCCTGGGTCCATGTAAAACGCCGACCATCTGAGTGTGACTGTTCATAAATCACAGCTAGCGCGAACTTGTCTGGGTGCTCTTCAGAAAGGCGGACCCATTCGTACTTGCGCTGAAAAAAACAGAAGTAACATCCAGATCGAGTACGCCAGCTATAGTAGCTGGGTAATCCAATGCCACTGTCTTCCAGCAAGCGAATGACGTCAGCTTTGACAAGACCCTCCTCCTTAAATGGGAACCGCGGCTCGATGTTCGGCTTCGTCGAGATGTAACCATCGCGGTGCTCATCCGCACGAATACCGATATAGCTAATTGCCTGATCGTCGCCGACAAACTGCTCTAGCGGAACTATCTTCAGCTGCTTGGTGCACCACCGCATCTTTGGGGACGGAAGCATACCACCATACACCTGGAGCCAGTGATCGAAACCGCGCTCTGAGCTCAGGTGGGTGATCTTGATGCCGAGACGGGCCTTAAGCCTTTCAAGGAACTCGTATGTCTCGGAAAGCTCCTTGTGTGTGTCGCAGAAAAAGTACTCCATCTCGGGCACACGTTTGTGCATCAGAACCGCAAGAGCAGCGCTATCCTTTCCTCCAGATAACCCAAGAATGTGACGGATCGGTTTTTGACCGACATTCGGTTCATTCCCCGACTTGCCCACATCTCTAACCGCAATGGTCACGGCTTGCTCCGGCGCCGCTTATTCCGTGCAACAACCTCTGCGAGAGTCGTCTCTCGTTCGGCACCCTCGGAACCGACGCCCACTTCAATCAACGATTGCTCCTCCGTTAAAAGCGCCTCAACCAACGCCATCGCAACGGCATGTCGATGGTGCTGATTGGGCAAGGCGTCCACAAGGTTAAGCAACTCGCCCACTTTTTGGTTGACGAATCCTCGCTCCTCTCGATCAATCCACACGAGCCTATTCACCTCGTTGCCATCGGATCTCGTCACAGTTATCCGCCTCGCATCGAAACCTTCACGCCCGTCACGTGCAGATTCCTTTTGCAGCGCTTCGAGATTAGCGAATCGCCGCGCAATGTCACTGACGTTCAATTCGAACGCTATGGCATCCTCATCGGTCCACGATTCCGTGGGCTTATCAGCGACAATCATCGACAGTGACTCGATCCAATCTCTGTCACTCATGTCGGCGTTCGCCGCGGCAAGCACAAAACTCCTAAGACGTTGGTCGAGCACGCGGCCAACTAGATACTGTGATCGCACCCTAAGATCCTCTCGAAGCTGCAGAACATCGCTCCGGACACTGAATGCGGAATGAATCTGCACACGACAAAAGTCGAGAAGGTGTTCGTGATAGCTTTGAAGTTCACGCAGGGTCCTGACAAGTGCGTGTCGGAATGCTTCCGCTCGTTGAGCGTCAGCAGTACTCACAGCCTGCGGCGATTCACGATGACCGGATGCCTGCATGGTGACAAATGGTTCAAAGCCGCACGCCGCTGGAAGAGATTCGAAGACCAGTACGTCTGGTTGCGTTGACGAAAGTAAGGAATCCCGGACCGCAAGCGACTCAGGGCTTAGGCGCCTTGTCCTACGAGTCACCGCAGGCAGTGATGTCGCAAAGCGGACCAAGGGTCGAACCACGCCCAGAAGCGTTGCATTTCTGAGCCGCGCGGCGTAACGAATATCTGCGCGGCGCAAAACCGATTCCAGTTCCTGGAAGAGTTCAAGCCGAATCCCAGCGAGCGAAAAATGCTTCACAGCAAAGCGGCCGGGCTGCTTCACTAGTATCTCGAAATGCTCTCCGCCAAGAGTGGGCAGGAATGTTCCATCGCGATACACACTCACGTCGTCGTTGTGATAGATGAGCACCGCAGCCAGAATGACCGGAATAATACCGCGCTTGACGCCGTAAGGCGGCGCTTCGATCATTCGGTATAGTTCGTCGATTGAACGCGGCTCCGTTGTTGCCTGAAGGCAGAATGCTTCCACCGCGCTCCAAACTGCTGCAACTCCTGCATCCCTTGGTGGACTGACTACCCACGTCGACTCGACTGCATCACGAGAAGAGGGGAATTCTTGGCGGGACTCTTCCTCTCGGTGAATACCCGTGTTTAGCAAGACTGACGCATACATGCTGACTTCAGGACCATCGCCCATGAGGCCCAGCCTCGGTTTGGCCGTATTGACGAGCAGCGCCTCAAGCAATTCTCTACGAGCACGCGCTCCTTGCGAAGTTAGTTCTCGCCGATTGACCAGCTCATTCCAGAGTACCGGACCTTTATGGTAGCAGGCGTCACACAGTTCAGATAACAATACCCCGAGGTTTTTGCTGTTGTGATGTTCTCCGGCCGCCCAAAATGATCGACCGTCGTCAATGCTGAATGCCAAATGGATCGCGTCGGCAATCGCGCGCTGAGCCATAGTCAGACGCTGGCGTACCTCGCGTCGTGCCACGCCGTCAGCCTGAAGCGCGGTGTAGGTTTGATCAATCGCCACCAGCGCTGCGTACTCCAGAGCCGCCGCTTTGAGCGGCGCCAGCGCCGTCGATGGAATCACAACGAGTGGCCTGCCTTCCAACGTCGTCGCAGGAGGAGCGGTTGCGGGAAACACATCGCCGGTCCAGTAGGCTACCACGCCGTCACTCTCAGGCCACGCGAGAGACATGGTAGCTAGCTCTTCGGTGGTCGAGACATAGTGCCGTTCAAAGAAGCGCAGCGTTCCTGTTCGATAGCTATGCCGCTGTGCGACTATCGGCGATAGAGGCATGGCTGATGTCAGTATCTCGGCAATGGGGCGATGATCCGTCGCAGCATACTCCCGTACTGCTTCTTCAACGTCGAAGTCGGATCCTTCCCACAAACGGTACTCGTCCACCTGTTGGCGATATGTGAGCACGCCCCTCACATGAAGATTCTCAAGCACGGAGCCCCATCGCTGCATTTCTTCCGCGTCGCCAGGACGGTCGAGTAACGCTGCAACACACAGCGCCTTACTCGCGCGAATCGGTCCGCTGGATCCTACAAGGTTCAGAGTTCCCACAACCTTAAGTGCTTCGAGTTCATCCTCTGACAGGCCCGCGGCATCCCGAATAACGCTATGTATCTCAGCCCAACGCTGGAATTGTGGCCGCGCGACCATTCCAGATCCGGCCGAGTCAACAAAGTAGTCGTATACGCGCGGTAGCTTCAGCATCGGGAGAGCAACCGCATCGGTCGGCCCGACACTCGGTGCTATCGTTTCGAGAAGGAAACGCGCTAGTGAGTTTGGTTCGTTGCTTGTGAGAAACGTAAACAGCGAACGATCGTTCTGCGCGTACTTCGCGCAAAGCGACGGCAAGATAAGTGCAGCAATTGGGTGTAATGGGTAAAACGCCGCGATTCGCGCGGCTGGCATCGTATCCGCGATGTAAGAATGCTGATCGCGACGGACATACGACTCCCACTGTTTGGCAACTCTTTCGACAGCAGGATAGAGTGGATTTCCCACCACAGGTTCGATCACGCGTCCTACTACACGAAGAGTCTGTTCACCGGAATCGGCGAATGGGACGTCCTCAAAACGGCCTTGGATTTTCTCCCAGTCGCCACGCTCCAGACGCGTGAGCCCGTATCCGTACTCTGAATAGGCCTGATGCAGCAGTCCGATCACAAAAACCGGCGATCCTCGGCGATCAGCGGACAACTCCGCCAGCTCCTGCAGCAGGTGCATATCGCCAGACATGCCGCTATGCACCGCAAACTCCAGTGCCTTTCCGAGCTCGTCGACGACCAGCAACAATCCGGTCTGAGATGCGCGAGAAACATCAGCCACCAGCTCAGCAATATTCCCTGGTGCCAATCCAGCCGCTCGAGCCGGAGCAGCAGTCAATGACAATTCCAACTGCCGAAGATGCTCCAGCACCAGTGGCCTTCGGCCAGTTCGGTTGGACCAAAACTCTCTTGTGCCTCGCATGAGCGCACGAACTACTGTTTGCGCAATGGGTTCTCTTCGACCGACTGCGACCGCCCTTACAAAACCCGCTTCCGGCGCAAATCGCTTGAAATGCTTCACCAGTTGCGCGGCGTTAGCTTCGGCGCGCAGGATTGCAATCGCGCGACGACGGATCACATCGTCGGCAGGACCATACAGAGAAGCAGCGAAGTGTGCAAAGGCGGATTTGCCAGTACCGTACACACCGGTGAGCGTCCACGCACGGGAAACGCCCTCCTGTGCCTGAGCCAGGGCAATGCGTCCCAAGACCTCCAAGGCTCGTGCCGTTGGCACATAGCCATCCAAACCATCGAGCGACGTGAGATCACGCTCGATATTGACTGAACGCGTGTAGCGCCTCCGAAGCGAAAAAAGATTGGCGAGGTACCTCGCTTCTGGCAAGTTCTCTGTGCCATGAATCGGCTGCCTACGACTCATTGAACGGCTCCGTCTGCGCGCGATGCGCGGTAGTGACGTTTAATGAGCTTTTCGGCGATCGCCCGGGGGCGATCCGTGAAAGAAAGCTGGATCAAACCTCCAGCGTCAGTCAGCGCAAGCGCCGGTTCAATCTCAGCGGCGTTTTCGAGCGCCGAGTAAAGGGCACTCTCGGACAGCCTGAATATCAATCCGGGACTCCCTTCTGCATGCAGGAGAGTCGAAAGAGATGCGGTGCGCGCATTGGAGTCGATGCGGCCGGCAAATTCCAGCGCGGCGGCCGCAACCAACATGAAGGACAGACCCGGTTTCGTGCCGATATTGAAGGCGAACATCTTGGGAGCTACTTGTCGTAGCAGACTGAGTTCTGCAAACGGACACTGAATTGAATCCTCACCAACGGCGCCGGTCATCGGAACCTCAACGTACATCCGCGTAATGCAACTTGTATCCTTTCGCAGCGAGCTCGCCGCAAGTCGAGCCGTTCCAAACTCTCGCGTGGCGTACTCAGATAAACTGACGTTGAGATCTTCAAGGTTGAACTGCTGCCTCACGAACCGGTTAAACGCGAAGTACCATGCAGTAGCAATGCATTTAGGGGATAGAAGCTTCCAATGAAGAAGCCACAAGGACCCAATGTCCTCGAGGAACGGATCGAACCCGCGATTCCCGAGTAATTGGCGACCGAATTCGGTTGGAATACTACCAGCCCCGCGCACTCCTGCGATTTCCTCGAGGACTTTGGTAGCGTGACACCAATAGCGGATGGCGCGGACCATGTTCTTTCCAACTCCAAGAAGCAAGGCGGCATCCTCCCGTAGAAAGATCTGCGGATCAAGATCAGCCGCGTCAAAACCCTTCTTGAGCCAGCCGTATCGAGGATGGAAAGTCTCGTGCCTGGCAAAAGCGGCCACTACATCGGGCGACCCCATTCCCAATGCGGGCCGCGTCTCCTTAATCGGTGGGGAGCCGACCTCCGGCTCAGCGCCTTGTCGTATTGGGACCAATTCAATGGCAAGTGGCGCCTGCGTGGCAGGATATCTCAATCTTCTCCCCAACGTAACCGGTGCTCGCTGCGAACTGACGACGTGCCGCGCCCAAGCGCTTCCCGCCCCTGTCTTCCGTCATGGCGAAACATACTGTCCACCGCCCCCGGCGCGAAGGACGTCCTCAGCGGAAATCGCAACCGACCGCGACCCGAAAACCTCCGGGCGCTGACGGACCTGCCGAGCCACTGCATGCAACAAAATGATGACGAACAACGCGCTCCATTCCGTTATATATCCCACTCGAAACACAACGGGAATGCATCAGCGGTTCAACCGGATATCATGCAGGAGGCCAAAATGGCAACGATAGAACTGGAAATCACTTACTCAGTGCGATTCACGAGCGCAGAATTTCGTCTTGTCACGCTTGCGCTGGCGGGCAAGGCTGTCTCGAACGAAGACGTGCGCGACGCACTATCGCTTAACGAGCGCATGTGTGATCAGCGCGCGAAACTTGCTGCCCAGTTGAGCGAGGTTACGGCTGGTGCGCAATCAAAGGCATCGGAACTGCGATCTGCGACACTGAGCGCGGCAAGTCGAGCCTGATCTTGAGCGCTGATGATCCAGGTCACTGGTGTGACCTGTCTTCGGCCGTGGCGGTCTGTCGCCTCAGAAGCGACCAATTGCGCAGCATACGGGAGTTCTCGCAATCAATGCACGCGGCGAACGCTCGTAAGACACAAGCGCCGATCAGCAGGGCAGGCGCCGATAGAGTCACGTCGCACTACAAGTGCCTGATCGGCGGCATTGAATAAACAAAAGCGCCGGCACGCGAGAATTCGCAGAGGAACGTCATCAGGTGAAGCGACAAGGCGACGTAGCGCGGCTTGCAGTGTAACGGCAGTCGTGGGTGCGAATTGCTCGCAGAGCTAACGTTTTGTCGCTCGCAGCTTCTCACAACCGCATCTCACTGTTCGTCGCGACATCCGGTGCAATTGCTAGCTCGCCGTGGACGCCCTTGGACCACAGCAGGCAACCGTCGGTTGCGGTCACCGAGCAAAAGGCAGAGAATATAGATAACCACATGAAGCACACTTCCAACGCGTCAATGACAAAGGTGGAGGACTTTCTCCAAGGATTCGCTGAGAATGCTCAGCAGAATTGGCTGAAGCACCTGGTAACGGAGGTAGTTGCATCGCGCAGGAAGCCTCGTGCCCTAGTGCTCGACCGCATCTTCACCGAATTCGAGAAGAACAACGACCTCGAGCCCACTCGTCGCCCTCAACAAAATGGCCCCACGACCGCGGAAACGGAAATCGCCACGCACCCACCTGGGTTTTCCCTCACATCCCTCAAGCACAAATCAGGAGTGAACGCCCTCGTTGAAGGTGCCCAGATTGCGTTTCACCCGCACCTTACCGTGGTGTTCGGGAAGAACGGAAGCGGGAAGTCAGGGTTCGTGAGAATTCTGAAGCGTTTGGCGGGATCACGCACGCAAGAAGAGATTTGGCAAAACGTCAGAAAGACGCGCTCCCAGAACCGCTGCAGCGCTGCAGTCGAATACGTCCTGTCTGGCAAAGAGCTTACCTGTAATTGGGACGGTTCAGCAGCCGTTGCTCCATTTACCGCTATGAGCGTATTCGACGGCAAGAGTGTGCCAGTGTATCTGTCGAACAATCTTGGCTTTGTGTACGAACCTCACGGGTTCGATCTCTTCGAAGCGACAGCTAACGCGCTAATAGACCTGCAATCCCGATTGGCTCAGGACGTCCGAAAGAAAGAGGCTGCTCGGCCATTCATGCGGTTCTGCAACCAGGACACGTCGGCCGGCAAGTTCCTAGCTGGTGTGTCGGCCAATACCTCGAAAGAGGATGTCCGCAAGGCTACGACCTGGACAACAGCTGACGTGCTCTTGCTGAAGAATGGAGTCGCACAGCAGGCGAAGTTGCATAACCCAGTGGAGCAGGAAGAACTGATCGCCTCTCGGTCGGAAAAGATTACGCGTGTTGAGGAGGTCTTTGGGCAAATCGCCGCCGACTTGGCGCCTAACGCTCTGACAGAATTCACCGCACTCGCGCGAAAGAGGGCCGAACTAAAAAGAAAAGCAAAAGTAAAAAAGGGGAAGAGCCTCGATGACTACGCGATACCCGAGATAGAGTCGCCGGAATGGGAACAGTTTGTCGAAGCGGGTGAGGCCTACATTGACATATCACAGAGCGACAGGTACCCCGCGCAAAGCGACACCTGCATTTACTGTCTCCAAAACCTTTCTCCGAATGCTCGGCAACTCCTGACTCTCTATCGTGACCTGTATCGCACACAGGACGCCTCTCTACTTGAGAAGATCGAAGCGAAGCTGAAGGATGCAATTGATGACCTCACTCCGGGACCTTATCGCAAAGAGATTCCGTATGCTAGGTCGGCCCTGGCCAAGTTGCTCCCCGAACCTGCGATCACGGACGTCTTGAACGCCGTAGCCGAAGCCGATGCTCTGGCGATGCAGGTGCGCGAGGTTTTGCAGGGCACCGGCACGCACGAACTCAAACCACTTCAACTGGCGAAGGCCCGAACTGCAATCGCAGTTGCAAGACGCATCGTTAGTGCCGAACTGAAAGCCTTCAATGAAACCCAGCAGAACTTGCACAAGAAGGCGCGCGACATTGAAAAGCAACTGCGTGAACTCAGGGACCGGGAAAAGCTCAGTGAAAATGGGCACGCAGTGATGTCGTTTATCGAGATCGAGAACTGGCTCGCCCGTGCGAGGACTGCGAATGCACGACTAAGTACAAAGCCCATAACAGATCTCGGCAAGCGGGCTTGGACTGCTCTAGTGTCCGACGCGTTTCGCGATGCATTCAAAACAGAGAGTACACATCTCAATGCGCCGACCGTTGCCCTGGCGTTTCGCGGTGAATACGGGTCGCAAATCCGCGACAAGACCGTTGACGGGCTTGAAGTTGTCAACGAAGTATTCAGCGAGGGCGAACAGAAGGCTGTTGCATTAGCCGACTTTCTGGCCGAGCAGTCCCTGCGACCACTGAGAGCACCGCTCGTTTTCGACGATCCAGCGACGAGTTTCGATCATGAGCGAAAGGAGTTGATTGCAAAGCGCATTGTTGCATTGTCTGCCAGCCGACAAGTCGTTGTGTTCACTCATGACCTAATGTTTGCGAGTTACCTGCACGAGGAGGTCGAAGGCGACGGGAACCAACTTGATTCAACTCGCGCATCATTCCACGATGTTCGCTCGGAGGCAAGGAATGTGGGAATCGTCACGAGGGACTACTATCCGGGGGCAATCAAGTTCGAGGCTGCTATAAAGAAGATTGAGGCAGGTCTTGCGGGACTATCTGGACTCAGCGGTCATGAGCTCGGCGATGGCCTGCAAGCCCTATACGGTCAACTTCGGCGCGCAGTCGAGAAAGTTGTTGAGGAGCGAATCTTCGGACGTGTCATTAGTCGATGGTCTGATCAGATTCAGATGCACAATGTTGCGAAGGCTACCCTCGACAAGCAGAAGCTCGAAACGGCGAAGAAGCTGCATGAGAAATACAGCCGGTATATCAATGCCCATAACCAGTCGAACGAAATGATTCAACACGCCTCCGCAGACGTGGCAACTCTCAGAGCAGACATTGTCGACGTGAAGAGCTTGGCTGTGAGATAGCGGGACGAAGAGACATTGGGGATGTTGCAGCAGCTAAGCCGCAATCCTGGCCTCACGCTCGTGCTCCTTGATGGTCTTGTGAATTCTCTCTGCACGATGCGGCATGCTATCACGATTGTTGCGCAAGAAGTTCACAAATTTTCTCGACCCGATAATGGAAATCCTGATTTCCAGACTCAGACCGATCTCTAGCACGTTTCCAGCTGCCTGCTGGGCAACAGGGAGGCGGCCACGCGGTTGAACGTGAGAATGCCGCTCTTGAGAATCCCGCTACATTGAATCCATGGTCAAACAGCGCCGGACTGTATGGGAACTACCGCAGCCCGTTCTCCCACTCGGAAGAGCCGAATGGTTTTTGAAGCAGCTCTGATGTTGCGCTGCAATGTGAACAGGCCAGTTCTCTGCGCGTTTGGCAAATGTGCCGCGCTGCTCGCAATTGCCTCGTCGCCTCTGTTTGCCCAGCAATTGCTCACCGAAACGAGTGTCCGATTACGGCGAGGCCCGGACACAACCACTGCATCCATTCGCACCCTCGCCGCCCTCACACGAGTCACGCCTATTGAGGGCGACACAGTGCGCGGGCCTTCGGGAATGGGATTCGTACACGTTCGCACCTCCCAAGGCCAGGAAGGGTTCATCGCAGCAGACCTTCTGTTTGTTGAACGCCCGTCAATAATCGTTCATCCAGATACGGTTATCGGTCTGAGCGCGCCAGTGAGAGAGGTTGATCCGATGTGGGACAAACCGCCGATAGGTAAGTCCATCCTTGTCCACAGTGACTCCGCTCGCAAGAAATGCGGGCCGCGTGGAAACGACACTGATCCCAAGACATTCATTCTGAAGAATCGCAGTGATTCGCCAAATGCGTCGCACGCCGTCAACTTCGATGCGCTCATTGATCTTCCCTTCGATCAAGGGATGGACGCCGATGGCCTGAAGGTTCCAAAGGACCGCACGCGATGGAAACCGGCGCACTTCAGCACCGTGAGCGCATTCGAAGGCATTTCGCTCACGGTCACAGGGTTCCTAGCCGCAGTCAAACCGCAGCGAAGCGGAGGCGAGGCTACCAACTGCGGGTTTAAGGGCGAGCAGAACACTGACTGGCACATCGCGCTAACGCGTGGCCACCGCGACGGCGAGAGTCACTCTATCGTTGTCGAGCCTACACCTCGAATAAAACGGCTGCATGAGAACTGGACCGTCGCCAGATTGCGCGATCGGACAGGTTCGGAGCGATCACGCAGCGATTCCGTGCGTGTTACTGGATTTCTATTTTACGATCCGGATCATGCGAACCATTTGGGAACGTTCCGGCGAAGCATGTGGGAGCTGCATCCCGTGACGCGCATCGAGTTATTTGTAGCCGGTAGGTGGATTGACATAGATGATTTACCTTGAATTCTAACTTCCGGAGCCGGCTAGAGAGACGACCAGTTTGAAAGCTGAACGAGAAAATTGGCAGCTTCGAACCATCCGAGTATCACGAGCACGCAGACTACTCACACCTGTTACAGCCAACTAATCTATACGAGCACGGAGGATGCAAACCATGGCGAATCTCAGGAAGTTCACCCTGGCGTTCAGCGGAAGAGACGACGAATGGAAGCTCACGAATGACAAGACCAACCGCACCTTGAAGACCTTCGATCTGAAGGGAGAAGCAACGGCTGGCGGTGTCCTGAAAAGAACGCTCGGTGAGGAAGGTGGATCAGTGAAGATCCAGCTCAAAGAGAGCAAGCGCATTCAGGAAGAACGAACATATCCATTGAAGAAGGATCCTCGTAAATCGAAGGGGTAGTCGATTTGGGTGGCTCCCCGTTTACCTCGTGACATACGCCGGCTGCACGCGAGCCCTGTGATGAGGGACTCGGGGAGACTGGACGTGGAGCTCCGCGCGACACCCCGAATCTCCAGACACCCTTCTTTCACTGTTGTTGTCAAGGTCATACTCTATTCTCGGCGGCCGAAACTTCGTCGCGTCGAGAAGATCGATTCACGATTGCACATGAAACCCACACTTGTATTGGTGCATGAAGTTGAACCGCCTCTGGCAGGTTCCATACGGGAAGTCGTGTATCGATTGTTGGTGTCAGGTACGCTGCCACCACCAAGGCGTTGCCTCTTGCAGCACTTCGATGCTCCGTTACGCTACCGACGTATTGCTCGATGGCAGCCCGACCTTTAGCGGCAACCGGTACATACAGGCACTGCGATAGTCCGGCCATCCAAGGCATGCTTGCGGCCGCGTCGTCAATTGGTCGAATGGACGGTTGCACCCTTTGCACTCCGGTTTCAGACGTGGGAATGTCGACAACTCTCGTGGTTTGCAAACGTAGGGCGTAGGCCGAAAAAACGCCTCCCGACATGGCGGCAAAGATCGTTGCGGTCGGTCCCCGAGCGAGGCGCGAGACCTTGTCAACAGCGGCATGAAACACACAGCGAGTGCTGTCGCGAAGATTCGACCGGCTCCTTTGCTGGCCGATTGAAGCAAGCCAGGCGCGCAGCATCGGCGTCTGCTCGCGATCAAGGCGGTAGCGGTGAGTTCTTCAAGCACCGCGTGAATCATTTGGCGTGAGGATTCTGGAGTCGGAAGGACGTTCTTGAAGAAACTCGTCGCTCGAATATACGCGCCGGTCGGAATTCGGGGAGTGCCCGGAGGGTCGCGTCGGTGGCGGCCAGAAGGCTCCAATCACCACCGTCCTGCGCATACATTAGGAAAGCCTTAGTCTCGGCGATGAAGGGCGATCCCGCGTATCTCGAAGTGCCTTGGCTGTCCACATACTTGTATGGTAGCCGAGCAATCCCAAATCAGTTCGACTCGTCGCGCTACTGCCGCCTGTTGAAGGAACCCTCACACCCAGACGAACTGGATGGGTTGCCGCTCCTGACAATGACACTGTACTCCTTGTATGTTGGAGACAATCAAATGGCTCGTTCAGAACACGTGCGTGAGGAACTGCAATGGCGAGTGAAACCTATCCGTGGGACTGCTTTCGTCACAACCTGGACTTGGACCCTAACTTGTGTTTTCTCCTGTCACCTTTCGACTCAGATTTCGGCGGCCTGAAACAGGTGATCGAGGAGGTCGCCAGGGAGCTCAACCTGCGCTGTGAAAGAGCCGACGATATCCAGCAGACTGGGGCAATTCACGCGGATATTTGGAATCGTATCCAGCGCGCAGGCGTCATTGTCGCTGACATTACGAAAGCCAACCCCAACGTAATGTTCGAGCTTGGAGTCGCCACTGCGATCAAGGAGCAATTCCGGGTAATACTCATTGTCCGCCAGGACGCGTCGCAAACCGTACCGTTCGACCTGGGGCCGTTTCGACATATCCGATACGACGACACCCTGGCCGGCTCACGCGCGCTGAGGATTACCTTACGAGAGTATTTCGCCCTTGCCATGAGTGAAGACAAAGCGATCGCATCGCTACTTCAGCGAATGGAGAGTTGGGAGGAATCGGATCGGCATTTCTCACTGCTAGTGGACGCGGATACACTCGGACATGCGCGAGCCCTAGCAAAATCGAGCTCGTTTGATGGACGGCTTCGAGCATATTTGTTGGCAGCCTCTATTCAGCACGGGGTCGATCTGGACTGGTGGTCCAAGCTCAATGTCGATAACATCGCGGCGGCTGAAGCCGCCACCGAAATGCTAGTTGGCCCCTGGATTCGGCCTCAATTTCGTGCAGCGTATGCAGTCCAATGTCTGGAGGCAAAACTCATGCTGCGCGCACTAGAAGTCGTGCGGCGGTCGACTCTTGGCGCCCTTCCAATGATTAACGGACTGGTCAATGCAGTAGAACGGGGCCGCCTTATCGACTTCACGATAACCGAAACGAGTGGTGTTCTGAACGAGGCCGAGAAGTATGAACTCCTTCAAAACTTTACGCCGCGAATCCGAGTTCACCTGTAGAGTCCCCGCGTAGCAATGCACCAGCTGAGAAGGGATCAGCACGAGATACCGTTTGAAGGTAGGGTGAAGGGCTGGGAGTAGAGCTGAGCAGTGAAGCCTCGCGTTCTCGAAGGTCTGCGGCTGGACGCAGCACGATTGTTCGGACATGCAGGACGATAAGGTTCCGCAATGCCGGTAGAAGCCTCCTAGCCCAGCAGGCCAACAGCCAGATTCCTCCGTTTAGGTAAAGAGTTCTTTACCCTCCCTTCCGAGCCTTCGATAGGCTAGCGTAGTCATGCGCTGCGTCGACGCCACAAGGCAGTGACAGGCGCTGGAGCATCAAGACAATTACGATTCCTTCACCTCACGCACCATGGCTGCGGAAGATAAAGAATCACCCGATGCGACCGCAGGGTCTACATCAGCACACGCCGAGACCACGCTTGACAAGGTTGCCAGTGTTGCCGCGCCTGCCGGCGTAGCGGCCAACGTTATTCTTGAGCGCGCGGTTAAGGCTGTTCAGGCATTGGTCAACAAGTGAGAACTGACCGATCCACTCTAAGCGCCATTTCGACCGCGCCGGGCTGCCACCAGCTATCAACACTTGCGGTCCGCCAAATCGCGAACGTTTTCATGATTGGAGTTCTGGGACTCGTGGCCTGCGGACCGAAGATCATTGACTTTCAAGTCTTCCCTCGGCGGATCTGCGGACCGGACACGGTGAGCATAAGCTATGAGGTCAAGGGAACCGCGCTCCTTTCCGTCACAACAAACGGTGCCGACGATGTGGATACTGTGACGTACCTGTTGGTGGCATCACGTCGCGGGAAGCTCGTCCATGCGGCTCAAGATGTAGTTCGGTGGTCAGTGGGAGGCGAGAAAGAGTTTGTGTTCCTCAACGAACCGCTGGGACGCGACTCTGTGCGGGCCCGCGGGACCCTCGACACGGCAACGTGGCACTCGCGCCTCGTGCTCGAGGGCATAGCCTCTCGATCCGGCCGGGCAGTCCACGTGTCTCATTCCGGGCGGTCTGCCTTGCTGCCAGCAAATGGCGATCTCTCAAGCGAGTTTCTCGGACTGCCACTCTATGGCGAATGGGATCTGAAGGCAGCGCTCATCCCAGGGGAAGTTATGGGAGACCCGCAACGCTCGCCTCCGGATCGCTTGCGCATCGTTGCGGTGCTTGCATGTGACACGAAAGGACTGAGAAAATGACCGATCTTTCGCTCATCGATACAATCGTAATCGTCATGCTCGAAAACCGTTCGTTTGACCACATGCTTGGACATCTGAGTCTCCCCAAGCATGCGAACGGTTCGACTGTTGAGGGTTTGAAGGCTCCACTTAAGCGGGTGGAGTATGAGAATCTCCACGGCGGAGAACCGTTTTATCCGTTTGAAATGCGGGACGGTGCGCTGGCAAGCGACCTTCCTCATGAGCGCTCCGAAGTTGAGTCAACTCTGGGCCTGAGTGCGGTTACAGGGAGATTCTCAATGAGCGGTTTCGTCTCAGCGTATTTTGCCAAGACGCCGGTCAATCGCACGACAAAGCCCGATCCAATGGGTTTTCTGACTGCAGTCGATGTTCCCATAACACGATTCTTCGCCGACAACTACTGTGTGTGCGATCACTGGTTCGCACCATTGCCCACCAGCACACAGCCCAACCGAATCATGGCGCTGACCGGTACCACGCGTATCGACCATACGAGGACTGTTTCCTCCCATCAATAGCCTCGTAATCGATTGGATGACAGAGCGAAATATTCGTTGGAGGATCTACCACTGCGGTCTTTCATTCTTCGCCCTGTTGGGACGCCCCGAAATATTTGGTCCGAACTTTAGATCCGTTGATCGACTGGCACCCGATGTCGCGCACGAAAAGTCTGACGACTTTCCCCGCGTTATTATCGTCGAACCATCCTACGGGGACGCACCACATATTGGAAACGATATTCCCAATCGCGCGACGGAGTTAGGAAAGCGAAGACCCGAGGTTCGGTGGTACCCTGAAATTATCAGCTTTTTGGAAAACACCTTCTTGCCCGAGGCAAGCACGCCGGGGGAAGCAATTCGTCGCAGACGCATGCAGTTGGGAATGAGCGCGAAAGCGCTCGCGAAGGCGATTGGAATCGACTGCGGTACAGTAATCCACGCAGAGCGCAATGGTCGAACAAAATCCGGTCGCGTTCACGATATCGAAGCAGTTCTCTTAAAGCTGGAAGTTGCAATGAATAAAAAGTCGCCCGTCTAAGGGACGGGCGACTGAAGTCATCTGTCGGCACGAAGCATGATGAGGATAGTTGCCGCCGGATGATGGTCATCTACAAAGAGCGCCTCGACACGACTGGCCAATTTGGGGCTGATCCCAAGACATATGGCGGCCACATCGGGAACGGGGAAGACCCCGGCTGCGTTGTCTGCCGCGAGTGCCCGTTCGTAACTACCGTACTTGCCAAGCATACCAATGCCCAGCACACAAGCTGATACTCCATCGCCCTGAGGTTGCAAAAACACATCGGCGGACTCGCGAATGCCTCCTATTGCGAGCCCTTTCTCGAGGCAATTCGCGAGGCGAACTCGCTCTTCCATACTTCCGCCAACAACGTCTGGCAATCTGATCGTACTCATAGGTCTCCCTCGTTAACAGGTCAGAAACTCTCGTGCCACGATCACAAGAGCTTCTAGCTGTCGCCGAGCGAGACCTACAGGATTGCTGGTCCACGAAAACGACGATTCGCATAAACAATCGCCTGAGGTACCCGATGCGTTGAGACTCAGATACGCGATGCGTTGAGATGGTATTGATCTCAATCCCGCTCAGAGTCTTCTTTGAACATGCTTGCAAGGAACTGCCACATAGAGCGACATTCAGTAATTGCGTGCCCCAATGCACGAACCAGCACCCAACCCAACAATAGGAGTAGGTGTACAACCCCCAAAATAACGATGAGCCGATTGAGAGCTGAAGCCAAGGCGGCATCCGATGCAATGCTCGACAAGAGCGTTGCTGTCATGACGTTGTGGACTGGCAATTGATCCTCCGTGGTTGCGTCCTCGGCCATGATACCACACCAGTTCCGGCGATTGAAAGTGACCGTGTCTACCGGTCTTTCTTCATAGGAGTTAAACCGCCATGATTACTGTATGATGTGCCCGGAAATACCGCCGCTAGGGATTCTCGTGTCGCCTCCGCGGGGCGAAAGTGGATACGCAGCAGCGAAATATTTTCCGTTGCATTTCCGCTTTTCGGTTGCCGTTCTATTTCCCGTTGCAGATTGCGCGGTACTAATTACCTTGGGTCCTTGTAGAGCGATCGTGTGGCTCTGATGCATTTTGTGTAACGGGAGAGTTGATACATGCAGTCCGGAAGCCTGCTGCGCACATTACTCCAAAAACTCCATGAATATCATGGGATTTGGGGGCCGGTAGCGACGGCCATGGGAATAAACGAGCGAACCGTTAGAAACTGGATGGCGTTGTCTGACGAGGAACTCGGAAAGCTTTGGCCAAAGTATCGAGAGAGCATTCTTGCGGCTGCGCGGGAGGCTCGCATTGAAGAGCCGCTCTATGATCCGCGCGTTGCATTATGGAACCCGCGTCTTTCCTTTCGGAGGAACGTCAATCGAGTAATTGAAGCACCCCCTCTCCCCATAATTCCATTCCGCAATTTTCGAAGAAAACTTTTCGGATTGGAGCTGAATTCCCCTTTCGGTTCGCCGGCGTCTGTAATCACTTCCACGTCGGATAGAGTCCGCTTTTTGGCAAGAACCGGGTGTGACCTGATCACCTACAAGACTGTCCGATCACGATCGAAACACAGTCACCCCACTCCGAATATCCTCTTGGTTCTCGACAGGCTTGGACGGTTGCCGCACGATGCTCCGGTCCCGCCTATCGTGGCCGCAGATTCACAGGAATGTGATGAGGACATCAGTTCCACTCACGGCGTGCTGAATCGATACGGCATGCCAAGCCATGCTCCGGAAGAGTGGCAATCGGAGGTCGAAACCTCGATCGGACACTTAGGAGAGGGGCAGGCACTGATTGTAAGCATCGTTGGAACGGTCGATACTGGTGCGGGTTCCGATGCGCTCGTCGAGGACTTTGCTAGGGTGGCGGCTATGGCTTACGAGGCAGGCGCCAGGATTCTTGAGATGAATCTGAGTTGCCCAAACACTGGCAACGATGGAGAACTTTTCCGCGATCCGATGGTCTCCGGCCGTGTGGCCAAGGCTGTTCGTGCCGTGGTGCCAGACGCAGTTCTCGTGGCGAAAATTGGTTACACGAGTTCGCCCTCGCTTGACGAGTTGGTCGCAGCACTTGCACCGAGCATCAATGGCGTCGCAGCAATAAACACGCTCTCGGCGGAGGCCCTGAGAGAGGGACTTGAGGGATTGGGCCCTGCGTGGGGCATCCCTGGCCTTCGCGCCGGGCTTTCAGGTGCGCCCATTCATGGCTTTGCTATCAATTGCTTGCGCCAACTCCTTCGTGTTCGCAAGGAACAAGGGCTTGTCGATGACCTAGACATCATAGGGATTGGTGGCGTCACGGAGCCAAGCGATGTCTCGAATATGCTCAGCATGGGTGCAAATGCCGTGCAGGCAGCGACGGCATTTTTTCAAGACGCATACTTCGGGTATCACGTGCGGCGGTATCTTGAGGAGCAATACCAAACCGACGGAGACGATTTGGAAATCCAGCTCAACGAGGAGCACTGGGGCTGGTCGGCGGCAGTGCGCGACCTGCCAGGACTCTATGCCAATCCACAGGGAATGGCTATTGCGAATGCTGTTTGGTGCGAACACGAGAAGGTCGTGCGCGAGGCCGCTCTACGCGGCAAACGCTTTCGACTCAAACAGCCTGCATCCGAGTTTGCGGCACTGATATCCGCCAAACTGCGTCGCCAGTGATAAAAGGCAAACGTCAATCCAAGCCAGACGGAGCCATTTTCAGCGCAATCCGTCGGGTTTGGAATGACAGCCCGATAAGAATTGTTGAAATGTGGGCTCGTGAAGCTCGCGCCCTTGGACCGCGAGGGAGTGGGCGCGCTGTTGCCGTTGCCGGAAAGCTGGGTCTCGATGTGACGCGCGAAAAGATTGGCGCGGGCGGTATCCTCGAACGTTACCGCGGCGGCTTTCGTGTGGTGCTTGGAGTTGGCAAGGGGGGAAGCGTGACTCCTCGCGAAAACTTCATTGCTGCTCATGAACTCGGCCACTACATCATCAGAGAACGGCTTCATGAACACCTTCCTACTGACGTCCTTGATCGTGAGACCGCTCAGGAAGAGTGGCTATGCAACAAGTTCGCGGCGGAATTCCTTATGCCTACACTCGAGTTCGCCAGCGCCATTGCCTCAGATTGCGGCGATCCAGAACTGTTTATGGGCCTTAGTCGGCGATTTGGTGCTTCGCTTCAGGCTACGCTGGTACGTGCATTTGAGCTTTGCCAACGACAGCGCAAGCCTTTCTTCGCGGTGATATGGACCGAAACAGCCGCTGGAGGAGAACGCCCCGGTATCCGGAAGACATGGTCTGTTCCCAAACAGGTTGGATTTGCTGGTGATGCGAATTGGTTAGTATCTGCGGCTAGCTCGGACTCTACAACGAGTAGCTACCACCTCATCACCTCTCGCGGGAAGAAGCATCGTCTCTGGTGTCGTACGAGCACTCTTACCAATGATTTCCGAACTGCACGGCCGACGACAAGACTCAACCAGCTTCTTACCATAGGGGTTCCAGGGGTTGCCGCTCTCGTTCACGCATCTCATACGCGGCGTTCAGTTTTTCAGAACCCATGCGATACACCTTCGAGCTTGCCACTGAGCACCAAACTGTCTGGGGACCACACAGTCGAATCTCCGGGCAGTCAACTGGACCCAAGCCAGTTGATTCTTCCCCTCTAGTCCAGTTCGCTGCAGCGATTGCGTCACAGCGGAAGTCCAGATCGTATTCTGAACTTTGAGCGAGTCATGCGTGACATCCGATGACCTCCCAATCTGTGATCGGGTCGTCCGCTTTCGGCAATGTCACACGTGACCGCTTCGCGCGACCACCTGAGGAACGTACTCTATGGGCGCGGTGATTTCGCGCGACGGTCATTCATTTCAGACAGCGAACATTAGGACTTCTTAATGCAATGATCGTATGCAAGTCGACCAAGGCTTCTCTTTCGCGACGCGAGATGCTTCCGAGTTCCAACCAATGCGAGACGCCGTGGCACACACCGCCCCGTTGACAGACGAGGCAAAGTCCAAGCTCAAATCCGTCCGTGTAAACATCAAGGGACGTGTTAAGAACCTGCTCTCCGGCAAATAAGGGTCGGGGCTATCTAGCACCCTTCAAGACCCCGATTGCCCGGAGCTTCACTGACGCCTCGCTGACGCCCATTGGTATCCTTCAAAATGGAACGCACGCGTGACTCCAGTTTTCCCAGATGTGCGTCTCCACCTCTCCCTCAAGCCTTGATGACCTTAATCGAGTAATTCCCCATCCCACTCGCACGGTTGTAGTGACGCACCTGGACGAAATAATCGCCGGCAATGAG
This sequence comes from uncultured Gemmatimonadales bacterium, assembly GCA_964556695.1. GTDB lineage: Bacteria > Gemmatimonadota > Gemmatimonadetes > Gemmatimonadales > Gemmatimonadaceae > CAZKXZ01. Next base: position 33,637 of record CAZKXZ010000028.1, read on the forward strand.
ATTGGCGGCAATGCGGGCGTTGGTTTCGATCCCGCTGTCATCATCTTCCGCAACCAGCGCCGTCTCGCTGGTCGGACCGAACAGCTTCATGACCACATCGGTCGGACCGCGAGTGTCGATGACGTAACGTCCATCGGTTTTCGCGGTGAATCTGAAGAGGTCTTCTTCGCCGATCTTGCCGATCGCTGCCGGCGTGCGCTTCTTGGCGCTCACCTTCAGTTCCGTCGCGGTGGATGTGATGCCACCGGTCTTCGGATACATCTTGGCTCCCGCGATGAATTCCTTGTCGAGTTGCGAAACGACATCGTTCGCCTTGGTGGCGATGCCGTTCAACGTCCACGAGGCGGGAAAGAAATAGAGCATGATCGAATCCGGGTCGAAGTCGGTGCCATTGATCTGATCCGCTGTGTATTTGCGTAGCACGTTATGGCGGACTGTGGCCTCGTCCCAGAAATTCGGCGACTTGGCCAGTTCGCGAATGACTACTGCTTCGTTCCACTGTATGCCTCCGGCCGGATTCTGATGCTCATGAGCCAGACCGATGGCATGCCCAAATTCATGGGCGGCGGTTCCGCCGTCGAGGAAGCCGAGATTCATCGTCGCTTCATTCAACGGAATGCCCTGGCAATCTGTGCCGATATAGGACCACGCGCCATCTTGCGAATCGAAGTTGATGCGAATCTCGGCCTGCGCCGTATTATTGAAATCAAACTTCAAATTGGCAACCTGCCCCCACCAGCCAGCTTGTTCACGTGCGACGGTCTGTTGAGCGGCCGAGCCACCCATGAAGCGCACGCGCAGGGTCGAACCATTCATCCAAGTCTTGCCAATTGGTGATATGGCGCGGACGCGTCCGTCACGCCTAGCCGTGGGCTGCAAGCGCATCAGTTCCCTGGGCAGTAGGCGGTCGATACAGATCTTGGTTCTTTCGCTCATATTTCTCCTGGTGGTTTGTTGTTGGCTCATCGGAAATTGGTCCTTCTCATTGTCGGAGTCGCCTCCCGAAACATGAAAGCCGCGCTTCCTGACATCCTAAGACAGCACCTTCAAGCCATTTTCAAGTTTCAACCATTAACCCTCGTAGGACTCATGTATTGGCCAACATCTTCACGAGATTGGGTAAGCCGCGGCCTTGAATGTAGGGGTCACGGTCGAGGTCGGTTGCGTTCGCTAGCAGGAGCGCTTTCACTTTCTCCGGTTCGCCAATGGATTCAGTGCGCACAGAGAGGAACGCGGCCAACACCCCGGAAACGTGCGGTGTGGCCATGCTGGTACCGCTCTTTTCCACATAGAGGTCCTCGACGCATGGCAAGGCCGGCTCGGAACGACTCATCGGGTACAGGATTATCCGCACAAAGGAGTAGCTCAAGGGTAATCTCTTGAGGGTTTCGCCGGCAGTGATAGTTTGGCGCAAAGATTGACAGTGTATGTTACACGGGGCGAATGCCAGATCCGCGAGATGAGCGTTCAGTGAGTGCACGTCGACGCCAGAATCTTTGCGTGGATCATATGAAGTTACCCGCGACCAGCTGGGCCACCTCAACCAAGGAGTCTTTAGGCGCTGGTGCTATTGCAGCAGCCACAGGTTCACGCCGAGCGCCACAGTCAAGGCATCCTCTTAATCGAAAGACTTTATCACTAGACCGCTGCACTTGACGACAAAGCGGGACCAGTGATGAGAAAATGCGCTCCACTTGGCCTGATTGTGCGTTCCCGAGCCCCTCTATCACTTGCCCTTGCCAGCTAACACTAGACCAGTTAGCCCTCCCATCGCACCCAGTGCTGCGAACGCGAGAACAGCAAATTCGTCACCTAAGGACGCGCTAATCTTGTAGCCGATAAGGTTCACGCCAAGACCGATGTAGATAGCGGTTCCGAGCACACCACCGAGCATCGCTCCGCCGAATCGTTTCGCAGCAGACGTCTTACTCGATGCGTTGATTGAAAACATCGACGCAAAGAAGGCGCCAAGCAGAGCGCCAACAACGGCGGCAATGCTGAAGGGAATTGGCCAGACGTAAGCAACGTCAATCTCCGCTGGCTCCATGCCAGCTGCAAGTGCTCGAACCTTCACGGACCCGCGCGGACCTTTGGATCGCAACCGAATAGTCGTGCCGGCGCCACCAATACGAATGGTGTTTGGTGAGATGGTACCATTGTCCGTGCTGAGCGAAACGTCAACCGAGTCGTTTAGTGTCCGGCCGCGCACTGACACGAGAAAGGATCCTATTTCGACACCGAAACTTTGAATGCTTCGGGGCGCACTTTCGAAGACGATAGCAGGATGAACAGGTAACCATATGGGCACCCCACGACTTGGATCGAAATCGGGAACGATGTCCACTTTCACCGAATCGAGTGGCACGCTTGAGTACACGTTCACTCGTTCGCGAATGCCGCCTGTATGGGTTAGTAGAACAATCCCGGGATCGACAGAGACTGCGTCACTGCCGAACACAAGTCCGACGGAGCTCCCAGTGGCGCGCGCCTCGCCAGGATTGGCCGCGTCAACAATGCCAATCAAGAAACTTCCCTCGAAGCGCCGTTCCGCCGTCGAATAACGCAGGCCGCCCTGTCGAACATAAACAGGTTGATACGTAGTTGATCGACCAGTAGCGTCTAGCGATAGATATGTGAACGGCACAAGAAACGCGGAATCGGTGCTCGACGAAGCAGGGTCACGACCGCCTCCAGACGGTTTCGGCAGCGGCACGACGGTATCGCCGGTACGGGCTGCTAAAACATCGCCGGCATTGAGAACCACGGCATTTGCTGACGATGCCACCGCATCCCCTCGACCTGCGTTGACCTTCACGAGCTTCCCTCGGTCCAGTTGCTTTCGCAGTGTGACCGGAAGCTGATTCCGTGCTACTGTCTGGCATTCAAGCCCTCTGACAGCAATCGTCGAAATGGCCATAAGAACACCGTAGGTTACGCCAACAAAGTACGTCGGGCTCATTGGTTGTCTCCAACAAAGGTATGGTCGACTAACGATTACGGCTTCATTGTTGCCCGCAATGACCTAGGTGTCGACGATTCGAAGCGATTCACAGCCAATCATCGTAACAATGCGCCTTTCTCTTGCAGAAGACTCTTCAACCACAGTTCCACGCCCGCGGCAGTCGCCCGTTGTTTTACAGCGACAGCGAGGGCTTCATCTCCCGTCTCCTGAATGACCTTTCCAATTATCTGCACCGACTCACGCCCTCTCCGAGCTTCCCGGCGGAGCACTACGATTGCTCTGGTGACCGCTGCTACAACGAGCAGAACGACAACGCCACCCCCAGCCCAGAGGACCCAGCGATTGTCGCGGGTATTTCGCTTCGTGGCGCGCGCTACAGACGTGACAGCGCTATCAGCAATGCTTCCGCTCAACGCAACCAAAGAGGATCCGATCGCACCATCTGGCCTAAGCGCGGAAGATAGACTGACACTCGCGGCGCGTACGATCGCATCAGTAGTTGCAAGAAGCGCTGACGCAAGAGATTCTCGAATTGCCTTGGAACCTGTTTCAGTTAGATCGAGAAGAGTGCGAGACAGTGCGACACGGAGAGTGTCCGATGTTCTTCCAAGAAGCACAGAAAGCGAATCACCTGCGTCACCGGTTAATGTTGGTCCGAGGCTAGCCACCATTCGACGAAGGGTCACCTCCACCGAGTCAACGATTCTATCAACCGAGCCGTCGAATCTGGCAAAAGAGTGCCGTCGACCGTGTTGTCGAACTGCTGAAACAGCGAGTCACGCACAACTCTGCTGAATTCGGACAATAAATGCGCGCCGGCGTTGGCGATTGTGTCCCGACGAGAGGCAAGACCGTCCGCGGCGCCAACACTAAGGCTATGGCCGATCCCTCTGCACCCAACGGAACTCATGGTGATGATGACGATGGCGATCAAGGAAGTATTTCGCCTGCGACTTACGCGAGCGCCTTCTCGCTGCCATCGGAATGTGCTACTGCGACCGCAAAGGCCTTGCTGAACTGACACAGCGTCTAGTCTACCATCGATATGGGAGCTCCGCATGGCGGTCATACCGCGACAATTCCCTTCACGAATCGCGCGACTGCGCGCAGTCCAAACAGGGTAAGTGGAGGGTACAGCCCGTCAGCAAGGGACCAACCCACAACATAGGCTGTGTTGCCGCGAAAGACGTGAAAGAAATGGTCATGCTCCCACGTACCGAATAAGAGCTGCTCGGCGTACTTAATTACAAGGCTGAGTGTCGCGAAGGCAATCATTTGCACAAGGAGCGGCTGCGTTCGACGTAAACCGATGTACATGAAGGTCAGGCAAACGCCGATCCATAGGAATGTGTGAAGGAGGTTGTTGATCCATGGGAGGAAACTCATGAATTCAGCGCGGTACAGGAGATAGTTCGCAATAAACGTTGAGAAAGCCCATGACAGTGCGATAAGCCAGGCCGTGCGGCGTTCCGAATGCGGAATTGACGGCGCCCAAGTACGAATCACGACGAAGAGCGCGCCGTAAAGCACGAGGATAGCTAAAGCCTTTTCAAGTGTTATCATGGCTCTATGATGCAGCAGCGATTCTGGGCGCCGCGTACTGCGCGAGCGACATAACCGTGAGCTGCGGATTGACGGTGAGGCTGCTTGGTATCACGCTAGCATCGCAGACGAATAGGTTCTCATAACCGTGCACTCGGAAATCCGGTCCAACAACTCCCCACTGCGGATCCTGGCTCATAGCGTTTCCGCCCTGCGGGTGACCGGTTCCCAGAGGCATCTCTTCTGGATCACAAACAATTCGGGTGATATCACTAAGGGAGTGCGGGCTCCGAAATTCATAGTAGTTCCACGAATTGACCATTACACGCCGAGCGCCACCAGCAAAGAGAAGCCGCCCGAGCTCGATGAGCGCATCGGCAAGTTTTCGCCGATCGTCGAGTGTTGGTTCATAGTCAACGTCGGGACCGCCAGTCAGTGCTCGCGTTACGCGGGCGTTTGATTCAGTGCCCACCAACGCTCCGACGGCCATGAGGTATGGATATCGGCGCATGTTCTGGAAATGCTGCTCGAACCAACCCGGCATGTTGAGGGCCTGTGCGACGGGCGGGTTCCACCACGTCTCGAACACCCAGCCGCGTCCAGATCGGGGAAGCGTAGCATGGGATATTTGAAGGCCATCGTACGCGTTCATCTCGCGATCGAATTCCGCCGTGAGCGGCGCCCCCATGTTGAACGAGAGCCCTCTTCCGACGGGCAGTCCGCGCCCTAGGCCGCTGGAGAGAAGAATGTAGCTCGATGCTACGGCGCCTGCGGCAACAACCACTTTTTTCGCTCGAACCGTCAGAAGTCGATTGTCCGACAACCGTGCGCGAACAATCTCTACACGGTCGCCTCCTGCTCCGCGACGACCCAACAGGATCCGCTCCACTGGAGCCTCAGCAATTATCCGAACTCTGTCACCGAATTGCTTCTGCGACCAAGGCAGGACTGTGTCTAGCATTGATAACTTCTTGCCGTAGGCGCAACCAATGTTACAGTAGCCGCAGCCCGGACAATCCCTGATGTTGGCGCTAACCACCTGATTTCGGAGTTCCTCAGCAGGCATCCCGAGCTTACGGATTCCCTCCTCATACTCCACATATGATGGATTGAGAATCGCTTGTACTTTCGGCGCAATCGGTAGCCAGTTGGTCACGGTCGTGACACTGGCTGATAGTTCGTTTACGTTGATACCCGCATTCCATCGCCACTGATCGTTCCAATGCGTCACCACGCTCTGCGGCGGCGGGAAGCAGACTGCATTGTTTACTACGGTAGATCCACCGACACAACTTCCCTGAAGAATTGAGAAGCGCAGGTCTCTCGTCTGCTGGAAGACGCCGTCGTCGTAGAGCTTCCCAATCATTTCGACTTCATTGTCGTTGAAGAAACGCGGTTCTACGTACCGACCTCTTTCGAGTATGAGAACTCGCTGTCCCGTTTCCGCGAGACGGTACGCGAGAATCGCTCCGGCAGCGCCGCTTCCGATCACACAGATATCCGTCTCCTCATGCAGTACGTCAATCGTCTCCGCTGTCTGGACCTCGAGTTCAAGTGGCGGCGACCGTGGTGGCACTTTGCCTTTCACGCGCTCGCGCTGCTCGAATCGCGTGTATCCAACTGCTTTGTCGGCATCCTTGTCATTGTAGTAGCCGACATAGGCGAGCTGCTTCGTAACGCGAATGATTCCCGACACTAGCTTGCGCCAAAACTCCGGCACAACCCGAAGCGCGACCTCGTGGAAGAAATGACGCCGAAGATGGTTCATGCGGCCTGACGGGTCGATCTCGGACAAGGGAGGTAGTAGGTACAGGAGCGGATGGAAGTGCACCGCCAGGAGCGAGGCTTGATGAACCCAGCGCCGCTTCGTGCGCATGGAACCAAAGTACCGATCGACATTCGCAGCGATTCGTTCCGGCGATATCGTTTCGCTTGGACCATGAACCAGCACATCCGCTGACGCAATGAGCGTTCGGTAACCGCGAATCGTGAGAAACGTCGGGCGAAAGATTCGTCGATACGCGCGATTGAGGAGTACGAACAGCATAACGGCAACAGTGGCATCAACAACCCCACCAACTATTAGAATCGTAGCGATTTCTATGACGCGCCCGCCTATTTCAACCGGATCTTCTCCAGAAGCACCGAAGCTGAAAAGCAGCTGTGTGACTGCGGAAACGACGTGGGACCAGGCAAGAATCGATACTAGGCCGATACGCTCTTCGATGTGGCTGGCAATGTAGAGGGAGAGAAAGCTGAGTGTTCCTAGGAGAACGACGGTGTTGGTGACAAATGGTAGGGTGACAAATGCCGGCTGCATTGAAGGAATCGTGATCGCTACAACGCATGCCAGTCCTAACAAAGCGAACAGTGTGGCCAATGATATCATGGCCAGCTTCAGCCCCCTTCCTGGAGCAGCAAGTCGAGCTTCAGAAATGTCTGCTCGCGTCGCACTCAGTGTGGCCACTCGGATAGCCGCGGCGGCGCGTGTTGTGAAATACAAGAGTATGAACAGAATGACGCCGTCAAGGGCGATTGCGCCCCAAAGTAGTTGCGGGACAGGGGCTTGCGATGCTCCGAATTGTACGGCCACACTCGTATCTCCCAAAACGAGCGCGACAAGCATCGCGACTATTGAAAGAGCGTGGCCTGCGACCGCTATCCACGCGAGGCCAATTCTTCGACGTGGATCACCAGCGCCGTACAGACAGACCAAGCCTAGTGTTAGGACCTTCGGCACCGAGTATGCTGCAAACGGGAGGCGTCGCATAAAGCCCGTCAACGGCCCCACAAAAGGACCAAACGCGTAGATAAGCGTCGCAATGCCAAATGCGACGACGAAAACACGAAGCACCGCACGAAGCTGTATCTCTGGAGTGGTTAGGTCAGAAATATTTCGATCCATGTTACTCAACCTCCTCCAAAAAGGAGAGTTCTAGCATCGCTTGTTAGGCATTTGCTGGCGGCGCGATGTCTGCTCTCGAGCAGAAAAAGCGATCAAAGTTGGTGAACATCGGATGCCCGGGGAAAACATGATTTAGCTCGCGAAGGTTCACATCAATCCTATTTCCCTGGGGCACAGCAATGCGCCAAAAATCGCCCTGCAGCATCGCGCGAAAATCGCGCTTGGCTTCGTGCAGGTCTGCCGATAGCTCGAACACCGGAGTCGGCCAGTCGCTTCCGAAGAGCAAGTGATTTTTCGGGAGTTTCTTGATTCGGTCGAAATAGTGCCTTCGGAATGGCGTGGCACACGCTGACAGGTCGGCGTAGCACTTGCCCGCACCGAACTTTCCAGCCGCAGAGTTAATTAGGTACTCGCGAACGATCGGAAAGTCGTCGTGCTCAATCAAGTTCGCCCGAGCGACAAAGTATGGAAGACCAACGTGGGCCAAGATGATGATGCCGCCCGCCCTTAGACTCTCGTCGATCGATCGGCGAACTTCGACAATTTTAGGCTCGATCCATTTCCGTCGTCGAAGCCAGTTCCGGAGACGATCTCCAAGGCCCCAGGAGAGATAATCGTAGGGTCTCAGCCTCTCGTCAGCCGTAGGTACGGCGTACTCCACACCGACGTGCAGCAAGAGCGGCAATGCTCTTCCCCCCCGCGCTGTTGCAAGCCACTTCATTCTTTCGCGGACGATAGGATGGTCAAGCGAGAATTGCTGCGAGGATGGCAGCCATTTCAGGCAAACCGCCCCCTTGTCCACGTATTCACTGACGCGGTCCTTGAAATCAGCGCGGAACGGATGAACCGATGCGCCGAATAGGATCTTTTGGGGAAGCTGCGACTGAAGGAATCGAACGTACTCGTTGGCGACCCAGAAATCCGAGAGGTCTCGACGATCTCGCCCGTCTTGATCCCAGACGTGATCAAGAGCTAGGCAAACGACACGCTCAAGACTCGTGCCACTGAGTGTCTCTAATGTCCTTTCCATAATTGCCAGGTCGAGATCCTGCCCGCGCTCCACACCGACATAGAGGAGAAAGACATCGTACTTGGGGCGATCCTCGCGCATTCGATCGGATATGTGTCCCCAATGGCCGAACGTGTCACCCCGGAGTCCAACATGACAGTGACAGTCAATTCTGCGCAGCGTTTCCACAGGTGGTGGCTCAGTCATAAATCGAACAGGTGACGTGTGCATCGAACCAACGCATCCGGATCGAGCTGCGACGCAGGATCATTCACTGAAATGCGCGTGCCACGCGGCTGCTGACTGAAGAGCGTCTGCAGATCATCCATAAAAATGAGCGACGCGGACACCTTGTTTGGAGGACTTACATCAAATAGCAGAAAACATCGCAGTTCCGGACTATCGTCGTCGATTATTACACTCTCTTTGATTGCTGCGACAGCGCGGGCAACCGACGATCGCCCAAAGCGGGTCCGCTCCAAAGCACGCCAAGCGCGGCTGCGGTATCCCTGCCATTGTGAAATTGAAGGGTATGGCAAGACAGAGGGATACTCTGCGTGGGAGAACTCGGTGCCATCGAGCGTTGCACCTCCGTTTCCTGATACAACATAGTGCGGCGGTTCATGTGCACCAGAATTCCCGCTGTGCCGACGAACGATGTAGTCGCGAAAGGTAAGTGGGTTGTATTGCTGATGGTTGTGGATGTGCGCACTCACAACTGCCCGGACGCTAGGATGCCGCAGCAGAATGCGGTGGAGCTCCCCGCAATTGGTGTGATCATCGTGACTCCCCGAGACGAGTCCAGGAATATGGAAAAGCACAAGCACCTTACTGTTGAGACTATCAGCTCGGGAAAGGCGAGCATCGAGCCACTCATGCTGCTCGGTGTCCGGTGCTCTTTTCCTGTCAAACGGATTTAGGCGGGCCGGCAAACTCTCGTGTCCATCAAGGTTTCCTTTCTTGCCTGAATCAAGGCCAATGATAACAAGAGGAGTCTTAGCTGTTGGATCTGACAGCTCCCAATACGTGCCTGGCTGAGGTACGAGCCGTAGCCCGCTTCGAATCCATTCTGGCTCGAACATTCGAGTGCAAAAAATCTGATAGAACTCACGTCCATTGTTCGGTGAGTAGTATTCGTGGTTGCCTATCGTTGCCCAGATCGGGATTCCAAGTCCAGCATAAGGCTGAAAGAATCCAATATTGAAATCCTGAACTGTCCCGGCCGGATAGGCGACATCACCATTAACGATCATGAAGTCAGGTTTGACGGCTCGGATAAGCGGCAGTAGCGCGTATTGGGAGTGGTCGCCTTCGCCAGTGTCTCCAATAACGATGAATCGAAAGGATTCCACGCTACGCGGGGCCAGAAGCAGATCCTCGATGCGCTTGGCTCGTGATGGCGGATCAGGCGGTGATTCTGTCTCAAACTGTCGTCGCCATTCGATTGAATGATCAGCCCGAAGAAACTTTCGCTGCGACGCGGCAATGTTCGCGGCACGCAACCAATACCGTGGTCCTCCTTGTCCTTGAATCCGGGGGAATAGAAATTCAATCACGATCTGCGGCCTGAAGTGGGGGACGATTGGGATCACCGACTCGTTCGGGCGAACCCTTTTTGATCCTTAACACGGCGCCGAGGAGATCATTCCAGAACGGAGCACCGAAGGACACCAAGAGTGCCGTGACCAAGCAGCCCAATGCGTACCAAATGATGTCCGTCATCGGTTTGCTGCGCAGTTCCGAAAGTCGTCCTAGTCCGTTGAGGTCCAGGTCAAAGCTCGCCGTATCGAGTGCCCTCATCGCATATCCGAGCATTTGCCTCAACTGAGCCTCAGTCAACCCCAATGAGTCACGGGCCGGCACTCCTGTTGGAGCGGCCACAGTTCGTTGCTGAGCCTCATACAGGTCCGTAACGCTTGTTGCCAGTGCAGTGGCATCCGCCGCCGAAAGCGATCTGGAACGAGCAAGAATGTCCTGGGCAGGCTGCGCAAGAAGGACAGCCGTTAGCACGCCAAAAACAAACGTTGTCCTCAAATTGTATCGTCTCCATCGATACTCACTGAGCTCTTCGAGACGGCCGTAGTTTCGCTCAGCATCGACTATGTAGGAGAAAAAATGCTCGCGATACACATGGAGGATACGCGCGGCGTCGATCCCATCCGAGTCGCCACCAGAGAATTTTTCCACTTCTTTACTGAGAAAGGCCCGAATCTCGCCAACGTCGCGTGTTTGAGCGTCAACTCCAGCGGTCGTGATCCGTTCACCAATTCCACGCACCGCTTCCGCAAAGAGCGGCGCCAATTCCGCAAGGCGATAGTCGTAACCGCCTAGTGCGTCTGTTCGCGCCGTGGCGAGCTCCTGCCGTCGCGCCGGAACGTCGGCTTCTCGAAGTTGCGCAAGCAGACGATCCCACTCGGAAGACTGCCGTTGCGGCTTGCCATTCTGCAGCTCCACCTCAAGCTTGAGCGTCCGCATGGTGCGGCGGTGCCAGGGCGACGCAGTTCGTTCAAGACCTTCAATGAGGTGCTCCTTTTGCAGCGGTAGGAGCACCCCAGAAGGCGCGATCCTACGGAACTGAAGTGGACCGCGCGCTTCCAAATCCGGCAGGACTCCCGTTTTCGTCATGCGCTGCGCCCAAGGACCAAGAAAGTCCTCGAGAACGTTCGTGTAAATGCGTCCGCGACTGCCGCGCAAATACTTCCAAATCTCCTGCAAGACTTGGACGAAGAGTGAAATCGCAAGTATGCCGGCTATGAAGCTCGCAACGGTCGAAAGGAGGCTTGACTCGAGAGAGATCATGTTCTGAGTTCTCGCATTGCTCAATCAGCTGAATGTGATCACAGACAACTCGCAGAACGCCAGTGCGACACTTCCACACCGAGTTCTGCTATTCTACGCATTCCTCGGCGGTCGTCAACACCGATGACGATGGCTTGCCGGAGATAAAGATTTCTTAATGTATGGGTGGCACGTGGTTCGATTGGGCTTTGTCTGCGCGCTCCCGACGTTGGCCCTGTGACAGCCCAGCTACCTTAAGATCTCTTACTGAATCATGCACATGTTTGGCTCGGCGGATGCCGAGATGGCCTCTCACCTCTCATGATCGCACTCTAACTGACAAGCGTTGCTACTTGTGCAATCGGCTAGCTCGTGCATATTGCTCGCTCACCAAACTCACATTGTACACCCTCTCCCCAACGAGCGACTGAAAGATGCCCGACTTGTCTCGCGACGAACGGCGACTCAACAGAAAACACGTCCTCACGTCTTTGTCCGACGAGACGGGATCTTTTGGCGGTGGCGCCGCGACAGAACGTGTCAAGGCTTATTGCAAGAATCCTATTGACGCGACTACGCAGGACTTTGGCTTCGTTGGAGGACTAGCGCTTTCACGATTCTTCATTGCGCCATCGAAGCCCAATCAGGCAGAGCGGAGATCATTGTGGCAAAGAATTGTCGAGCAAATGAACAAGGAGGACACGGCTGACCCCGGCGGATGGGATCGTGATACCCTGGTGATGCAATTGCAGGCTATAGCGGAAGAGGCCGAATGAGACGCCTCTATGGCCTCGGATGTGAACGGAGGGTGGCGTGTTTTGCGTTCACGTTGCTATTACTCTGCGGCGCCTCCACCGCTTCTGCTGCACAATCGAGGCAAGACTCGGTAGCGAGAGCTCAGAATCCAGCAGCGATAAATGCTATAGAAATTGATGCGGGATACAAGTTCGATTATCGAGCGGTTGGAAAGAACGAGGGCTATTACCGAGTTGCCTACAAGGGAAAACTTGTGCGGGCGGCTGGCACGCCTTTCAAATTCGCCTCCGGACTTGATATTACGGAGCCGACGCCAGCCGTAGGTACTGGGGACCGAAACAAAGTCGAGCTCCGGTACGAGCATGGGACTGGAGAACTTGGCGGCGGACTATTCGAGGCGCTTGGCGTCGAGCCTCTCAGGTTACGCGGAATTGAACGACTGCACCTCCGGGGCACGGCCTTTGTCGGCGGTGATAGCGATCTCGAAAGCCTTCAATTCGCAATTGGCCTTGAGTCGGCTCCCGTTCGGCTTCCAGGCATTGGACGACTTGGGGCTTCTAATTGGCTGGTCATAGCAGTGCAGGCCAATCGAACGGAGTCAATCGATGCGGACGCCTCCGATCTGAACTCCGGCGTTGCCACGTATAGAGCGTTCCTAGGCCGAGCGTTTGGTTGGGCAAAGAGCGCCGACGTAGGACAAACAGCCAACAAACTTTCTGCTGAGATACTGAGACAAGCGCCGACCATTATCACTGCCAAAGAACTAGCGATAAAAGTTGGAGCGATTCCGGCTGCGCAGCGATCGCCAATTCAGCAACTGCTGTTAGATGCGATTCCCGAAGCGGAAAGGAACGGTGATTGGAAGAGCACCGTTCAGGAGCTAGCATACGGGCACGCTGACGCTGTAACTGATCAGCCTATGTTCGCGCTTTATGTTGAGAACTCGGGCTGGTACGGTTTCGCCAATGGCGCCACTGAGGACAAGGTCAGAAATCTCTTGCTTGCGACGGTTGACTATTGGCCATTGCCTAAGCGCGATGATGTTGCACTGCGTCTGCGATATGAGAAGGGTCATGAACGCGCCGATCCAAGCAACGAGAAGAACCACTTGCTAGTGTCGCTGATTTTTCGTCGCTAACGAAGTATCCCTCACCACTCGCAAACCCCACTGTCATTCAGTAGCCACTAGCAGCCTAGCATCAACAATAGTCAGATGGATTCTAAACAGTGCCACCAAGAATTTTCTATCGCTTTGATGGCGCCGTGCAGTTTGGAATAGTCCTTACCGGGGCGCCTGAAGGTCGCAATGTCATCAATTGAGTTGCCATTCCTCGACCCGTGCGTGGGGAGAGAAGCAGCAGAACTCGTCTTGGTGGGGACGCCGAGATGCGCTCTCTTGCTACCTTGCGTATCACCGTTGTGTGGACAATATTGGCTGCGCCATCCGATTAATTGTTTCTGCCAGCATTCGGCGTGCGAGTAACCGCGCTATACGCACGAGAATGAATCTGGTCCCATCCGGGCTCGCTTCTGCGCGGGCGAGACCGACGCTGGGATAGGTCAACGACACCGAGGAAATACCCGTGGCAACTAGGAAGGTCGCGAAGCGGAGGTTAGGGAAAAAGCCTGGGGTCCGACAAAAGGCCTCAAAACTCAAGGTGGGGCGGAAACCTACCTTGCTCCCTCGGCAGCTTCACTCGACCGACAGCATCGTTTCTGCGAACGACGACTCCATACGGATTAACATTCCCGGAGTTTCGCTTCTCGCGCTGTCGGATGTAGATCGTTCGCACTTCCAGCGAGAGGCTATGCGATGGGGCTACACGCTGCGCAACCGAGCTCGTTGGAACAACGATTCAGCAGCGACGGCACGACACCAGAAGGAAATGCGTGAACTGGCCGATAGGCTTGGATTTACCCGAGATGTCCTCCTCCGGCTTGCGAAGGAGCCACTTGTTGAGGTGGACGTTCTTTGGAGGGGCGAAGAAGTAGGATGGGAGCACCGGATTTTCCCGTGGGAATTCATGCTGGCCTCGGTTACTCGCGATATGCGAGGTGGAAAACCGATAACCATCGTGCGGCGCCTTCGGACTCCGCCGGAGAGGGGCTCCGAAAACCGCGCGTCCGCCGCTCCTAGTTCATGGCTCCAAGTCCTGAGCGCACCAGGGCTCCTTGCCGAGAATTATGATTTCACGGGAGAGCAACGCATCTTGAAGCTTTGCGTGGAATCGCTCAAAGGCACGTTGGCCATCGCCGAGAACCCGTCCCAGGAATCCTTGTTGAGCGAGGTTACCAAACGTTCCCCCGACGTCCTTCATTTGTCTGGGTTCGACAGCCATCAAGGAACCAGCCTGATCGGCCTCAGAGATGATCGAACAGTGCAGGATGGATACCTCGTTCGTGGACTTGAGCGAAAGCCCCACGTAATTCCGGCGGAAGCGCTCTCGGATATTCTCACAGCGGGGCGCGAGCGAAAACCACAACTCATTTCGTGCAACATATACAATTCCGGGGCACGTTTGGCGCCCTTGTGTGTTGCGAAGGGTGCGCACGCTGCCATTGGTTTCCAAGATTCCTTCGACGACAGCCTTGCCGAGCTTTTCTTTCATACACTCTACCGCAGCTGGCAGCTGGCTGATTGGAGTCTCACTGCCGCTTTTGCTTTTGCGTGGAAAACACTTCGAGATCAGAATCAGCCGTTGCGCGGTTCAGGGATCGTGTTTTGGAGCAAGGCGTCCATTCTTGACCAAGCGCCGCACGCCGAACAGGCACTCACCAAGCCGACTCGGAAAAAGGCCCGCTCTCGTTCGCTGGCGCCGATATATGAGGCACCGACCGCTGACCAGATTCACGATCAGCTGGAAGTCGATGTCGCCCTCATCTCGCAGCTCAACTACTCCATTCTGCATAATAATGGACCCATCTTCGAGCGCTTCCGAGTACGGAAAAAGCGCCTCAGCGTCGGCCGCGTTGACGATCTACAGGTGCGCGTAGAGCTGTATGTGGGAACCGATTCGTACCCATTCCGTATGAAAGCCTCCCTGTCCGAGACAGACACTTACGTCGATTTTCCGCACAACATTCGTGTTTCGCTCGCCTCGTCGCTATCACGAGCAATTCGTGAGAGCATCCATACGAGCCTTTTTGTCGAGGTGCTCTGGCACGATGCTGTGCTCTACCGGCAAACCCATCGAGTAACGCTTCTTCCGATTGACGAATGGCGCTTCGATACTGACAACTACCGATGGCTTCCTTCGTTTGTCCTTCCCCGTGACCCGGCCGTCTTGAGGGTGATTGACTCAGCTCAACGATATCTCATGGCGCTACGAGACGATGCCACGGCTGGCTTCGACGGGTATCAATGCGTCGACGGTAGGCATCCTCCAAAGCCGGCAGATTGCTCGCTCGTTGATATGCAGGTCCGCGCCATTTGGTCGTCTCTCCTATACGAATGTCCGCTTTCGTACATCAACCCACCGCCTGTATTTACCGATTCCTCGCAAAGATTGCGAACACCGTCAGACTGCGTTGACGGGAAGAGAGGAACGTGCATCGATCTCGCGCTTCTCCTGGCTGCGTGTCTTGAATACGTGGAGATCTACCCGACAATCTTCCTTCTGAAGACCCATGCCTTCCCTGCCTATTGGAGGCACGATTCTTACCACGAAGACTTTCGGGCAGCTCGTGATGCGGCCGTTGACGAAGAGTCGGATATTGTGAACAACCGGCAAGCCGGTTCGGTTGGGCAGAAGCACGGTTGGGACTTTCAGGTTAGCGAGTACCGAGAGATTCTCGCCGAGGTCCAGGCAGGTCACCTGGTCCCACTCGAAACAACTCTCGTTACTGGCCGCGGTAGCTTTGCAGAAGCGATCGATAGTGGCATCAAGAACCTGGCTAGCCGGCGCGAGTTCGAGTCCATGCTCGACATCCTGCTTGCCCGCACCGATTTGCAGACTAGCGTTACTCCGCTTCCGATACGCCGGAGTGATATATGAACGGTCGGACCACATCGGGGTCTTCTGATATCGCCAGCGCGCGTGCCGCTCTTAAGGAAGTGGAAGCAGTCGCCGCATCTCTCGATATGTTCTCGAGTCAGTTCGAGAACGCCCCTGACCTTCTCCCGGTTGGAGAGCGCCGACGGCGTCTACGCGCTGGCGATCCTGATCCGATTGCGACGGTCTCACTTGTTCTGAATGACGAAGGGGTGCTCTTGTGGACCGATGGAGCGCCCCGAGCAACATCGCCAGGACGCAGTTTGCGGCGCGGAAGAACCCTTTCTCCAGAAGGCGACCTGGTCGAGCTGTATCAATACGAGCAACTCGAGCCCAATGAGATCAACAGTTATCTAACCCGACTGGATACGAAACTCAACGGGAATTCAGGATTGCGACAGCTCAAGCCGGTCAAAGCGTCGGCGCAAGTGGAATACAAGGTTGCTGACGCGCCGCTTGGCAAAAAGCGCAGACTGGTCCTGGTCCATGGAACGTTCAGCAAGAGCGAGGCACTAATCGAGAGTGTCATGAAGGCACCAAACGGCCCAGAGTTTCTCAAGCGCGTGTTCGCTCACTACGACGAAGTTCTGGTCTTTGATCATCCGACAATATCGGTGAGTCCTGTGCTGAACGCGTTTGACCTTGCCTGCCTTATGACTAACGCGAGTGGGCCGCTTGATATTGTTGCCCACAGCCGAGGGGGACTAGTGACCCGATGGTTTCTGGAGGGCTTTGGGGCGGCGGCCGGCACCGGCCCTTATCGGGGAGTGCTCGTGGGCTCGCCCTTGGGCGGCACGAGCCTAGCTGCTCCGCCGCAGCTTCGTGATTCGCTGTCGATGCTTTCCAATATCGGTAATGTCCTCAAGGCGGGTGGCACTGCGGCCGTCGTGTACTTCCCTCTGATTGCGGTGCCGCTCGCGCTGCTCAAGGTCGCCACGTCAGTGGTGAGCGTCGCAGCAAAAACTCCCATTATTGACGCCGCCGTCTCCATGATTCCTGGCTTGGCTGGACAGTCTCGGGTTGCGCTCAACCATGAGATCGATCGTATTCATGCCATCACTGTTGTCAAGCCGCCGACCTACTTTGTTGTACAATCTAATTTCGAGACGGATGCGGCCGGATGGCAATTCTGGAAATGGTTTCGTCCCGACAAACTGAAGGACGCCGGGGCGGACAAGCTATTTCCAGGCGACAACGATCTTGTGGTAGATACGAAGTCAATGAGCGACTTCACGGGTAGCAAGCGCGCACGTATTGTGGACACCCATGACTTCGGCACGAGCAATTCTGTGCACCACACGAACTACTTCGAGCAGCCACAGACACTCGACTTCATTCTCGAGAAGTTAGATGTGCCGTGACGAGTCATCACGCTCCACATTGCCTGTATGTTCCCGAGTGATTCGCAAGATCGGGATAAATACCGGGAAGGCTGGCACATGGAACGGTTCTCCAAGTCCAATGGCAATTGTGGATTCGGGCGGGACACCTGACCGATCCCCTCGAAGAGTGGCTACAAGGGCACCAGGCCACCATTACTTGCCCGCGTTTAGGTTCCGCCAAATCGCGAACTCTTTTCTCATTGGAACCTTGGGGCGTGCGGCGTGCGGCGGCCGGGCCGAAAATAGTTGACTTTCAAGTCTTCCCTCGGCGGATCTGCGGACCGGACACGGTGAGCGTAACCTATGAGGTCAAGGGAACCGCGCTCCTTTTCCGTGACAACGAGCGGTGCGAACGATCTTGATACTGTGACGTACTTGCTTGTGGCATCGCGCAGGGGGAAGCTCGCTCATGCAGCCCAGGATGTAATACGGTGGTCGGCCGGGGGCGAAAAAGGAGTTTGCGTTCATGAATGGACCACTGGGGACTGACTCCGTGCGGGGCCTGGCAATGCTCGATACGGCAACGTGGCACTCGCGCCTGGTGCTCGATGGCATAGCCTCTCGGTCCGGCCGGGCAGTCAACGTATTACACGCGGGGCGCTCTGCCTTGTTGCCTGCAAATGGCGATCTCTCAAGCGAACTTCTAGGACTGCCACTCTATGGCGAATGGGAGCTGAGGGCAGCGCTCCTCCCAGGGGAAGTCATGGGAGACCCGCAACGCTCGCCGCCCGATCGATTGCGCATCGTCGTGGTACTTAGCTGCGACACGGAAGGAGTCAGAAAATGACCGATCTTTTCGCTCCTCAATACAATCGTAATCGTCATGCTCGAAAACCGTTCGTTTTCCGCGTGCACCAGCGCCGCCAGTCGTTCGCTCAGCTCGGCGACCGCCCCAGACATTTGCTGGCCCACGACCGTCGCCGTCTCCAATGCAGAAGGCCTTTGAAGACGCTGCGCGGGATATGGTCGCTAAGTTTCCGCGGCAAACAGCGCAGCAGTATCCGGAGATTTCGCACTGGGTACTCACCCAGGATGAAGTTGCGTTTCTCGCGGAGCGGGAAAATGAAATATGAGTGAAGAAAGCAAAATGGAGGAGAGCGAGCGAGCACTTATCAAAATGCTCCGAGAGGAAGCCTACTCGGTCAAGGATTGCTTCACGAGATATTCCGTTCAAGGTCTGGCAATCGCCGCCGGCATTCTCACATTCGTTGCGAGATACCAAGTGGAGCACGCGGAAGTGGCGTACGCAAGCATCGCAGCCATGCTGCTCCTGATGGGCCTCGGCCGAATGGGAACACACAAGTATGCCGCAGCAAGTCGACTGAACGGGTACGAACTGCATCTGCATCGGACAAGGGCGCTTGCAATCCCGTCTGGTTATGAGTGGCACGATTCGATGCGGCGAATAGGATGGGAAGAGGCGATGCGCGCCTGGCGAATCGTCTCGGCAACTGTCTTCGACCACCTCTACATTACGCGACCAACGAAGAGAAGGCATAGCACGGTCGCAAGATCAAATGTGAGCGAGGGGGGATCCCCAAGTCATGACACCGACGGTGTGGAGCGGCAAGGCATCTCCAGACTCAAGCGTATCTTGAGAGCCGCTTCAGGTTGGATTAAGCGCGCGACATATGCGCTTGTTTGGCGTCTGCATGCCGATGCAATACGAAGCGGCATTGACCACTCGCAGCCACGCTGGTTCGAACCCAGCCACTTGATGAAACCAGGGGCGTCCTACTATGCCGGCGGCTATTTAGGCACCATGCTCAACACGTTGCACGCCTGCACGGCTGTCTTCCTCGTTCCACTGTTTGTAGCTGTGTACCAACAATGGAAGGCAAATGATCTGCTACAGTTCTATTTTGCAATTTGGGCTGCGGCAGCCTCGTTGGTTGTGTTTCTCGTCAACCTTAACCAGGTAAACGCAAGGAAGCGCGTCATTGAGGAAGGGCTCCTGTCAATTCATTCTTCCGCCATTCTTTGGCAAGCGACGGTGATAGCACATTTCCGTGCGCTGGAAAGGCTCGGCAATGAAAAAGACGGTCGCCTAATCGACTATGACGGGTACACGCGTTGCCTATCACATGAGGCCGTCGACCTCGCGAGTGATGTTCTCAATATTCACAGATGGATGAGGCGCAGGCCAAAACCCCGGTCATCACAGTCGTCGCCTTTGCGGTGAGAGTCTGTGGTGACGCGCACTTGCGCATCCACCCGATGAGAACGCGATCCCCATTCTGGTCTTGGGCCGGACGCATACTTCATTTACAAGAAGGAGGGAAGCTCGCGATAACGCTGTCACGGCGGAATTGGTCCCGGATTCCGCAGCTTCGATAGTCCTTGCTGTTCTGCCGCGGTCCAGATTCGACCTGGACAGCTAAGTGTGGGGCCGACAAGTGCTTCCGACACTCGTACACCAGCTTGGCCGACGAACATTAAGGAATCTTCATATACCATAATATAGCGGTCCCTAGACGAAGCCCCCGAACGATTAGTTCACGGCAGGACCAAGCCAATCCGGAGCATAGCTGAACTGCGCATCTGCTTGTACCGGCGGACAATGAGTCAAGAGGCACTACCACCTTTCTCACGTTCTGTCACGCATCGTTGGTATCGCAGTGGACAATGCGATAGCCGAAGTCTCGTTTGGTTTCCAGCTTGAAATGATCCTCAAATGGAGCAAGCTTGTCACGAAGGTTGCAGAGGTGCACTCGCAGGCACTCGACGTCAGCTTTCGTAGCGCCGCCTAACACGCTTTTACTTAATTGTGACGGCTCGACCCAAATTTCCTCGTGTGCGACGAGGAACCACATTATTCCGAACTCGCGCGTGGTAAGACTCTGCGACACATCTCCGAGTCGGAGTTCGGGACGAACGGGATCGAGAAGCACTGCCCCTCCGCAAATCCTGCGACTTGCGAGATTGGTTGGTCGTCGGAGCAATGCAGTGATGTGTGCCTGCAGCTCCACAAGCTGAAAAGGCTTCGCAACAAAGTCGTTGGCACCACTGGGCAAAACTGCAACTCGTCGATTGATATCCTCAACGCCGCTGATTACGATAACTGGAGTTGACACTACTCGCCGACGAAAGGCGATAAGCCAGTCGTCGCCGCTCTGTCCTGGCAACCGCAGATCAAGGAGAATCAGGTCGGGCGTAAGCTTCTTGAGGAACTCACCTGCTTCTCGCGCCGAAGAAACTTGGACGGCGCGAAAGCCCATGCTACTTACCAGACTGGCGAGCAATCGGGATACGGTTTCGTCGTCCTCGACAATAAGCACGTATCGTGGGCTATCGACGTGCGATTGACTGTCAGTGCTAACCTTGACAATAGAATCATGCATGAGACACGCTCCGGCGCACCGTCGGTTTCCGGGATCGAGATGTATTCAGCGTTAACAAGCAGCGCTGCAGGCGGAAACGCAAGTTTCAACCATTAAGATTGCTTTATGTGGGCGCCGACCAGGGCCCGAGCATTTGCTGAGGATACGCCGGATCACGGCGGCAACACCTAATGCTTCAGCATTGGTGCAACCCCGTTGGAAATAGTGCTGTATTGCGCGGAGCGGCCATGTGCAGGCGTCTAATCGCACGCGTACTCACATCGGGTCCCTCGAGGCGACAGAGCCCGTAAGAACGATTCTCGTCCAATCGTAAGCCCAAGCTCCGAAGCACCGCATGAATTCTCAAACCGCCAGACTTAGCCCTTGCCGCCTAACCATTGCGATCTCGCGGGTTCGCATCCGCTGGCGCCAGAAAAGTCTCACGCGGCATGCGCGCATTGCGCTCACACCGCGTAAAGAGGTCTTCATGCTCGCGACTGTCTCTTGTGCCAGCTCTGCTCACCGTTCATAGTTGTCGGCGCAGCCGACGCAGTCACGGTGGGAATAGCGAACCTCGCGCCGTGCCAGAGCGTTGGTACTTCTCGCAACCTTTCATAGAATGAAAGTGCTATTGACAATTCCGGCCTACGACGGGGCCACTGGCGGCAATTGATGATCGTTCCGATTGGGTCCTGAGTGATGTTGCTGCAACGTTCAGTCTATCCGCAAGCAGAGGAAGGGCTACCCGAAGTCAAGCATTCTGTTGCAGTCTGCTTGCTGGTCCTCGGGTACCGAGGATGCGTTGAGCGCGCAGGAAGTCGAGAATCAACGAACGGCTTGCTGCTGAGTCTCCGGACTGCTCTTGACCGCGCTGGCAACTGGGTAGCCGAGGAGAGGAACGGAGACGGACCGCATTGGGTGACTCGCGCCTTCACCGACAAGATTGTAGTAGGCTTTCCGACGATTGATCCCTCGGCGCTGGCTGAACCTGACCTCGGAACGATATTCCTGCATTTGGCTTTCTTTCAGTTCGAGATGATCCGTGCAGGGTTCTTCGTTCAAGGCGCCATGTCGGTAGGAGAGCTGTACATCGATGGCGATATCATATTCGGCAAGGCACTCGTTGAAGCCTGCGCTGAACAGCAGAGGGTTCGCACGCGTTCCCCGCATCATCCTTGCACCTTCAGCCGAGGAACTAGTGGCAAGGCACGTTGTTTGGCACAATCCTGCGAGCGGTGCCAGGCACAACAGAACGCTTCTACGTGATACCGACGGTAGACTTTTCGTAAACTACCTCGATGAAACCATATTCGTTGCGGGCGAGGAAGCAGGTCCCTTCCTGGAGGAAGTGGCGATGCATCGCGATCAGGTCAACGAGAAACTAGACGACAACAGACTTGCTGTGTACCCCAATTCGTGAGACACTTTGGGTTAGCACATAGAGCTTAGTTC
>CAZKXZ010000029.1:0-31260 GCA_964556695.1 uncultured Gemmatimonadales bacterium
GGTGTGGGCGGAATGCCGCGACGCATGATCATCTCCTGCTTGCGCCACATTTCGGATTCTACTCGTGCGGCACTCTCCGGATGCGAATAGCCAAGCACATGCAGAGTGCCATGTACCACGAGACGAGCCAACTCCTGCCGAATCGGGAGCCGCAGCCGTTTCGCGTTGGCCCTCGCAACTGAAGGCGCGATATAGATGTCTCCGAGAACCGGATGGCCGGTTTTCATTGATGTGAGACCAAAGGCTATGACATCTGTCGCGCCGCGCTTGTTCAGGTGACGCCGGTTGAGGGACGCGATTGCGCCCGACGAAACAAATGCAACTGATAACATTGCATTGGAAACACCCTCGGAACGCAGCACTCGCCGTGCGAGCTCGGCCAGACGTTCTGCAGCCACGGGAATTCGAACCCCCTCACTTGCAACGTAAACAACGAGTGTCACGATGCGAACTCCGCCGTAATTCCTCCAGCGGATACCGGATAGTCGATACGAGAGTGATGCGCAGCTGACAGTACCCGCGTGAACTCGTCCTTCACGATTTCCAGTTGCTTCATGGTCAACTGAGCATCGGCGAGTTGCCCCTGCTCCATTCTCAGCTTCATGATGTGATTCACCACTTCCCTGAGCTTCTGTGGTGTGGGTTCGTTCAAAACACGCGCCGCAGCCTCGGCAGCGTCGGCGAGCATGACGACCGCTGTTTCAACCGACTGTGGAATGGGACCTGGATAGCGGAACTCCTCAGGGTTGACGGGAGGTCCTTCCAGTTCGGTGGATTTTTCCAGGAAGTAGGTGATCGGACCCGTGCCGTGGTGCTCGTTGATGAACGCGCGCAGGGTACGCGGGAGTTTGTGTTTCGCCGCGAGTTCCAGCCCGCCTACGACGTGGTTTCTGATGATAAACGCGCTCTGGTGCGGCTCTATCTGGTCATGCGGGTTGCGGCCCCGAGCCTGATTCTCAACGAAATAATGCGGAGCCGTGAGTTTGCCGATGTCGTGATAATAAGCGCCTACCCTCGCCAGCATTCCATTCGCGCCAATGGCATTACACGCGGCCTCGGCGAGATTGGCAATTGTCATTGTGTGCGCGTACGTGCCAGGAGCCTCGAGGCTCATTTGGCGCATGAGCGGGCGATTGAGATCGGACCACTCCAGCAGCCGCGGGTATGTGTCTATTCCCGTGAACTCTTCGGCAAGTGGCAGCACCAACAGTGCGAATGGAACGGTGATCACGGCATTCACACCGCCGTACAGAACGCTTTGCAGCACGTCGACAACGGGCCTGTCGAGAGTGAGTCCATGCGCTACCGCCGCAAGCGCATACGCCAGCGCGATCGAAAGCATGGAATAGTACGCCTGATTCCTCTGACGCATGAGGCGCACGCTGAACACAGCGGCGACTCCGGCAATCATGTTGAGGAATTGCGCATTGGTGTTGTGGAATATGCTCTGTCCTCCGATCAGTACGGCCAGCGTCATCACCGCGATCATGCTGATACGCGAGTCGTAGAGAACGCTGAATACGATGGCGACGACGGCGATAGGAATGAGTTCGGGTCTCATGATTGGAGCGCGCGACACAAAGGCCGCCGCAACGATGACTATGGCGAATACAGCCGCCATCGTTATGAGAGATCTGAACGACGCGTAGATAGCCGGCCGGAACATCAGGAGCGCCAGACCGAACGCTCCCACAAAGAGTGCATTGAAAAGAACCGCGCCGGCGACGCGTCCTGCGTTGCGCTGTCCTTCCTGCCTGCTCTCCAGTTCGTCGCGCAGCGCGCGTAACTTCTCGTATTCAGTGGGCCCGATTACCTCGTTGGCTCTGACGATCGCCTCCTGCGGCTTCACTTCGAACCTGTGAACGGGCACCGCCCCCTTGGCGACATTGCGGCGCATCTCGGTGGCGGAGGGATCGAAGCTTATCGTTGGCCGGAAAAAGGTCGTGAGGAGTTGCTCCATCAGCGGGTCACCGACACTTGACCGCGGAGCGAGCGTCAGAGCGCGTTGCACAAACGGAGGAAGAGTGACAATGCTGTCGGCGGAAACATTTCGCGCAGTGTCGCCATACATCACAGTTACCATTCCGCGCACCGTGTCCATCGCTCCGGTCGGCGCCACACCTGCAGCGAGAATCACCGTGATTGCCCGCTCCATGTTCTGTGACAGTGCACCTCGTTGTCGCGGATCTGCCAGGAACATCTGCTCGGCTGCCTTGAGGCGCAGGCCGAGTGACTCAGCGGCCACACGCACCGCAGCTGCAGTCAGCCCAGGCGCAGCATCCTGAACAGCGGCGCCGACTGCGCCAAAGAATTGTCGCGTCAAAGCGAGAGAGGAATCAGCACCGGTGCGATCGAAGATGAAGACCGGGATTACGCCGCGCGCCGCCTCCTGCTGCTCCAGGCCCAGTTCCCGGGCATCCTTGGGAACCTGAAATGCAATGGGGGAAATGACATGTTGCGTCGAGACCGATCCAACCTCGAAGACCGGTAAATCGACGACAGGTGTGGCCGGGAACGAAACGTACGTGACGAAAGCCACCAGCAGTGCCAGCAAGACGCGATAAACGTGGCCCGCGGGCTTTACCAGATGCGGCGTCGCGTCAGCCCTGCTGCGCGAGGGAGGGGGGTCATCGCTATCGGCCATCGCGCGTCAACCTCCGGAGTCCTCGGCATACGCTTTGATGATGTCGCGCACGAGGCGATGCCTGACCACATCCGCATCGGTGAGATAGTGGATCGCAATGCCGTCGATTCCGACAAGAATGCGTTCAATCTGAATCAACCCCGACTCCTCCTTGCGAGGGAGGTCAACCTGCGTTTTGTCGCCCGTGATAACCGCCTTTGAATTCACACCAAGACGCGTGAGAAACATCTTCATTTGCGCGTTGGTGGCATTCTGTGCCTCATCGAGAATCACGAATGCATCGGCTAGGGTGCGGCCGCGCATGTAGGCGAGCGGCGCGATCTCAATTGTGCGTGACTCCAGAGCGCGCTGCATACGCTCAGGGGGCATCATATCCTCCAGTGCATCGTATAGCGGCCTCAAATACGGATCAACCTTGGCCTGCATGTCTCCGGGGAGGAAGCCCAGGCTCTCTCCCGCTTCAACCGCCGGCCGTGCCAGGACGATCTTCCTCACACGTTTGCGCAGAAGTGCGTCCACCGCGGCTGCCACCGCGAGATATGTCTTGCCGGTTCCCGCTGGTCCAATTCCGATCACAATGTCGTGATCGAGGATTGCGCGCAGATACTCTGCCTGTCCCCTGGTCTTGGGCTGGATGAGTCTCCGTACCCCGGGCAATGCGATTCGAAGAGGATCGGCGTCGCTGCCGGTTTCGGCTGCCGAGTCAATCGACATGCGCAGGACATCATCCGTCGTCAGAGCAACGCGCTGCCTCGCCGCGTCTACCATATGCTGAGCAATGTGAAGCGCGCGCTCCACCGCCTCAGCCTCACCGCTCACCGTCATGGAATCGCCACGCAGAGACACGCGTGCTCCGGTCAGGCGCGACAGCTCATTCAGGTTGGCATCGTTCACACCCGCCAGTGCAAGAGGATCGGCACCTTCGGTCGAGATCTTCTTCATCTCGGCGACTTCCTTCATGATTGGTCCTCCGACCCGCGGATGTGAAGATCGCGCAGATCATCATCCGAAATCGGTGTGGGCGCACCTTCGAAAAGAGCCCGCGCCGCCGTGGTCTTCGGGAAAGCAATGACATCTCGCAGCGAAGTGGCTCCTGCGAGAAGCATTGAGATACGATCGAATCCGAACGCGATTCCGCCATGTGGAGGCGCGCCGCCCCGAAGCCCTTCGAGCAGGAATCCGAATCGCCTCCGGGCCGATTCCTCGTCGATACCAATCAGCGCGAAGATCCGCTCCTGCAGACGCGGGTCACTGATTCGAATGCTGCCGCTCGCGAGCTCCATGCCGTTGTAAACGGCATCATAGGCCAGCGAGCGCGCCCGCTCTGGTGAGCTGTCGAGCAACGACACATCGTTCGGATGCGGCGCAGTAAATGGATGATGCTCGGGTACAATTGCACCGCTTTCGCCATCTACTGCGAACAGCGGGAAGTCGGTTACCCAGAGAAAGCAGTGGCGGTTCTCGGGAATGAGCGACAACCTGCGCGCCAGTTCCTGGCGTACTCTGTCGAGCGCGGGGTTGGTGATTTTTTCCGGACCAGCCACGAGAAATGCGATGTCGCCGTCGCGTACGCCGAGAGTGTCGGCATCCGCCGCAGTCAGAAACTTTGCAACGCTTCCCTCTAGCAGCTCACCATTGCGCTTGACGTACATCAGACCGCCGGCACCAGCGCTCTTCGCTATGGTCTCGAGTTCGGTGATGTGTTTGCGCGAGATGCCCGTTGCCGCAGCAGAAGCAATAATGCCGCGCACGCGACCACCCGTCTCGATTGCGGTGCGCGCGAAGGTGAGTTCGCTGCGCCGGAAAACTTCTGTGCCGTCGAACAGCTCCATCCCGTAGCGCAGGTCGGGGCGGTCGGTGCCGAAGCGCTCGAGCGACTCGGCATGACTGAGTCGCAGGAATGGACTGGTGATGCCGCTCACGCCTCCCTCGGTCCAGAGGGTCGTGAGGAGTTTTTCGCCAATCGAAAAGATGTCATCGCGCGTGATGAAGGACGCCTCGATGTCAATCTGGCTGAACTCAGGCTGCCGGTCCGCTCGCAGATCCTCGTCGCGGAAGCAGCGCGCAATCTGGAAATAACGGTCAAATCCCGAGACCATCAGAAGCTGCTTGTAGAGCTGCGGTGACTGCGGCAGTGCATAGAACTCGCCCTTGTGAACTCTGCTGGGCACGAGGTAATCGCGCGCACCTTCAGGTGTCGGCCTGGTGAGAATCGGAGTTTCAATTTCGAAAAAGGACTGCGAGCTGAGAAAACTGCGAGTCGCCTGCAACAACCTGTGTCGCAGGATCAGGTTTTCCCTCAGGTCGTTGCGGCGCAAGTCCAGATAGCGATGTCTGAGGCGCAACTCCTCGGACGGCAGTTTGTCATTGCGCGAAAGCGCCACGGGAATTGCGGGCGTCACTGCCGGTCCCGTCACGACGATCGAGCTGGCCTGTATCTCGACCTCCCCGGTATATAGTCCGGTATTGATCATTTCCGCTGGTCTGGCAACCACGATCCCCTCGATCATCACCACGCTCTCGACACCGACCGAAGCAGCACTCTTCATCATTTCCGCCGATGCGAGTGCGGGGTCGAAGGAGACTTGCACGATGCCCGCGCGGTCGCGCAGATCGATGAAGACAAGTCCTCCGAGGTCGCGGGAGCGATGCACCCAGCCGCCAAGGCGCACGCGCGCGCCGAGCGCGGCAAGGTTGATTTCGCCGCACAGGTGTGTTCTGAGAGTTGTTGCGGGACCCGTGAATTTACTCACCTGCTGTTTCTTCTCCTTAGTTGCGGAATCGCGGCGAGGGACAGGCCCGCAGCGGCACCAAGTGCATTGGCCATCCAGTCGTCAATACTCGCGAAGCGTCCAGGTACGACCAATTGCAGTGCTTCATCGAGTGCTGCAAATACGAGAATAAGAGCGAAAGTCGCCAGAGCGCGCGCACCCGGTCGCTTCAGAGCCAGGAGCGCTGGAACGCAAAGCGCTCCCTGGATGAAGAACAGCGCGAAGTGTACGACCTTGTCCGATCCCTGGGGTCCCAAGGAAGGTGGGTTCGGGAGCGTGGAAACTATCAGTATGAGAATTGCCCATGCGATTGCGGGCATGTACGCACGGGCCCTCAATCCGGCCCCCATCGCCGCGCAGGCGGGTACATTTCGACGCTGGGCAAGGACTGGAATTTAACCGCGCCGGTCGCGTGCGGAAAGACACATAATGGATCGAGAACGTGCAGCATAACTGGGTTAACTGTATGTGCCGCCGAGCCTTCTGCATCGCTGTCGCGGTCGCTTGGGCTCCGGCGGCATGGGCACAGCGGGTGCCGGGGAGAGATCTTCTCGAGTTCCCCATCGGTACGATGGCGGAGGCCCCTCCCCTTGCGACGCTGGCGCGCGACGGCCTCTGGAACCCGGCAGCGGTACTCCTCGATCCGGCCCATCGCGCGCGCGCGGCTGCGGCGGCGTTCGATGGTCCCGCGCAGCAGGGCGTTGCAGCGCAGACATTTTCAGTGGCCCTGCCGATTAGCGCTTCCACAACGGTTGCCCTTTCGTTCCTGCACGCTTCCGTTCGCGACCTTCCTCATACGGAGGGAGATCCACAGAGCGTCGGCTCGGACATCCGCTACGGCACAACGATTATTTCGGCATCTATTGCTCGTCGCTTGAACGCTATCCTGGACGCCGGGTTGTCTCTTCGATATCGACACGGAGAATTGGACACGGAGGTCCGCAGTGCAATGGCACTGGATGGCGGCATTGTCGCGCATATTCCTGGCAAAGGTGATGTGCGCATCGCCGCGTCCTCATTCCTCCTGCAGCCTGCCTGGGGAGGCAACTCGGAGACACGCTTCAGCGCAGCTATCGACGCACGCGCACTGGGTGTGCGAGAAGATCTCCAGCTCAGGACCGGATACGCCCTCTCCTACACCGGTGCCCTCGCCACCGAACACTATGCGTTCCTTTCCGGGCGCGTGCAGATGCTGGAAATGAGCGGTGGGCTGCTGTACAGCGAGATCCATGGGGGAAATTCATTTCGATCGCGCCTTGGTGTCGGGCTTCGATCGTCGACAATCGCCGTCGGACTGTCGCGCGAGGCTAACTCCTCCGGAATTGCGCCGGCGTACCAGGTCATGATTACGGCGTATCGCAAACGATGAACAATCGAGGCAAGACGACAGTGGATTCCCCCCCCGCCTTCGCGGGGGTGACGTTTGTCCGCGGGAATGACGGAAGGGGTGGGAGTCTGCTGAATCTCACTCCGTCGGAAGCAAGGGTGCGCCTGGACGCATTCATGCTGGAGCGCGGCGAGCCACGCTATCGCACACAGCAGGTGCTGCCGAGATTGTGGCGGCATCCGGCGCGAGACTTTGATGCGATAAGTGAACTTCCTGCTGCGCTACGCCAGTCACTGACCGAAGTATTCTCGCTTCCACGCCTCGCATTGGCTGCCAGACAGGAGTCAGCGGACGGAACGCAGAAGTTTCTCTTCCGCCTGGATGACGGCCAGGAAATAGAGACAGTGGCGATTCCCGACGGCCAACGTTTGACACTTTGTATTTCTTCACAGGCAGGGTGTGCTCTCAAGTGCAGCTTCTGCGCGACGGGCGCGATGGGTTTTGCGCGCAACCTGAGCGTGGGTGAGATCGCAGGTCAAGTTCGCGAGATGCTGTTGCTCGAGCCGACCATCCGTCCTACAAATATCGTTTTTATGGGGATGGGTGAACCCATGATGAACTGGGACGCAGTGGACACGGTTCTCACGATTCTCAACGATCGTGAAGGTGTGGGCATCGGTGCCCGACATATCACCGTTTCTACAGTGGGCGTGCTACCCGGCATTCAAGCGCTGGCGCGTCGCCCGGAACAGTTCCGGCTGGCGATCTCCGTGCATGCGCCCAGCGACGAATTGCGGCGCACACTGATGCCGATCAACGTGAAGTATCCCCTTGCGGATGTTGTCGCAGCTGCCGCGGCGTTTCATCGGCGCGTCACATTCGAGTATGTACTTCTTGGTGGTGTAAATGACGGCCAGGAACACTCTGAGGGGCTGGCGAAGCTCGCGAGGGAATGCGGCGCGTTTGTGAATCTGATTCCGTTGCACCCCGGAGGCGCTGGGGACTTCAAAGCGACCCCACCCGGGAGGATAGCGGGATTCGCGCGCGAGATTCGCAGTGCTGGTGTCGAGGTTGCCGTGCGGAAGAGTCGCGGTGTGGATATCGCCGCAGCGTGCGGTCAGCTACGGGTGGAACGGACCCGTCGGAGGAGTCCAGTCGGCGCCCAGTCGGACAGTAACGTCCAGGAAGCGCTTTGATTCCAGGTGCGACTCCACCTTGGGCACCCCCAGGGAGCGCGCCACCAGTTTTGCCCAGTCCTGCTTGCCGGATCTGTCCACGACGACTGTCGAGTCCAAGGCGGGGCTGCCGCTCCCCATTTCCACCACGTCAAAACCGCGATCCCTGAGGTACCGTGTAGCGCGTGCGGCCAAACCGACTTTTCCGGTGGTATTTACAACCTGAACCTTGATGCGAGTGCCGTGGGGAGCGGTGACCCTGGGACCCTCTCCCAGGCTTGAGCCATCCGAGGGCTCGCCGCCGGAGACGATGCTGAAAGTCGCGGCAATTACGAACATAAGCAGTGCCACCGCCGACATCCTGGCGAGCGGACTTCGATAATCGAGGCCGATTTTCAAATCAGTGAATTCCACGTTGAAAGACGCGTATGCGGGCAGCCTGGAAACGTCGCCATCGACCCCCCGTTGTCATTCCGGCGAAGGCCGGAATCCATGTTGGAAGGAAAATGGATTCCGGCTTTCGCCGGAATGACGAAACTACTGCAGATCCAGGCCGGTTGGCATCGCTTTGTCCAATACCACGTTGTCGATCAGTCGCGTGCTTCCCACGCGTGCAGCCAACAGCACCACGGTTCCTTTCCTGGCAACATCGACCGGAACCAGCGTGTTGGGATCGACAATGGCAAGGTACTGCGGTGCGCCGACTCCTCCCTTCTCGAGAACGCCCATCGCAATCGCCGACAGCGCGGCCGATTTCGATTCTCCCGATTGCCAAACTCTGAGAAGCGCGACCAGGCTGCGAGGAATGGCCGACGCATTCGCGCGTTCCTCTGGCGACAGGTATGCGTTTCTGCTGGAGAGCGCCAGGCCGTCGCGGTCGCGCACCGTTGGAGCTATGACAATCGCAGTTGGAAACCTCAGCTCGCGCACCATCGTTCGCACCAGAACCGCTTGCTGAAAATCCTTCTGACCGAAGAGTGCTATATCCGCGACAACGATGTTGAACAGCTTTGCCACAACGGTGAGCACACCATCGAAATGCCCCGGCCGCACTTCGCCTTCCCATCGCGATCCCATCTCTCCCGCGCGAACCTGGATCGTCTGCGCGGTGGGATACATCTCCTGTACGGACGGCAGAAAGCAGATCGTTGCTCCCGCTGACGCGGCCCTGGATGCATCGACCTCCGGTTCGCGCGGATAACGAGCGAAATCTTCCTTGGGACCGAACTGCAGCGGATTCACGAAAATGCTGACTACGACCGTCTTAGCCTGCTGACTACACTCACGAATCAGACTGAGATGGCCCTCGTGCAGCGCTCCCATCGTTGGCACGAAGCCGATTCGCTCGCCATTCTTCCGGCGCGATCGCAGCTCATTTCTCAGTTCGTCAATGCGCTCGAAGCGCAACATTTCAGAAGCTGTGCTCCTCGTCGGGGTAGGTACCCGCTACGACGTCTTTGCGAAACTCGCGGACCGCCTCACGCACGGACTCCGACAAGCGCGCGTATTTCTTCAGGTATTTAGGGGCAAAACTGTCGTTGAGGCCGAGCAGGTCGGCGAGAACGAGTACCTGCCCATCGCATCCCGCGCCTGCTCCGATGCCGATTGTGGGGATGGCAATGGCCTGGGTGATCTGGCGAGCTACATCGGCGGGCATCAATTCGAGCACGACTGCAAACGCACCCGCCTGCTCGAGGCGCCGGGCATCGTCGATGAGTTTCGCCGCTGCGTCTCCGCGTCCCTGCACGCGAGGGCCACCAAGGGCATGAACCGACTGCGGAGTGAATCCCAGGTGACCCATCACCGGTATTCCGATGCGCACGAGATCACTCACAACCTGGGCGATGCGCGCGTCCCCTCCCTCCAACTTGACGGCTTCGCATCCCGTCTGCTGCATCACCCTACCGCAGTTCTGCAGCGCGCTCTCGACCGACACCTGATAAGTGAGAAAGGGCATGTCGATCACAAGGAGCGCGCGCGACAATCCTCTGCGCACCGCCGCTCCATGATGGATCATCTGATCGAGAGTGACGGGCAGTGTTGAATCCAGACCAAGGATCACATTACCGAGGGAGTCGCCCACCAGCACGACATCGACGCCAGCCTCCTCCACCAGACGTGCAAAAAGCGCATCGTAAGCGGACACCGCGACGATCTTGTCGCCCTCGGTCTTGCGCGTAATGATGTCGCGAATGGTCACCCTGCGGTCGCCGGGCGCTGTCTTGCTCATATCTCTGCCCTGATTTGCCGAAGTTCCCGCTGCCAGAAATCCCGGTTCGCCAGCTCCGGGTGCGGTACTGTCAATGAAGGAGTGTTGATGATTTGTCCACCGAACAGTACGATGTCCAGGTCGAGAGTGCGCGGTCCCCACTTGCGACCCCTTTTTCTTCCCGCGCCTTTCTCGATCCTGTGAAGGTCATCGAGCAATTCCTCAGCCGACAGCGAAGTCTCCAGCGCCACGATCTGATTGAGGTACTTCCCCTGCTTATCATCGTCGACTGTCAGTGCCGCGGTCTCTTCGATTTCTGACGCTGCGATGATTCTGCTTCCGGGGAGTGCCGCGAGTTCTCTGCGGGCCCGCTCAAGATGGGCATCACGATCACCTATGTTGGAACCAATCGCGATGTAAGCGACATCAGGTATCACTGTCGCGCTCCAGAACGACCTCAGCGTACTCGAGTCGTCCGGGCAATGCAGCGTGCGGCTTGCGTACTGCGACTCTCGAGGCGCGAACACCGGGCAGCATCAGAGCGCGGTTGGTGATGCGCTCCGCGACCTCTTCGAGTAAGCCGGCGTGGGAAACGACTGACTCCTTTGCAATCTCGTATAGTTCGCGATAATCGACGCCCGCGACACGGGAATGCTTGCTCAGCGAACTCTCGCCCGCGCACGTCACCGAAATATCGATCTCGATGAGTTGAGGCAATTCCTGCTCGTGGGGCAACACTCCGACGCGGGCGTGAAACTGCATCGTCTGGAGAGTGACGGTAAGACGGTCAGTCATGGGCTAGTGCTAATGCGCAATCGTTTTGTCATTCCCGCGAAAGCGGGAACCCATGTAGCAGTAAAATGGGTTCCCGCTTTCGCGGGAATGACAGGGGCAGTGAGCAGCACGGAATCATAGCTCATCCAGCGCTTTGCGCATACTTGCGACCAGGGCCAGTGCGCCAGCAACTCCGGACTCTTGCGCGGCACGGACTATGGCACTTCCGATGATGATGCCATCGGCGATGTTTGCAACCTCGCGCGCTTGCTTCGCTGTGGAAATTCCGAAGCCCACGCAAATGGGAAGCTTTGTTGCCTCACGAAGTCTCGCGACCGATGCGGGGAGTTCCGCGGCGAGTTGAGCCTGCTCGCCCGTCACGCCAAGGCGGCTGATCAGGTAGACGAATCCCCTTCCGTTGCGCGCGATCTCGCGCATTCTCTGCAGCGGTGTTGTCGGCGCTACCAGCCGCACAAATGCGAGGGGACCAGAACCGAGCCAGCGTTCCCGTTCTGGATCCGCGCCAACCGGGAGGTCGGTGATGAGAATTCCGTGAGCTCCGGCCGCGGCCGCACGCTCCAGCGCATCCGGCCCACCGGCGAGAACGGGGTTGAGATATGTCATGAGCACCACGGGCAGCTTCAGATCCGCGCGACTCACCAGCTCCAGTGTGCGATCAAAGCCGAAGCCATGCCCGAGAGCGATCTGTGAACTCGCCTGGATAACCGGCCCGTCGGCGAGTGGATCTGAGAACGGAACTCCGAGTTCAATAACATCAGCTCCCGCGCTCTCCAGTCCGCGCAACAGCTTCTCGCTGGCAACGGGGTCAGGATGTCCCGCGGTCACATAGCAGACAAGTGCCTTGCGACCAGCCTCACGCAAATCCTCGAAGCGCCGCTCCAGTCGATCAGACGAAGTAGTCGCTGACACGGATTCCATATCGTTGCGGGTCAGCGGTTCGAATAATTGTCCTGGTGAAGGCGCCGGCGGCGTCCTGAGTGGCCAGATCCAGCAGCTCCCCCGGGAACAGGAGATTTCCCTGGGAGTCAGTAACGAGACGGACAATGGGACGCGACATCATTTCCGGATTGGGGTTGGGCGCATGCACGAGCGCCAATTCGAGAGTGTCAAGCACGAGCAGGGTCCCAACGGGATAGAGACCCAGAAGGTTGCTGAACGCCTTGACGACAACCGGGTCCATGCCGCGCCTGGAATTGTCGCGCATTTCCTGTATCACCGCCGCCGGACTCCACGCGTCTGGCTGGTACGCACGCCGCGACGTTGCGGCATCAAAGCCATCCGCGACTGCGACAAGCTTGCTCAGAATGCTGAGTTCACGTTCGCGCACAACACGCGGATATCCGGTAAGGTCAATCTTCATGTGATGCTCGAATGCCACCTTCATTGCGCGATAAGGGAGATCATGCTGGCCGCGCATTTGAAAGAGGGTGAGCACCCCCAGCCAGGGATGATTCGAAATCAGACGCCACTCATTGTCGTCCAATGACTCCACCTTGTTCAGGACCTCAATCGGCACACGCGATTTTCCAATGTCGTGCAGCAGCGCCGCCATTCCCAGGTCGTAGAGTTGCAGTTTGGTGAGTCCCAGCCGCTTTCCAAGTGCAACCGAGAAAATGCAGACGTTCACACTGTGGGTGAATGTGTACTCGTCGTAGTCGCGCAGAGTGGTCAGACCCATGATGGTGTCCTCTTCGGAGAGGATCTGATCAACGATGCTCTGCACCACTCGCTTGATCTTCTTCACGCTCGGTGTGCGGCCCATGCGCACGGAATTCATCACCTCACGAGTTACTGCGACTGACTGCGCGTATGTTCTCTTGGCTTTTTCTTTCGCCTTCTCCTGATATTCAGTCGCTTCCTCTCCGACATCCGCTTGCGGGCTGAACTCGAAAGCTTTCACGCCGGCGTCGACAAGACGGGTGCTGAGTATTGCGCCTCGCTCCGCCGGTTCCGATCCCTCTGGCAGATTCTGCAGCAACGAGAGGAACACGAGCCAGTCGCGTTTCTGCACGCCGGGAAGCGCATGGAGCGAACCGATATCGGCCGACTGCAGGAGCGAGCGAATGGCGCTGTAACTCGCGTAGTTGTCGAGGTTGAGTCGCAATCGCGTAGAGTTGATGAAAATCAGTTCCCGCGAGGCGCGGAACTCCAGCTCGCCGTCGTGCGAAAGAATCTCATCCGCGCGCAGTTGCAGTTCGTCGAGTGCTTTCTGGACCGCTTCGTTCTCTACAGGATACAACCTGATGGCGCGCAGTGACGCGTACATCGATGAAATGTATTGTCGTCCCGCGCGCCTGATGAACGCATCGGGACCTTTCTCTTCCGATGCGCCAATGGCAAGCAGCGGTTCTGTGCTTCTGCCTGGCCCGGTCATGTTGTGGGCCCGCGGAACGCCTTGTTGATCGCGCTGCGCACTATCGGGTCCTTTTCACCCGATGCCTTCTGAAGTGAAGAAAGTGCGCTATCAGATCCAATCATGCCAAGAGCCATCGCGGCACAGGCACGTACCTCCGCATCTTCACGCTTTCCGAAAAGTCCCTTCCCATTGAGAATTCCGTCGAGCAACTGTATGGCCGGTTCACCTGCGAGGGCGCCATAGGCTTCGAAGAAGGCCATCTTCTCCGTCAGATCTGCATCCTTCAGCAGTCCTTTCTTGATGGCACTTTCCACTCTGGGCAGGGCCGGTTTGTACGCCTGAGAACCGAGAAATCGAACGGTCGCAATACGCACGTCGCGCGCTTCGTCTTCGATGGAACGCTCCAATGCCTGAAGCGCTCCGGGCGAAGCGATGCCGCTGAGTGCCATCACGGCAACGAGCCGCACCTCGGCATCAGCATCGGAGACGGAACGCGAAAGAGGAGCGACAGCCGCGGATGTCTTGAGTGCACCTGCGCGCCGCATGGCTTCGAGGCGAACGTCTCTGTCCTTGCCATCGATCAGGCGGACCAGCTCCGAGGTGTTGGACGATGCGAGTCGCTGCGCGGCCGCCTCGAGGAGTGGTTTCAGTGCCGTGTTCTGTGAGCGCGTAATCCAGCCCAGAATGATTTCCAGGGAACTTCCGCGGAGCTGCGCGAAAAGCTCCTCCAGATCCCCGCGCGCCGGAAGGCTTGGCGAATCATCGAGGGCTTGGAGCAATTGCACCAACGCCTCGCGCTCACTCAGACGCGCGGGCAATGCTTCCAGCTTGTCCTTGTGAGGACCGGCGATGGCGCGCGCCCGCAGAGCGGCAGCCGCGCATTCTCTAATCAGGTATGAAGCCGCGGCGAAGCTGTGCGTGGACAACAAGTGGATGAGGTAATAGTCCAGCAGTTCCAGCAATTCGTCGCGAACGTGATCGTCAGCCTGCGTCTCGAAAATGTCGAGAAGCATGGCGGCCACGCTGCTTCGCAGATCGCTTGCATACTCCTTCACCACCTCATTCTGGAGGTAGCTGATTTCCGTGGGTTCGAGAAAATAGAGCGTCGAGTCGAAGTCACTCATGCTGATGATGCCGGACGCGGACGCGGCAGCCGAGTTGGCTTCGTTCACAACTTCGACCTTGCGCTCCTCGAACGCACCCTTCTCGATTGCGGTGAAACCCTCCTGCGAGAGTTCCACATACTTGTACTGCAGGCAGGCAAAATCCTGTTCCCACAACAGCGTGATGAGGTCATCCTCATCAGGCGATGCGCGGCGGACTCTCTGAATGAGCCCCAGCAGCTGAACCAGCTCATCCTTGTCGAAGCCCGCGAGGATCTGGATTTCGCGGATCCCGTCCTTGTACAGCAGCCAGGGGAGACTGTCTGAAGCCTTTTCAGCCTCGACAAGCACCACGTTGCCATACCACTGCAGCTCCGTTTCCGTCACTGCAAGTGTTACATCTGTCGTCTCCTTCCAAACCGGTACGAACGCAGCGCGGCACAAATCCAGAGCGCGCTGATGCATTGGATTGTTCTCGAGGTAGAGTTGGTGCGCTCGCATGGCCTTCACGAGTCCCTTCACCATCTCCTCCACCAACGCCTTGGGGAATGGAGCCGCTTGCTGAACGACTTCATCAGCCAGGTTGGTGGTTATCCCGGTAGCCACCCTGCCGGTTGTGCTCACTTTCTTACGTCTGCGACGAAGCCAGGCACGCTCATCTCACTGATCTGCGCGACATCCTTGTCTCCCCGCCCGCTTACACAGAGAAGGACACTCTGGTCGCTTGTCCAGCGACCGTTGTTAAGTGCAATCCACGCGACAGCGTGTGCTGACTCCAGCGCCGGGACAACTCCTTCGAGTTTACTGAGAAGCGCAAAACCGTCGAGTGCCTGATCGTCGGTGACCGATTCGTAGCGCGCGCGGCCGCTGTCCTTGAGGTGCGCGTGCTCGGGCCCCACACCGGGGTAATCGAGACCCGCGGAAATCGAATGCGCTGGATGTACCTGTCCATTGGCATCCTGCAGGAGATAACTGAGCGCGCCGTGGAGTACCCCCGGTGTACCGCGCGAAAGCGACGCCGAGTGGCGGCCGCTGTCGAGTCCCTCACCCGCGGCCTCGACGCCGACCAGTTCCACTTCACTGTCGCCGACGAACGCATGGAAAATACCGATGGCATTGGAGCCACCACCGACACAGGCAACCACTGTGTCGGGCAGCCCGCCGGCTTCGCGGATGATCTGCTCGCGCGCTTCACGCCCTATCACTGACTGGAATTCCCTGACCATGCTCGGGTACGGAGCTGGTCCAACTACGGATCCGATTATGTAGTGACTGTCGTTCACGTTGGTAACCCAGTCTCTGATTGCCTCACTGGTTGCATCCTTCAGAGTTCTCGTTCCTGCCGTAACTGGAATCACTTCAGCTCCCATCAGCCGCATACGAAAAACATTCAGCTGCTGACGGCGCATGTCCTCCTCACCCATGTACACAACGCAGCGCAGTCCGAAACGCGCGCAGATTGTGGCGGTCGCGACTCCATGCTGCCCCGCGCCTGTTTCCGCGATGATGCGCTTCTTGCCGAGTCGTCTTGCGAGGAGTGCCTGGCCAACCGTGTTGTTGATCTTGTGAGCGCCAGTGTGGTTGAGATCCTCGCGCTTCAGGAACACCCGCGTGCCGACATGCTGCGAGAGACGCGGCGCGTCGCTCATAGGGGAAGGACGACCGACGTAGCTCGTGAGCAATCGATCGAGCTCCTGCTGAAATGCGGGGTCGCGCCTCGCGCTCTCGAAGGCGGCCGTAAGTTCGTCGAGCGCAGGGATCAGCGTCTCGGGCACATAGCGCCCGCCGAATACCCCGAACCGTTCCTCAACCACCTGTGCGCTCAATTCATGCTCCCGAAACAGACCGAACCGACGTGACAAAGGCACGCATTTTTTCGTGATCCTTCACACCTGGTGAACTCTCAACTCCAGAGGAAACATCGACCACATCGGGTTGCACTGCGATGATTGCAGCCGCGACATTTTCCGGTGTCAGCCCTCCAGCGAGAACAATCTTCCCGCCGGCCGATCGCAGCGACCGCTCCGGCAATGAAAGCATTTCCCAGTTGAGCGCAACGCCCGTTCCCCCCAGCGTGCCGCGCGCGCCGCTGTCCAGCAGCACCGCATCGGCACATGCAAGAAGTTGTTCAATCATGGCCCCGCGCGCGATGTCCGCCCCTCGCACAACGGCCCAGATCTCACCGTCCCATTCCTCTCGCAGTTCCAGGACATCACGAGGTTCCGGATCGCCGTGCATCTGAATCACGTCGAGATCGAGACGCCTGGCGCGCAGGGCCAGGTCGGCCGCCGGCGCTTTTCCCATCACACCAACCTTTCTCTCGGCTGGCGACAGTCCCCGCAGAACCGACTCAGCTTGCTCATCGGAGAGAGACCGCGGACCACCGGCGAAGATTACACCTCCATAGTCCGCGGACAATTCCGCCGCTGCCCTGGCATCCACCGTCCGCGTGAGACCGCAGAACTTAATCGCGGGAAGCACGATTTCTCCTCGGTACTCCAGTGAGAGAATGCACAAACTCACTCGGCGCAGAGGCGGCAGAAAGCGCTGAGCCTACGAGGATGGCATCGGCTCCCGTGAGCGCCGCTCGCTCAACATCAGCGCGAGAGGTGACTCCGCTCTCGAAAACGACGAGCCGGCCCGGGGGTATCAGCGGGATGAGCCTCTGGCTCACGTCGGCGGCAATTTCGAGTGTCTCGAGGTTACGATTGTTCACCCCGATTACGGACGTGGCCGATTGCAGGGCCACCTCAAGTTCCACTTCACTTCGGATTTCCACGAGCGTCTCCAGTCCGATCCCGGAAGCGAAAGCAGCGAGTTCAAGTAGTTTCTCAGGTGGGATGGCGCGTGCTATCAGAAGCATTGCTGCTGCTCCACTCGCGCGCGCTTCGAGCAACTGCAGCGGATCGATGCAGAAATCCTTTCTCAGCGCCGGAATTCGGAGACTCTGAGCGACCTGCACCAGGTCTTCCAGGCTTCCGCCAAAGTTCTCGCTCTCAGTCAATACGGAGACTGCGGTTGCGCCTCCCTGCTCATAAGCGAGCGCTTGCTGAACGGCATCGAGCCCGGGATTAATCACTCCCTTCGAGGGGGATTTGCGTTTTACCTCCGCGATCACCGCAACGGTCTTTACACCGGCTATCGCGCGAGAAAAGGATGGTGGTGACAGGGTCGAGTCCACCTGATCATTCAGTTCAGCGGCATGCGCGCGGAGTGCAGCCACGCGCTCCGAGGTTTGCGCGAGGATTCTTCCCAGCACGCCGGCGGGGGGAGTCCAGGTCCGGGTATCTTGCACTTCGGGGCTTGTTCGGCTA
Organism: uncultured Gemmatimonadales bacterium; assembly: GCA_964556695.1. GTDB lineage: Bacteria > Gemmatimonadota > Gemmatimonadetes > Gemmatimonadales > Gemmatimonadaceae > CAZKXZ01. Next base: position 17,695 of record CAZKXZ010000029.1, read on the forward strand.
ATGTTTTGTTGGCGCTTCGGTCAATCTTCGGTATCAAAAAAAGCAGCGCAGCGATACCGGTCAGAATCTAATGGGTAATCTCATGGCACTCACCCGACGGCAGCACGAAATCCTCTCCTTTCTCTCCTCGTACAGCGAGGAGAATGGCTTTGCACCGAGCTTCGAGGAGATCGCTGAACATTTCAATTTCAATTCGCTCGCGACTGTGCACGAGCATCTCAGCAATCTGGAAAAGAAGGGGTACATCAAGCGCGAGTACAACGAGAGCCGCGCAATCGAGATACTGCCCTCGACTGTTTTCCCTCGGGGAATCGAACTTCCGATGCTCGGCTATGTGGCCGCGGGCGCGCCCATCGAAGCGATTTCAAGTCCCGAGACCATTGCGGTTCCCGAAGGATTCACGCGGCGCAACGGCAATCACTACGTGCTTCGCGTCAAGGGAAACTCAATGATCGATGAACAGATCCGCGATGGCGATTATGTGATAGTGAACGAACGCCGCAGCGCGGACAACGGCGAAATGGTCATTGCTCTTCTGGATAACAATGCTGCAACGGTGAAAAAACTTTATCGCGAACGGGATGGGCGCATTCGTCTACAGCCGGCGAATGAGACCTTGGCGCCGATTTATGTTCACGAAAACGATGTCACGATCCAGGGAGTAGTAGTGGGAGTTCTACGCCGCTATTAAACAGCGGGACGCAAACAGCGGGGGGTTCGGAGCTGCTAGGTCCGTGGCTGCGCTGTTCTGAGTCGCTCCAAAGCATTCAGGCCGCTACCGGCTTTCAGGGTCGCCTGAGCTTTGGCAAACGCATCATCGATCGACGCTTCCCTGCCGCTCACATAGATCGCTGCTGCGGCATTGAGCAAAACGGCCGCTTCCGCTGCAGGAGTCCCGCGGCCCGACAGCACAGCAACTATCGTTGCCGCGTTCTCATCAGGCGATCCACCGGCCAGATTTTCGGCACGCATATTCTCGATTCCGAATCGCGAGGGTGATAGCTCCCACTCGGTGATGGCACCTCCGCGCACTTCCAGAATGTGAGTGCATCCCAGGGGCGAGATCTCGTCCATCCCGGGTTCGCCATACACAACAAGCGAATGCACACTGCCGAGTGTCGCCAGAGCGCCGGCGATCAAGGGCAGACGGCCGCGATCTGCGACTCCGATTACCTGGCGCTGTACTCCGGCAGGATTTGCAAGCGGTCCGAGGATGTTCATGATCGTCGGCAAACCCAGCTCGCGCCGCACAGGGCCGACGTGGCGCATCGCGGGATGCATCACCGGTGCGAACATGAACACGATACCCGCTTCGCGCAGCGCACGCGCCATCACCACTGGCGTCACTTCGAGTCCGATTCCGAGTGCCTCGAGAACATCAGCGCTGCCGCTGCGAGATGTGAAGGAACGGTTGCCATGTTTCGCAATCCGTACTCCAGCGCCGGCCGCGAGAAGCGCCGCGGCGGTGGAGATGTTGAATGTTGTGGACGATCCGCCTCCGGTGCCGCAAGTATCAACGAGCGCAGCAGGATCATCACAATCAAGGGTCAGCATGGCTCGGCGCAGAGCACGCGCCGCGCCCGCTACTTCTTCGGCGGTCTCACCCTTTACGCGCAGCGCCATGAGCAATGCTGCAACGAGAGTGGGTGATGCCTGCCCTTCCATGAGTACATCAAACGCCGACGTGCTTTCGTCCGCGGACAGACTCTTCCCGTCCGCCAGGCGGCGGAGGGCGCTCTGCAACGGTTCAGCCGACATTGGTTGCTTCGAGCAGTCTCTCGGTGAGGCGGGCCTGATCCACGATAAGCGAGATCACCAGCCCCAGAAGAGAAACGCGCTCGATGTCTTCCTCCGTGAAAACGCCCTGGCGCTCACGGTTAGTGAGATTGACGACTCCCAGAAGTCTCCCATGTATTTGAATCGGGAAACTGATGAACGACCCGGTTCGGAGAAACTGATCGCGAAACTGAGGATGGCCCTGGGCCTCTTCAACATCCCGCACCAGCAAGGGCTCACGGGTCTGCGCAACCTTCCCGGAAATTCCTTCTCCGATGCGAACCCTCGTTCCCTCGATGACATCGGGTGTGAGCCCGCGCGATGCGGCCAGATAGAGCGTGTCGCTCTCAGGTGCCACAAGCATAAGCGAACAACTCTGAGCCTGCATGTCATCCCCTGCCAGACTCAGTATGGCCTGCACGAGTTGTCGCGGCTCGGATGCAGTAGCGTGTACCTGCAGCATGCGCTCAATGAGATACAACGTTCTGGTCTTCTGTCGCAGCAGCTCAGAGCGACGGTGCAACTCCAGATGCGCCTGCTCAAGTTTTCCCACTGCGGCGCCAATCTGTTGTTCTACCGCGTCGAGATGATGCCCGCGTCTGCGTGATTCCTCGCGGGCGTCCGCGAGTTCTCGCTCCAGCTCGAGCACCCTGGTTCCATCTACGGAACCCCCTTTCGAGTGGCTCCCCTTTACCTCGGTAAGCTGCGATTCCAGACCGGCCAGTTTGCGCACGTAGTCACCGTGCACGCGTTGTGTCACCTCTTCCAGCGTCTTCACCGCTTCGGTGCGCGCGTCAAACTCCGCGAAACGCATGAATGCAAGGTCGAAGAGCGCGACGGAAGGAGCGAAGCGCTCGGACGTTCTGGTCCCGAAGAATTTCTTGGGCTCATAAAGAGCCACCACCGACGACAAAAGTCCATCGGTTCTGAGGCCGCGCAGCGAAAGCAGCCCGCCATCGGGAATGGAACGCATGCCGAACAGTCGCGCAAAGTCTTCGGACTTGTCTGCAAAGTCGACAAACTGGCCGCCGGTGGTTACCGCCGCCTGAATCGCGCCGGGTAGATGATCGAAGGTCGTTTCGAGGGGCGCTGTCTCGACCTTTCCACCGCTGGGTGTGAGTCGCTCGCGCAACATCTCACGGCGCCCGTCGTACCGAAGAAGAGCGACGCTTGCAGATCTGTCGATCTCAGCCAGAACCTCCCCCAGCGCGACCAGAGCCGCATTCAAATCCGGGGCGATGCTCAGTGCTTGAGCTAATGATGCGAGCGTTCGAGGAGGCATTAAAACGTCAGAGTAACAACCGCTCTACGGGTGGAGTAATGTCTTACGCAAACCAAGCAAAGTCAATCGCATACGCGATTTTTCCTCGCGAGAATTGCTTGACAGCAATCCCGCTCGACCTAGGTTCATGCGTATGGCGCAGTCGTCGGTTCAGCTCGTACTGCACTATGATGGCGCCGGATTCGCCGGATGGCAGCGGCAACCGGGCGAGCGAACGGTTCAGGGTGTACTCGAAGAATCGCTGGGTCGCCTGTGCGATACTGCGATCGCTGTGACCGGTGCCGGCCGAACGGATGCGGGTGTTCATGCGCGCGGACAGGCCGCTGGCGTGCGAGTGCCCGAGAAGTGGAGCGCCACTCCCCTCAGGCGTTCACTCAATGCCATTCTTCCAGACGATGTCTGGGTTGCCGCTGCCTTCGATATGCGCCCGGATTTTCATGCGCGCCGCAGTGCGATCTCACGTGCCTACAGCTATCACATAGGCACCGATGATGCTTCGCGCTCTCCCTTCCGCGGCAGGTACGAATGGCGCGTGGAACGTGAGCTCGATACTCGGAAGCTCTCACAACTCGCGCCAATTCTGATTGGAAGGAATTCATTCAGGGCGTTCGCCGTTCAGGGCACGGTGCCTGACCACGACGATCACGTTTGCATCATTGAACGGTCCCAGTGGCAGATCAACCCAGGAAGGGTGGTCTTCGAGATCGAGGCCAGCCGCTTCCTTCATCATATGATCCGTTTTCTGGTCGGCACCATGGTTGATATCGCCGCTGGCAAGAGGCCTTTGGGACTGCTTGCCGAGATGTTGGTTGCAGAGAACAACCGTGATGTATCGCCCCCTGCCCCGGCTTGCGGGCTGTTCCTTGAGAAAGTGCGTTATCCAGCTGAGCTATACCTCACATCTCGGTTCGTGTGATCCGTCATAGTCGTTTCCCAGACCACATTGACAGATTTGGCAACAGGGGTTCGCCCATCGCTCCCAGTGAGAGTCGGAGCCTCCGTAGCGTCGAGAGCTGGTTGCCAAATCTGTCAATAAGGTCTGGGAAACGACTATGACGGATCACATCGCTCCGAACCATCCGCGGCGATATCTTTCAGGATGACAGTCGAGCGAGGCCGCGAACCCCACCTGGCAGAATTCACAATCCGATGACTCCCACCCCCGACATGGAGAAGTATTCGTCGCCGCTGGGAGATCGCTACGCCTCAAAAGCGATGCTGGAACTGTGGTCGCCGCGGCGGCGCTATGGTCAGTGGCGCAGGCTTTGGGTGGCCCTCGCCGAAGCAGAGCGGGATCTTGGTGTACCCATCCCGGTGGAAGCGATCGCTCAAATGAAGGAGCATCTCGATGACATCAACTTCGAGAGCGCGGCTGCCTTCGAACGGCGCTTCCGGCACGACGTCATGGCACATGTGCACGCATTCGCAGAGGTTGCGCCGGCCGCGCGACCGTTCATCCATCTTGGTGCGACCAGCGCGTATGTCACCGACAACGCTGATCTGATTCTCATGCGTCATGGGTTGCAGTTGCTGCGCGCCAAGGCGGTCAGCATCCTCACCTCACTCGGCAAGTTCGCCGTTATCTGGCGCGACACACCCACGCTCGGTTACACACATTTGCAGCCGGCGCAACTCACGACCGTGGGCAAGAGGGCCACGCTCTGGATGCAGGACCTCGTGCTCGACATCGCCGAGATAGATCATCGTGTGAAGACGATGCCATTTCGGGGAATCAAAGGCGCAACGGGAACGCAGGGGAGCTTCCTCGAGCTTTTTCGCGGCGACCATGCGAAGGTGCGTGAACTGGACGAGCGCGTTTCCCGCATGATGGGCTTCAGCGCCAGCATTCCAGTGAGCGGCCAGACATACACCAGGAAGATCGACGCGCAGATACTGGCCGTTGTGAGTGGCGTAGCGGCAACCGCTGCCAAGTTCAGCTCGGATGTACGGATGCTTCAGGCCTTTGGCGAGGTGGAGGAACCGTTCGAGAGCGAACAGATCGGATCGTCGGCCATGGCCTACAAGCGCAACCCCATGCGCAGTGAACGCATTGCCGGCCTGGCGCGCTTCGTGATCGGCCTGGAGAACAACGCGAATTACACCCACAGCTTTCAGTTCTTCGAACGCACCCTCGACGACAGTGCCAACAGGCGACTCTCAATACCGGAATCGTTTCTTGCGACCGACGCCGTGCTGCTGCTGATGGGAAACATCGCTGCCGGACTGGAAGTGCACACTGCGGTAATCGAGCGGCGGCTCGAAGAGCAGCTTCCCTTCATGAGCACCGAAGCCATCATGATGCGCGCGGTGCAAAGTGGAAAAGACAGACAGGACGTTCACGAAATAATTCGCAAGCACAGCATGGGTGCGACAGAAGCCAACAGGAAAAGTGGGACGGGAAACGATCTGTTTTCCAGACTGGCCTCTGACAGGGATCTGGGAATGTCCCTGCAGGATCTTCGCATGCTCGCCGATCCCATGCGTTTTGTCGGCAGAGCGCCCGAGCAGGTAGATGAGTTTCTGAGAGACGTGGTCAATCCCATACTTGGCGCCTCCGATGGTGGGGAGCCTGAACAACAGGAGATTACAGTTTGACAACGATGACAGATTCACCGGTGCAACAGAGCTTCCCGCTGCGCCTGGCGTGGCGCGGAAAGGTGCGCGAAGTCTACCACGTGGACGAAACGCGTCTGCTTCTGGTTGCGAGCGATCGCATCTCGGCGTTCGACGTCGTGCTCGACGATCCCATCCCCCACAAAGGCATCGTTCTCACACAGCTGACGGCCTGGTGGTTGCGACATCTCGAGGGCCACGTGCTGCACCATCTGATCAGTTCTGACATTGATGAAATCATCCACAGCATCCCGTCGCTCGAAGCATATCGATCGCAACTGTCCGGTCGCGCCATGCTTTGCCGCCGCGCGGAAGTATTTCCTGTGGAATGTGTGATCCGCGGCTATATGGCCGGTTCGGCCTGGAAGGAGTATCGCGCGTCGGGCACGCTTGCTGGCGAAGTATTGCCTCCCTTTCTGCGCGAGAGCGATGAACTCACCCCGCCGGTGTTCAGCCCTGCTACCAAGGCGACCGAAGGCCACGACGAGAACATCGCCATCACACGCATGAGGGAAATTGTGGGCGCCGCCAATGCCGCGGAGCTGGAGCGGCTCACCCGCCTCATCTACGAGATAGGCAAAGCCGTTGCGGCGGAAAAGGGAATTATCATTGCGGATACCAAGTTCGAGTTCGGCTCGAGAGACGGGAAGATTGTGCTGGTTGATGAAGTGCTTACCCCGGACAGTTCCCGCTTCTGGCCCCGCGACCGGTATTCTCCAGGGCGAGCGCAGGAGAGCTTCGACAAGCAACCGTTGCGAAACTATCTGGATGGTCTGCGGCAAGCGGGCCAGTGGAACGGCGAGGCGCCCGCGCCACGTCTATCGGACGAGATCGTGTCGATCACGAGCAAGCGATACATGGATGCGTTCCGTCGCATAACCGGCAAAGATCTGCAACTTCCTGCGGTCCAGTGAGCTTCGCGCGCGAAGGCATCATATTTATCGTCACCGCAATCGGGCTCACCATTGCGGTGTATGCCCTCGCGTTCGCGCGTGGATCTGCGCCGCTCCTCGTTCTCGCCGCGGTGCTCACGCTGCTGTCGCTCTGGGTGGCGTATTTCTTCCGCGATCCTGAGCGCTCCGGACAGCGCGGCGCCGACATGGTCATCTCGCCGGCCGATGGCAAGGTGGTAATGATCACGGAGGTGGATGAACCTGCATTCATACATGGTCGAGCCACGCGAATCTCGATTTTCATGAGTGTTTTCAATGTGCACGTGAACCGATTCCCGATTTCGGGGAGCGTCCGCTACGTGCACTACAACAGGGGAAAGTTTCTGAACGCGGCATCTGAGAAAGCGAGTCTCGACAATGAGCAGATGTCCGTTGGCATCGAGAGTGGTGGCAAGCGTGTTCTCGTGCGCCAGATCGCGGGGTTGATCGCGCGAAGAATCGTGAACTACAGTCGCGAAGGCGAGCCTGTGGAACAGGGTGAGCGAATGGGTCTCATCAGGTTCGGTTCGCGCGTGGATCTTTTCCTGCCAGTCGCGGCTGATGTGAAGGTCAAGCCCGGCGACATGGCAGTTGCTGGTACTACGCTCATGGGAGTGCTCAACGGGTGAGGCGACCCAGGATCGGACAAGTAGTTGTCCTGATGCCCAGTGGATTCACTCTTGCAAATCTCGCATGCGGCATGCTCGCGATTATCTCCGCATTCCAGGTTGACTTCGCGGCGGCCGGAATGTGGGTAGTCTATGGTGCTGTACTCGATACGATCGATGGCAGAGTGGCGCGCGCAACCGCAACAGGGTCGCGCTTCGGTGAGGAGCTCGACTCACTCGTCGATTTGATTTCGTTTGGCGTGGCGCCCGCGATGATCATGTACACGGCGGTGCTGAAGGACGAGAAGCTCGGCTGGCTCTGGGCTTTTATCTTCATAGCTGCGGCCGCAATCAGGCTTGCCAAGTTCAACGTGGAGCAGGCGGGCAGAAAGAAAACACACTTCTACGGATTGCCGAGTCCTGCTGCGGGAATCACACTCGCTACCTATTACTGGTTCAGTCAGACCACCCTCTACACGGAGAGTTGGGTGGGGACGCTGCCATGGCAACAGACCATGCGCATCGTGATGGTGATCCTCGCGGTTCTGATGATGTCGAACGTTCAGTATCCTGCCGTTCCAGCTGTCGGCTATCGCACGATGCGAGGCATTGTCGGAACTCTGGTGGTCGTGGGTTCGCTTATCGGCGCCCTGTTCTTTCCCAAGCAATTCTTTTTCCCTGCTTCGGTGCTGTATGTCTCCTATGGTGTGCTCAAGACGGCGATCTCGGGATTGCTCGACCGGAGGCTGTACACCCCTGAAACACCAGGTGCCGCGATCGAAGTTGTCGGCGTCCCGGGCGATCTGGAATCCGATATCGACGTGCAAGTTGCGCGCTCCGCAGTCGGCAAGCGGCGACGTCGTCGCCGCAGGCGCGGAGGCGGTGGTGCTGGCGGGTCGGGTGGAACGGAAGGTGGAACGAGGACGACAACTTGAGATTGAGGCTTCGTCATTCCGGCGAAAGCCGGAATCCATTGTGGGAATCAACATGGATTCCGGCTTTCGCCGGAATGACGGCGTTGAACTTGAATCCTGAGGATACGAATTGATGGGCAAATTCAGAGTATCTGTGCACGTGATTCCAAGACGGGGAATTCTGGATCCGCAGGGGAAAGCAGTCGCCGATGCACTGCACTCGCTTGGTTTCCCGTCGGTTGGTGACGTTCATGTCGGCAAGCACATTGTCCTCGATGTGGCCGCCGAAAATGAACAGGCCGCGGGCACGAGCGTTAAACGCATGTGCGAAAAACTTCTCGCCAATCCGGTGACTGAGGATTTCGAAATCGCAAGCGTGGAGGCAGCGTGAAGTTCGGTGTCGTCACCTTCCCAGGCTCCAACTGCGACTACGACGCATTCAAGGCAGTAACCGACGCACTCGGCGAAGAGGCAGTGTATTTATGGCATAAGGACCACGACACTCAGGGGTCCGATGTGATCATTCTTCCTGGCGGATTCTCCTATGGAGACTATCTGCGCGCTGGAGCTATCGCGCGCTTCAGCCCCATCATGAGCGAGGTTGTCGCACACGCGAAGCGCGGCGGTCCAGTGCTCGCTATCTGCAATGGATTTCAGATCGCCTGTGAGGCTGGGTTGTTGCCGGGTGCGCTTCTTCGCAACAGCAATTTGCGGTTCGTCAGTGAGTGGGTCCGACTGAAGGTCGAGAACATCGCTACCGATTTTACCAACAGATATTCGACGGGCAGTGTTCTTCGAATTCCCGTGGCGCATGGCGAGGGGCGCTTCACTGCCCCACCGAATGTTATCGCTGAACTGGAAGACCGTGGTCGCGTGATCTTCAGATATGTTGACGCAGACGGCAACGCGAAGGAGACCGAAAATCCGAACGGTTCCATGGCTAACATCGCCGGCATCGTCAGTGCTGAAGGAAACGTGCTCGGCATGATGCCGCACCCTGAGCGAGCGGTGGAAGATCTACTGGGATCGTCCGACGGGCTTGCGGTTTTTGAATCGATACTGGCGCGGGTGGCTGCGTAATGCCGGCAACACCACGTCCGGGCGATCCCGTAATCACTCCTGCTCTCGTAGCCGAACACGGCATCAGTCCCGACGAATTCGATCGCGTCGTTGCGATGCTGGGGCGACAGCCAACCTTCACAGAATTGGGAATTGTCAGCGCGCTCTGGAGCGAACACTGCTCCTATAAACATTCGCGCCCGCTGTTGAAGACTCTCCCAACGAAAGCGCCATACGTTTTGCAGGGCCCGGGCGAAAACGCCGGGGTCATATCAATTGGCGACGGACTGGCCGTTGCATTCAAGATCGAATCGCACAACCATCCCTCCGCGGTCGAGCCCTACCAGGGAGCTGCGACCGGTGTTGGCGGAATTCTGCGCGACGTTTTCACAATGGGCGCGCGACCCATCGCAATGCTGAATTCCTTGCGATTCGGCTCGCTCGATAGCGCACGTGTCCGCTATCTGTTCGCGGGAGTTGTGCGCGGCATCGGCGACTACGGGAACTGCGTGGGGATTCCAACCGTTTCTGGTGAGGTGGTGTTCGATCCCGCCTACGAGGGGAATCCGCTGGTGAATGCGATGTGCGTGGGTTTGTTGAAGGAATCCGAACTGATTACCGCGGTCGCGCAGGGAGTCGGCAACCCAATCATTGCAGTGGGTGCTCGGACAGGGCGCGACGGAATTCATGGTGCATCATTCGCTTCCGAAGACCTCACTGAGGCGTCCGAATCCAAGAGGCCTCGTGTGCAGGTGGGAGACCCCTTCACGGAGAAACTACTCCTCGAGGCCAGCCTGGAACTCATTCACAGCGGCCACATCGTGGCCATCCAGGATATGGGTGCCGCGGGACTCACTTCGTCGTCGGCAGAGATGGCAGCTCGCGGTGATGTGGGTGTGAGCATCGACGTGCTGAAGGTGCCGGTGCGGGAATCTGGAATGACGCCGTATGAAATTCTCTTGAGCGAATCACAGGAGCGCATGCTGGTTGTTGCGCACAGGGGCCGTGAGGAGCTGGTGCGCAGCATTCTCGCCAAGTGGGATTTGCAGGCTGAAGTGATTGGCGAGGTTATCAGTGAGCCGGTATATCGTGTCGTTGAGGGAGACAGAGTGGTCGCAGAATTCCCCGGATCGCGTCTGGTCACTGATTGTCCCTTCTACTCTCCGCCCGCAGTTGAAAGCGCGGCGGTCGTAGCGCTGCGTCAGTTCAATCCGGCAACAGTTCGTGAGCAGCCCGAGGAGAGCGATCCTACGTGGACACTCCTCGAGTTGCTTTCATCTCCAACTATCGCGAGCAAGCGCTGGGCGTACAACCAGTACGATTCGACTGTCAGGACAAGCACTGTGACAGGCCCCGGCGGCGACGCGGCCGTAGTGCGTGTTCGCGGCACCCGCAAGGCGCTTGCGGTGAAAACCGATTGCAATGGCCGCTACGTGTACCTTGAGCCGCGAGTTGGAGCGCGCATCGCCGTCGCCGAGGCAGCTCGCAATGTGGCGTGCACGGGCGCCCGACCGCTTGCTATTACGAACTGTCTCAATTTCGGCAATCCGCGCAAACCGGATGTGTTCTTCCAGTTCTCCGAGGCAGTGGCCGGCATGGGTGAGGCTTGCTCTGCACTCGGCACACCGGTGACTGGTGGCAATGTCTCGTTCTACAACGAGAGTCCATCTGGGGCAGTCTATCCCACCCCAGTTGTGGGAATGGTCGGGCTGATTGATGACATTGATCACATTACGCAATCCGCGTTCAGGACGACCGGTGACGCCGTGATTCTTTTTGGGCAGCCTAGCAATGAATTGGGTGCCAGTGAGTATCTCTCCCGCATTCATGGGATGACCGCAGGGGCGCCACCCGCCTGTGACCTTGAGATGGAAAAGAAGACCATCGACGTACTGCTGGATTGCATTGGCCGCGGAGTCGTTTCGTCGGCGCACGATTGCAGCGACGGCGGATTGGCGGTGGCCCTTGCGGAATGCACCATGATGGATCGCGAGCACCAGTTGGGTGCGCGCATCGATCTTTCTGCATTCAAGCGGACCGACTGCCGTCCCCTGTTGTTCGGTGAGGCGCAGTCGCGGTTCGTGGTGTCGACGGCTGACAGCGCGCTCGTGATGCGCATTGCTGCCGAATATGGGGTGCCGGCACAGGTGATTGGTTCCGTTGGTGCCGCAGACGGATTGCTGGAGATCGTCACTAGACACAAGAACATTTCCGCTGCCGTGGGTGAATTGGCGGCGGCGTATCATGATGCAATTCCGAAGATCATGTCGCGTTCTGTCGCGACGCTCGCTCACTCGGTCGTGGCGGAGCAGAACTGATATGTGCGGCATCTTCGGAGTATCCAGTCACGACGACGCGGTGCACCTCACACACCTCGGCTTGTATTCGCTGCAACATCGCGGGCAGGAGTCGGCCGGCATCGTTGCAGTTGATGACAAGGGAGACGCAACCGTTCTCCGTGTCATGGGACTTGTGTCGGAAGGATTCGATCCCGAAGCCGTAGCGCGGCTGCGCGGACGGATGGCGATTGGCCACACACGATACAGCACCGCCGGCAGTTCAACAATCGAGAATGCTCAGCCGGTGCTGGTGCGTTCCAAGGGTGGCTTTATTGCTCTCGCGCACAATGGCAATCTGGTTAACGACAACACGATTCGCGCCGAACTGGAGCAAAGCGGTTCGATTTTCGCTTCCACAATGGATTCTGAGGTGATTGTTCACCTTCTGGCGCGTTCCAATGCCAGCCGTCCCGAGGAGCAGCTTGCCGATGCATTGCGTGGCGTCGAGGGCGCGTACTCGCTGATTGTATCGATCGGCAGCACGCTACTGGCGGCGCGCGATCCGCGTGGCTGGCGCCCGCTGGTGATGGGCAAGATCGCAGACAGCTACGTGTTCGCATCCGAGACATGCGCTCTTGACATCGTCGGCGCGACTGTGCTGCGCGAAGTTGAACCCGGTGAAATCATTGCAATTGACACGCGGGGAATGACATCTATCAAACCGTTTGCGAAGCAGGAGACTCGCAAGTGTGTTTTCGAGTATGTCTATTTCGCTCGTCCGGACAGCCGCGTCTTTGGCGGATCTGTTGATCGCGCGCGACGTGCGCTGGGGCGGCAGTTGGCGAAGGAATGTCCCGCCCCCGGGGCGGAGCTGGTGTTCAGTGTGCCCGATTCTTCCAATTCCGCTGCGCTTGGTTACGCCGAGCAATCACATCTGCCGCTGGAGCTGGCGCTGATCCGCAATCACTATGTTGGTCGCACATTTATTCAGCCAACACAGGAAGGGCGCGACGCCAAAGTGAAGGTGAAGTACAACGCAGTGCGCGAAGTTCTCGAGGGGCGTAGCGTGGTGATGGTGGATGACTCAGTTGTACGCGGTACGACAACTCGCGGTCTGGTAACGATGATTCGCAACGCGGGGGCGCGTGAAGTTCATTTGCGAATCAGTTCCCCGCCGATCACCGGCCCATGCTACTATGGGATCGACACACCGCGACGTTCCGAGTTGATCGCAGCCAACAATCCTGTGAGCGATATCCGCACCATTCTGGGTGTTGACACCCTCGGTTATCTCTCGCTCGACGGAATGTTGCAGGCTGTTCCAGGAGGACCAACAGGGTTCTGCCACGCGTGCTTCTCCGGCGACTATCCAACGCCGCCGCCCGTAGGAGCAGATCCGGACGCCAGCTCAGGCTGCTGTTAACCGAAGTTTTGTCATTCCCGCGAAAGCGGGAACCCATGTTGCTTCGTCATTCCCGCGAAAGCGGGAATCCAGTATCGTTAGGTACCGTTTCCCGGATGCGTGTGCCCCGCAATCAGGACGGCAGGCTCACTGTCGCAGCCGGATCCTGGTTTTCAACCGCCTTTCGCGTCTGATCGCTTCTGAACTTGAGCCATGCATCCCGAATAGCCGGATGCTTTGCAGAGAGTATTGCCGCGGATAATAGCGCCGCGTTGACTGCGCCAGGTTTCCCGATTGCAACAGTTGCGACGGGCACGCCCGCTGGCATCTGCACCATCGAGAGCAGAGAGTCCAGCCCCTTGAGCGAAGCCGACTCCATCGGAACTCCAATGACAGGAAGATGCGTCTTCGCCGCCGTGACACCTGCGAGATGCGCCGCTCCACCGGCTGCAGCAATTATCACTTCGAGTCCCCGGTCCGCGGCTGTACTGGCGTACTCGAACAACAGATCCGGGGACCTGTGAGCCGAGACGACCTTCGATTCGTAAGGAATGCCGAGTGACTCAAGAGTGCGGGCCGTGTGGGACATTACGTCCCAGTCCGAACGAGATCCCATGATCACTCCGACAAGTGGCTTGCTCACTCAGTTTCTCCCTGAAATTGTTGACACCGCAACATGTAAAGTTAGCGCCGAGATGCGG
>CAZKXZ010000029.1:31360-54574 GCA_964556695.1 uncultured Gemmatimonadales bacterium
ACCTGTCCCCGATGGACCTGTCCCCGATGGACCTGTCCCCGATGGACCTGTCCCCGATGGACCTGTCCCCAATGGCGGAACACCTGTCGCATCTGATCTTGGATAGACGAGGATTGATAGACGAGCAACGATGGACGAGGGACGATAGACGAATACAAAAGGAGCAGGTCGCGCGATTGCGCTACCTGCTCCTTTTGATGGAGGCGCGGGGAATCGAACCCCGGTCCGAAACTGGAACCACCACAGCTTCTACGTGCGTAGTTCACCGTTTGATTTTTCCGCCTGCTGGCCGGCGAACAACCCACCGGCGGATAAGCCCTCAAAATCTCATGTGCCGCCCGAGGGCGAAACGGCACACCAGCTCGAATTTTCGATACCAGTCAGGCCGCCTCAAGCGGGGCTTCCTGAAAGGCAGGTGCATTAACCCAGAGGGTTACGCAGCCAATGCCAGGTTAGAGTTGGCAGTTGAAATTTCCCGAGTGTTTTATCAGGGACCCGAGGACCTGAGCACGCTGCCACGGCTTCACCAACCCCGTCGAAGCCAGTCGCCCCCCAACATCATCAACAACATTATATATACCCGGAAACCGCCTTTAGTTCAACCCAAACGCCCTGGGAATCTCCTTCATACCAGAGGCCGATACCGTTGCCAATCAACGAGTATGCTGAGCGGACCTCACCCGGTTTCTGCCCGCTTCCTTGGCGCGATACAACGCCCCGTCGGCCGACGACAGCAACGCCCCTGGGGTTGGTGCCTGCAACGGATAGCTTGCCACTCCAAAGGATGCCGTCACCTTGATATCCTCACCAGTGGACATCGCCAGTGGACGCGACTCAACCATCACTCGCAGCCGCTCTGCTAACTCCACGGCGCCCTGCAACCCTGTGCGCGGGAGCAACACCGCCAGCTCCTCGCCGCCATATCGGGCGCAAAGGTCCACACCGCGAATGCCATCGAGCAGAGTCGCAGCTACGTGCTTGAGCACCCTGTCGCCGACGGCGTGACCGTGTGTGTCATTGATCGCCTTGAAAAAATCGAGGTCCAGTAGAATGAGCGAAGCCGGATCTCCGTACCTGCTCGACTCCGATAGAACACGCACGAGCTGCTCGTCGAGGAAGCCGCGGTTGCAGAGTCCCGTGAGCGTATCCGTGCGAGCGGAGACCTGCACAGTTTCGAGACGCCACGCCGCGTGCAGTGCGTGCGCCGCCACCGATGCCAGCACCTCGATGCTCGGCGCCGTGTGGCGCGTCAGGTCCGTCGGGGAATTCCACGCAGCGATGAGGGCGCCAATCACCTCACCATCTCGCTTCATCGGATAGATACAGAACGCGCCCAGCTCTCCCCCACTGATGTGCTCTTCCTCCTTGAAAAGCGACAACCGCGTGAGCATGTCATGCGCTGCTCCAATGCGGAATGGCGTGGCGCGCTGACAGGTACTTCCTGTTATTGATGTGGACGTGACGATCGATCTCTCCATCGACTCGAATCGTCCCGCTCCCGCTTCGACCGTTCCACTGTTACTGGAGGAGTTCCACCGCACAAGTGCGGAAGCATCGCAGGCGCAAATGTGCAGAATCGCGTCGCAGATTGCGCTCGAAGGTGACTCCACCGAAGCGTGGTCCTGCAGTTCTCTCACCGCTTCCAGCGCATTGTCGAGCGCCTCGGTTCTCGCGACCGAAGAATTGTGCAGATCGATGAGCGACACCAGTCGCGCGATGTACGCCGCGTGGTGACCTGCTCTGTTCTTGAGCGCCTCTGGGCCCTCGGCGAAGGTGTCCGTTCTCCTGAGACAGAGGACGCCGAGCAAGCGGTCGTCCAGAATGAGTGGTGCAGTGACATATCCGCCGCCATTATCTGTGTGACCGCACTGAATAATCGAAGCCTCGCAACTCCAGCGCACGATGGCCATCCACTTCTTGTCCGCGTTACTTCGCTCTGCCCAACTGTTGGATGAGCAGGCAGAAAGAGGACGGAGGATGCTGTCTCCATCGTGCAAGACCCAAACGACAACTTCGTCGGCGCCGGTTGATGCGCGTACGTCCAGGAGGTATTCGGCGAGCACGCGATTATCCGCGCCCGCCCGCCACCACTGCCTCGATCCCAATTGGAGTCGTTTACCGAGTAGATCTGGATCGAGATGAATGGATGGTGCGGATTCGGATTCGTTCTTGAGCGTGCTCGCAGCTTCCTGCGCCGCGGGCGATGGCGCCGCGACAGCAACGGCGTCCCCTTCGCGAGACGGAGCACGCGATTCGTGCGGGGCAATGCTCGAGAAATCAGGCGATTGTTCTGGGGGCAGAGATGCCGTAGCGGTGTTCTGTGGTTGCGTTCCGGCGTGGCGGAGTGCTGCGCCAGGGCGTGCTGTGACTGCAAGGAAGCCCACCACGGCTATGAGCGACATGGACGCGTGCTCTACGTGCAGCTGCCTGCCGATTACGAACGCGTCAGCGAGCAGCGCGGCGGCGAATAGTCCAAGCATGTAAGCGGAAGCCCTTTCCTTGCCGAACCATTCCACCGCCAGTAGCAGCGGGAGGGTAAGCAGCAGGGCTGCCAGCGATCCTATGCCGCCTCCTGCCACCGCCACCAGAAGCGCGACCGCGGAGAGCGTCAGGAACACACTGGTGCGGCGCTCTGGATCGATGCTTACGAGGAAACGGGCAGCGGACCAGGAGGTGTTGGGCAGGAGGATGGCGAACATGGCGACCGTGCCCCATCGCACCCATGCGGGCGGCTCGATGAGCGCTCCAGCAAATAGGACCAGTGCGGCAAGGGCAAAGCCCCACGCCGCGATTGGGATCACCGTTTTTCGCAAAGCTCCGTACAGATCTGGGCAGGTGCTGTACACCTAAGCCGTTGTGGATTTGACGCATACAGCGCGCCGCCCGCAACTTTGTGAGCTCAGTCTCCGGCGGCGGCTAGTTCGGCTTCGGCGGGTTCTTCGGGCTCGCCGGCGGTGGCCAGGTAGTCGGCGAGGATGCCTTCGATTTCTGAGAGGGACTCGATTGCGTGCAGGCGGCGGCGCAGGTCGGCTGAACCGTGCAGACCCTTCACGTACCAGCCGAGGTGTTTGCGAAATTCGACAGCAGCACCGCGACGGTCAGGTTCGAACGCCTGGGCGAGGCGAGCGTGATCAAGGGCCGTGGCGAAGCGTTCTTCTACTGACGGCACAGGTGGTGGCACTTCTCCGTTCAGCAGAGCGCGGGCGCGAGTGAAGATCCACGGCTGGCCGAAGGCTCCGCGCGCCACCATTACTGCGGCGCATTTGGTGTGTATCCACATGCGAAATACATCTTCTTCGGTGCGGATGTCACCGTTGCCGATAACGGGAATATCGAGTGCTTCCACAACCAGTGCGATCTCATCCCACGACGCGGCGCCGGTGAACATTTGTGTGCGCGTGCGCGGGTGCAACGCGAGAGCCTTTGCACCTGCGTCCTGACAGCGCAGCGCGATGGACACGGGATCGCGCGTTTCCTCACTCCAACCGCTGCGGATCTTCACGGTGACCGGCAGATGTGTTGACGCAATCACAGTGCGAATGACCGTCTGAACAAGAGGAAGATCGCGCAGACATCCCGATCCGCCATTGCGCCGAACTACTTTCTTGACTGGACAGCCAAAATTGATGTCGATGAATTCAGGTGCGAACACCTCTGTAACGAGTGCCGCGGCCTCTCCCATTGAACCAGGATCAGAGCCGAAGATCTGAACGCCAATTGTGCGTTCATCGGCTCCGAAGCGCAGTTTTGCAATAGTTGATGGATTCTCTCTCCTGATGCCTTCCGCGGACAGGAATTCCGTCACAACAACATCAGCCCCAAAGCGACGGCAAATGCGCCTGAACGGCGACTCAGAAACGCCGGCCATGGGTGCCAGGAAGAGCGGCACATCGTTTTGCGTCGGATAGGGAAAGCGCTTCATGGATGCAAGTTATCAGGGCGATAGCGGAGAATGACAGTCAGTGGATTGTCATTCCGGCGAAAGCCGGAATCCATGGTTGAAGTGAAAATGGATTCCGGCCTTCGCCGGAATGACAGATTTCGTGTCCAGAACGAAACACTTAAGTCGCTGCAAATCCGTCATTTGACACAGCTTTTCATGCCCTATAGCTTCGGTCGCTGCTGCGCCAAGAGCCGAACGGCGCTCAATTTTTTCGAGGATATCGATGGAATTACGAGAGTTTTTCTCTGAGGACGCCGTACAGCTCGAGCTTCAGGGGAGTACCAAGGACGAGGTTCTGAAGGAACTCATCGCCTTGCTCAAGCTGGACGAAAAGTCGCAGGGGATGCTCTTCAAGATGCTCAAGCGCCGCGAGAACCTTGGTTCAACCGGCATTGGAAGGTCGATCGCAATTCCCCACTGCCGTTCGCTGGTTGTCAACAAACTGCGAGTCGCGTTCGGGCGGAAAAAAGTCGGAATAGACTTTCGGGCGATCGATGAGAAGCCGGTGAACTTTTTCTTTCTCATTGTTGCGCCACCGCTGGAGGTCTCCAACCAGTATCTCCCCGTGCTTGGGAAGATTGCGCAGTTCAGCAAGGAAGCCGATGTTCCTCAGCGGCTGAACGAAATCTCAGATCCTCGGGCGTTTCTTGCGCTTCTCGAGGAAAAAGGGGTCTGAGCGAACAGCTGGGACGCATGAAGGAAAAGGAAGAAGAAGGGCTTTTTTACCACAGAGGTCACAGAGGTCACAGAGAACAACTCTGTGACCTCTGTGACCTCTGTGGTAAAAAAGCCCTTTTACGACCTCAAATACACACTACTCCCATTCGATAGTAGCAGGCGGCTTCGAACTCACATCATACACGACGCGATTAACTCCATCCACTTCATTGATAATGCGATTGGAGATGCGCCCAAGGACCTCATGTGGGAACTGATACCAGTCTGCAGTCATCCCGTCACTACTGGTTACGGCACGTAACGCGACAACATTCTCGTACGTGCGACCATCGCCCATTACTCCCACACTGCGCACCGGGAGGAATACCGCGAATGCCTGCCAGATATCACCGTATAGCCCCGCTTCCCTGATCTCTTCGAGATATATAGCGTCGGCCTTCCGCAGTCGCTCGAGGGACGATGGATCGACTTCACCAAGGATTCGAATTGCCAGCCCAGGTCCAGGGAATGGATGCCGTCCCACCATTTCCTCGGGGAGCCCCAGTTCGCGCCCGACATTGCGAAC
Organism: uncultured Gemmatimonadales bacterium; assembly: GCA_964556695.1. Lineage (GTDB taxonomy): Bacteria > Gemmatimonadota > Gemmatimonadetes > Gemmatimonadales > Gemmatimonadaceae > CAZKXZ01. The sequence goes on from CAZKXZ010000029.1 coordinate 36,547, forward strand.
CTCATCCTTGAACAGTTCGCGCAACGGTTCGATCAGCTTGAATTTCATCCCTGGCTTCAACCCACCCACATTGTGATGGGTCTTGATGGTCACCGAGGGGCCACCGCGGGGAGAAATCGATTCGATTACATCCGGGTACAGCGTGCCCTGCACCAGGAACTCGGCTTCCTGCCCCAGATCTTCAGCAGCCTGCTCGAAAACATCAATGAATGTGTGACCAATGGCGGTGCGTTTCTTCTCGGGCTCACTGACACCGTGAAGAGCGTCGAGGAAGCGCTTCGATGCATCCACCGTGATCAGCTTCATCCCCATGTGTGAGCCAAAGGTGCGCTCTACCTGCTCCCTCTCATGCAGTCTCAGAAGGCCGGTGTCGACAAAGATGCAAGTCAGTTTATCACCGATTGCCCTGTGAACGAGGGCGGCGGCAACCGCTGAATCCACACCACCCGACAATCCACAAATAACATTCGAACTGCCGGCAACCTTTCGAACACGTGCAACCTCGGCTTCGATAAATGCACTTGAAGTCCAGTCGGGGCGAGCGCCGCAGACTCGGAAGATGAAATTGGCGATTACCTCTCCGCCGCGTGGAGTATGCGCAACTTCCGGATGGAACAAGACACCGAAGACCTTGCGGGTTTTGTGTCGTATCGCTGCGATCGTATTGCCACCACTGCGCGCGATGACTTCGAAGTCAGCCGGAACATCATCAACATGATCTCCGTGACTCATCCATGCGGTGATCTTCTCCGTTGGCGCGAATCCGAAGAACAATTCATTGCCCGCCACAACATCCAGTTCCGCGCGACCATACTCGCGGCGGCCCGCACGAGCCCGTCCCCCGCTGAGGTGCGCGATAAGCATCATGCCGTAGCAAATGCCGAGCACGGGGGCAATGTCGAAAATGGCGGGATCCGCAGTGGGGACGTCGTCACCGTAAACTGACGCAGGACCACCGCTCAGGACGATCCCAGTTGGTTTCCATTCGCGGATGAAATCCAGCGATATGGTAGGTGGGTGAATTTCCGAATAGACGCGGGCCTCACGCACGCGACGTGCGATCAGCTGAGTGAACTGGGATCCGAAGTCGATAATGAGGATCCGGCTTTCCGTGCCGGTTCGTGCCGTTGTCAAGTCCTTCTTTCCTTCAATAGCGTTTACGGCGCCATTCAGCTGAAGCGTATCTATCTGCGCCATTCTGATGCCGGCAACTTGATGAATTCTACATGTCGGGTGTCGATGTCCAGCAGTGCTGCAGAGGGCGCACCGTAGATCCAGCCGCAGCCTTCGCCGGGATTCACAATGAGAGTGTCGCCTCTTGTTTTCATTTCCTGGAGATGCGTATGACCGTGAATGACAATGCTGTGAGAGTTGAGGGATAGTTCGGCCACGTCGGCGATATCATGAACGAGAAGGATTCGTGCTCCTCCCACCTCAACGCTGTGGGGCGACTCGTACAACTCGACACCCATTCCCGATGCGGCCTGAGCTCGCATCCCTACTCTGTCACCGTCGTTGCTGCCGAATACTCCCGCAACAGGGACGTTGGCGTCAAGGAATGGCATGAGTGAAAAGGGCGAGCAGTGGTCTCCCGCGTGCAGGATCATTCCAACCCCTGCGTCCATGAGTATGCGGGTCAGTGCCGCTGTAGCGGGAACACGGTCATGGGTGTCAGATAGAAGACCAAGGAGCATCTAGATCAATCCCAAAGAGTTGTCATTCCGGCGAAAGCCGGAACCCATGCTGCCGTTAGGTCTAAAATGGGTTCCGGCTTTCGCCGGAATGACAAACCGTGCTGGATCATCACTCGGCCGCTCCTGTTCTCCAGCGCGGAGCCACGTGCTCATTGCGCACCAGATCCTCGTACGATTCGCGTTCACGGATCAAGGAGAAACGATTGCCGTCAACCAGAACCTCCGCGGCGCGAGGCCTGGAGTTGTAGTTGGATGACATGCAGAATCCGTAGGCACCCGCTGAGTGCACAGCAATCAGATCGCCAACGTCCAGATCGGGCAGGTCACGGTCCAAACCGAGAAAATCACCACTTTCACAAACAGGTCCCACAACATCGACCCGACGTAGCGACCCGCCTGCATCCTCGCGCACGGAGCTGATGCGATGAAATGAGTTGTAGTGCGATGGGCGCAGCAGGTCATTCATCCCTGCATCGACAATGAGAAAATCCTTGCCTCCACTGTGCTTCCTGTCGATCACGCGCGCCACAAGTATGGCCGCGTTTCCCAGCAGAAATCGCCCCGGTTCGACAATGAGCTCCATGCCGGAACGCGTGGCAACCGGCACAACCAATTCCGCGAACTGCTGCGCGCTAAGCGGAACTTCCGAGTCGTATGTCACACCCAATCCGCCACCCGCATCAAGGAAGCGCAACTGATTGGCTCCCAGTGCCCGGACAGAGCCGATAAGCGCTTCGATGCGCTCCAGAGCGGCACTATACGGTTCAGGTGCGGAGATCTGCGAGCCGATATGAAAGTCGAGACCGATGAGGTGAATACCCGGCAGTTCGATGGCGCGCTTCGCCGCCGCGAGCGCACGGTCGTAGGGAATTCCGAACTTCATACCACGAACGCCGGTGCGAGTGTACGGGTGAGGCGTATCGACCGTCACTTCAGGATTGATTCGCAGCGCAACCTGGCACTCGCTGTCGTGCGCGCGCACAATGGTCGCGATCCTTTCAAGCTCACCCTCTGACTCAACATTGATCAGCTTGAGCTTGCGCGATACCGCCATGTGCAGTTCGTGCTCGGTCTTCCCTACGCCACCGAAAACGATGTCGTTGTCGGAGAAGCCGGCCTGCAGCGCGCGATGCAGTTCACCGCCGGAAACGACATCCACTCCGGCTCCCTGCGCTCGCAGCAGCGCGAGAATCGCAAGATTGGAATTCGCCTTGACGCTGTAGTGGATGCGATGCGGAACAGCTGCCAGCGCACCAGTAATCTCTTCATATGCAGAACGAATGGCCGACGCGCTGTATATGTAACAGGGAGTTCCTGCCGCGCCTACAATCCGTTCAACCGCCAGGCGCTCGCAATGCAGCGTGCCAGCCGCAATCGAAAATGCCGCGGCGCCCTCCCCAGCCGCAGCGCTCGTAGCGCGAGCGCCGCCCTCGCCAGCGTCGCTGGCAGCAGCCGGTGTCAATATGCCCTGGCCCAAAGCGCCTCCTCGGTAGCAGCGCGACCACAGGAAAGACACTTCGCGGGAGCCTGCTCCGAACGGAATTCGGTATCGGGAAGTACTCTTATGGTAGCCTTGGTGTCATCCTTCACACGCGCCTCGCACACCGCATCACCGCAGAATCCTGCGTAGACGAATCCGCCATCAGCCTCCATGATCTGACGGAAGCGATCATAGGAATCCACACCACGGACACTGTTGGACTCGCGATTGTGCAGAGCTGCGGCGAGCATTGACGACTGGATAAGGTCGAGCAACGCACGACATTCCTGCTCCAGTGATGCCAGAGGAACCGACTTCTTCTCCTTGACATCCCGACGAACCAGGACGGCCTGACCCGCGTCCATGTCGCGCGGACCGAGCTCGATACGCAACGGAATCCCGCGCATCTCCCAATCATAGTACTTGGCACCAGGCTTCATTCCCTCGCGTTTGTCAACCTTTACACGCAGAGACTCGGCACCCAGCCGTTTTGCTGTAAGGTCATGCTGGATGCTGTCAGCGGCGTCATAGACGCGGGAGCGCTCTTCCTCGCTGCGCCAGATGGGAATGATGACGATTTCCGTCGGCGCCAGCCGCGGAGGCACGCGCAGTCCGATATCATCCCCGTGAGTCATGACAAGCGCGCCGACGAGACGCGTTGAAACTCCCCAGCTGGTGTTCCAGGCAAATTCCATCGATCCACTCTCGGACTGGAATTGCAGCTCGAACACCTTGGCAAAGTTCTGACCCAGGTTGTGCGATGTTCCGGCTTGCAAGGCTTTCTTGTCCTGCATCATCGCTTCGCACGAATATGTGCGCAGCGCTCCGGCGAACTTCTCACCTTCCGTCTTCCGGCCGGTGACTACCGGCATCGCCATCCAGTTCTCCATGAAGTCGCGATAAACACCAAGCATGCGCCGCGCCTCAACCTCGGCTTCGTCATGCGTTGCGTGAGCCGTGTGTCCCTCCTGCCAGAGGAACTCCAGCGTTCGCAGGAAAAGCCGGGTGCGCATTTCCCAGCGAACAACATTGGCCCACTGGTTCATCAGGATTGGCAGATCGCGATAACTCTGCACCCACTTGGCGAACATCGCGTAGATGATCGTTTCCGAAGTGGGCCGCACGATCAGCGGCTCATCGAGCAGCTTGCCGCCGCCATGTGTAACGACGGCAGTTTCCGGAGCGAAACCCTCCACGTGTTGTGCTTCGCGTTTCAGGTAGCTCTCGGGGATGAACAGCGGGAAATAGGCGTTCTCGTGTCCCGTGGCTTTGAACATGTCGTCGAGCGCGCGCTGCATGCGCTCCCAAATACCATAGCCGGGTGGCCGGATGACCATGCAGCCGCGCACGGGCGAATAGTCAGCGAGTTCGGCGCGAAGTACGACTTCGTTGTACCACGCGCTGAAGTCGACGGCGCGGGGAGTGAGCTTTTTGTCGTCAGTCATTCCTGAAAACCCGGTGCATCATTTCGCGAGAGATAGAAGGTGTCATACGGCGCGAGGCATCAGCGATTCACGCTCAACTACAGACTCCCTGCCGGTGTCGAGGTCGCGCACTGTGAGTTTGCCATCCGTCCAAAGTTCTTTTTTAAGTATCACGGCGCTGCGCGCACCCGCGGCCGCGGCCGTTTTCATCTGTCTGCTGAGAGATTGCTCCCGCAATGCGTACTCCACCGAACGACCGGAACGGCGCAACGAAGTGGCCAACTGCATCACGTCTGGCAACATCTCAGGGCTCTCTCCGGCAACCCAGAAGTCGAGTTCCAGCGGCTTCGCCTGAAGCAGTTCCCTGTCGCGCAGCAGTTCACCGAGTACAACATCTCCCATGCCGAAACCGAGTGCCGGAAGATCGACATCTCCGAGCGACTTCAACAAAGTGTCGTACCTTCCGCCGCCACACACAGCGCGATGTTCTCCCTGGGTGTCAAAAAGTTCAAAAACGATGCCGGTGTAATATGCCAGGCCACGAACAATGGAAAGATCAAATCGCAGCCATTCTCCAATCCCCAAAGAATCCGCCAGACTGAGAAAGCGGCGAAACTCGACTACGCACTTCTCAATCTCGTCAACGCCCTTGTTCGCCGCACGTGCAACGTCGAGGAGCGCCTCCGGCTCGGCGCCGCGCGCCAACTGAAGCGTCTCGAACAACCGTGCCGTAGTTGCCGCGTCCACTCCTGCTGTGCGCAGGCGCTCTTCGAGCACATTGCGCGGATCTCGCTCCACCTTGTCAACGACGGCATAGATCACTGCAAGATGCCGGTCTTCAACACCGATAGCGACGAGCACCGCGTTCAGCAGTCGACGATCCGAAACACGAACACCTACGTCGCTCGACGTGAGTTTGAGCTCGCGGGCCACTTCAACACACACCGCCACGAGCTCCGCATCTGCGCTCACATCGGCTTCGCCCACAATGTCGACATTCAGTTGAAAGTGCTCTTTCAACCTTCCCTTTTGCTGTCGCTCGTAGCGGAACAGCTGCGGTACCGAGAACCAGCGCACCGGTTTTCTGAGAGCATTTGCTTTGGCGGCCACCATGCGCGCGAAGGTCGGAGTCATCTCCGGACGCAGCGCCACTTCGCGGCCACCCTTGTCGACGAAGTTGTACAGTTGTCCGACGATCTCATCACCGCTTTTGCGTGTGTACAACTCCAGCGGTTCGAGAGGGGGACCGTCGTATTCCTGAAAGCCGAATCGGCGGGCGACCCTGCGCCAGGCGTCGATGATGTGGTTGCGTTCAGCCAACTCCTGAGGATAAAAGTCGCGGAAACCGGGCAGCGCTCTCTCAGGCATCACGCAATCTACCGGGGCAACGGAGACACCTGCAAGCGAGTCATTGCGTCGCCGACGGTGTGAAAAGATCCGGTGATAATCAGCCGCTCCCCTCTGGCCCGCGCGCTATGCAGCGCCCCAGCAAAGTCGGCGATTGTGTCGTGGCTGACACCGGCAGTCGCTGCTTCCTTTGCGACTTCAGCGAGATCCCATCTTCGTCCCTCAGGGGCGGTCGGGGCGTCAGTGAAAACAAAGTGGCTGGCAATGCCTGACAGTTCCCGGATCATGGATCGCCAGTCCTTGTCCGACAGCACGCACAGGAGGACTGCGAAACGCTGCCCGGGATAGATCTCACGCAGGGCGGCGACAAGAACCTTCACGCCGTCGGGATTGTGCGCAACGTCCAGCACCATCCCTTCCGCGATCTGCAGGCGCCCCGGCAGAGAGAGGCCTGGCAGAGCCTTGTCAACGTGGGCTTGCGATAGACGGAATTGCCGTCCGGCACACTGAAGTGCGGCAATTGCCGTTGATGCATTCCAAACCTGATGCCGACCTGCAAGACCGAGTTTCACTTCGCAGGATAGTTGCTTTGAACTGAGCGAGAAGCTGCTGCCGGAAGGGTCCAGCCGGATGTTGTCAGCGAGGAACTCATCCGCAACAATGCAAGTGCGACTGGCCGCGGCTTCCATGGCTTTCTTCGCCAACAGTCCGCGAATGATGTCTGTGCGCTCGCCAATGATTGCAGGAACACCGCGCTTGAAGATCCCTGCTTTCTCCGTGGCAATTTCCTCGATTGTGGAGCCGAGATACTCAGTGTGCTCGATGGCGATACTGGTCACGATGGCCGCACGCGGCGTGATGACATTTGTCGAATCGAGACGGCCGCCGAGCCCAGTTTCGATCACGGCGACATCCACTTCCTCGCGCGCGAAGGCGTCCAGCGCCATAGCGGTTGTCGCCTCGAAGAAGGTCGCTTCGAGTTTCTCCACGACGCCGGTCCAGCGTGAGATAAAGGATGTGACGATCGTCTCGTCCACAACCTTGCCGTCGATCTGGATGCGTTCTCGGAAATCGATGAGGTGTGGAGAGGTGTACTTCCCAACTCGATAACCCTGTGCGCGCAGCAATGCCTCGAGGATGGCTGCTACGCTCCCCTTCCCATTTGTGCCGGCGATGTGAAATGCAACGAGGCTGTCGTGCGGATTGCCGAGTGCGTCGAGGAGCGCTTCGGTACGTGCCAGGCCCAGCTTGGTGGCGCCCGTTGTACGCGCGAACAGGTAGTTCAGCGCGTCATTGTAGTCGCTCAGGTTGAGGACCAGCCCGTTTCCGCGGGTTTCCCGCTCATGTGTCTCAGAAGCTGACCCACGGTCTTCTTGAGGTCTTTGCGGTGCACAACCGAATCGAGCATTCCGTGATCGAGCAGGAACTCCGCGGTCTGAAAGCCTTCGGGGAGATCCTGACCCAGCGTCTGCTTGATTACCCGGGGGCCGGCGAAGCCGATTACCGCACCCGGCTCGGCGATGATCGCATCTCCCAGCATGGCGAAGCTGGCACTTACTCCGCCCGTGGTGGGATTGGTAAGAATCGACACGAAGGGAATGCGACGTTCGGCGAGTTGAGCTAGCATGGCTGACACCTTGGCCATCTGCATGAGCGAGAGTACTCCCTCCTGCATTCTCGCGCCGCCGGAAGCGCTTACGATGAGAAGTGGATACTTGCGTTCCAGGGAACGCTGCGAGAGGCGCGACAGCTTTTCGCCAACCACGGATCCCATCGAACCGCCCATGAAGCTGAAGTCCATGACGCCAACATTCACAGGCATGTGTCCCAGCATCCCTGACGCGGTCAGAACGGCATCACCCTCTCCGGCGTTCGCCCGTGCTTTTTTGAGTCGCTGGGGATACTCCGGAAAATTCAACGGGTCAGTCGAACTGATTTCGGTTTCGATTTCTTCGAAGGTTCCATCATCGAGGAGTATGTTGAGATAGTCGATCGCGCGGATTCTTCTGTGGTAGTCGCAGTTGGGACAGACACTGAGGTTGCGCACGAACTTCTCACGCAGGTCGGTGTGGTCACACGCCTCGCACTTCTCCCAGGTGTCCGGGGGAATCTCAAGCCGATCGCGCCGGGGTTGCCGAGGCTTCTTGTCCTTGCGGAACCATGCTGCCATTCAGGTAAATGTGGGCGCGTCGGGGAGCGACTAGCAAGGGCTCTGTTTGCTTAAATGGCCCTTGCTTCTGGGCGTTCGAGTGTGGCGCGCCGGGGCGAGGAGATCAACGCGCCAACCGCGACGCCAGCGCTTACACGCGGCGAGCCCGCGCATGGATCACTTTGAGGGAATTGTCGCGCGGTCTCTTGCTACGCGCAAGCGTCGCTCTGGCGCGCTGATCCCCTCGCCCCACTGGCATCGCGGAGGTCCGGAGACAATGGCCTTGAACCTCTGGAGGCGACCCGTTGCTGTAGTAAGTTCGCGAACAAATCGGTGAGCCTGAACCGGCACACCATGCGACGTCTTCGGTGATTGAGTTCCCAGGCTGCTGAAGGCTTCAGAATTGCTCGGCGCGAGTGAGGGGATCGGTGCGACAGAGCGACGCTCGGGCGTAGCAAGAGACCGCGCTGACTTTGAGCAAGACTCACACACTGCGCGGGCTCGCCGCGTGTAAGCCCGTGCGTCGAGCTGGCGCACCGATCCCCTCGCTCGCGCGCGTACCAACAATCAAAAACCTACAATGCCAAAGAGTCGGGCTGACCGCGACCGTCAACAGAAATGCGGTGCAAGATCCCAACTGACAACCAACACGCGAGCATGAAGGAACCACCGTACGAGAAAAACGGCAGCGGGATTCCCGTTACCGGCACAAGACTCAGCTGCATGCCCACGTTCACTACAACGTGTACTACAAAAACCGATGTGAGGCCGAACGCGACGAGGCCACTGAAGGAATCATTGGCACGCGAGGCGATGCGTGTGGTGCGCAGAAAAAATGCGAGGAAAAGTCCCAGGGCCACGCACACACCTATGAATCCCAACTCCTCGCCAAGCACGGCGAAAATAAAATCCGTGTCCTGCTCAGGAAGAAATGAGAGTCGCTTCTGCGTCCCCTGGTCGAAACCCTGGCCGAACCAGCCGCCCGAGCCGATCGCGGTCATGGATTGTTTGACGTGGTATCCCGCGCGCAGAGGCTCAAGGCCCGGGTTGAGGAAAACCCGGATGCGATCCTGCCGGTATGGGTCGAGCGTGTCCCAGATGACCTGTGCGAGCACGCCGCTGGTGACATTCGCTGCCGCAATCGCTACACCTTCCACTATGTACGGTCGGTATGTGAGGATCAGCAGTGTGAGCAGGATGAACCAGATTCCCCACAAGCTGGTGCTCGTTGCCAGCAGGAGGCTCACCGCCGGACTCGCGAGAAAAAGCAGCAGCTGCCAGCGAACACCTGACCAGTAGAGCATTCCAAAAAAAACGCCCAGGAATACGAGCGCTGTGCCAAGATCTCTCTGCTTTATTATCAGCAGAAGCGGAATCACCATGATAAGCGCAGGCTGCCATAGTTCCAGCAGCGACTGAGGTGCCTTGTTGCGCGATGCGAGAAGCTTGGCAAGCAGGAACACGAACGCGACCTTCGCCAGTTCCGAAGGTTGCCCGACTCTGCGTCCAAATAACGTAAGCCAGCTTGTGGTCTCCTTCGCAGAACCAACGCCAGAACCAAATCCGGCAATCAAAAGAACGAGAAGGCCGACCGCGAGGAGATAAATGGGCCACGCCGTGTATTCGACGACTCGCGTTGACACTCTGCTCGCCATCCACGCGGCAACAAGACCGAGGGCCAGCCATTGCAATTGCAGCAGCCACTTTCCGGAATCTGTGATAATTTCACCGTTCCGGCTCAGGACGTGCCCCGATGAATACACCATCATGATTCCGAACGCGCTTAGAAGCAGCGCTACCAGCACCAGAGGGAAATCAGCCCCTGGCGAACGCGATCTCATCCGCCGATCTCCCCGAGCCGAATGGTGCTGTCCTTGAAGTAGCGCGCAAAAATCTTCTTGGCCTCGAGTGCTGCGGTACTACCGTGCTCACCGTGCTCTATCAGGATTGCCACCAGCAGGCGCGGTTTGTCGACGGGCGCGAATCCTATGAACCAGCCGTGCGACTTCAACTCCCTGCTCCCCTTGAAGTTTTGCGCGGTGCCAGTCTTTCCAGCAACCGCCAATCCCTGAATCTGCGACGCTGCCGCTGTCCCGCTCGAGACGACGGAGGCCAACGCCTGTCGCACCCCAAGACTCTGCTCCGCTGTAAGCTTGAATATCTGCGTTCGCTTGGGTGCAACGCCCTTTTCCAGTTGCGGCGTTGCGGCAAAGCCGTCGCTTGCAAGCGCACTATAGAACTTTGCCATGTTCGCCACCGTTTGCGTTACCGCTCCCTGACCGATTGCAAGGTTCACAGTCTCGGACTCGGCGGTCCAGCGGGTTGCACCGTACTGTTTGTCGTAGTACTCAGTTTTGGAAAAGAAGACCGATGGTACCTCGCCAGGAAGATCGATGCCGCTCTTCCCCACAAATCCGAGGTCGAGGCCGCCGGCAAGCAGCCTGGCAAAACCAAGTTTTTGTCCCAGCTGGAAGAAATAGACATTGCACGATTGCTGAATAGCCTGAGCCAAACTGATTGAACCGTGCCCTTCCTTCTTCCAGCAACGAAAGGGCCTGTTGCCCACCATTATCGATCCAGTACATGGAGTCTTCATGTGCTCGTCAAGGGAAACCACGCCAGCTTCCAGTCCCAGCACGGCGATCGCCAGTTTGAATGTGGACGCGGGAGGATACTTCCCCTTGGTGACCTTGTTGTACATCGGGCGCCGAACGGTGTCGCTCTGCAGCGAATCCCATTTTGCGGAACTGATTCCGCCTATGAAATCGTTGGGGTCATAGCTGGGGGCAGAGTGCAGAGCCAGCACCTCCCCGGTCACCGGCTCCATCACAAGCGCACCACCCACCCACTTGTTGCCAAAGACTGAATCAGCGATGAAGCGCTGCAAATCCATGTCAAGAGTTGTGTAGAGATGGTTCCCTGGCAGCGGCGCCAGAACAGGGCGCACCCCCTCGTCACGCACGATGCGGTTGCTTGCGTTCACTTCCAGGTATCGCATTCCATCGACACCGACAAGCCGATCCTCGTACTGCTCCTCCAGCCCCATTGCTCCGACCTGGGCACTGCGACGGTAGTTCTCGAATCTTGGAAGGAGGCTCATGGAGTCGCTGAGTTCGCGCATATATCCAGTAATAGCCGCCACGCTCTTGCCGTCGGGATAGTTCCGTTTCGGCGTCGCTTCAATCACGAGATCGCCAAAATCGATAACCTGGTGTTCACTTAGCAGCGCGATCTGCGCGAAGGTCGCGTCGCTCAGGATAACGGTTGGAGTAGTCGCCATGAAGCTCTTGGTGAGGCGCTCGATTTCCTTGGGCGGGAGGGGCACAAGAGCAGAGAGGCGCACCAGCATCGCGTGAAGAGAATCCCGCGACTTACTCAAGAGCGAAACCGAGTAACCTGGTACGTCCTCGGCAATAATCTGGTTGTTGCGGTCGAGGATGTTTCCGCGTTGTGCCGGAATCGGATTTTTGCGCAACCGGTTCTCCTCCGACTGGAGGGCATAACGCCAACCGTTTATTACTTGCGTTCTGAAGAATGCCGCGCCAAGCACAAGGAAGATTCCCATTAGCGCGAAGGAGGCAATGCGTGCGCGGCGGGCAACTTCGTTTGGATGGTACATCATCGGGCGCGTGCCTCTCTCAATAGTGGTGACATCAGACTCAACGACATTGCGCCCACTGCGGCGGTAAGAGCCGCACTGAGCGGCGACCAGATGAATATCTGTTGCAGACTGTCAGACGCGGTAATCCTTCCTTCAGCAATTACGAATATCAGATCGTAGCCCCACTTCCCCAGGAAAAACAAAGCCGCGTTCATTGTTGGTTTTTCGGAGAACACGCTCGCTTTGAGAAAGGACGCTCCGAAGGCGATGCAAGCCAGCGCCAGCGCGCTGGAGCCGAGTGCATCTGGGTTCTGCACATCGACGAGGAGCCCAGTGGCGAATCCCACGAGTGCCGCAACACCAGGACGGACTCGGACAGCGACTATCATGGTCGCAATGAGCACGAAATCCATGGACACCTGCCAATGGAGGATCGGCCGCACAGTATAGTTCAGCACAATGAGAGTCGTGAAGACGAGCGCCAGCCGCAACCGCATTCCCATGTTCATTGAACGCCCGGGATGGGAGGCGGAATTATCGCGGCTTTTCCAGCGACACCGGACGTGTCCCGCACGCCACCCGCTCGAAACCGCAGAAGTGCGCTGTCCGCCTGCGCCTTGAGCTCCGCCCTGTATTTCATGAGGCCGATCGAGTCTCCCTTGGCGGCCATCACCTTCAGCGCTGAATCCAATTGAGCTGGCGAGGGCCACACTCCGCGCACGCCCTGCGCCGCGCGAGCGGGATCAAGGACAATAACTGATGAGATGTCTTGCGGCCTTACGGCTGGCCGAACGAGATAGCTGCGAGCCCACGCGTTTCCCGCGCTCAGTGTGTCGACAATTACTCCAATCGGAATCATCGCGGGATAAACGCCTCCAACGCCGGCGGTCACAATGCGTGTTCCATTGGGAAGGCTGCGGTCCTGCACATCGCGAAGCTCCAGCATGTAGCCGTCGCCACGCGGCTTGACAATTCCGAAAGCCTTGCCATCCTCCGACATTGCGCCGACGGCGAATTCCTCGTCAGTCCATAGGCGAACGACGCTGGTGTTCTTGTCCACGCTCTGAACAGCTCCAACCAGGCCGTCTGATGTCACGACTGGCGCGAGAACCTTGATTCCTGCATCGGATCCAGCGGCGAGTATTACATCGGTGTGTTTGCCCAGCGAGGGATCATAGAAAACCCGAGCGGGAATCCAACCCGTGCGCAGCCGGCTCCCCAGCAGCAGCATGCGCGTCAGTCTCTCGTTTTCGGCCTCGAGGGTGGGCATCTCCAGAGCGGCGAGCAGTGCACTGTCGCGTGCCGCCACCATGTCGTCGTAGGACGCCAATGCCGCGCGCCATTTCTCGGTGGACGCCTGCATCGAAAACAGAGGCGACAGAATGGTACCGCGCAGGAACGCTGCTAACCCATCGCGCACTTCTTCGGAGGAAGCCTTCAGTATGAGTGCGGCTAGTATGCAGAGAGCCAGTAGCGCTGTATCAACGCGGGGGCCAAACCCGGCGGCGCGTCGCAACTTCTACCTCACGTGGTCAATACAGACCAGTACTTCTGTTCGTCGTCGAGGATTCTTCCGCAGCCACGAACAACACATGTCAGCGGATCCTCGTCTACATGAATCGGCAACCCTGTTTCCTGACTGAGCAGAAGGTCGAGTCCCCGAATGAGCGCTCCGCCACCAGTCATCACAATTCCGCGGTCCACAATATCACTCGCCAGTTCAGGCGGAGTGATTTCCAGAGCACGGCGCACCGCATCCACTATTTGCTGCACCGGCTCCTGAATTGCCTCGCGGATTTCGGCGGAATGCACACGCACGGTTTTCGGAATTCCCGAAACGAGGTCGCGCCCCTTCACTTCCATCTCGCGCTCTTCGCCCACCGGAGCAGCAGAACCAATCTGGATCTTTATTGTTTCTGCCGTCGGCTCGCCGATGAGCAGGTTGTAATTCTTGCGCATGAACTGCACGATCGAAGTATCGAGTTCGTCGCCGCCGATTCGAATCGAAGTGTCGCTCACAATTCCATTGAGAGCAATTACGGCGATTTCTGTTGTGCCGCCGCCAATGTCGATTACCATGTTTCCTGTTGGCGTTTCGACCGGAAGTCCAACGCCGATCGCCGCGGCCATCGGCTCGGCACACATCCAGACTTCCTTGGCGCCTGCGCCCATTGCGGAGTCGCGCACAGCGCGTCGCTCCACTTCGGTGATCCCGGAGGGCACACACACAATGACGCGCGGCTTCACTGGAAAAAGAGGGCTCTCTATAATGAGCGCGAGAAAGTAGCGCAGCATTTTTTCGGTGACTTCGAAGTCCGCGATCACACCGTCCTTCATGGGGCGCACCGCTATAATTCCGTCCGGTGTGCGACCCAGCATCCGCTTTGCTTCGAGTCCGATTCCCTTGATCTTCTTCGTCGCGCGGTCGATTGCGACGACAGAGGGTTCGTTCAGAACAATCCCCTCACCCTTCACATAGATGAGAGTGTTGGCGGTTCCGAGATCAACCGCGATGGCGTTCGCGGGAAAGAACGAGAAAGCTTTTTTGAAGGGCCAGCGCATTATTCCGGCGATCGCACTGACTTCGAGTGCGTGAATGGTTGCAGGGGGCAGCGATTTGCGCCGCAATGTAATGTCTCAGGCATGAGGCTGCAAGACATTGATATTCCACAACCTAGCAAGTGGACAACCATCATTTGTGATCGCGGACTTTGGGGCGCGGCGTCATGACTCTATTGAATGAGGGTGCTGCGTGCACCAATGACGAACGTCAGGCGCACTGGTAATAACCACACAAATCGCGTCATCCCTGTGAGCCCGCTGACGCCTGGCTGACGGATGGGCGTACCTTCGTTCGACATGCGACGCACTGCAGTGTATACTCGGCGAATGAGCGGTCAGGCTACCATTACCGCGGAGGAGTTGCTGCGGTTGAATCTTCCAAACAAGCGCACCGAGTTGGTGCGCGGGCAGCTGCTTGTGCGCGAGCCCGCAAGTTTTTGGCATGGGGAGGCTGCCGTAAGGTTGGGCGCCGCCATAGTAGCCTACGTGTATCCGCGACATCTCGGCCACGTGGCTGCCGCAGAAACAGGATTCAAGCTGGAGTCCAACCCGGACACCGTCCGCGCTCCTGACGTTGCTTTTGTTCGTAGTGAGCGATTTGCACAATTGCCAAGGCGTGGATTCCCGTCGCTGGCACCTGATCTTGCCGTCGAAGTGCTCTCACCCGATGATCGGCCAGGTGAAGCGCGCGAAAAAGTAGCCGACTGGCTGGCGGCAGGAACGTTGCTCGTCTGGGTTGTTGATCCTGTCGAGCGCACCGCGCGGGTGTACCGTGCCGATGGAAGCGAGTCGGCAGTTGCCATTGACGGCGCTCTCGATGGCGAGTCAGTGCTCCCAGGGTTCATATGCACCCTCGCTTCGGTGTTCTAGGGTATCGAACAAGAGCCAATGTTGCACGTGGCTCCTGAAACATGGATTCCGGCTTTCGCCGGAATGACGAGCCAATGTCGTCATTCCGGCGAAAGCCGGAATCCATGTTTCGTTGCTTTCAAGCACTCATAGAAGCTGTCGCGCTTCTACGAGCGGCAGACCGAAGGCATCAGCAACGCCCGGATACGTCACCTTCCCCATCGCGATGTTCAGCCCCTTGAGGAGAGCAGGGCTAGCGCCGAGCGCTTTACGCCATCCTTGCGAAGCCAGCTGGGCTGCATACGGGAAGGTGGCGTTCGTCAGAGCCAGAGTAGATGTCCTCGGGACTCCACCTGGCATGTTCGCTACACCATAGTGGATTACGCCATCGACGACATAGGTTGGATTCTCGTGTGTTGTCGCTCTGATGGTCTCCACGCACCCACCCTGGTCGATCGCCACGTCCACAATCACAGAACCGGGCTGCATCAGTTTCAGGTCTTCGCGGCGTATCAGGCGCGGAGCCTTGGCTCCTGTGACCAGCACGGCGCCAACGACCAGATCAGCGTTCGCGATATGCTCCAGGATCGCATGACGATTGGAATGCAGCAGCCTCACATTAGCGGGCATTACATCGGACAAATAGCGCAATCGCTCAAGTGAAAGGTCAAAGACGACTACCTGAGCACCCATTCCTGCAGCGATTTTCGCCGCGTTCACGCCGACAACTCCGCCGCCGAGGATAACAACTTTCGCAGGGTGAACACCGGGAACACCACCGAGCAGAACTCCCCTTCCCCCGTAGAGCTTCTCCAGATATTTGGCGCCCTCCTGAACCGCCATGCGGCCGGCCACTTCAGACATTGGCGTGAGCAAGGGTAGTTCGCCCGAAGGGAGTTCCACGGTCTCGTAGGCAACGCAGACCGCGCCACTCGCAATGTGTGCGCGTGTCAGTTTTTCATCGGCCGCGAAATGGAAGTAGGTGAATATCAATTGCTCCGATCGCATGCGCGGCCATTCGACTTCGATCGGTTCCTTCACCTTCATTATCATGTCTGCCGACTTCCACACCGCGTCCGCGTCGGGGCTGATTTTGGCACCTGCCACCACATATGCGTCATCCAGAAACCCGCTGCCTTCGCCGGCACTGTGTTCGATGAACACTTCATGTCCAGCGCTCACCAGCGCTTCCGCGCCCGCGGGCACCAGCGCGATACGGTTTTCGTTGGTCTTGATCTCTTTCGGTACGCCTATTCTCATGACTGAGTCACTGATTGTTATGGTTGTTTGCCGAGACTCACGATGGTCTGTCGTTCAGGGGTGAAGTAATCGCGACAGACCTGTCCCACTGAGTTCACATCGATGCGATCGATCTCGGCGAGTACTTCGTCCAGCGTGCGGTACTTCTCACCATAGAGTTCCACCGATGCCGCCCTGAACATGCGCGAACTCACACTCTCCATCGACAGCGTTACCTGTCCCTTGAGTTGCATTCGCCCTGATTCAACTTCCTTCTCGGGCAACCCATTCTTCGCGATCGTTCCCAGTTCTTCGAGGACAACCTGGGTAGCCTGCTCCGCCGATTCCGGAGATGTGCCGAGGTAGACGCCGTGGATCCCGACCATCTGATGGAAAAACTGGTAGCTGTAGACCGAGTATGCGAGACCGAGTTCTTCCCGCACTCGCTGAAAGAGCCGCGAGCTCATCCCGCCACCAACCAGTACATCTGCGAGAACCACAGAGTATCTGCTGGGATCCCGATAAGGCACCGTTGTCGAGCCGAACACAATATGTGTTTGTGTGGAATCACGATTCACAGCCAGACGAACAGGCGGCAGTACAACTGGGGCGGCCACGTTGTCCTGAGCGAGGCCGCCGCCTGGTTGCACCATCCACCCCGTTTTTTCCAGAATCGCCAGCAACTCTTCGTGAGTGACATTGCCCGCCGCCGCCAGCACAATATGTGGTGGATGATAGGCGCGCGCGTGCACGTCACGCACGTCATCCACCGACATTGACGATACCGTCTCCCGCGTCCCCAGAATGGAATAGCCATAGGGCTGCTTTCCCCAGAGAGCATCGCTGTGCAGTTCGAAAACGAGATCGTCGGGAGTGTCCTCCACCATTCCGATCTCTTCCAGCACAACTTTGCGCTCGAGGTCCAGGTCCGTGCCGCGCAATAGTGGCCGGAAGATCAGGTCGGCAAGCACGTCGGCGGCGATTTCCAAATGCTCGTCGAGAACTCGCGCCTGGAATGATGTGTGCTCGCGGCCGGTGAATGCGTCGAGAGAACCGCCCAGCGATTCCAGTGACAGCGCGATGTCGAGAGCGCTGCGCGTCTCGGTGCCCTTGAACACAAGATGCTCGAGGAGATGCGAGACACCCATCCTCTCGATGGGCTCGTGAACGGAGGCCGAACGCACCCATGCGCCGAGGGATACTGAGCGAACGCCCGGTATCCTCTCAGACAACACAGTCAGCCCGTTCGGGAGCACCGTCCGCTGCAGTCCCTCCTCGTAGCGGAACGCGGCGCGGGCACTCATTCTGGTAGTGCTGGTTCTAGTGCTAGTGCTCGCGGCCTCTGCCGCTTCCGCTGCGTCCACCGCGGCGCTGGCCGCTGCGTGGTGGGCGTCGGCCGCGATCGCCACCCGACCCTTCGGAACGCTCACCGTTATCCGAACCTTCATTTCCGCCCGATGCCTGGCTCTCACCAGACTCAGATTGATCGCCGCCACCGCCACCTTCACCTGACTCGGGCTTCGGTGTGAGAGCCTTCATCGAGAGGCGCAGCCTGCCACGCTCGTCGCGCTCGACGAGCTTCACCTTCACGCGGTCGCCCTTCTTGACGACATCTTCCGTGCGCTCGGTACGCTGGTGGCGCATCTCGGAAATGTGTAGCAACGCCTCGGTGCCGGGCATGAT
>CAZKXZ010000030.1:0-52767 GCA_964556695.1 uncultured Gemmatimonadales bacterium
TGAAGGGGACATTTCTAATGAACTATCAAGGGGACATTATCACTGAACTACAACACGAGTATGGTGCGTGTGGAAGAGCTGTGGCGGCGGGTAGAGTGATCGAACAATCGCATGATTGACGATTGAACGATTGGCAATCGGCGATTTGCGCGTCCGTCACAATCTGAACTTCGTGCGCGCCGCTATCGCCGTGAGCCGCGCGAACGCCTCAACAGCTGCATCGCGCGAGATGTATGATACGCTTGCCGCGCCTCCACTCGTACTGGCCGACACCCGGGCCATCTCATTGCGGCGATCAAAAAATGTCTCGCTCAGCGCCACGACCTGCACCTTGTTGAGCCATGCAAGAGTCTTGTATCGGGTCAGCCACCCGCGGCGCGCGGCAAAGACCTTCCCGGACAATGTCCAATTGATGCTGTCTGCCAGCTTCTTCACTGTGAGCAGCTGCCAGATGGTCAACAGCGCGAAGACGGCGAACGCCCAGAGCCTCAGCGCCGGAGACAAGATCACGCTGATCAGCGCGGCTCCCACGATCCCTACTCGGAGAAAACGGACGTGAGCTCGCGGATGCAGTGGTTTCCACACCGCGTCTTCGAGATCTAGGTCGGGCCACAATTCGCGCAGCATATCGTTAACGCGACTCTCCCGAAGAATGGGTATGAGCGGTTCACGCACGCCGCCACCTTTTGCGAACGGTCCTCCGCGAGCGACGGTGACGTTGAGTGTCGCCCGCGCAAACAATCGATGCGCGAGACCCGCGCGCACAGACACAGTCGTAATGCGGTCCATTGGAACGGTTCCAGCCACGCGAGTGAACAGGCCGTACTCCACGCGCAAGTCATTTCCCACGCGCGACACCGTGAAGTCGTGCAGTCGTATTGCTGCCCAGACTACGGAAAGCATCCGGGCCAGCAGGAGGATTGCGCCGAGGATTATGGCTGCATAAAGCACCATCCACATTGGCAGTCCCGCGCCGGTGAACAGGCCGGTGACAAACCCCCGTAGAGGGCCCTGCTCTCCAAACTCGGCGTTCACCGCATTATCGATCATTCCCTCGTAGGGGCCGACCTCGAACATGACACCGACGGCCGCAAGCACAAGGATCATCCCGCGATTCTCGATAAAACCATACAGAAGCAGCTCTCGCGTGCTCAAGCGCAAGAGTGTCTCGCGACTGTCGCTGGCGGAATCGAGGATGTTGGTTTCCGGCGCGGTGTCCGTACGCCGCTCTGCTGCCGCACGGGATCCGAACACGCGCGCCCGGATCTCGTCAATCGCACTCGCCGGCAGAACGCTCAGTTTTGCTTCAGGTTCGTCCCCGCCAGCAGTCTGAATGACAACGTCCACAACGCCGAACATTTGATGGAACGCGTTGCGCCGGGAATCAACGCTTTGGATTCTGCTGTACGGAATGTGTCGCTCGTTGCGTCTGAATATTCCAGTACGAATCACGAGTTCTCCCTCGGCGTACCGCATGCGAAAGGAGTAGAAACGCCATACGGCGCCGATCAATGCAATGACAAGAACAATGACAAGTTGTACCACGAACGACGCCTCTGTTCGTCGGGCGAATAGCAGTGCCGCTGCGGCCGGAAGCGCGATATTGCGAAGCTCTCCACCCAATCCGAACAGAATGGAGAGCGGGTGAAGCCGCATCTCGGTCTGGCCGGTGGCGGACGTGGGTGGCGACCTCACGGTGATGCAAGCATGCTGAGCGTGCGACGCAGGTTGTCAGACCGCGTCATCGGTATCCTGCGGCAACAGGTAGTCGCGTATTCGAGCCGCGATAGCCGGACCAACCCCTTCGAGATGGACCTGTGAGTGCCCGCTCGCGGCGGTGTGAATTGTCAGGCTCGCGAGTCCGAGTCGGCGCTCCCAGATTCCCTGCGAAAGATCTACATGTTGAACACGCGAGCGCGGCACGCTCGTGACCACGCGGCTCAGAACCCCGGAACGGATCTGAACGCCATTCTCGTCGACCATGTAGCGAGCGTGATGGTACCTCAATTTCGGCCACCAGTAGCCCTTCACGGTATTGAAGAGGAGTTTGATGGCTAGCAGGGCCCAGAGCACGGGTGCAAGAGATGCGGGAATGGCACTGAGGTTCACGGCAACCAAAAGGCCGGCAACCAGGATCGGTGTGGAGATGATTAGACTGATCGCTGTTCTGATGTATTGGAGTCTGATCCAGGCCGGCTCGAGCTGATGCTCGATGCCGTCCGCGACCTGCGACTCGGCGCCAGGGTCGGCGGCTTGGTGGGGATGTGCTGCTTCTTGGGGCATACCCAGAATGATAGTGAGTGCAGTGTTGTCATTCCCGCGAAGGCGGGAATCCAGGGAGGACGACACTGGATTCCCGCCTTCGCGGGAATGCCTGACGCTCTCATTTGAATGTCTGTTTGTTCTTGAACTCGATCAGCAGGATTTCAGATGATTTGCTGTGGGTGCTCTCGGGCAGATGCACCATTGCGTCAACGCAGTCCACAGAGCGCGGTTCGAAGTTTGACGTTGTAGACTTGCCATCTGGTGTTGTGTTCTTGCCGCTGCCGCCGTCGATGAACACCACGCAGTGTGCCGGGTGGGCGTGCATCACGGACTTCTCGCCGGCTGCGAGCTTGATTCGAACGAGGCGCACCACGTCGTTCTCGAACTGTACAGCGTAGTGACGCGGGTCAGCTGCCACCGCTTCGGGTACGTTGCCCGCTGATGCAATGGTGATGCTGCGCCCGGTTTGCAAATTGTCGAATGTCTTGCGGTTCTTGAGCTCGAGAAGGATCAACTCCGCCTCAGCTTTGCCGACATTCTCGGGCAGGTGCACTTCCTCATCGAAGCATGATACTTCTGAAGTATGCGCCGTTGAAGTTGGTGTGGTGTCTCCCGACACCAGCGTGAATTTCATTGTTTGATCAACCAGTATGATGCCACATCCGGCCGGGTGAGAATGCATTACGGATTTCGCACCCACCGGATACTTGATCCTGAGAAGACGAGCGACATCATTCTCGAAAAGCACCGCGTAGTGCGGCGGGTCCGCGGTAACTGCATCAGGCATCGATTGTGGTGCGGCTGCATTCGTGCTACCAGCCGACGAACCCCCTTCGCATGCTGCCGTGACGCCCATCAACGTGAGCACGACGAATAATCTGGCCTGCCCCATTCTGCCTCCCTTCGATTGTTGACCGCGGTTGCTCTAAGGTCGCCTGACGCGTGCGGATGTCAATGACCATCCGGCTCAATAGTGCGACCTCTCGACAAGAGTCGATTAGCGCCGTATGGTTTGCGCCGTGTGGGTTACTCACCATTTGGGTACGGGAGGCATGTCATGAGACGACGGACCTTCATCTCGTCAGCTGTTGCCACTGCGGCTTCGCTTTCAATTCCGCGTCACTTCGCATTCGGTGCCGCCTGGCAGCAGGCCACGCCGCAACAGGGCGACCTCGATGCGATCACGGGCGACGGCCAGCAAATCACGCTCAGGGGACAGGCTATCTCCGACCTGCGCGCAAGGTTGCGAGGCAGACTGCTGCTGCCGGGCAACGATGGTTACGATCAGGCACGACGCATTCTCAATCCATCATTCGACAAACGTCCCGCGCTGATCGTGCAACCGACGGGCGTGGCTGACATCCGTACCGCGGTCAATTTCGCGCGCGATAACAGGGGACTCCTGCTCGCTGTGAAATGCGGCGGCCACAGTTTCTCGGGGCAGTCGACTTGCGACCGCGGAATGATGATCGACCTGTCTCTCTTCCGCGCTGTTCACGTCGATCCCAAGGCGCGAGTCGCGCGCGTCACGGGCGGAACACTTCTGGGCTATGTCGATGTGGAGACTGCTCCGTACGACCTGGTCACTCCATTGGGCACTGTGTCGCACACTGGTGTGGGAGGGCTCGTCACCGGTGGTGGCTTTGGCCGGGTGGCCCGAAAATTCGGACTTTCGATCGACAACCTCCTCGCCGTTGACATAGTCACGGCGGACGGGGAGTGGCGTCACGCGAGCAGGAGTGAAAATGCGGACCTCTTCTGGGGCGTACGTGGCGGCGGTGGGAATTTCGGCATCGTGACGGACTTCCAGTTTCAGCTGCATCCGATGCAGCGCAACGTCATCGCGGGCCAGATCATGTATCCGATCGCCAGGGCGCGCGAAGTTCTCACTGTCTTTGGAGATTACATGAGAACGGCACCCGACGAGTTGACCTTCGACGCAGTGATGGCGCAGCCACCGGGAGGAGCGCCAGGGGTAGCGGGATTCCCAGTTTGTTATTGCGGCCCTGCCAGTGGAGCGGAGCGCGCTCTCGCGCCTCTCCGAAGGCTCGGGACTCCGCTCGTCGACGACGTGAAAGCCATGCCGTACGTGGCAGTCCAACGCTCAGGTGACATCGCAGATCCCAGAGCACTGGCCGTGTATCTCAAGAGCGGATTCGTGAACAACATCACGCCGGATTTTGTGTCTGCAGTTGTTGATGGCTTCCGTGCTGATCCGTCGCGGATGAGCACGGTGGTGCTCGTGCCTGGCGGCGGTGCCATCAGCCGAGTCGCCGCCAATTCCACCGCGTTCGTGCATCGCGACGCAATCGCCACCATGCTCGTTGTCGCCGGTTGGCCGTCAGCCACTGACGGGAGCGCGCATGTCCAGTATGGCCGGCAATACTTTTCGCAGCTCGAGCGTTTCACCTCTGGATTCTACGTCAACGACGTGGCAATTGACGCAACTGCGGCAACGATCGCGGCGAACTACAAGAGCAACCTTGATCGACTTGTGGCTGCGAAGAACAAGTACGATCCCAAGAACCTTTTCCGTCTCAACGCGAACGTCAGGCCGACGGTCTGATGCACTTAGCTGTCATTCCCGCGAAAGCGGGAACCCATTTTTCTCCAACATGGGTTCCCGCTTTCGCGGGAATGACAAGCGTGGTGTGCTACCGAGGATGAAGCCAGTATGAACCGAGCGCTGAGCGCGCGACTGAGCGCCATGATGTTCCTGCAGTTCTTCATCTGGGGCGCATGGTACACGACCATCGCTGTCTACATGACAAAGAGCGGGATGGAGACGCTCACCCACTGGCCCTACACCGTGAACCCGATCGCGGCGATCATTGCGCCTTTCTTCCTAGGGCTCATCGCCGATCGCTACTTCGCCACCGAGAAGGTACTGGGCGTGCTGCACCTGCTCGGCGGCGTCGTGCTGCTTGCGGCGCCACAGACGATCGCCAACCCGCAGCTCTTCATTCTCCTGTTGCTCCTCTACAATCTCTGTTACATGCCCACCCTGGGGCTCTCCAACTCGCTCGCGTTCCACAACATTACGGACCAGGAAAAACAATTCCCGCTCATTAGAGTGTTCGGCACCATCGGTTGGATAGTCGCGGGACTCTTCATCAGCTTCGTTCTGGGACGTTTCGTGACCGAGCTGCCCGAGGGAACGGCGCTACCGCTGTATACCGCGGGCGTCGCCAGCATTCTCCTGGGCGTCTACAGCTTCACCTTGCCGCACACTCCTCCCTCGGGCGCGGGGCGCAAAGTTTCTGTCCGCAGCATAGTTGGCCTTGATGCACTCGAGCAACTGGGCAGCCGGCCGTTCTACGTATTCATCATCAGCTCACTGCTGATCTGCATCCCGCTCGCGGCGTACTACAACTTTACACAAATCTTCCTGGGCGCTGCCGGCGTGCGCAACATTGCCGCCACACAAACACTTGGGCAGATGTCCGAAGTCGTCTTCATGCTGCTCATGCCGCTCTTCTTTGTGCGACTCGGCGTGAAGAAAATGTTGTTGGTTGGGATGGGTGCCTGGGTGCTGCGTTACGTTCTCTTCGCGCTCGGCGCGCACGGCTCCGTGTTCTGGATGATTGCCGGCGGAATTCTGCTGCACGGTATCTGCTACGACTTTTTCTTCGTGATGGGGCAGATATACGTCGACAAGAAGTCAACTGCCGCCATTCGCGGTCAGGCGCAGGGGCTGTTCGTGTTCGTGACCTACGGAGTCGGAATGCTCATCGGTGCGCAGGTGGCTGGGAACGTTTACAACCGCTTCCTCGCTGGATCCACGGGGCTGACGCTGGACCAATGGCACAATTTCTGGTTGATACCAGCTGCATTTGCTGCGGTGGTGATGTTGTTCTTCGGTCTTGCCTTCAGGGATCGGGTGCAAGGGGAGGATTGAGCCGCGGTACGGCACCAGAGTCGATTGACTTGTGCTGACTGCATTATGAAGTCATATTGCAGTCATGGCAAAACGCACCATCAGCTTACGCGGCGTTCCTGACGCGACCCTCCGGGTTTTGCGCCAAACGGCGAAATCCGGACGCCGCAGTCTCAATTCGGAGCTGCTTGGCATCCTGGATCGAGCGTCCAGTCAAAAGGAGCGACGCGACTCCGTCGCACGCCCTGGAAAACAGATGCCTGGATCGGGGAAAGCGGTCATCGATGTTGACCGCGATGCACTGAGCGACTTCTGTCGCCGCCATCACATCGTTTGGCTGGCCCTCTTTGGATCTGTCGCGCGGGGCGATGCCACTCCGGAGAGTGACGTCGACATAGCTGTGGAGTTCGAACCTGGACGAACGCCTGGCCTGGGTATCATCACCGTTGCCGGGTTGCTCGCACCTCTTTTCGGCGGCCGTCGTGTGGATCTTGTTACCGTGAAGGGATTGTCGCCGCGTATGCGCGAGAGAGTCCTCGCAACAGCACGAGTGCTGTATGCCGCACGATGATCGCATGGCCATTGAGCAAATGTTCGACACCGTTCAGCGCATACGGTCGATTGTCAGAGGATACACGCGTGAATCGCTCGAGGCGGACGACGTACGCCAGTTGGCACTTCTCCATCTCATCCAGCTCCTGGGCGAGAGCGCAAGCAGAACATCGGCAGCGTTTCGCGAGAGAAACCCGGAATTGCCGTGGGGCCAGATGATCGGCATGCGAAACCGCATCGTGCACGGCTACGATCATGTCGATCCGGACATAGTCTGGCGCGTTGCGACCGATGATGTGGAACAGTTGCTGCCATCCCTGGAGCGACTGCTCACGCAGTAGCCACCTTCCAGCGTCTAGCCGGCCAACGCTCTGATCTCACGAAGAACGCTTTCAATCTCCGCTGGTGAGTTCATTACTCCCGCAGCCACACGCGCGTAGGAAATCTTGTACGGCGAGTTGTTCGTCCGGATCTTTTTCTCCGCCAGCTTTGCGGTTACTTCTTCCGCCTTCACGCCAGCGACTTCGAAGCAGGAAATGCCTGCGGAAAGTTCCGGTGCAAGTGGCGTATGCAATGTCACTCCTTTCATCTTCGCGGCTCCATCGCGAAACATCGCATTGAGCTCCGCAATCCGCGCGGCGATTCGGTCGCGCCCAATGCTGTTGTGGAGTTCCACCGCGGCCGGTATCGCCAGGAAATACTCATAGGCCAGAAACCCACCGGGTGAAATAGCCGCTGCCTTTGTTGGCGGTGGTGCCTTCTTGTCCATCCAGGCCAGGAATACCTCCTCTGCATCGGCATCGAAGCTCGGAATGGTGGGACGCATTTCCGGCCACACGTCCGACCGCCCCCATAGAAATCCAGTGCCTCTAGGCGCGAAGAGCCACTTGTGTGTGCCAGATGCAAAAAAGTCTGCGCCGAGTTGTGCTGCGTTCACGTCCTGATTGGCAAAGCCGTGCACTCCGTCGACAATCAGGAGACATCTGTCCGCGCTGGCGCGTCCGCGATTTGCCCGCGCCACAGCTTCAGCTATCTGCGCGATCGGAAGCTTTACCCCCGACGCCGAATGCACCCAGGTGATGCCGATCGCTCTCGTCTTCGAAGTAATTGCGTGCTCCAGGCGCGCGACAATCTCGGCGGCGTTGGCGTTCTCGGGCTTGTCATGGAGCGAAATCCTGTTCACGGTACAACCCGAGCGTTCCGCGGCAAAACGGATGCACTCGTGATGCACGTAGTGATCATGCTCGGTGGTGAGAATGTTATGGTCGGCTCGGATGCGCAGTCCGTTCCATGCCAGCGCGAGTGCAGTGGTCGTGTTGGAAGTGAGACACAGCTCCTCCGGTTTCCCGCCGAGGTATTGCGCGAGAGCGGCCTTGATTGCCCTGAAGGGTCGACCCTCTGAATCGGTGTATGCCGCGGCCTCTATCCAGGGTGGATCGGCATCGATCTTTGCGCGGAACGTTTCGATTGCCTCTGCCACCGGTCTCGGATGCGAGACGAAGAGAAAGCTTGCGAGGTGTGTCCAGTCCGATCGGAGTGGGAAGAGTTCACGCACCGCGGTCCAGTCAATATCACCGGTCGGCAGCTTGATGGCCCGCGGTTGTTGCGTCGCAATTGCTGCTGCACTGCGTGATTCACTGCCGCAGCCGAGAGCCGTCGAGGCAAATCCGGCGGTCAACGAGGCTAGTAACTGGCGACGATTGATATTCATGTTCGAGATCCTTTGGCGAAGGTCCGTCCCGTCATTCCCGCGAAAACGGAATTCATCATTTCTTTTTTTGGAGTGCATTTCAGCTTGTGGTAGTGACGACAACAAGATGCCCTGCTACAGAACGCTTGGAAAGATGGACCATCTCCTCGCGGATGAGGTACTATCCTGTCATGCATTCCCTGTCCCTTCGAAGCATTGCCGTAGCAATTGCGCTCGCCCCAGGCCTATCGTGTGCGTCGTCCGGCCCGAGCTTGCCTTCGGACATTTCCCCCGCCGACTTCGGCGCCACAATAGACAGGCTGCGAGAGTACTACCACATCCCCGGACTATCCGGCGTTGTGATGCGCAATGATGAAGTCATTTGGGAGGGGGCATACGGTCAGCGAAATATCGCGAGCAACAGTCCTGCAACGAACGGCACACTCTATCACCTTGCTTCTCTGACAAAGCCCTTCGCCGCAGCGGTCGCAATGCAGCTTGTGCAGGAGGGACGTCTGCGTCTGGAACAGCCGGTGAGCGATTTTGGAATCCATCTCACCGAACAGGATACCGTGCGAGTCTGGCATTTGATGTCACACACATCGCAGGGATTGCCGGGAAGCGCGTTCTACTACAATGGCGACAGATTCGGTCTCCTCGACGGCATCTTGCAACAGGTCACTGGCCAATCATTTGTCGCTCTCTTCAACCAGCGCATTCGCCGGCCACTGCAGCTGCAGCACACCGCACCCGATCCGCGCAACCAGGTCAGATTCGATGTCACTGAGCTCAACCGCTCAGCGTTTACCGACAGCCTCGCGCGGGGATATGACTACCTGCCAAAGCAAAGGGGGAACATCGCAAGCGAGTATCAGACGTATTTTGGAACTGCAGCGGGACTCGTGTCATCGCCGCGCGACGTGGCGCTCTTTGTGCGCTCACTGAATGGCACCGCACTCCTTTCGGAACCGTCCAAGGCAAGAATGTTTTCGCCTGTCATAAGCGCGGGGGATTCCCTCCCATACGCGATCGGCTGGTTCGTGCAGCGATATCACGGAGAGCTGACCTACTGGCACTATGGTCTGTGGACGGGCACGTCAACGCTCATTGTGCATTTGCCGGCAAAGCACCTAACGTTCGTTCTGCTTGCCAACAACGAGATGCTCAGTGCTCCCTTTGCACTCGGCGCCGGCGAGTTGCTCACGTCACCATTCGCGCGCGCGTTCTTCCTCGCCTTCCTGGACTGATCATGCGTATTCTTGGTCTGCTGTTGCTACTTGTCGTCTCGACGTCGCAGCTATCGGCGCAGCGGCCCGACAGTGCCGTTCTAATCGCCGTGGCTCGAGAGATTGCACTCGATCGCGGCAGGCTCCTCGGAACGGGCCCGAACGTGGATTCGACTAGAACTCGGTATCCCCATCGTGTGTCTGTGTCCACCGAGACCTGGTGCTTCAAGGGACCGGGTCAATGTTTGTTGCCAGGTGCCAATGAATTGCTTTCGCAGTATCGCGCCGTTGCGCAAGTTTTGAATGCCAGACTTACCACGGATACGACCGGCCCTTCGACCCCGAACATTTCCACTTACAACTTCTCTGAAATCGAGGTGCGAGGCGACAGCGCTTTTCTGCGCGTCTTCATGGGCTGGGCAGACTGGGTCGCACCCGGACATGGTCACATCGTGACCGCACTATTCGTTGTCGTTCGAGGCGCCGGCGGCTGGAATGTCGTTTGGCGCGGATTGCCAGGTAACTGGAAGTTCAGCTAGCCAGTTTGTCGACCGCGTGCCGCGAGGTGCCGTTTACTTCGTCCCACACAAGCGCCGAAAACGAATACACGTTGTCGTTCTCGCGCAAGAACTTCGCGAAGCGATACTGCGGGTCACGCTTCCTCTTGCGCGGCGATAAGCTCCATCCAGGACTCCACGAGCCCGTGTTGACATAAACCGCGGGCCCCGACGACGTGGAGAGTTGACTGACCTGTTGTACATGGGTGTGCCCCATGACTGCGTATCGGGTGACCGGCCACGTTTGTGTGACTGGAGGCTGCGAAAGTACTTCCCGTGCTCCTCTCGCAACGTTGCGGACCGATCTGCGTGACAGAAGACCGGAGCCGATTCCGTGAATCAGCGCCGATATGCGCGCCGAGACTGATCGGTGCATCATGGATGCAAAGAGCAGAACCGGTATCAGCACCTCGATAAACCCATGCAGCAACAAAGCTGTCGCGCCTCGCGCCATCAGTGAGAGCAACAGCGGTAGTCCAAACCTTCCCTGAACAGCATCCTGGCCGCGGTCGAGAACATTGAAGAGATACTTGCACGCCACGGCGCTGCGCGGAACTCGCAGCCTGCCCAGAGCATCTCCGGATGTTGCTGCTCCGCTGACGGCGGTGTGGGATTCCCAGCGATGTCCGTGTTCGATCCAGATGTTGTCGAGCGTTACGCCTTCCTCGCTGAAGAGGATGCGCTCACGCGCAACATTCGCAGCGTTCTCAATCCCACTCATGTGAGTCGTAAGTTCGTGCGTCACTGCGTTGCACACTTCCAGCCAATGCAACTCCAGATCGTGATTCCCCTTGACCACCAGCAGTCGCCCACCGCGCGAAATCCAGTCAGCTATCGCAGCGAAAAATTTGGGGTGCGCCGCGGCGATCGCATGCACCTTCCAGACTGACTTGTGCACTTCTGCCTTGAGGCCGAATCTGCGTTCGGCACGCGAGATGCCCGATGCGGTTGCCTTGTGCTTCAGTTGCTCCGGCAACAGCGCCGCCCAGGCGCCGAAGTCCTCAGGCGTGCGCGGTGCCTTGAATGCCCGGAGGAAGTCGAATGTGTCGCCGTTAAGGACAAGAAGGGCGCCTTCACTCGCTTCCTGTTTGTAGAAGTTGAGCCAGCGGCGGAATGCAGCATCCGGGCAACGTTCCTCACCGCGTCGATTGGAGCGATGAGTCGTACTCGCGTCGCCGAGGTGCAGATCGCTTGTTACAAGCACCACTCGTGGCGCCGGCCAGACGGCGAGACTGGGCAAAAGAGAGAGAGGCGCCGGGATTCCTGGGCCCCTCTCCGTAACTGATTCTGAAATATGCTGCGGCCGTCTGAACCAGGCCGCTACGCTGCTATTGGCCATCCTTCATATGACACTCGCGCGACGGCGCAGGTTCCAGGATTTTGACACAAGCGAACTCGTGAACAGCCAAGGGAGCGGGCTCGACTATTTCGCGAGGCCTCGATCCACTGCGTGGGTTTCAGGACACCAGCCTCTCCCCAAACACGCTTCCAGAACGGAAAGGATGGCCCGTGCAACAAAACGATGACGCATCCGCGCGACAAAGTGAGAATGTTCAGACCATGCCCAAAAAGAAGATCAGTCGCCCTTCGCGACACACAGCGATCGTGGCCTCACCCGCCATGGAACACAGGATCGTAATGGTGAACGACGTTCGAGTCATGCTGGACAGGGATCTTGCCTCCCTGTACGGCGTCACCACAGCAGCGCTCAATCAAGCCGTGGCACGAAACATTTCAAGGTTTCCGGTGGACTTCGCATTCGTGGTTGACCACGCGAAGCTCGCAAACTTGATATCACAATCTGTGATTTCAAGTTCGCACGGCGGGCGCAGGAAGCCTACTCGCGTTTTCACGGAGTTGGGGGTCGCCATGCTTTCCAGCGTGCTGAAAAGTCAACGCGCAATCAAGGTAAACATTGCGATCATGCGCGCGTTCGTTCGGTTGCGCGAGCTGGTGTCGACGCATCGTGATCTCGCCGCTCGCATCGATGAACTCGAGGAGAAATACGACGGCAAGTTCGCAATTGTGTTCGACGCAATGAGAAAGCTTCTCGAGGGAGACATCGCGCGGCGAGGGCGTCCGCGCATCGGCTTCACACTTCAGCAGGACCGGCGCGCACTTCCTCCGCGGAGTCTCTCGAAGTTGCGTAGTCGCCAGGTCCCTTGACTGATCTGGGCCGGCGATGCCAAAACCTTCTCCGGTAAGCAGGAAGCAAGTCCCGCAATTAACTTTTTCCCAGTGACACAACGCTTCTCCATTTTCTTGCTGGCTCTTGTTCTTGCTTGCGACGGCGGCGGCGCGCGGCCCGACGTCGAGCCGCGCATCACAATCGAGAACGGTGTTACGATCGTTGAGAATGCGGGGCTCCACATGGCCGACACGGCGGCCTTGTCGATCGACACCGCTGCAGTCGTTCGCATCGGTGTAGTTGCCGGGGCGGCAGAATACATGATCGGCACTCTCGTGGGAATGCTGCGGCGCAGCGATGGGACAATCCTCATCGCCGATGCGATGGCCCATGAACTGCGCCTTTTTGATTCAACAGGAAAGTTTCTAAAGAGGGTTGGACGCGAAGGCGTGGGACCTGGTGAATACGGATGGCTCACGCATATCTACCCACATGGCGGCGATTCCATCGCCGTGATGGACAACGAGGGATCACGCGCCAGTATCCTTGACCCTGCGCTCGGCTTCGTGCGCCGCTATCGCCCCAAGTTGAAGGAAACGCGCGCCAAACCGCCGATGACGTCGCATGTACACGAAGGCTATTTCAGCGATGGCAGTCTCCTGATCAGTGACTTTCTGAACGTTTGTGGCGGGAGTCGCCGTGAAGGATTCTGTGAGGACAGCGTCGCTTTCTTCCGTGTGGACGAGGAGGGAAACACACTGGCTCGCTTCGGTAGTTTCGTCTACAGCAGAAGTGAGAGGCGTCGTGGCGTGGTGAATGTCGCCTTCGATGAGCCACATCCACAGGTGATCTGGGCAGCCCGCGGGGAGCGGTTCTACTACGCGGATGCCAAGAGGTTCGAGGTCAAGGTATTCCGGCTCGACGGTTCGCTCGAACGTGTCATCCGGGTTGCAGATGAAGCACCGAAATACGATCGCGCCGACGTATTCCCTGCTTCCTCAGGAAGCACTGCTCCATCGCCCGATGCCAAGCTCGCCGAGGCACGACGAGCAATGCGGGAGCTGTACGATCAAGCGCAACTTCCCGAAGTCTTCCCATCCTTCAGCGACATGATGGTTGACCAGAGCGGTGGGATCTGGCTGCGCGAGTACTTGCCGGCCGGGCTTATGGCTGGAACTCAGCCGCGTTGGTTCGTATTCGACGTGGATGGACGCTTGCGCTATTCACTGCGTTCGCCGCCCTTTCTGGTCCGTCGCCACGCGCCGTACGTACACATGAAGCCACAACTGGGCGACAACTTTGTGCTTACCTCGGCGCGTGACGCCGACGGAGTGGAGAGCGTGGTGGTGTACCGGCTTAACAGACAAGCGGCGCGTCGCTGATCCAGAGCGTACACCCCCTGGTTAGCTGAGCCGAACTACAACCTTTCCGAAGTTCGCGTTGGCCTCGACATACTCGTGAGCATCGCGTGTGTTTTCAAATGCGAAGAGGCGATCGACGATCGCGGTCAGCTTCCCAGCGTCAAAAAGCGCAAGCGGGCCGTTCAGGAATGATTTCGTCAGTGCGCTCTTCTCTTCGTAGGATCGCGAGCGCAACACCGTTCCTACAATCCGCAGTCTGTTGCGCAACACAATGCTCAGATCCACCTCGGCCTTGTTGCCACCGGTAAGGCCGACAACAATCAAACGGCCCTTCGGCGCCATTGACTTGAGCGTATCCGTGAAAGAAGAGCCCGCAACGAGGTCGACGACCGCGTTGGCGCCGCGCCCGGTGATTCTGCGAACTGTTGCGACCAATTCTTCACTGGTGATATCGATACCAGCGTCCATGCCAAGTGCGGTTGCGCGATCGAGTTTGTCGCGCGTGCGGCTGGTTCCGATGCAACGTGCACCGCGTGCACGAATGAGCTGCAGCGCCGCTGTTCCAACTCCGCTCCCGATTGCGTGGACAAGTACCCATTCACCTGCTGCAACCGCCAGTTGTTCGAGTGCGTCGTGTGCCGTAAGGAAGGCCTCGGGAATTGCAGCTGCATCTTCATACGACAGCGCCGTCGGAATCGGCAACACCTGATCGGCCGGCGTTACCAGAAACTCTGCATACGATCCACCGCCCACAATTCCCATCACCCTGTCGCCCCTGGCTGGACCGTTTACGCCAGCGCCGATGGCATCGATCTCACCCGCGAATTCGAGGCCGGGAATGTCCTGCGGTGCATCGGCCGGCGCAGGGTAGAGTCCGCGGCGCTGAAGCAGATCCGCACGATTGATTCCGAAGGCCCGAACTCGGATGCGGACTTCGCTGGCCGTGGGCTCAGGCGTTGGTACGTCGCGGAGCTCGAGTACTTCGGGTCCGCCAGGCCGGGCGATTACAATGGCTTTCACAACAGGCCGGCTGCCCTCGCCCACCTGTACTTCGCTCCGAGTACCACAACAGGCAACTCGGTTGTGTACGGGTATGCCACGATATCGCGATCGTAGAGATACTCCGACGCCTCCTCAACCTGAACGTCGCCCACGAGCGACGCTACGATTGGCTTGTTGATTCCATTCTGGCGTCCTTCTTCAACCACTTCTGCAACCAGCTTGGCAAATACCATCGGCGGCGTGATTATCGTGTGCCAGTAGCCGAGTATGAGTGAATGGATGCGCTCATCCTCGAGCCCGAGTTTAATAGTGTTGCGATATGTTGTTGGCGGTTCACCACCAGTGATGTCGACTGGATTCCCTGCGGCACCGAATGGCGGAATAAACTTTCGGAATGCCTTGTCGAGATCATCCGGCATCTTCATCAGCTGCAGTCCGTTGTCCACGCAGGCGTCGGACAACAACACCCCTGACCCACCGGCGCCAGTGATGATCAGAATGTTCTCACCCTTTGGCGTAGGAAGCTTGGGAAGCCCACGCGCAAATTGCAGCATGTCGTTGAGCGAACGCGCGCGAATCACTCCGCACTGCCGCAGGACATCCTCGTACACCTTGTCATTGCCCGCGAGCGCGCCCGTGTGCGATGCGGCGGCGCGGGCACCCATTGCGGTGCGCCCCGCCTTGAGTACTATTACAGGCTTCTTCTTCGACACGCGCGACGCGACCTCGGCGAATGACCGGCCGTCCTTGAGGTCTTCCACGTGCATCGCGATCACCTGCGTGTTGTCGTCCTGCTCGAAAAATGTGAGCAGATCGTCTTCATCGATGTCGGATTTGTTGCCCAGCCCGACAATCGCCGATACGCCCATCTTTGCTGAGCGGCTGAAGCCGATGATCGCCATTCCCACTCCGCCGCTCTGAGACGACAGCGCTGCCTTGCCCTTCACATCGTAGGGCGTGCAGAATGTGGCGCAGAGATTCTGCGGTGTGTAGTAGTAGCCGTAAATGTTGGGGCCCATCACGCGCACATTGTACTCTCGCGCAACCGCCAGCATCTGGTTCTGCAATTCAACTTCGCCGACTTCTGCAAAACCGGAAGGAATGAGAATCGCACCCGCGATCTTTTTTTCGCCGACCTCGCGCAGGGCATCGGCCACGAACTTCGCGGGGATGGCAAAGATGGCCACGTCTACCGGGCCCGGGATGTCCTTCACACTCTTGTAGCACTTCTTGCCGAGTATCTCGTCGGCCTTGGGATTGATCGGGTAGATGTCGCCCTTGTATCCACCGTTGATGAGATTCTTCATCACACTGTTGCCGATCTTGCCATCTTCACCAGATGCACCGATTACGGCGACTGCTTTCGGCTGCATGATCTTGCGCATCGCCGTGATAATGTCGGCGGGCTCGGGGCGGAAGCGCTGCACGTGCGGCTCGAAATCAACGACGATGCGAGCGTCCACCGCGATAGCGCCATTTTCAGTGGCGAAGATTGGATTGAGATCCATCTCCGCGATCACCGGGAAATCGTGCACCAGCTGCGAAACGCTCTCGATGATTTTCGCGAGTGCGCCGCGGTCCACTGGGTCCATTCCGCGCACACCGCGCAGAATGTCAGCGCCAGCGATGCCGTCGATCATCTCCATGGCGTCCTTGCTTGTGACGGGCGCGAGACGGAAGGTCACGTCCTTCAGGACTTCGACGAGTATGCCACCCAGTCCGAACGCTACAAGTTTGCCAAAGCTGGGATCCGACACGGCGCCAACCACGACCTCGCGTCCTTCCGTCACCATCTGCTGCACCTGAACACCGAGTATCCTCGCGTCTGCTTTGTAGCCACGCGCGTTGTCGATGATGGTCTTGTAGCCGCTCTCCGCATCGGCTGCTGAGTTGATGCCTGTGAGAACGCCGCCCGCTTCGGTCTTATGGAGAATGTCGGGCGATGCGATCTTGAGCGCGACCGGGAAGCCGATCAGTATTGCATTACTCGCGGCTTCGGCTGCTGAGGTGACAAGCGCCTCTTTCGGCAGCGGGATTCCATATGCTTCGCACAATTTTTTTGCTTCCGGTGCAGTGAGCGAGTTCCGTCCCGCCTTCCGCACTCCTTCCAGTACGGCGCTCACCACCGTCTGATCGTATCGCATCACTCCTCCGTAAATTCGCCGTGATCGTGTCATTCCGCTTATCAACGTCACCCCGGCGAAAGCCGGGGCGGAATCCATTTTTGTTGAACATGGACCCCGGCTTTCGCCGGGGTGACGAATTGTTGTGCTAGATCGCGCCTTCTTTGCGCGCCGCTGTGATGTCTTCGTCACTGTACTTCAGCAGATCGCGAAGTATCTCATCCGTGTGCTCACCAAGCAGAGGCGACGTGACCACCTGCACGGGAGAATCGGAGAGATTGATTGGACATCCAACTGTTTTGAAAATGCCGCGCTCCTTGTGTTTTACATCCACTACAATGCCGCGCTTGGCGAGAGACGCGTCCTCCATCAGTTCTCTCATGTCGAGTATCGGCCCGCAGGGAACGTCCACCTCGTTCAGCTTCTCCATCACCTCGAACTTGGTGTATTGCTGCGTCCACTTCTCGATTATCGCCCAGCAATCGGGGAGGTGTGTCAATCGCGCGGCCGGCGTTGCATAAGCGGGATCGGTGATCAGCTCTTCGCGTCCCACCAGCTTCATCAGCGGCTCCCACCCCGGTGGCTGAATGATGACATAGCAGTAGTCGTTCGGCCCGCCCGGCTTGCATTTGAGCGCGTTGCCTGGCTGTCCTCCGCCCGATGCGTTGCCGGCGCGCGGAACCATGTCACCAAATGCTGTGTCGGGATACTGCGGATACTCGGTCAGCGGACCCCGCGTAATGCGCTGCTGGTCGCGCATCTTCACGCGCACCAGGTTGAGCACGCAGTCCTGCATTGCCACTTCCACTTTCTGTCCCTTGCCGGTGTGCTCCCGCTGATACAGCGCGGCCAGCACTCCGGCAACGAGATGCATACCAGTCCCGGAGTCGCCGATTTGTGCACCAGTGCTCGTCGGCGGTCCGTTGTCCCACCCGGTTGTGCTCATCGCGCCGCCGGTAGCCTGCGCTACAGTTTCATATGCTTTGCAATCCTGATATGGGCCGGCGCCAAATCCTTTTCCTGTTGCGAAAATCATTCTCGGATTGAGTTTCTGAATCACTTCCCAACCAAACCCCTGTCTGTCCAGCACACCGGGGCCGAAGTTCTCAACGAGAATGTCACACTCCTTGATGAGGCGCTCCATGATCGCCTTGCCGCGCGGTGTTTTGACATTGATCGTCACGCTGCGCTTGTTGCAGTTGAGCATCGTGAAATAGAGACTGTCGACATCGGGAATGTCGCGCAGCTGTCCCCGCGTGATATCGCCGCGTCCGGGCAATTCTATCTTGATGACATCAGCACCGAGCCACGCGAGTATCTGAGTAGCTGACGGACCCATTTGGACGTGGGACATGTCGAGGATTCTGACGCCTTCGAGTGCTTGACCCATTGTTTCTTTGGTTCCGTGAGAGAGTAGTCGACTGCTGTGATGTCGTCATTCCGGCGAAAGCCGGAATCCATGTTTGAAGGAAAATGGATTCCGGCTTTCGCCGGAATGACGAATCACTTGTACATGGTTTGATTCTTCGTTCCCGGCGCCCAAACATCCCGGTCAACCCAAATGTTCACGAGCGCCGGCACGCCCGACTTCACTGCTTCACGCGCGCGCAGTAGCGCAGGCTTGATGTCCTTGGGATCGCGCACCGCTTCGCCATAACCGCCCAGCATCTGCGCGAACTTCTCAAAAGGAACATCGCCCAGAATGTTGCCGATGTCGCCGCGCTCCTTGCCGTATTTGTTGATCTGTCCGCAGCGGATCTGATTCATGCAGGAATTGTTTCCTATCACGCCGAGGAAGGGAAGTTTGAAACGCACGCAGGTTTCCATGTCCCAGCCGGTGAGCGTGAACGCGCCGTCCCCGAAATACACCAGCACTTCCTTGTTGGGATGCACGAACTTTGCCGCCATCGCGAATGGGACGCCGACTCCAAGTGTGCCGAGTGGGCCCGGGTCCATCCAATGGCCCGGCGATTTTGGTTGCACCGCTTGCGCGCTTATCGTGACTACGTCGCCGCCATCACCGATGTAGATCGTGTCTTCGGTCATGAAATCATTCAACTCATAAGCGACGCGATTGGGATTGATTGGAATCGCATCCGACCTGAATTCGGGAAGCAACTTCTCGTAGGCCTTTCCTTCAGCGGCGCGCAGTTCGGCCATCCATGACTGCCGCGTGCTCGCGCCCGTATTCAGTCGTCCGGTTGATGCGGCCGTTACTGCGTCGATTATGGCGCCCACATCGCCAACCAGCGCCAGCGACACGTCGCGGTTTTTGCCCGCGGTGCGGTAGTCCATGTCGATTTGAATAACGGTCGCGTCGGCGCGCAGACGCTTGCCATAACCCATTCGGAAATCGAATGGCGTTCCCACGATCACGATTACGTCCGCCTTCTCGAACGCCATCTTGCGCGTGTGGTGGAAATAGTTGGGATCACCAGGCGCGAATGTCCCGCGGCCAGCGCCGTTCACATATGCGGGAATGTTCAGTTTGCGCGAAAACTCCTTCGCTGCCTCGGTGCCGCGGCATGTCCACACCTGGCTTCCAAACAGCACGCAAGGACGTTCTGAGTTCACGAGTATGTCAGCAAGTTTCTGGATGTCCTCGGGATCGCCGACTGATTTCGTCGACGCGCGGTAGCGGCCCGCTTGCGGCACAACCGCCTTGCTGACATCCACCTTGCCGTCGAGCACATCGCGCGGGATTTCCAGGAACGAGGGACCCGGCGCGCCGTTGAAGCATTCGCGGAAAGCCATGCTCACCATGTCGGCGATGCGCTCCGTCGACGGAACGGTCGCGGCGAACTTCGTAATCGGGGTCATCATGTCCACGTGCGGCAGGTCCTGCAGAGATCCCATCTTGTGCTGCGTGAGCGCACCCTGACCGCCAATCAGCAACATGGGACTCTCGGCTCTGAATGCGTTCGCCACGCCGGTGATTGCATCGGTGGTTCCCGGCCCCGCGGTGACAACAGCGCATCCCGGCTTGCCTGTCATCCGTGCGTAACCGTCGGCGGCGTGCGCGGCAACCTGTTCGTGGCGCACGTCGATGATCTTGATCCCTTCGTCGACGCAACCGTCGTAGATATCGATGATGTGGCCGCCGCAGAGCGTCCAAATGACATCGATCCCTTCATTCTTCAGTGCTTTTGCAACGAGATGGCCGCCCGAGATTTTTTCCGGTGCTGGCGCGCTCTCTGGCTTCGCGGCTTGTTGTGGCTCTAGTGTGGCAGACATTAGGGGTATGTGATCCAGGGTACAGGGGAGTGAACTGGTAATCGCGGCAGGGTGGTCGCGAGTCGATGTCTATTCGAGATAGTGCGCGTGCTGCTCTACATGCGCTGCGAGGTCGAGCGAATGCTGTCGTACCAGGCGCTCGGCATTTTCGGTATCGCGCTTTTCCAGCGCCTCGATAATGTGCATGTGATCGATCAGGCTGCGGGTGACGCGATCACCTTCCGCGATAGTGCGCATTCTGATCCAGCCCATGTGTATGAAAAGATTCTCGGCCATCTGGCGTAGCAGCTGGCTGCCCGACATGTCGAGAAGCGCCTGGTGAAAGCGGATGTTTGTTTCGGAGTATTCATCGATGACCGCTTTGACCTGCTGATTCCTGAACGTTGCGAACATTGCGCGGAGTTTGGCGATTTCTTCGTCGCTCGCGTGCTGTGTAATCAGGCGCGCCGCCATTCCTTCGAGGGCAGCCCATGCGGTGATCACCTCGAGGATATCCTTTCGCGTTTTCCGCACGATCCACGCACCGCGTCGCGGCACGATCCGCACAATCCCCTCCTGTGCGAGTCGCACCAGTGCTTCGCGGACAGGGGTGCGACTTACGCCGAGGTCGAGGGAAAGCCGTCGCTCGTCCAGGCGTAGCGAAGTGTCGGATGCATAGACGTTGGTTGCGGCAATCGCCTGCTTGAGGGCGTGGTAAGTCTGGTCGGTGAGTGCGGCGGGCGAGTCGATGGGGGCCAGACGAAGGGAGGGCATTGGTGGTATACAATATACAGGACCGAAATCGGCGAAGGGAGATGTGAGTGCCTTCGGACCTGTCCCCAGCGGACCTGTCCCTGTCGGACCTGTCCCCGGCGGACCTGTCCCCGGCGGACCTGTCCCCGTTTTGCCTCTTGCAGTCGGTTTTCGCGAACCGTAAGATGGTCCCCTTAACAATCGTGGAGGGTCTTGTGCTACCGGTCAATCGTGCGGCGTCTTTCGCCATCACAGCTGTTGCTGCCTCGATGCTCATTGCGTGTGGTGACGGGGGGCCCAGTGGTACTTCCACTACCACGGCTTCCAAGCACGCGGGCGATACCCAGAGTGCAACTGTTGGTCAGCCGGTAGCGATCGCTCCCTCAGTCCGCGTTGTGCAGGGCTCAACCCCGGTGTCCGGGACGTCCGTCACGTTTACAGTCGCATCGGGCGGCGGCAGTGTCGCAGGTGGAAGCGTCACAACAGATGCTAACGGCGTCGCTTCGGTTACCTCCTGGACCCTTGGGACCACCGCGGGCGCAAACACGCTTACCGCTTCCGTCTCCGGAGTGTCGGGATCCTTCACGTTTTCGGCGACCGGTACTCCAGGTCCGGCAGCTAACATCATCAAGAGCGCCGGTGATGCACAGGTTCTCAAGACAAGACAGGCCGTCACGGTCAGGCCAGCAGTTCGCGTGACAGATCAATTCGGGAACAACATTGGCGCCGTTCAGGTGACGTTCGCGATCGCTGCTGGCGGCGGAACGATCACCGGTCCCACCCAGTCAACTGGAACCGATGGAGTCGCCACGGTTGGAAGTTGGACGATGGGCACAAGTGCCACGCAGAATCGACTCACCGCAACGATTCCTGGAACAGCCACGGGCAATCCCGCGACATTCACTGCTGAAGCACAGGAAGTTCTGATCCAGCCTGCCCAGGACACCACGTTGGCCGCGGGCACTCTGCAGGTTACGCGACTTGTAATTCCCGTAGGGCGCACCGTTACGGTCGCAGGAGCACTCACAATCAACTCGGACAGTGCCGTTCTGATTCAGGGGACCCTGATCGGTAACTGCGTCTCGATCACCATCAACGGCGAAAAGACCGTTGAGATCACTGGTACTGTCAACAACGGTTGCGCTGTGAACACCGTCGGTCAACCTCTCACCATCCTGGGTAAGGGCGGCTACTCACTGAGTGGTGCAACCATTGTTTCGGGCGGAAATGTAAAGGTGACGAATGATCTGAGCGTTCAGAGTTTTGCTCCGCTTCGTGAGATGGGGATGCTTGCCGGGCTCGTGGGCGGCATTGTCGCACCCGGGAGCTGCGATTACCAGAACACGACATTCATTCCGCAGCCCCTCAGGGCTCGCGATGGTGCGAATGCGAATCCCGATGGCGTGCAAGGTGGCAGCACTTTCGAATATGTGCTTTCCTGTCTTGGCGATTTGCGATTCCTGGGTAACGTCGAGGTTCGCGGTCAGGACGGCGGCAACGGCGGGAATGGAAACCATTCGAGCAGCACTGCGGCGGGTGCGAATTCAAGAGGTGGTAATGGCGGACGCGGTGGCATCACGCGACTCGTCGCGACGGGCAGAGTCATTTTCAGTGGGCTCAGCAACCGTATCCTGATAGGGTCTGGTGGCAATGGCGGAGCCGGAGTGGGGTTAGGAGTCTTTAACCCTGCGTTGCCCGTTGGTCCAGCTGCGCGCGGCGAAGGCGGCGTGGGCGGCAGCCAGGGAGCGTTCGACATTCGTGGGATGCAGGGCGTAACGGTGAACGATCCCATCGAGATACGAGTTGGAACCGCGGGCAACGGCGGTTTGGGTGATGCGCAGGCGGCGAATGGTCGCAATGCAACGGATCTCGTACCCGCGGGGATCGGCGGCGCTGCCACAAGCGTCGGAGGTGCCGGCGGCAGCACACCTCAGGAAGCATTTGTGCCTCCCGTCGCACCGGTCATTGGCGCCGAAAAAGTTGTGCTTACGCAGGGCAACGCAGGCGTAGGTGGCAATGCGGTCGCGAATGCAGGGGATGGCGGCAACGGCAGCGAACCGTTTCCAGACGGTGCTGCCGGCGGTGAGATCAGATCAACCGGTGGCCTGGGCGGGACTTCCGCCGTGAAGGACTTGCAAAATGTGACGCATGGGAGTGGCGCAAACGGTGGCGACGCAACCTTTCGCGGCGGTGGCGGCGGCGATGGTTTCGATCATTGCGCGCCCAAACTCTGTCCCGGTGGAGATGGAGGTGTTGGTGGTAGGGCGGAGGGCAACCCTGGCGCCGGCGGCTTTGGTGCCGCTGGCATGTCGGGAATTCCTGGGACCAGGTTCTACACTACAGTGGGGATCGGCGGCGACGCTGGCAACGGATTCATGGCGGGAGACAGAGGGCCGGCCGGGGCCAACGTCACCGGTGGCGCAGCGCCCGCCGGCAACTTTGTGCAGGGCCTGGGAGGCACGAATTGTTTTCCGGTGACGCTGCTGCCAATGACGATTCTTTCAATCGTTGATCCTGCTGGTCATCACCCGTTCATCAAATTCTGTTCGGTTGCGACGGTGCAAATTTTTGGGAGCGGAACGACGATGGGATTGTCGTTCGCTGCATCAACGCCGGCTCCCGCGATGAGCGCGTTCAGCGTCTCGGGTGCTGTCGGGCCACTGCCGCGAACATTCACTGGTTCTGCCACATTCAGCGGTTCAATTCCTGTGAAGGTAACGGTCGTTTCCATCAACACGGATGGCACTGTCACCATCACCGTGGAATTTGGGGGGCCCGGGTCGCCCGCGGGACATCCGTTGAACACTCCGATTACTTACACAAAGCGGGCCACACTTCCTGCAGCGTGTCCGCTCGGCACACCCCCTCCGGCAGGAATGTTGGATCGCATTTCAAGTACGATCTCAATGGTTACAAAATCCCTTTGGAGCTTGCTCGCCAACCCGGTGGTCGAGAGGAAAGTTGTTGCACTGAAATCACAGTAGACAAGAAAGCCGGAATCCATGTTCTCCCCCACCATGGATTCCGGCCTTCGCCGGAATGACAACGTTGTCACCGCCGCTGATTGCTGAGCGTGAAAACTGGGCTCTATCCCTGCGACAGCGCCAGCCGCTCATGGTGCTTCCTGAGGAGAGGTCTGAGCACCAGAATGGCGGTAAGCGCCGCGAGTATGTCCAGCGCGGCCATACTATACAATACCGTCGCCCAGGTACCCGTCGCCTCGGCCAGTTTATTGCCGAATGGCACCAGCAGCGCTGCTATACCCTTCGCACAGTACAAGACACCGTAGATCTTGCCGATGTGTTTCGTGCCGAAAGTGTCTCCCGCCGTCGCGCTGAACAGGCTATACACCTCTCCCCACGCCAGAAAAACAACTCCGGAAAGAATAACGAAAGCCCATGGATTGTGTCCAAATGTCGCGAGGGCCATTATCCCGATGCCCTCCAGCGTAAATGCGATGAACATCGTTTTCTCGCGTCCCAGCCTGTCGGAGATCCAGCCGAATAGTGGCCGCGATACTCCGTTCATCACCCGGTCCATCATCAGCGCGAACGGCAGCGCGGCCATCGTGAAGAAAACGAAGTTCATTTCCAGATTGCGAACGCCAAAATCCTCTGCCATTGGTGCCATCTGCGCGACCGCCATCAACCCGCCGGTAACAGTGCAGGTGAACATCACCAGCAATACCCAGAAGACCGGTGTCAACATCGCCTCTTTGACGGTGTAATCACGACGCGATTGCACAACTTTTGCCGAAAAAAGCGTGAGCGCTGTTTTTGGCGCG
This sequence comes from uncultured Gemmatimonadales bacterium, assembly GCA_964556695.1. Taxonomy (GTDB): domain Bacteria; phylum Gemmatimonadota; class Gemmatimonadetes; order Gemmatimonadales; family Gemmatimonadaceae; genus CAZKXZ01. The sequence continues at coordinate 24,532 of CAZKXZ010000030.1, forward strand.
CGCAGAAACCATGCGAGCAGGAATATCGCGGCGCCCTGAATGATGCCGAAAGTGAAAAAAGCGCTCTGATACCCTGTGTCGCGTATCATTCCCGCTATGGGAATGATTGTCAGGATGGTTCCCGATCCGTAACCACCCGCGGTAAGTCCGACGGCAAGGCCACGTTTGTCGGGGAACCACTTCAGGGCGTTGTTGATGCATGTCGCGTACACAGCGCCCACACCGATACCGCCAATCACTGATGCGAAGTAGAAGTCGTTGAGCGTATAAGCGCGTGAGTTGAGCACCCAGGCTGTGCCCGTGAACACTCCCCCGATGAGAACCATCGCACGGGGACCGTACCGGTCAATGAAGTGGCCGAGTACCGGCGTCCCCCATGTCTGAACCAGCACGAAGACAGTGAAAGCATACTGGATGGCGGCGCGCTCCCAACCGAACGCTCCCTGGATCTCAGGAACAAAAAGAGTCCAGGAATATTGAATGTTGGAAGCTGCGGCCATGCACAGCACACCAACCCAGAGTTGAATCCATCGCCCCGACGCCTGTTGCTCTGGCTGTGCAATGGTGTCGGTGGCGTTCGGGGTCAATCGGGTCACTCCGTCTTAGTTGGCTGCCGTCTTGGGAGCGCCTAACGTACGAACGGTAGTGTGCGCTGTCCAGCCGTTACTGCCCCCTTTCCTCAGCCATAGCCAGAACGCTCTTGAGCGCATCAATCCCTATCGGCTTGGTGAGGTGATAGTCAAAGCCAGCTTCCAAGGACCGCCGCCGGTCTTCATCCTGTCCCCATCCAGTGAGTGCGATCAGAAAAATCCGATCGCCGTGTTCATCGCGAAGTCGGCGAGCAACGTCGTAACCATTGAGGCGCGGCAGGCCGATGTCGACCGTGTAAAGACCGATTGGGGCGTGGAGAACGGATAGTGGACAGCGCAGAAGAGCGGAGATCCTGGAGGTTTTCTCTCAATTCCCGCACTACATTGTCGGATACCAATTCAGTTATTTCTCTGATTTCCTGTGTCGTCAATGGCTGATCTCACCTTCACAGAGCATACTTTGCCCAATCTTCTGGACAGCCTTTCTGAGGGCTGCCAGCTGATTGGTCCGGACTGGAAATACCTTTATCTGAACGAGGCAGCTGCTCGACAAGGGAAACGCGACCGCTCTGAACTCATCGGGTGCACGATGATGTCAGAGTACCCGGGGATCGAGAACACCGAGATGTTTGCGCAGCTCCGGCGCTGCATGGAGCAGCGCACCCTCGAGCAATTCGAGACACAGTTCACCTTCCCCGACGGCTCGACTGGCTGGTTCGATCTCAGGTTTGAGCCGGTACCATCCGGCGTTTTCATTCTTTCACTCGATATCACGGCGCGCAAAAGGGCGGAGCAGGAACGACTGCTCCTTTCAACCGCCATCGATCAGGGCGCTGAAGCGGTGATCATCACCGAAAGCAACGGCAACATCCTCTACGTGAACCCCGCATTCGAGACCGTCACAGGATTCGCGCGCAGGGAAGTCATTGGCAGGAATCCCCGCATCCTCAAGAGCGGCAAACAGAACGCCGCGTTCTACCGCGATATGTGGAGCACACTGGTGTCTGGCAAAACCTGGCAAGGCCGGATCGTCAACAAACGCAAGGATGGGACACTCATCACCGGGGATGCGGTCATCTCTCCGGTTTGCGATTCCCGCGGTGAGATCACCAACTACGTCTGCGTCAAGCGTGACGTCACCAGGGAGCTGAATCTCGAGGAACAATTCCGTCAGTCGCAGAAGATGGAAGCGATCGGACAGCTGGCAGGCGGCGTTGCCCATGACTTCAACAACTTGCTGGCTCTCATCATCGGCTACTCGGATGTGCTGTTGAGAGATGTGGAGGAAACTAATCCGATCAGACCCGATATCCTGGAGATACGGCGGGCGGGTGAGCGCGCTTCCGGTCTTACAAAGCAGCTGCTTGCATTCAGCCGCAAGCAGATAGTGAAACCGCAGTCGCTGGACCTCAACAAGATTGTCGGCGGTATGGAGGAGATGCTGCGCCGCTTGATTGGCGAACAGATCGAATTGGTCGTCAATCTTGCGCCCGCGGCAACGAGAGTCAGGGCCGATGCGAACCAGTTGGAACAGGTCGTGATGAACCTTGTGGTCAACGCCCGCGACGCCATGGAACACGGTGGCAAACTGTCGATCGACATCGCCAACGTTGAACTGGATGGCGAATACGTTGCAACTCACTTCGCCGTGCAATCGGGCCCGCATGCGATGCTCTCGGTTTCCGATAGCGGCATCGGAATGGACAAGGAGACCGTGTCGCGCATCTTCGAGCCTTTCTTTACAACGAAGCCCAGCGAACGTGGTACGGGACTCGGCCTCTCCACCGTTTACGGCATAGTGAAACAGACGCACGGAAGCATCTGGGTCTACAGCGAGATCGGAGTCGGCACAACGTTCAAGATCTATCTGCCTCGTGACACGAGTTCCGGCAAGGCGGAGACACCGCGCGCTCGCTCAATCACCCCTGTTTCATCCGGTGAAACGATTCTTGTGGTCGAGGACGACCAGGCGGTGCGCACGCTTACCGAGCGCCTTCTCACGACCGCCGGATATTCGATTGTTTGTGCGGTCGATAGCGCTGAGGCGCTCAGGATATGTGCGGAAACCCCCGGACGCGTTGCGCTGATGCTCACTGATGTCGTGATGCCGGGGATGAGCGGCGTCGAGCTGGCACAACGGCTTGAGCGGCTGTACCCTGGCATGAGAGTGCTCTACATGTCCGGGTACGCGGAAAATGCGGTGGACTACTTCGAACAGATAGGCGAACGGGCGCACTTCATCGGGAAACCGTTTAGTGCTGCCGAACTTGTGCGCAAAGTGAGAGACGTTCTGGATACTTAAGAGATGGAGATTGCACAGTGGATATTGGAGAGGAAATTTCCAATTACCCTTCGCCAATTTCCTCTCCAATATCCGCTATCCAATCTCCATCTGCCCCTTACCTCCCCTTTCCTCAGCCATAGCCAGAACGCTCTTGAGCGCATCAATCCCTATCGGCTTGGTGAGGTGATAGTCAAAGCCAGCTTCCAAAGACCGCCGCCGGTCTTCATCCTGTCCCCATCCAGTGAGTGCGATTAGAAAAATCCGATCGCCGTGTTCATCGCGAAGTCGGCGAGCAACGTCGTAGCCATTGAGTCGCGGCAGGCCGATGTCGACGATGGCGACGTCGGGATGGTAGACCGAGGCTGCGTCAACCGCCTCAAGTCCGTCGTGTGCCGTGTGCACTTCGCTTCCCGTAAGTTGCAGTAGAATCGCCAGACTTTCAGCCGCGTCCTGGTTGTCATCCACGACAAGGATGTGGTGTTTTGGAAGAGTGGCGAGAGTTTCGCTCAGACCCTGCGACGCTGATTCGTCGCCTACGGAGCGCGCGTCGTATGTCGGCAGACGTACTACAAACTCGCTTCCGGTTCCAAGGCCCTCGCTGTGGGCCTCTACCGAGCCGCCGTGTAGTTCGACCAGCAGCTGTACGAGTGTCAGCCCAATTCCCAGACCGCCCTGTGAACGCTCGAGAGAAGAATCAGCCTGCGTGAACATCTCGAAAATGCGCGGCAACATTTCGGTTGAGATCCCGATACCGTCGTCTTTGACCGTGAGAACGACGAAGCCACTGTCGAGTACTGCCATCAATCCGATGTTACCACCACCTCGGGTGTATTTCGCGGCGTTATTCAAGAGATTCGACAGTACCTGAGAGATTCGTGTGAGATCCGCGTCCAGCCAGACAGGCTGCTCCGGCAGGGCCACCGTAAGATGGTGTCCGAGTTTCTCGACAACAGGACGACTCGCCTCCACGGCACTGTTTATCACGGTCGCGAGGTCGATGCGATCTTTGCGAAGCTCGATTTTTCCTCTCGTAATCCGTGAAACATCCAGAAGATCATCTACCAGACGGTTGAGCTGCAGCACCTGTCGTTCGATCACGTCGCGAGCCCATTGCACCTGGGGCGATGCATTGGGCGCCTTCATCCGAATGATGTGCAATGCATTACGTATCGGAGCGAGTGGATTGCGCAATTCGTGCGCGAGCATAGCGAGGAATTCATCCTTGCGGCGATCACCTTCCTTGAGCGCGGCAAGCAAGCTTGCATTCTCGATTGATATTGCCGCGCGATTGGCGAGATCCTCCGCCGCAACGAGATCGCCTGCCGAATACGCCCGGCCGGACTGCGCCGTCGCGAAGGTGATAACACCATGTGTTCCAGCCTGAGTGCGTAGCGGACAGCAGAGCAGGGACCTGACGCCCATAAGTCGGACAAGTTGTAGATCATCGTCGGCGCGAGGCGATTCGGTCAACGTCGCGTCAGGATTGTCGGCTATCCACTCTGGCACTCCCGTTGTGAAAACTCTCTCAATAACCGAATGATCAATTGGAACGAGCAGGACGCGGGCGCGGCTGTCTTCACCGAGGTCTGGCCTCTGGGCGTCGGGTGGAGTAATTGCCAGACGACGCAACTTGCCATCCACATCGCCGATGTCCACCGCGCACCAGTCTGCGAATATTGGAACAGCAAGATCCACGACCCGGGTGAGCGCTCTCTCCTGGTCTGTCAGTCCCGAAAGTGTGGCACTTGCGTCGGCCAGGAAGCGATTGACCTCTTCGGCTCGCTTTGTGTCGTCGATATCGGTCAGAGAACCGAACCATCTTGTGATTGCGCCGCTCACATCGCGAACGGGATAGGCGCGCCCAAGGAACCAGCGATAGCCTCCGCTTCTGCGATCGGCGAAGCGGTATTCAATCTGGTAGGGATTTCCGGACAGGATGCAGGCGTAGTACTCATCAATGAAACGCGACATGTGGTCGGCGTGGAGAATTCGCTTCCATTCTTCGATGCCGCGGCCGTCGCGTTCGAATCCCGTGAAATCGTACCAGCGATCGTTGTAGTAGTCGATATATCCGTCAGAGCGTGCTGTCCACACTATCTGCGGAAGTGCGCTGGCCAGTTGCCGGAACTGCGCCTCACTGTCGCGCAGCTCTTCGTCCGCACGAATTCTCGCAGTGATGTCGCGCGCGATTTTGGAGGCGCCTACAACCCGGCCCGTGCTGTCGCGTACCGGGGACACGGTTACGGAAACGTCTATGAGCCGCCCGTCCTTGGCCATGCGAACGGTTTCGAGGTCCTCGATTTTTTCACCGCGCAGCAGCCGCGCCATGATTGCAGCTTCTTCCTCGAGGCGGTCAGGCGGAACCAGCAGTGTTATCGACTGACCGATTGTCTCTGATTCTGTGTACCCGTAAAGAAGTTCAGCGGCCTCGTTCCACGAGATGATTTTGCCGGTCACATCCTTGCTGATTATCGCATCGTGCGAGGAAGCGACTATCGCCGCAAGCCGAGCTTGCGCTCCCATTGCAGTTTCGCTGACAGCGAGCAACTCCGCCAACTCATGGCTCTTGGTCTCGAGTGCCGACTTTGCTTCACGCAGTTCTCGCTCGGCGCGTTGTCGCGCAGCCAGAATGCTGTGCGCGTTGCGCAGTGCGACGGACCTTATCAGGTGATCTTCATTCGGCGGGCGACGTTTCATGCTACTGCCATCACCTTGGATCCCGACAGCAGGTCCGCGGCCAGCGCGGTTCCGAGCACACGCGCGTGTATCTTGGCGAATGCCGTGTCGCGGCTGGTGGATGTATCGTCGGAGAAGGGCGCGAACCCACAGTCGTCCGTGGTGCCCAGCTGTTCCACAGGGATGTAGTGGGCGGCTTGCAGCGTACGGTCACGGATTTCTTCAGCCTTCTCGATGCGCGGGTCGATCGTCGCAACCACTCCAACAAACACCCGTTGATCCGGCTTGATGTACGAACGAATAATCCTGAGAACGCGAACGGGATCCGGCTCACCTGCCAGTGCAATGTAGAAGTTGCCTGCTTGCAATTCGAATAGCGCCGGAAGCAATTCGCCGTAGTCGACTTCCGCGCTGTGAGTTGAGTCGCGATCTCCGCCGGGGCAGGTATGAATTCCAATTCGCTGGCGCTCCTCCGCGGAGAAGCGCGACAGCGCCATGTTGTTGAGATCGATGAAACTGTGAAGCAGTGTGCCGCTCGGATCGACTTTGACAGCCAGCCGCCCTTCTGTGAAGTCGATTTGCACGCAATGCGCGCCGCGTGCCAGACAGGCGCGAACCTCGTTCACGTGTTCCCGCAGCAGATCGTCAATGAATTCCTCGCGACTGTATCCGGGCAGTTGATCAGCAGGATACATGAGACTCATTGCCGATGGTGAAATGACCGCCTGCTTCACCGGGACAGTTGCGTGTTTCTGCGCAATCTCGAGAAAACTGTCGGCGCGAGTTCGGTATCGAAAGGGACCTTGCGTCAGCCTCGGCATACGCCGCGTGTGCCCGGCAGCAAATGGAATTCTGAAGCCATCCGGAGCGGTGTTTGGGGATCCTTCCACGGAATAGGTCCAGAAATTGTGATACTTCCTCTGCTCACCATCGGTTACCACCGGCGAGCCAGTCGCCTCGAAGCGAGCGATAGTATCGCGAACGGCCTGGTCATATAGGGGCTCCAGCGATGGATCGGTGGCCTCTCCCGCGCGAGCGATCGCCTCAATCAGCTCAGGCGGACGAGGGATGCTGCCTATGGGTTCGGTGGGGATCATTGAGACGTTCGGAGACGGGTTGTGATTTGGACCATTCGCAAGAAGCGTTCTCTTGGAGGCACCGGGCAGGACAGCAAGAAAATGGAGAGTGGATATTGGAAATTGGAAATTGGGGACAGGTCCGCCGGGGACAGGTACACCGGGGACAGGTCCCGGCGGACCTGTCCCCGGCGGACCTGTCCCCGCGGCCCTTGAGGGATTCCCTCCAAGTCCATACGATAGGTCCTGAGGCCAAGACCCACTTCTGCTACTCTGATCCCTGTGTCCACAGCAATCCCAAACTTCATAGCCGGCGAGTGGACCGTATCATCCGCCTCCGAATTTCTTGACGTTCGCAATCCGGCTACGGGTGAGCATCTGGGACGGACACCGCTTTCTGCCGGATCCGATGTTGGGCGAGCCGTTGAAGCAGCACAACGAGCCTTTCCTTCCTGGCGAGCGACGCCTGTCGTCGAACGCGCGCGAATTCTCTTTCGGCTTCGCGATCTTCTTGCTCAAAACAAGGACGCACTTGCCAGATCCCTGACCGAGGAACACGGCAAAGTCCTCGACGATGCCAGAGGTGAAATTCAGCGCGGCATAGAAAATGTCGAACATGCGTGCGGCATTCCCACACTCATGATGGGAGAGACACTCGAGGATGTGGCGCGCGGCATCGATTGCGAAACTGTGCGGCAACCGCTGGGAGTCTTCGCCGTCATCGCGCCCTACAATTTTCCTGTGATGATTCCGCTCTGGTTCTGGCCCTATGCGGTCGCCAGCGGCAACACCGTCGTACTGAAGCCAAGCGAGCAGGATCCCCTGACTCACCAGCGGATAGTCGATCTCGCTGCGCAGGCAGGACTTCCCGCCGGGGTTCTCAATGTTGTGCACGGCGGTCGCGATGCCGTAGCTGCGCTGCTGGAACATCCGGAGATCAAGGGAATCTCCTTTGTGGGATCCAGCGACACAGCGCGATTCATCTACGCGCGCGCCGCCGAACATGGCAAACGCGTGCAGGCACTCGGCGGCGCCAAGAATCACATGATCGTGCTGCCCGATGCTGATATGGATGCAACGACCAACGCTGTCATCGCTTCCATTTTCGGGGCTGCCGGACAGCGCTGCCTCGCGGGCAGCGTTGTCGTTGGAGTTGGCGATGCGTACAGGCAAATACGCGAACGAGTGATCGACGGCGCAGCGGCGCTGCGCATGGGATATGGTATGGAGGCCGGTGTGGACATGGGGCCGGTAATCTCGAGAAAGCATCGCGAGCGCATTGTCGGATATATCGACCAGGGCGAGAGCGACGGTGCGACAATGTTGCTCGATGGCCGCAACCGGAGCGTGGAGCGCTATCCTGAGGGACACTGGATCGGTCCCACGGTCTTTGAGGGCGTGACGGATACGATGCCCCTGGGGAGCGAGGAGATTTTTGGTCCGGTGGCCGGCCTCACGCACTCCGGTTCACTTGCGAGCGCCATTGATCTCGTGCACCGCAACAAATACGGTAACGCGATTTCGCTCTTCACCACGAGCGGCAAAGCGGCGCGCGAGTTTCGCTATCACGCCGGTATCAGCATGCTGGGCATAAACGTTGGCGTTGTTGCTCCCATGGCCTTCTTTCCCTTTGGGGGCTCGAGAGGATCGTTTTTCGGCGACCTCAAGGCACAAGGAAAGGATGCGATAGATTTCTTCACAGACAAACGAGTAGTGATTTCCCGTTGGTAATGGGTTCCGGAATGGAGATGCGACCATGAGCACCAGCGCTACAGTTGAAACCGATGCCGCCGCGGTCAAGGCCGGCTACAACGAACACCTCTTTCAGTGCGCTCCACCGTACTACGACGATCCCCTCGTACTGGTGAAGGGACAGGGAATCTGGGTGACTGACGCCGAAGGGAGGCAGTTTCTCGATTTTTTCAGCGGCATCCTCACAACTGCAGTGGGCCATTGCAATCCTGAAGTGGTGCAGGCCGTGCAGGAGCAGGTGGCTACTCTGGGCCACACATCCACTCTGTATCTCACCGAGAATCAGGTGGAAATGGCACGCAGACTCGCGGCAATCGCACCACCGCCGGGACGGCTCACGAAAACCTTCTTCACGAACAGCGGAACCGAAGCTGTGGAGACAGCGGTTCTGCTCGCCTGCATGTACACGGGTCGCAGTGAAATAGTGGCGCTGCGGTATTCGTATTCGGGACGCAGCATGCTCGCGGGAAATCTCACGGCGCACGCGCCTTGGCGCCCGATTACGTCAATGGTGCCGGGAATCAAGCATGTATCGTCACCGTATTCGTACCGCTGTTTGTACAATTCCCCTTGCGACGAGAGTTGTTCCGATATCTTTGCGCGCGAGCTCGAGGAGACAATTCTCACGACGACGAGTGGCAAGATCGCCGCGTTCATTGCGGAAACCATCCAGGGAGTGGGCGGATACATTGTGCCGCCTCCCGGGTACTTCCAGAAGATGGCCGAAGTCGTTCACAAGTACGGCGGACTTTTCATTTGCGATGAAGTGCAAGCCGGCTTCGGACGCACCGGAGACAAGTGGTTCGGGATTGAACACTGGAACACCGAGCCTGACATCATGGTGATGGCCAAGGCAATCGGCAGTGGATTCCCTCTGGCGGCAACGATGACACGTCCCGAGATCGCGGCGGCGTGGAAGGCGAAGACCATCTCGACATTCGGTGGCAATTCCGTTGCGATGGCCGCGGGCATCGCCACGAATGAAGTGATGGTGCGCGAGAACACACCGGCACGATCGGCGGCACGGGGTGCGCAGCTGCGTGCCGGTTTGAAGAAACTGCAGCAAGAACACGAATGGATTGGCGACGTACGTGGCATGGGACTGATGCAGGCTTTGGAACTTGTTGAAGATCCGAAGAGCAAGACGCCGAGCCCGAAAAGAGCGAAAGCTTTGATGGAAGCGTCGAAAGAGGAGCGTATGTTGATTGGTGTTGGCGGCCTGCATGGCCACATAATCCGTTTTGGTCCTTCGATGCTCATAACTGAGGACGAAGTATCGGACGCGCTCGGCAGGTTGGAGCGCGCTTGCGCGCGGGTGAACTGATTGTTTCACGCGGAGGCGCGGAGGAGGCGGAGGGAATGCTTGTCGCTCGCCGCCTCCTCCGCCAACTCCGCGCCTCCGCGTGAAAAAGAGGGTAAGTCCCAATTCCAAAACCGGTCTTGATATGAAACACCATTCCGCACATCGCGTCAGCGCTATTGCGATCGCCATGTTACTCGCGACCGCTCCCCTCCTCGCTGCTCAGGCAGTGCCAAAGAGCGGTCCCATCCCCCGCGACACCGCTCGTGAGACGCGACTCCTCTCGGGCGTGAAAGCACCGGAAGGATTCAAGGTCACTCTCTTCGCGGGTCCGCCGGTTGCGATGTATCCAACCTGTCTCACGGTCGCGGCTGATGACGCGATTTTCCTTTGCGTCGATCCCAACCTTTCCCTCGATGCGGTGAAGGGGAGGGGACGCATCATGCGTCTCGTGGATTCCAACAACGATGGCATTGCCGACACGTACACGACATTTGCCGAGATGGACAGTCCGCGCGGCGTGGTGCACGACGGCAAGACGCTTTATGTGATGCATCCGCCCAACCTCACTGCGTACCGCGACACCAATGGCGATGGAGTCGCCGATACAACTGAGGTATTGGTCAAAGGGCTGGGGTTTGATCTGGCGTTTCGCGGTGCGGACCACACGACCAATGGTATTTCGCTGGGAATTGATGGATGGATTTACGTGGCCGTCGGCGACTATGGCTATCAGGCTGCCACGGGGAAGGACGGAGCAGTCATCAAGCATCACGGTGGCTCTGTGGTTCGTGTGCGCACCGATGGAACCGGTCTCGAGATCTACGCCACTGGTACGCGCAACATTTACGATGTGGCCATCGATCCCTTCCTCAATGTTTTTTCGCGCGACAATACCAACGACGGTGATGGCTGGGATACGCGACTGCATTACATCGCCAACGGCGCCAACATGGGCTATCCGTCGCTGTACAAGAATTTCGCGGACGAGCATATGCCATCGCTGGCGGATTACGGTGGCGGCGCTGGGACCGGAGATGTGTGGGTACATGATCCCGGATATCCGGGTGACTATGGAAATACTCTCTACACCGGTGACTGGACGCTGAACAGGGTGTTCCTGCATCCCATGCAACCCAAGGGTGCGAGCTTCGCAGTGCAGCAGCGCGAGTTTCTGACGATTCCGCATCCGTCCGACATGGCAATGGATGGGAAGTCCAACATGTTCGTCGCGAGTTTGTTTGCGGGAACATTTACCTACGTTGGCGACTCCGTCGGATATGTCATTCGTGTGAACCACGCGGGCACTACCGCAAGCGCAGCGCCGAACTACGCGGGCGCGAGCGAAGCGCAGCTTCTCGATCTTCTGGTTTCCGCGAACAGCACGCACCGCCTCTTCGCTCAGCGCGAATTGTTGCGTCGCGATGAGCAACCTGCGACGGTTCGGCGCCTGGAACAGCTCACGCTGGATCGCACGCGGCCGGCGTACGCTCGTGTGGCGGCGATGTTCACACTGCGACAACGCACGAAGGAACGTGCGCGCCCAACTCTGCTTCGCGCTGCCGAGGATCCTGCGATAAAGGCGCTGGCTTTGCGCGCGCTGGTTGATGACAAAGCCACGTTGCGCAGTCTGTCAAATGCGTTGTTCGTGCGCGGACTATCCGACACCAGTGCACAAGTGCGGATGCAAAGCATTGCGGGGCTGGTGCGAATGGGTGCACGCGAAGTTGTTGCCGCAGACGGGATTGTTCAGCTCACTGGGAGTTCCGATCCTGCGTTGGCGCACATAGCGGTCAACGCCGTGGTGCAGCTGAATGCGTTTCGCAACGCTTTGGTGGGCGTGGACAAGGGTTCGGCCGAGGTAAGGCGCGGATCTTTGCGCGCCCTGCAGCAGATGCACGACACTGCTGTGGCTCGCGAACTCACGTTGCGACTCGCGAGCCCGGCGCCACGCAGCGACATCCTCTCCGCGCTCCTTCGGCTGTACAACCGCGAAGCTGAATGGACCAGCGGTTGGTGGGGAACGCGCCCAAATTTTGTCGGACCATACTTTGCACCAGCCGCGTGGTACGGGAGCGCCACGCTCAAGCCTGTGCTGCGCGCGGCACTCCTTCAGGCTGATGTCACCGGAGTTACAGGGGCGCCTCGTACCGCCCGAATCACAAATGATGTCTTTGCTGTCCCGGATTCAGCGTCGCTCGCCGGGATCATCGATCAATATGCTCGCAACCGGGTTCTCCCTGCCGGTGCCAAGCAACTACTCCTTGCGTTGAATCAGGTTTTTGACCCGCGTCGCTTGCAGCTGGTTGATGCACTTCTTGGAAGTGCCCAGCTGCCGGCAGCAGCGACTCCCATTCTCATTGACCTCGATGCGGGCGGTGGTGCCTTGCGACTTGGTGTTGCGCAACTGCTGGCGGGAGAAAACAACGTTGCACCGGAATTGTTGCCAATCGTGCGCACCGGTGCGCTCAACACCGCGCTCAATGCCGACGTGCGTGGGCAATTGCTCGGTCTCGTTTCACGAATGCCTGGGCAAGCCGGTCTCGATGTTGCGTTCGAGTTGTTCTCACAGGTGAATCCTGACAGTGGAGCCGCTGCGCCGATTGATGCAGCATGGCGCCGCTTCGTCGGCGACCGGCGTCGTCGCATGGAGCTGGACTTCTTCATTGCGAAATCAAGGACGACGCAGCCTGGTCAACGCACACTCGCCTTCGCAGTGCTGGTGCAGTCGCTCCGCGGAAACGGCGTGCCGCAAAACGTCAGAACACGAGTCACGCCGGTGATCGACTCGGTGTGGGCGGACAGGGCTCGAGCAACGGACCTCGTGCACGCGATTGTTCTCATGCGGGCCGAAGCGCAATACACCGAGAAACTCGCAGCATATCGCGGAGGTTCGCCAGCCGCTGCACCGCAAGGAGGTGGCGGCGCCGCGGGCGCTGCCACAAGCGCGCCTCCGCAGGGAAGGGCGACCGCCGCGGACTGGACGCAACTGTTCAACGGCAGGGATCTGTCCGACTGGGAAATCAAGTTCACCAATCATCCACTCGGCGAGAATTACAACAACACCTTCCGCGTCGAGGATGGAATGCTGAAGGTGGCCTACGACAAGTGGACCGCGTTCAACGGTGAGTTCGGCCACCTGTTCTACAAACAGCCATTTTCCTATTACATAGTGGCGGTCGAGTATCGTTTTACCGGCGAGCAGGTGACCGGAGCAGGATCGGGTCTCGCGTGGGCGATCCGCAACAACGGAATCATGGCGCACTCGCAGTCGGCAACGAGTATGGGAGAGAAACAGGATTTTCCCATTTCGCTCGAGGTTCAACTGCTCGGTGGTTTGGGTCGTGGTCCGAGAACAACCGGTAACCTCTGCACGCCGGGGACCAATGTTGTGCGCAATGATCGCCTGGTGACGACCCACTGCATGAACTCCACCTCGCAGACGTACGACGGCGATCAATGGGTGCGCGTTGAGGCCATGGTGCTGGGTGACTCAATCGTCAAGCACATTGTGAACGGCGACACGGTGATTACCTATGCCAAACCGCAGATGGGAGGGGGTAGTGCCAACAACACCAATCCGGGTGTTCTCGTGCCGGGCAAGCTGCTGACAGAGGGCTTCATCGCGCTGCAAGCGGAGACAGCGCCGATCGATTTCCGCAAAGTTGAATTGTTGAATCTCGTCGGTTGCATGGATCGGAATGCAGCGAACTATAAGCCGTACTATGTGAAGTCGGACCCCGCCGCGTGCCGGCCAAGGTAACGATCGCCGAGCGACTCGTGTTCGGTCGCAGGCGTGCGCGACTTGTTTTCATAGTCAGCGCGCTGTTGCTCGGCGCCTCACTAACGTCCTCGTCTGTCATTCCCGCGAAAGCTGGAACCCATGTTGCGTACTCTGACAATGGCAGCGCGCCGCTGCGACTGCGCGTTGCACAAGACACTGGTGCCAAACTGTACTCGCTGACATGCATCACCTGTCACAAGGCGAATGGCCTCGGCATACCGGATTCTGTGCCGCCTCTTGCGGAGAGCGAGTGGGCTACCGGCAGCCCGGCCAGAATGCTTCGAATCGTTCTGGGCGGCATGCAGGGTGAAATCGAAGTGCAGGGTGAGTTCTTCAACGCGGCAATGCCGGGATGGGGAGGGACCCTGAATGACTTCGACATCGCCGCCGTGACTACATATGTCCGAAAGAGTTGGGGGAACAAGGGTTCGGCGATTACAGCCGAAACGGTCGCGCAGATCCGCAAGGCAACACTGGATCGAAAGACGCCGTGGACCGCCGAGGAGTTGCGGAGAATCTCGGGCGATCGATAGGGATTGCTGCATCTTGCACGCTTAACGCTACTCCACAACTGGAGGTGGTTTCGCCTCCAGATTCAGCTCCCGCGACATATCCTCCATCTCTTCGATCGCCGCGATAATGCTGGCAAGAGGAAGCTGAGCCCAGCGTCGCATTTGCTCGCGGCGACTCCCCTCCCAGGTGGTCACGCTCCAATCGAACTGCTCGAGTGCGTCAGGAAGTTTCTTTGTCATCGGCAAGGAGCAGACGCAGGTTCTCAACATCGATGCGGTCCTGACTACGGCCAACCGTTTCCTTCATCCGGATTAGCGTAGGCAGGGATACAAAACGGACCTGTGCGGAACCAGCGAGCGGTTTTTGCAATGCGCGTGAGTATTCCGCTTCGAACTCGAAGGGTTCAAATACAAAAATGTCGACGGGCGTCTCGCGATGTGCATCGCTGTAGAATTGGAGGACCTTCATGTTCTTCTCGCGAATGAGAGTGGCCCGAAGGTCTGGATCGCCGAACTGTTCCGCGGTTATTGGCACAAGTGGCCGATATCCGATTGATGCCAGCGCGGAAAAGAGGGCCAGCACGTTCTCTGGTGTCAGCTGGACGACAAGGTCTGCATCCTTGGTCTGCCTGAGAAACCCGTGCGCGTTGACCGCAATGCCGCCCGCCACAAGATAGCGGACGTGCGAGTCGGCGAGCGCTCGCACAATCGCATCGAAGCTTCCGAGTCGCATTCGAAAAAGCTACGCAAAGCGACGAGCCGTCGCGAGCGCCGCGACACGGGTATCCGATTCGCTAACGTATACCCCTGCCCGAAGCGCCTCGCCGCGTTAACTTTTCCCGACCTCACCCATCTCAAATATCCTGCCTCCAATTTCACATCACCATTCGGTCGTGCCCACGTTGCGACGCCTCGGCGGCGCATATTCACTCGCATGGGCTGCGACCTCGATGCTCGCGGGCCCGGGGTCGGCAGCACTGGTGCGACTCACAGGGAACCTCTCGCATGCGGGCCTTTTTGTCGCGCTGACCTATTTGGGTTCGGCATTTGGCGCCGCGCTGGGTGGCAGGACTATGGACAAGTTCGGGAGAAAGCCTCCGCTTGTTGCGGCGTACTGCGTTTCCGGGACGGGCTTCACGCTCGCAGGGCTGGGACTCAGCAGCACCAACCTGCCGCTATTCATCACTGGAACGCTGATGTTCGCAGCAGCATTCGGAACAATCAATCTCACGCGACTCAGTGCGGCGGAGATGTTCGTTCCCGCGGAACGCGGCAAGGGCGTGGCATGGATTCAGATGAGCGCGATTTTCGGCGCCAATGTTGGTCCACTGTTGCTTCTGCTGTCGACTCCAATCGGAACGATCATCGGTCGTGACCCATTGAGCCTCGTATGGTTCGTCGCGCCACCACTCGTGCTTACCGGCGCGCTCTTGGTGAGCACAGCTGAGGAACCGCGACGTATTGCCGAGCGAATCGCAGCGGAGATGCGCGCGCAGGAACAGAAGCAGTCGATACCTGCTGCGATCGATACAAAACGTATCATGCTTATTGGCGTTCTCACGCTCGCCGCCAGCCAGGCTGCGATGGCTGCAGTGATGGGCGTTGCGGGAGCCGCGGTCACGCACGCCGGACATGGAATGAACGTGCTGGGCTGGCTAATGCTGATGCATTTCGCGGGAATGTTCGGACTCTCATGGGTTGTTGGCCGCGTGGCGGATCGCGTCGGACGTCGCACGACGATCACGATTGGCCTGTCGTTGTTGTCGCTGGGCGGGATGACGGTGGCCCTCGTTCAGAACTCGGTCGGATTTGGTTTGGGACTGCTACTCGTGGGATTTGGCTGGAGTTTCGGATTTCTGGGTTCAACCGTACTACTCGCAGATGTCATCGTTCCGGAGCGGCGCGCGCGCACGATGGGTCGCGCTGATCTCGTTTCTCAACTGACGTCGGCGGTCGTCGCGGTGGGCGGAGGATGGTGGTTCGCGCAGCACGGCGTAAGTGGATTGGGAGTGCTCGCTTTATGCGTAGCAATCGTCCCGCTGCTTCTTCTCTTCCTGGTACACGAAGGGCCTCCCGGCCAGTATGGCGGCCAATTGCAGCAGGCGCGGAGCTGACTGCAGATTTGATGAATGGCAGCTGACAAATTGCCAATTCAATATCCAATATCCAATATCCAAGCATGAAAAAGCGCCCCACCCGTCCCGCAAAGACCGCATCGCCCCGGAGCAAGCGTCCCGTCATCAGCAAGCCAAGAGAGTCCGCGCCGTACGCCGATGGCCGCTGGTCAAGCGCCTTCGCGCCACGAAAATCAGGTGAGAAGCGCTACTGGCTCGTCAAGTCAGAACCGGAAGTGTTTTCCTTCGACGATCTGATGCAGGCTCCAGGGAAAACGACAGGTTGGGATGGCGTGCGCAATTATGCAGCGCGCAATTTTCTTCGGGATGGCATGAAGCGGGGCGATCTCGTTTTCTTCTATCATTCGATGGCGGTACCACAAGCCATCGTCGCGATATGTGAAGTGGTGCGTGAGAGCTATCCTGACGCGAGCGCACTCGATCCGAAGAATGAGCAATACGACCCGGGGTCGAGCGCGTCGTCTCCCACTTGGTTCATGGTGGATTTGCGAGCAGTGGAGAAGCTGCCGCGACCGGTAACGCTGGCCGAGGTCAAGTCAGCGCCAGAGTTATCGGAGATGGCGCTGATTCGCATTGGAAGGCTGTCCGTCTCTCCGGTTACCGCGGCAGAGTGGAACGCGATTTGTCAGATGGCGTCAAAACAATAGCGCGTGGAATTTCCCCCGAAGGCCGCTGCGCACTCGGAGTCAGCTCCTTAGTTCTGGCACGCCGCATTCAGGAATTGTGCGTTCCAGCAGGCTTTGGCGCCACCATTGAAAGTTGCCGATGCTATGGAGCCTGCGTTCGTGGTGGTATTCCATTCAATAACCGACCGCGGCGGTCCCGCCGATTGATCCAGGTATTCGACTCGCCGCAGATCAATGGTGGACTGGAATTCGAATTGGTCTCCCAGGTTAGGAGACCCCGTCTTGGTATTGATGAATACCAGCCTCCAACTGTCTGCTCCGGTCAGGAACCAGAAAACGTCCAGGAGCGCGGTCTGGGTAGATGGCGCGGTATGATCGAAAACTTTCCACTGCCCCTCTTCGGTGGTCCACTCCTGGTTCCGGAAGATAAGATTTGATGTGCCGGAGAACACGAGAAAGTCTGTCAACGCTGGCGTGGTGCTGCCGGATGTGACGCGCATTTCCCAGACGATGTCCGTCACCCCACGTGCTCGACCCTTGAGATCTGCATCAAGCACATTGGCAGCGTCGACAACTGGATATGTCCAATGAAAGCCGTCGCTTTGCTGATCGGGTTGGACGGCATCGGCACCATCAAACATGGCAGTGGAAAACGGCATTGATGCGATCGTTGCCGCGGTCTGTGCCAGCATTAGCGCCCTTGCTGCTGTGTAATTGGTGCTTTGCGCTCCGGGGTGCTCCGGATTAAAGAAAGCGACGTCGGCCTGCATGGACTTGAGCAGCGGCAGCGGAGGCGGACCGTCGAGCTGGGGGGCAGATGAATCGGTGCACGCACTCGCGGCGAATGCCAGGAGAATCAACTGGGCGCGGAACAATGCTTTCGGACGAGAGCTACGGTTCATGGAACGGTCTCCTGGCTGCGTGAAGGGCGAGTGGCCCGCCCGTTACTGAGTACCTGCGTGGCTAAAACGGGTGGTGCAGTAAGCACTCCCATCCGGGTCTTCAAATGAAGTACCTCGCTTGTTAAGATAGGGTCCGGACCTTTCTTTGCCCAGTCGAGGTATTTGGGTAGATTGGATAAACAACGCCTTCGGAGAATCCCTTGGTTACCAAGAGAAAGTTTCTAAGCATCGCTTCGGCACTCTTTTGCGCGGTTTCCATCGCCGCTGCGACAGCGTCCGCGAACGCCCTTCACCTTGCTCTTACTCGCACAGTTCCGCCAAAGGATTCGGTGGTTACGGCGGCCCCGACTGCCATCAAGCTGTATTTCACAGAAGCTGTGAAGGCGTCAGTCAGCGGAATAAAGCTCCTGGCATCTGACAGTTCCAGCGTGGAGCTTGCTCCGCTCACGCTGGGAACGGAGAAAATCGCTCCGCTTGTCGCGACGGTGAAGGGGAAGATGGTCGACGGAAAATACCGGGTGAAGTGGCGCACATTGGGTACAGACGGACACGCAATGACCGACGAGTTCACCTTCACGGTCAAGACGGCGGGTCGCAGCGGGAGCTAACGCGACTGTAAACGGGTAGTTCTCACTACAGCGCACACTCGGTGGCCTTCGCAACCAGGTTTGCGCTGTACTTGCTGGCAATCACGATGATTGGGAGCGTGTCGTTTGCTCTCATCGTGGTGCCCCGAGCGATTTCCGATCCGGATCGCCGCGTCGTACTGCAGGGCCAGGCGGCACGTTATGGTCAACTTGCGGCATTGTTCCTCCTTCCGGTGCTGTTGTCGCGCCTGTTTCTGCAACTCGACTCGATGCGATTTCCGGGTGATCCGCTCGCGCAATCCCTCGGGCCTCTCATGAATGACACGCTGTGGGGGACCGCGTGGAAAATGCTGTTGGTCGGTGCGCTCGTCGGCAACCTGGGTCTCAAGGTGGCGCGCGTGAAGGGTCGTCGCGAATTCTTTTTTATGGCGGTTGTGGCGGTGTTGGTGGTGACAATGACATTGCCGCTCTCAGGTCATGCAGCGAGCGTGGAGACGTATGGTACGATAGCGATTGCCGCGGATTTCCTGCACGTGCTCGGTGCCGGCACCTGGCTGGGGACGCTGGGTGTCATGCTCGTCGTCGCGCTCGGGCGCTGGAGTTTGGATGACGGAGACACACGTGTTGCGGAGCGCGAAGCACTTGTGCGCACGTTTTCGCCGTTCGCTTTGGCCTGCGTGGGGATCGTAGCCGCAAGCGGATTTCTCTCGGCGATTCTGCACATCCATTCCATCAACGAGCTGGTCTCATCGGCGTACGGTCGTATGCTGCTCTTCAAACTGGTTGCGGTGGGCAACGTGCTTCTGTTCGGTTATTTCAATTGGAAGCGCAACACAGATCTCATTGCGACGGATCGGGGCGCGAGCATTCAAAAGGGTGTGATTAAGGAACTGGTTGCGGCGGTTCTGGTGCTCCTTATCACCTCAGCCCTTGTAGTAACCCCACCACCCTAACGGGGACACGTCGGGACTGTCCCCGATTAGAGCTTGGCCTCTTGCGGCGGGGGTTCGAGCATTGCGCGGTTCGCGGTTATTGCGTCCATCACGAAGTCCTCGAGACCTGCGCCGCCTTGCTCATCTACGTGCGCAAGCAGCTCCCGCCGCATCCTCGGGTCCCAGAAACGGCGCAAGTGCGTGGCCGTGCTCGTGAGCGCTTCCGGGCGATTGGGCAGCGATCTGTAAAACTGCCCAATCTGGTTTGCCATCCGGCAGAGATGATGAATGTCCACGTGACTACTTAGCGAAGATCAAGCGGGGGTGCGCTCGCGTTTCTTCAGCAGTCCAACCTGTTCATCGGTGAACTGATGGAAACGCTTTTGCCACTCCGATGAGCTGAACACCGGCATCACCTGAACTGCGGTCACCTTGTACTCGGGGCAGTTGGTGGCCCAGTCAGAGTTTTCCGTCGTGATTACATTCGCTCCCGACTCGGGGTGGTGGAAAGTTGTATACACGATGCCCGGCTGCACTCGCTCGGTAAGGGTCGCCCGCAGCGTGGTCTCGCCCGCGCGACTTGTCACTCCCACCCAGTCGCCCTCCTTGATGCCGCGTTCTTCGGCGTCGTGCGGATGAATCTCGAGAATATCCTCGTCGTGCCACTCCACGTTGGCGGTGCGGCGCGTCTGCGCGCCGACGTTGTACTGCGAAAGAATGCGTCCCGTTGTGAGTATGAGCGGGAATTTCTGATTGACGCGCTCCTCGGTGGGGATGTATTCAGTGAGCATGAACTTCCCCTTGCCGCGCACGAACTCTTTCGCGTGCATGACCGGTGTGCCTTCCGGGGCCCTGTCATTGCACGGCCACTGAATGCTTCCCAGTTCATCGATCTTCTCGTAGCTCACACCGGTAAACGTTGGTGTGAGGCTGGCGATTTCCGCCATTATTTCAGAGGGATGGCTGTATCGCATCGGGTATCCCATCGCTTCGGAAAGTGCGCAGGTAATCTGCCAGTCTTCCATCCCGGCCAGCGGCGGCATCACCTTGCGTACTCGCGATATGCGCCGCTCAGCATTGGTAAACGTGCCGTCCTTCTCGAGGAACGATGATCCCGGGAAAAAGACATGCGCGAACTTGGCGCTTTCGTTCAGGAAAAGATCCTGCACGATGATGCATTCCATCGATGTGAGCGCGTGCGTCACATGCTCGGTGTTGGGGTCGGACTGCGCGATGTCCTCACCTTCGAGGTACAGACCCTTGAAGCTGCCGTCGATCGCCGCGCCGAACATGTTGGGGATGCGCAGTCCCGGCTCACTCTCCAGCTTGACGCCATATACTCCCTCGAACAGAGAGCGTGTGGTGTCGTCGAGTATGTGGCGATAACCGGGTAATTCGTGCGGGAACGAGCCCATATCGCAGGCGCCCTGCACATTGTTCTGTCCTCGCAGTGGATTCACGCCCACCCCGGCACGGCCGAGATTTGCTGTAGCCATCGCCAGATTGGCAATGCCCATCACCATTGTCGAGCCCTGACTGTGTTCGGTAACGCCGAGCCCGTAGTAGATGGCTGCGTTGCCACCGGTTGCGTAGAGACGGGCGGCTCCGCGGATTTCGGCGGCAGGCACACCGCTTGCCGCTTCGAGGGCTTCGGGCGAATTCTCGGGGCGCGAAACGAAGTCGCGCCACTGCTCGAAGCTTTCGATCTCGCAGCGCTCGCGCACGAACGTCTCATTCACCAGGCCTTCAGTCACGACAACATGAGCCAGAGCGGTGATCACTGCGACGTTGGTGCCTGGCCGCAACTGCAAGTGATAGTCCGCCTGCACGTGGGGTGTGCGAATGATATCGATCTCGCGGGGATCCACTACGATCAGCCTTGCCCCGCTGCGCAAACGCTTCTTCATGAATGATGCAAATACCGGATGCGCATCAGTTGGATTGGCGCCGATGATCATCACGACGTCGGTCTGTTCGATGGAATCGAAGTTCTGCGTACCGGCTGACTCGCCCAGTGTTGCCTTGAGCCCGAAGCCCGTGGGCGAATGACAGACGCGCGCGCAGGTATCGATGTTGTTGTTGCCGAATGCGGCGCGCACGATCTTCTGCATCAGGTACGTCTCCTCATTCGTGCAGCGCGAAGAAGAAATGGCGCCGATCGACCCTGGTCCGTACGTCTGTTGGATGCGCTTCAGCTCCGACGCCGCGTATTTGATCGCTTCGTCCCAGGTCACCTCGCGCCACGCGTCGGTGATCTTTTTGCGGATCATCGGCTTGGTGATGCGATCGGGGTGCGAGGCGTATCCCCATGCAAATCGTCCCTTCACGCACGAGTGGCCGTGGTTCGCGTGCCCATCCTTGTTGGGTACCATGCGAATCACTTCGTTACCGCGCATTTCCGCCTTGAAGGAGCAGCCCACACCACAATAGGCGCAAGTGGTGATTACGGAGCGATCCGGCATACCCGCATCGACAACGGTTTTCTCCATCAATGTTGCCGTGGGACAGGCCTGCACACACGCGCCGCAGGAAACGCACTCGGAATCGATGAACGATTCCATCTGTCCTGCTGAAACAACGGAATCAAAACCGCGTCCGCTGATTGTGAGCGCAAATGTGCCCTGGACTTCTTCGCAGGCGCGCACGCAGCGCGAACACACGATGCACTTGCTGGGATCGAATTCGAAGTAGGGATTTGAAGTGTCCTTCTCGGCGGTGAGGTGATTGGCCCCCTCGTATCCGTAGCGCACCTCGCGCAAACCAACCACGCCCGCCATGTCCTGCAGTTCACAGTTGCCGTTAGCGGAGCAGGTGAGGCAATCGAGAGGGTGATCCGAGATGTACAACTCCATCACGCCGCGCCTGAGCTGCGCGAGTTTGGAAGACTGCGTTCGCACCTGCATTCCGGGTTCCACCGGCGTGGTGCACGACGCGGGATATCCCTTTCTCCCCTCGACTTCGACAAGACAGAGGCGGCATGATCCGAATGCCTCCATGTTGTCGCTAGCGCAGAGTTTCGGGACCGTGAGGCCCGCCTCGACTGCGGCGCGCATGATCGAAGTTCCCTTGGGCACGCTCACAGCGACGCCGTCAACCGTAACTGTTACCTGATCGGTTGATGTGCGTTTAGGCGTTCCGTAGTCGAGATCACGAATTGCTGTCATGCTATTCTCCGAGAGTCGTGCTCCGTCATGTTCTTGGGGATTCTTACCACAGAGGCCACAGAGGTCACAGAGAGATCACTCTGTGACCTCTGTGACCTCTGTGGTAAAAATCCTCTGCTCATGCGGCACCCGCTGTGGCCGGAATCGATGGTATTCCAAAGTCTTCCGGGAAATGATTAAGCGCACTAAGCACAGGGTAGGGCGTAAGCCCACCCATTGCGCAGAGCGAACCAGCGATCATCGTATCACACAAATCACGTAACAAGACGACATTCTCCTCGATCTTCTCTGGGTCACCGGCCAACTTCGCTGCAACCAGCTTATCGACAACTTCAGTGCCACGAACCGAACCAATGCGGCACGGCGTGCACTTCCCACATGATTCGATGGCGCAGAACTCCATTGCGTAACGCGCCATCTGCGCCATGTCGACCGTGTCGTCGAACGCCACAATCCCGCCATGGCCCAGCATTGCATTCAATGCCGCGAAAGCCTCGTAGTCCACCGGCGTATCGAATTGCGATTCAGGCATGAACGCGCCCAGCGGCCCGCCTACCTGCACAGCGCGCAGCGGTCGTCCCGTGTAGCTCCCGCCACCGTAGTCGTACAACAACTCGCGCATCGTCACACCGAATGCCAGCTCAACCAGCCCGCCATGTTTGATATTACCCGCGAGCTGAATGGGAAGTGTCCCTCTCGAGCGGCCCAGTCCATAGTCGCGATAGAATTCCGCGCCGCGCTCCATGATAATCGGTACGGAGGCGAGTGAGATGACGTTATTGATCACCGTCGGCTTGCCGAACAGTCCCTCTATCGCAGGCAGCGGTGGCTTGGGACGTACCATTCCGCGTTTGCCTTCGAGACTGTCGAGCATGGCGGTCTCTTCGCCGCATATGTATGCGCCGGCGCCCAGCCTGACCTCGAGATGAAATGCCTTGCCGCTCCCCAGCACGCTCTCACCCAGCAGTCCACGCGCTGTTGCCAGATCGATGGCAGCGTTGAGTGTGCGATGCGCATCGGGATATTCCGATCGCAGGTAGATGTAACCCATCGTCGCACCCACTGCGATTGCGGCGATGGTCATTCCCTCGATGAGCACGAAGGGATCTCCCTCCATGATCATCCTGTCTGAGAATGTTCCCGAATCGCCCTCGTCCGCGTTGCACACCACGTACTTCTGATCCGACGTGGTTCCCAGGACGGTCTTCCACTTGATCCCCGTCGGAAATGCTGCGCCACCCCGTCCGCGCAAACCAGAGCGAGTGACTTCCTCCACTATTGCAGCGCCGGTCATTTCAAGTGCGCGACGCAGTCCCTTGTAACCGCCATGCGCTTCGTAGTCCTCTATAGAAAGAGGATCTGTAATGCCAACGCGCGCGAAGGTGAGTCGTTCCTGTTTTTTCAAATACGGAATTTCGTCCGTTGGTCCAAGCGCCAGGCGGTGTGGTCTGCCATGGAGGAAATCACTGTCGAAGAGTCCCGCCACATCGAGTGGACTCACCGGACCATACGCAAAGCGTTTGCCTGCGAGTTCGACCTCGACGAGTGGCTCCAGCCAGTACATCCCTCGTGATCCGTTTCGCACGAGGTGTACCGGTTCGCCACGCATCCCGGCTTCGAGTACGATCGCTTGTGCGACGAGGTCGGCACCCATCGAAAGCGCGCCTGAATCGGAGGGGACATACACCCGAGTCATGTGGCCGCGTCCAGCAGAAGTTCCAGCTTCTGTGTTGTCACGCGCCCAAAAACCCTGCCGTCAATTTCGACCGCCGGCGAAAGCGCACAATTGCCGAGGCAATAGACTGCTTCGAGTGTGATCTCTCCATCCGGTGTGGTTCCGTGGAGGTCGATGCCAAGGCTCGTCCGCGCGTGTTCCAGCAGCGCGTTGGCACCCATCGCCTGACAGGATTCCGCGCGACAGATGCGCAGCAAGTGACGACCCGACGCGGTTTCGCGAAAGTCGTGATAGAAGGAGACCACTCCATGCACTTCCGCACGGGAGAGATTGAGTGCGCTTGCAATCGCGGGCAGCGAATCGGGGGGCACATGGCGCAGTGATTCCTGAATGTCACGCAGAATCGGGAGCAATGCGCCGGGCCGATCGCGATGCCGCTGTATTGCGCCTTCCACTGCATCGTGCCAGGGCGCCAGAGTCATTACAGGCAGGGCGCCGCGGCGCCGCGGTGATTCGTTGCGATCGATCACTGCTTGAGCCTCTCCAACGGGGGTGTTTCAGCGGTTGGTTCTGTCGGCGGTGGCAGGTGCAGCACGGCGTTCGAGTCAGCGTATACATTCGCCGTGTCCTGGCGCAACAAACCCACGAGTGCGATGCCCATGACTTCTGCGAGACGGATGGCTAGCCCCGTTGGTCGCGACACAGCCGCGATCATTGGAATTCCGGCCACTGCGGTTTTTTGTACGAGTTCATAACTCGCGCGGCTCGTGATCACAATAAATCCATCGCCTCCATTCTGTCCCGCTCGTCCCAGCGCTCCGATCACCTTGTCGAGAGCGTTGTGTCGGCCCACATCTTCACGCACGATCGCGAGTGTGCCGTCAGCTGTCGCCCACGCCGCGGCGTGCATTGCCCCGGTTTCCTGATTCCAGTTCTGCCTGCTGAAAAGCGCCGCTTCGGCGCGCATCAGTGCGTCGATTTCAAAATGAACACCGTCTTGAACGGGAGCAATTTCCCGCAGCGCATCGCTTATCAGCTCCACACCGCACAAACCGCAACTGGTGCGACCCACGAGGTTGCGCGCGCGCTGAGTGAGGCGGCCCGCGGCGTCTTCTCCGATCTGTAACTGCAGCTCAACACCCTGCGCGTGGCGTACCACTTCAACTGCGCCAATTTCGGTTGCACTTCCGACGATCTGTTCCGAGAGGGTAAACCCCACGGCGAAGTCTTCAAGGTCCGCCGGCGTCGCCATCATCACAACGTGAGGACGACCGTTGTAACTGATTGCGACCGGCGCTTCTTCCGCTACGTCAGCTTCCTGCTGTTCCTGATGCGCATCGGCTACGCGCACGAATGTGCGCCGTTGCACCGGCTTTGCGTATCCCAATCCGAAGAGTGGATTACCCGGAACCAGTTGCGGCGCAGCAGAGCGATCTTTTGGATTGCTCATAGCCAAGTCAGGTGGCACACAAGAACTTTATTGCTGTCGATCGCAAGCTCATCTTTCTGGCGGTACAAGCTGGTGCACGGCAGCAACTTGGAGCCCATCACCCAGCGGCCTCACAGGCACGTTAAGTCAAAGCGAGCGGGCGATCAAATTGAAGGATGAAATGGCCCGATAGACCGCGCCGATCACGGGGACAGGTCCGCCGGGGACAGGTCCTGCTGGCCGCTGAGGACGTGTCCCACGTGTACCAATTCTGCTGGCCGCTGGGCTGGCCGCTGGGGACGTGTCCCCCGTGTACCAATGGGGACAGGTCGGGCGGGTACAGTTATCGCCTGTCAACATTAAGCGGCACAACGTGATACGTTGGGGACGTGTCCCCCGTGTACCAGAAGGGACAGGTCGGCCGTGCACCTTGAGGTACGAGGTACCGCCATGTTCAGGGTCATCGCCGTGCCCGCTCGTTAGCTCGGGGCACGGCTATTGGTAACCGTCTCCATCAAAGATGCGAGTCCCTGCGACTGAACGAGTTCCAGAAGTTCACGGACCGCCAGCGGCAGCGGGTCGCGCTCGGGTGCTATCAGCCCGATGGTATGCCGCGCGACCGGCTCCACCAGAGGGATTGCCCGGACCTCATCCATCTCACCGATCAGATGAAAGATCGTCTGCGGCAAGATCGTCGACCATTCCCCACTCCGTAGATGTGAATAAAGCGTGATGGTTGAGTTGGTCTCGATCGTCGCGTCCGGATGCACGCCGGCGTCCCTGAAGTGGCCGTCAAGGATGCGGCGGTTCTGCATGTCCGGAGTCAGAAGGCATAAGGGAAGAGACGCTGCCTCGCGCCAGGTGACTTCGGTGCGATCACCAAAAGTGCTGCCCTTTGGTGTGAAAAGGAGATAGTGCTCCTGATACAGCGGGATCGTTCGCACCCGTGTGAGTGGCTCGTTGTCGAGATACGTGAGACCGATGTCAAGTTCGAAATCCTCGAGGCCACGCTGGATTTCTATCGATGTGCGCGAGAGGATCGTTATTGTCACACCTGGGTGCAGCTTCACAAATGGCGTCGTGAGCAGCGAAGTTATCGGGAGCGTTGTGGGAATTGCACCGATGCGCAGTCTACCAGTGAGCCCGGTGCGCATTCCGCTCAGCTCCTGCGCGAGCGAGTCGTAGTCAGCCAGCACGTGAAGCGCCCACTCCAATACGCGTTCACCTTCCGGGGTGAGCGAGCGGAATCTCTGACCACGTTCGACAATCAGTACGCCGAATGTTTCCTCGAGCTGTTTGATGCCGGCGGAAAGGGTGGGTTGTGTGACGTCGCAAGCCGCTGCGGCGCGCGCAAAATGTTTTTCGCGCGCCAGCGCAGCGAGGTACTGTAATTGCCTTAGTAACAACTTGGACTCATGGGCAAGCGTGTTACCACCGCAACACGAGTGCGAAAATCAACGGTGCCACGATCGATGCATCGGACTCGATGATGTAGCTGGGTGTGTCGACCCCGAGTTTGCCCCATGTGATTTTCTCATTCGGCACCGCGCCGGAGTACGAGCCATAACTCGTGGTGGAATCAGATATCTGGCAGAAGTATCCCCAGAGCGGTACCTCGGTTTGGCCGAGGTCCTGGTGCAACATGGGAACGACACAAATCGGAAAATCTCCGGCGATTCCTCCTCCTATCTGGAAGAATCCAATAGTCGCGTCCTTCGTGGTCTTTGCGTACCACTCCGCCAGCGCAAGCATGTACTCGATTCCGCTGCGCACCGTATGGACGTTTTTCACATCACCCGATATGCAATGTGATGCGAAGATATTCCCGAGGGTCGAGTCTTCCCATCCTGGAACGAAAATCGGCAGGTTGCGTTGCGCGGCTGCCAGCAGCCAGGAATTGGCGGGATCGATGTCATACGCGCTCTCCAGTTTTCGACTCAGCAAGAGACGATAGAGGAATTCGTGCGGGAAGCGCGGGGTGCCTGCGCGGTCCGCAGAAGTCCACTCGTCGAGAATGACCTTCTCGATGCGACGGATTGCCTCGTGCTCGGGGATGCATGTATCGGTGACGCGGTTGAGATGTTTTTCGAGCAGTGCCTCTTCGTCGGCTGGTGTGAGGTCGCGGTAGTTGGGGATGCGGACATAGTGGCTGTGCGCGACCAGATTGAAGACATCTTCTTCCAGGTTGGCGCCGGTGCAACAAATTGCGTCAACTTTTCCCTCCCTGATCATTTCAGCGAGAGACAGTCCGATCTCGGCGGTACTCATCGCGCCGGCGAGCGTTACGAGCATCTTGCCTCCACCATCGATGTGGCGAGAGTAACCGTCGGCCGCATCGATGACAGTTGCCGCGTTGAAGTGCTGAAAGTGCCTGCGCAGGTAATCGGAAACGGGCGCCATGGTGGCGGCGCCGGTTTCATTATCGACAGCAGTCTTGGAAATGACCGCGCACATGAGGGTCTCCAGGTAGTCCGGGAATTCCGACCGCGGCGGAGACAACATGCCGGCCACACGCGGGGGGCGCTCTACGGCGCGCAAAGTCACGCGCCGCCATCGAAACGCCTGGTGGCTACCCATGGGATGCTAGCCGGACGGCCACCTATCCACAAATGGGACGTAGCCCTCGTGCAGCTAAGTACGCGAGGGGTACGTCCACTGAGGTACACGGCCGACCTGTCCCCTTTGGTACACGAGGGACACGTCCCCACTAGAAGACGCTGCCGTGTCGCCACTTATGGGTGCCGTTTGGTGCACGGGCGACCTGTCCCCATTGGTGCACGGGGGACACGTCCCCAATCAGGGGATCCGGATT
>CAZKXZ010000031.1:0-52599 GCA_964556695.1 uncultured Gemmatimonadales bacterium
AATACCTAAATCCGTAATCCGTAATCCGTAATCCGTAATCCGTAATCCGTAATCCGTAATCCGCAATCCACAATCCGCAATCCGCAATCCGCAATCCGCAATCGTTCGATCGTTCGATCGTTCGATCCTCGTCGTCCCAAGCTGAAGTACGTTTATGGCATCGACATATTCTTCTCCTCACACATCAAGACCATGCCAAAGGGTTACTGGATCACCATGTATCATTCTGTTTCGGACCCGGCGCGTCTGGCCGCGTATGCTGCTCTCGCCGGGCCTGCGATCGAGGCGGGAGGCGGTCGCTTTCTCGCGCGCGGCGCCCCCGTCAAGTCATTCGAGGGAACAGAAAATCAGCGTGCAGTCGTGATCGAGTTCGAGAGCGTTGCACAAGCGATCGCCACTTACAATAGTCCCGCGTATCAGAACGCGCACTCCAGGTTAAAGGGCGCGGTTGAGCACGACGTGCGCATCGTCGAGGGGGCTGGCTGATTGCACATTATCGCTCGCTCAACCCGCTGACAGTGTGCAAAGTGATGTGGAGCGCACCATCCGAATCGCGCCAGCGAAGAACTGCATAGGATCCCACGAATCCGGAGAGGTCCACTCTTGAGCCGGCGATATTCGTCGGGTTCGGAAGAAGCACGCGGCCAAGCAGTGAACCATCGGCACTGAACAGTGTCCATCCCCTGGGTAGTGGATCGGTGAATGGATCCATGACCCACAGACGACCCGATGGATCCGCTGAGATCTTTGAGTACATAGGCAGGTGTGGCGGATATGGTCGTGAACGTGCCAAGGCCATTCGACGTGAGCGTTCCTCGGCCGTCACGTTGTTCGGAATACTACTTGCGGCATCCTTCTCAATCAGCGCCGGCGTCACCGGAATAACAGGGTCCTTCCAGCGAACAATGCGGACCATCTTTCCCGTGGTGTCATGCAGCCTGACCTCCGCAGTGCGGCCATCACCAGCGTAGATGAGTGCACCTTGTACATAACTATTTCCGACTGTTTGAAATCCGAAGACCGTTTCATCGGCGAAGGTTCCGACCAAGCCGCGAGGCCTTCCGTCCATGCCGATGCGCTCACCATCCGAAACACGCGCGGAAATACTCGCTTGCGGAGAGCCGGCTGGAAGGGCAGGGTCGGGACGGCTATTTGTTCGCACCAGGATGGTACCATCTCCGAAGCAGCCACCTTCCGGGACGTATCCGCTGACATTGAAATCGCGCACGTGTTTGCCCGCAGCATCGAAGACGCTGATGCGAGGGCGATTGTAATTGATTACAATGATCGTGTCGCCTGCACCGGCGCACACGCTTTTCAGCTGGCCGAATTCACCAGGCCCGCTCCCGGCACGACCGATGACCTGAACGAATTTTCCATTCCTATCGAATATCTTGACGTCGCTGTAGCTGTTGGCGACGAGGCGGCCGTCAGACAAGCGCGCCACACCGATCATTGGCTGCCGCGCATCGAATTCCTCGCGCGGGTCGTTCTTCAGACCGCCGAGATCAAGGGACGCTCGCTGCGCGACAATGTCGAGGACGGGCGCATTCTTGATCGTGGCGTGTTCCACTATCTGCACGCCGGCGCTGTCGCGAAGGGAAGGTGACCGGTTCTGCGCGCCGAGCATGTGAGCAACAGATAGCGCTGCAGCGAGAAAGATAGCGGACCGCATTTTCATGATGCTCCGAATGGAGGTACAATTCGATATTGGCGTGCTACGCATCGCATGTCAATCGCGAACGGGCGGCAGGCCAATTCAGAATGTCGATCCATGGACTGCCACCGTGCGCCGGTGAGTCGAATCTCAGTTGTTCATGGCACATTGGCACCAGTAACATGGGTTCCGGCTTTCGCCGGAATGACAGGCCAACGTTGTCATTCCGGCGAAGGCCGGAAGCCATGTTCTGCTGCTATCAAGAACTCGAACACATCACGTTAATACCCTGAGCTGAGCAGAATTGCGTTCAACACCATCTTGTCCATCGCTCGCCACCAGCCGCGAAACATTGGATTGTTCGCAAACAGCACAACGTGCCCTCTACCCAGTGATTCGTGAACGACAAGCGCTGTTCCGCGCAGCAATCGCTCCGTGTTCTCCGGCCAGATGAATCCGGCGCGATGCAATTTCCCCGTTGGCGCGAAGACAGCCACGTTGGCTCCCTGTTTTGATGGTCGCAGAAATGTCGAGCCGGTCACGAGCGCCATCATCCGCCCCTGCTCAACTCCCGCGGTCAACCAGTGCGTCCGGTCCGTAACGAAATCGAAGAAGCTGCCGGGAAGATCTTCGGGCCTCTCGCTCGTGGCAGATGGGCTCTTTACGCCGAGCGTGGAGTCAGTTGCGATAGCAGCAGCAGGTGTGGGTTTGTCGTCCTTTGCTTCTTCCGGAGCAACCACGCGAGCGCTCGTGAGGTTCACACTGTCGCGTGCAGCCCATGCGGATGCGCCGCCCATTGTAATCAGAGTACCGCCGTTCTGCACCCATGTGCGCAGCGCGTTGCCGCGGCCGAGTCGCGTGTAAAGCGTCGCGGCCTGGCCCGGTGGAATAATGATCACGTTGTAGCGTGAGAGATCAGCGCTGCCGACAGCATCGATTGAAAGAGCAGTGAAGGGAATGCGATAACGCTGCTCCAGAGTCCACCAGATCGCGCCGTATGCGCCATGTTCAATACCGTCGCCTGCCACAATCGCGATGGTCGGCTGAGCGAGGGAAACCACCGATTCCGATCCGGTGGATGATGATGCTTCGATGGGCAAAGCGGTGTTGACACCGACTACTTCCACGCCCGCTTCGCGCGACAATGCCGATATCCGCTCGTGCAGGTTTGGTGCGTTACGCGAAACGCGCACGACGAGGGAACCGCGCGGCCAGCGCTCCCGTCCTACCTCAAGGGGTTCGCTCGCCACCGCAACACGAAACCCTTCATTGAGAAGTGCGGCGGTCAGCCTTGATGCACCCTGGCGTGCATTGCTGAACAGATACGCGGATGTAGCGTTTGCACCGCGTACTACTCCCCCCGAGACAACAACTGGCAGCGAATAACCGATAGACGGTGCCACATCGGGCAATCGCAACAATTCGCCGCTTACCGCCGCGGCTTCTTCGCTCCACCACGCATCCACGCCGAATGCCACGGGCAGCGACCACGCTGTGATGTCGTAAAAACCATACTCCTCGCGTTGTGTGCTGGGACTGCGATCAAGATTGCGCCGAAAGCGTTCCAGTTGCGCGCGTGTGAACGTGGAGTCGAACTCGGGGTTGAGCTCCAGCAATGCTTTGGCAAGCCGGCCAAGCGGCTGCGCAAGATCGACAACGTACGCTCCGCTTTCGACCCTGCGTGTAGACGTACTATCGGTGGCATACGAGTGTGCGCGCCGCAATTCGAACGGGGCCGAGGTGCGACGCACTTCGAGACCGTTGCGCAGCAGCATCGCGGCAAGGTCGGCGGCACGTCCGGGATCGTCGCCGTCAACAAAAACCACACGTTTCATTGTGCCGGTGCGTCCGGCATCGATTGCTTCGCGACGGAATGTGGCGTAGTCGTTCACTCTCTGGCGGGAACGCGACGCAACATGTTCCACTGTAGCCATCGCTGCGACAAAGTGTTTGGCAATTCCGTCACGCAGCGAGAGCAGCGTGCCGTCATCGCGACGCTTGAGAAATGCGGGGCCGCCATCTGTTTCGAAGGTGAGACCTGCAGAACCAATGAATGACGGCCACACGTCCCAGTAACCGGGCATGAAAAAGTCGAATACGCCGCGCACGTAGTACAACCATCCGTAACGGTCAAATGCAGCGGCCGTGGCCGCACCAAGTGAGTTGAACCACTCAATTGTGTTCGGCGGGAGATTCCTGTTGATCGCCTGCGCCGGCGGCGGGAAGAAAAACTGTGCGGTGTATCCGTGCATATCAGCATGGACCATTGGATTCCAGCGCAGAATGGCGCGCACGATTGCCTGCACCTCGCGCTGCGTCTGCGCGAAGACATCGCGATTCATGTCGAAGCGATAGTGGTTGAAGCGGCCGCGAATTGCCCAGGGCTGACCGCTCTGTTGCTCCATCGCGCTCGCGTCGGGCGAACCCAGCGCCACTGAGTTGTACCAGACCGCGAAGCGTTCGTGCCCGTCAGGGTTGGAGCTGGGATTGATGACAACAATCGTGTTCTGCAGTGCGGTCAGCGTTGCCGGTTCCTCGCTTGCAGCGAGATGATAGAGGAGCTGCATACTTGCTTCGAAGCCGGGAACCTCGTCGCCGTGTACGGAACCGGAGAGCATCACCACTGCTGGTGTGCGCGCCGCGATTGCATCGAGGTCGGCCTGGGCGGCGCCGCGGGGATCGGCGAGTCGAGCGAGGTCGGCGCGGATCGCATCGAGCCGCGCGATGTTCTGCTGCGACGATACTATATAGATGCGCATGGTGCGTCTTTCGGCGGTGCTGCCGATTTCTTCGATTCGGACGCGATCTGTAGCGGCGTTGGCTATTGCCAGCAGCGCACGTTCCTGCGCTGCGAACTGTGTATGCCAGCTTCCGACGTCGTAGCCGAGTGTTGTTTCTGGGCGCGGAATGTTGCTGCGGTACGGGCCGCGACTGTAGAACGAGAAGTTGCGATCATCGCGCAGTGAATCGCGAGCAGCTGGGTGCGGTACCGGCACTTGCGCGGCTACGCCCCGCGCAGCGCACGCAATCACAACGAACGCGAAGAGCGCGACGCGCAGATGGGTCGGTCGGGGTACACATCTACTGTCCGCTCCCTTGGAACGCACTGACTGAAACATTGATACGCTCTCGGTTCAGATTCCGGGTCACATTTGGTCGTTACGCCCCGGATAATATGCGCTCTTTGGGTGGGGTGAGCAGTGCGGCGGGCGGGGAAGTGAAGGGCAGCGGTGGTTCAGCTGCCGCCGGGTGGGATTCGGGCCGCATCCGTCTCCCGGAATGGGCTGGGCCAGGGTCCCTATAGCCAAAACTGCTCGGCGAGAGCTACCTTGGATGGCAACAGCAGCAGGATGTCCAGGTACGTCACACCGAAGCGCCTCGCGCGCAATCGGAGGATCGCAAGTGCTGATCCGGAATGTGTTCCTGTTTCTTTCCTTCCGCCGCCGACATGTGGCTTTGACAGCGGTGCGTGCGCTTATGATTGCAACCGCCACCGCGAGCATTGCTCCGGCCCAGGAAGTGCCGGCGACAGATCCCAACGCGGAAATTGCCGCCGCTCTCGCAAAGGCGAAACTCGATGGGAAATACGTCATGCTTGATTTCGGCGCGGATTGGTGTCCTGACTGTCGCGTATTCTGGACTCTGTTGAAGGACACAACCGTTGCTGCGTACGCCGAAAAAAATTTTCACATAGTGGGTGTTGACGTAGGCCGCCGCGACAAGAACATGGACGTTGCGGCCAGGTACGGCGCTCCTGTACCAAAATGGATTCCGGCACTCGCGATTCTGGACCCCAATGGCACGGTCACGGCAATCAGCGGTGACGGTGTGCCACGCGGCCCTTCGCGAATCACTACAAGGGCAACCGCGGCGGACGTCGCATCGTATCTGCGACTTTGGTCACCCAAGGCCAAGGTAGCCTCGCTGCATGAATTCACCGAAAATGGTGCCCGCGTTGAGGTGCTCCTGGAGAAGGATTCTGACGGGCAGCACTGGATGGCTGCGGTATTCAGTCCGCTCGAAAAGGATTCCTATGTTTACGGCAAAGACATCCCTCCGGATGGTGTGGACGGGTTGGGGCGCCCCATTCGATTCGCGATCACATCGACAATTGGTGCGCAACCAGCTGGCCCCGCGGTGGCGGACCGCGTTGTTCAGGAGAAGAAGGCTGAGTCGCTCAACCTCGTGATCCCGTCATATCCGTACGGACCAGTTACACTGCGATTCCCAATTACACTTCCGGCCGCATCTGCTTCGACGCGCACGGAGATAGTGATCGGTTACATGGTCTGCGGTGAAACGACAGGTTGCCAGGCACCGGTTGAGAAGCGCATCACAGTCGAGGTGCCAAGAGCGCCGAAATAGGCTCGCCAACCGTCATTCCTTATCGCTTCATCCCCTTCTAACCACGCGATAGCGCAGGATGATCGGCAGGCCATCCGCATCGGTGATCGTGCCCCACACATGATCGCGCGAAACTTGCCGCACCCAAAGTCCCGTTGGAACGCGCACGCGCATGGCCATTCTGCCGTCGGCGAGAACGGTCCACGACTCGCCGTCGGTCCGATAGTTCATCCAGACAGTGCCATCGCGCCCGAGCATCGTTTGTTTGTTCACCGGGATGTATTCAGGCAGGAATAACTTGGAGCGCACCTCTTGTGTGAATGTGGCAACTTCTGCTGGTGTCAGCGCAGGTCTCGGCGAAGGCTGCGACGGACTCGGGCGATTCTCGTGCATACCGACAACCGCCCTTGCGAAGCTGTCCGCAAATGTTCGCGTAACACGAATCGGTGGGAGGGAAACAGTCCTGTTATTCACGGTCGCGTTGGTGCCCAGCTCAGTGAGTCTTAGCTGACCAGGCTGCCCGCCCCACGTCGCAGGATCGCTTGCGAGAACGAAACTGCCTCCGCCCGGAGCAACGAAGGCATCCACTCGGCCGTCAAGCGGTTGTCCTATAGTGGTGTTCAGCAGGCCCGTGATTCGAATCGAGGGGTGTTCCGAAAGACCCGTGCGCAGGATGCGCGTCTCCGTTCCACGAACCGCATCCTTGACGAAGAACAAAGTGGAATCGGCCACGCCGATCCCTCCAGCGTAAGCTGCCGCACGGCGATGCGATTCGTATTCCAGCGTGCGGCGCCCCGTGAGGAGGCCCACGATAAAGCGGCTCGTCGAGGGGCCTGCGCCGCGGGACGCTGTTTGAGCACGGGGTGGATACGGCACGTCTCCAACAAATTGTCCGCTGCGCGAGAATACGTGGAAGTTCCTGCTGCGAAAATCGTCGGCCCAAATCGAGTCGCCTACGGAGCCGAGCCGCATGATTGATTGCAGTTCGCCCGGACCCTCACCGCGGCGCCCGAAAGCAAGAGCGAGTCGTCCGTTCGGGTTGAAAACACGAATGAGGAATTCCGAGCTGTGCGCGGTGACGATGCTGCCATCCGCGAGCACCGTGAGTCCCGTAACCTGAGTGAGCGACATTTGTGGAACCGCGTCATTCGACACAATCCGCAGGTCTTCGACGAGATCGAAGAGCGGGGGCAGCTGCTGTTGCTGCGCAGTTCCGGACGTGGGGCCAGCGAATGCAAGCGCCGCCCCCAAACCGAGTATTGCAACTCCGTACGAACGGTTGTGCATCGACATTGTGGGTCTCTCCGCGTGTGAGCAGTCGCTACACTGTGTTGTACGTCAGGAGTAGAGCAACTGTTGCCGGGCAGTAAAGGGACGTACCCGGGTACGTTGCTAAGATATGTCCCAAGGATTGATCGCGCTGAGAACTGCGCTTCAGGATACTGCGCTTCGAAGAAAAGCGCTTCAGGGTAAAGCGCTTCGGGAAACCGCGCTGCAGCTGCGCTGCGCCGCGAAGAACTGCGCTTACAGCCCACTGGTCTCAGCAACTGCGCTGTGCGGAAGTCCCAAACGCTGTTGCAGGAGCGTAGTGGCAGGCAGCGCAGTTTCTCGCAGCGCGGCTCCGCCGCAGCGCAGTTCCTCGGAGCGCAGTTCCTTGCAGCGCGGCTTCTAGAAGCGCAGTTCCCCGCAGCGCAGGTAGATCCAAACACCATGTTCATCGCGGATGGAATAGGATCGTGCCCTCCACACTCACATTACCTCACCTTCACCACACCAACCCCTCCGCGCCACTCAATTGTTGTTCCGTAGGGCCGCGAGCGCGCGATCAGATCATCGATGATCTTCTTGCCCAATACGGCGTCGGCAAACATGGGGCGGCCGCGTTCAGTGGGAGCCTTTCCGAAGCCCAGTGTGATGGGATGCAGTTCCAGCGATTGCAGCTCCTTTCCTCTCCACACGGGAACCGCAATCACCGACTCCCATATCTCCCGCTGAACAGGAAACCCGCGAGTGTCATTGGAATAGCGGCTCGCATTGAAGTCCGCCACCTGGGCGGTGTCACCCAGACTGTACGACGCGAAGTTTTCATACGGCAGGCGCAGCACCGTTTCATTCTGGAAAAGAAAATCGCCGAGGCTGTAGAAGATCGGCTTCCCTTTGTAAATCTCAATGCCGCGCAACACGTGCGGTCCGTGTCCCACAAATACATCGGCACCCGCATCAATCATCGCACGCGCGAAGGTCACCACGAAATCTGCGGCCACGGAGTTCTGGCCCGCGCTTTCGTGCGCGTGAATCGTGACTATGACATAGTCAGCCAGCCGGGCGGCTCCCCTCACAACAGTTGCGATCTCGCGCATGTCTTCCGCATTGGGTGTGGTGCGGGAGCGGCTGCTGTCGCCCGCCGTCACTGCGGTCCCGAATACAGTCATGCGATCACCGGTGGCCGGCACGTTCTGTCCGATGGAACGCAGCGTGGTGCGCAGCGTTTCAAACTGATCGCGCATAAGCACCCGCGTCGTCTCAAACCGCAATGGGCTCAACCCTGGTCTGCCCCGGACCGAACCGAATGGTTTGCTCGCCATTGAACTCGGCGGGAATGTAGAGGCCACACTTATGAGTGCGACCCTTCCTTCGGCCGCCTCGAAATACCTCGCCTCCCGTGCATCGAAAAGGTTTTCGCCGGCACCGGCGCCTATCAGACCGGCGGCCACAGTGTGTTTGAGAGTAAGGCGCATCCCCTCCGCGCCGTAGTCCCCCGTGTGATTATTTGCGTGCGAAACAATGTCGAATCCGGCCCATACCAGCTCCTTTGCCAGCGCCGGCTCGGCGCGCATGTAGGTGCCGCCGCTCTCGTGGGAAGGTGCCGGTTCGTAATCGTGAAAGAGCATTTCCAGGTTGGTGAACGCAACGTCCGCGTTGCGCAACAGCTCGATCATGCGCAGGAACTCTGGCTCGCGATAAGGGGAAAGACGCCGCGTGATAATCGCGTCGCCGGTGAGTGCCATTGTGAACCGGCCATCACGAGCGGGATCGACCTGTTGCGCTCCCACGGTCGTAGACAAGGCCAATGTAGCCAACACCGGCAGGAACCATTTCCGCAACAACTGTTGTTCGCCCATAACGAAGTGCCTCCCGTTTCCCATTGCCCGAAGCACATCACACATCACGCCGTCACCCCAATCCCCGGTTCACACTAGCACATTGCCGGTGAACCGCAAGTTTTCTCCCTCGGTAATGCCGCCCCTTTGGCCTGGGCCTGGCGTTCACCGTGACGGATCTATCTCGGCAGCGGGTCAGTACTGTACGTTCAGATTCGTATCGTTCTCGGATTCCGGGGAAACCAAAGCGAACTGCGGAGCGGGAACGGCGTTCACGGGAACTACGGGTGCGGGAGCGGCGTGCCGGGAACTGCGGTTCGGGAACCGCGACTTGGGAACTGCGGGTGGAGATAGCTCCGTCCTCAATCATGCTGCACGCAGTCGGCGCGTCTGATCGCCGTCACTGTTGCGCCGTTCCCGCGCCGCCGTCCCCGCACCCGCGGTTCCCGTGCACGCCGTCCCCGCTCCGCAGTTTTCTGCTTCCCGGAAATCCGTGATGAACCCAGATTTCGCGACTCTCCAATAGAATGGTAAGTATCAATGTCCTCACTTTGTCGAACGATTTGTCGCAGCCTGCTGGTCGCCTTGCTGGTTCTGGCATGCAATAGTCCCACGAGTGTTCGACCGCGGACGGCCGTGTTCGTTTTGCGTTCACTCGGTGGCGAGGCCGTGCCCGCCAATATTGCGATGGGTGGCGAATCGCATCGCGTCCTGGCCGAGACCCTGTTAGTCGACCCGCCACGCGCAGCAGATGGCACCGGCGTTCTTCGGCGAAGCCTCGCGTGGGCGCCTGCGACGGGTGCGCCGCAGGTCCGTCGCGGTGTCCACTTCTTCATTTGGCGTGACGCCAGACTGTCCGTGTTCTTTGACTGCCAGGCGCACCAGCCATGCTTGGATATCTACAGCTATCGTCGCGGCACAATCTCCGGTGATGAGCTTCGTTTTCCAGAGAACGGCACGTCCGTACCAGAGCGCCTCTACGAACGAGTGCGATGACTGGCGAAAGCGGAGTCCTGATTCGGCCGACGACAGAAGATGACATTCCAAGCCTGCGCGAAGGGATTGATCAGGTTGCGCGTGAGCGGCGCTTCATCGCAATGCTTGAGGCGCCGTCCATCGATGACGTCAATGCATTCGTGCATTGGCTCGGCACTGGCGCCGGTTTCCAGTACGTCGCTGTGGATCCAGCGGGGGCAGTCGTCGGCTGGTGCGACATCATTCGCAACACGCGCGAAGGCTTTCGTCATTGCGGCCAGTTGGGCATGGGCGTGGCCGCGCCCTTCCGGCGTCGCGGCATTGGCCGTCGACTCGTCCAGGCGACGCTCGTGCACGCCGCAGAAGTTGGGCTCACGCGCATTGAGCTGGAAGTCTTCGCGTCAAACACCAATGCCGTCGCGCTCTATCGAACGCTGGGTTTTAAGCACGAAGGGCGCAAGCGTGGTGCCCGCGATCTTGATGGGATCGTTGACGATGTCGAACTCATGGCGATCCATCTGTCGGCGACGACAACCTAACTCTGCGCGGCGCGGTCTAACGAGGATGATAGTGGCGTCAGCTGCGCCGATGCATTCTATTTGAATTATCGCAGCACAACGCCGAGTCGTCAGATGGCTATGTACATCGAGGTGCAAATGAAATGGATTGGCTTAGCTGGTCTCGTCGTGTTGGCAGCCTGCCACGTTCCGGCCACTACACGGCCGAGCCGGCCGTTCATGGATCCGAATCTCGCCGCCGAGTTCTGTCACAATCCGGGCTTCGTCAGCGTGCTCGGAGGTGAGTGTGTGTTGCGAGATCAGAGCCCACCCGTGCGACTGCTCCCACCAGCAAGAATTCTCAAGTAAAGGTGAGCATGCGCATTATCCGTCTGGCGCTCCTCGCACTGTGCAGCATCGCGGCTGCGGTAGATGCACAAGCCCCCGTCCGGGTCATGACGTTCAATATCCGCTACGGAACCGCGCGCGATGGCAACCACGTCTGGCCCAACCGAAGGGCCCTGGTCGCCGCGACAATAAGGGACCACGCTCCTCATCTGCTCGGCATTCAGGAAGCGCTTCGCTTTCAGCTTGACGAAATCGCGACGGCCGTGCCGGGGTATCGCGAACTTGGCGTGGGCCGCGATGACGGTCGTGTCGCGGGAGAATATGCCGCGCTGCTCGTTGACACGCTGCGATTCGAGATAGTGAGTACGGGGCATTTCTGGTTTTCCGACACACCGGACGTGCCGGGCTCGAAGCACTGGGGGAACAACGTCACGCGCATCTGCACATGGGCGCGCTTGTTCGACCGCGCCACACGTGACACGCTGCGCGCATACAACGTGCATTGGGATCACGAATCACAACCATCGCGTGAACGCAGCGCGCAACTGCTGCTGCAGAGAATCGCAGCGGACAACAGGAGCAGCGATCGGATAGTGGTGATGGGGGACTTCAACTCCGACGAGACCAATCCTGCCTTTCGCATGCTGACCGGTTCTGCGTCCGTGATGCTGCGCGATACTTATCGGACCGTCCATCCCGGCGCCACAGTGGTGGGAACGTTCAACAGCTTTCGCGGCGATTCAACCCAGGGGAAAATTGACGCTATCCTGATGGGCCCGGGTTGGACGGTTCTGGATGCGTCAATCGACAGGCGCCGCTGGGGTGAGTTATGGGCATCGGATCACTTTGCGGTTTCTGCAATCATCAGGCGCTGAACTGAAGCGCTGAGGCCGATACAGGGGTATTGTGTCAATGGCGGTTCGACCGGCGTCTCACTCTTGGCGTGACACATCCTTCAGCGAGGTAACAATGATGAAATCAGTTGCATTTCTAGTGACTGCGGCAATTGGTACCGCTGCGCTCGCGACAGAAGCGAACACCGCTCCGCCGAGCGGAATCGTAGGGATTTACGCGATCGTACAGCGGGTGGAGGTGGAGCCGAATTCCGACGGGGAGCGGATTCGGATCTGGGGCGCGTTCGCGTTCGTCAACGGTGGATCGACGAATCCGCTGGAAGTCACGGCCGCGAAGCGCGGTCAGCTATACTTCCGTCCGCCTTCGGTATCCGGGAGGACCGCGACCTCTGTTGAGGCGCTGAGGAAGGAGTTCGCTGATATCAAGTCGGTTGCCGGCACCGGTCAGGCGATTGCCTTCGGCGGTTGGAGATACGGTGGCCAATTTTCGGCATCGGTTCCGGCGCCCGGTGGGTTTGGGGTTGCGGAACCTGGCACTGGCGTCCCCATCGATGCCTGGATGCGGGCGGACTCGGTGCGGTCCGGTGAGCCGATCACCTACGTAACAAATGTCGGAGTGGTGAAGCTCTCCGAGACCGGCGGACACGCGACTGTTATCGCCAGGTTGCGCGCGGCGCTCAAATAAAATTCGCCTGGGTGTGCTCCGGTTCGTCGCGACGGGGCACACCCTCCGGCAATTCCTGGAAGCCTCGCAGGACTTCGCTCATTGTGCGCATCGGGATGCGCTTGAAAAGGTCGTCACTGCCCCTGCCGCAACTGCTCGAAGCATGGTCGCGATAGGACAGAGCGCCGACGCGGGCCCGCTGGGCCGAATGAACACGCTCTTCTCATTGATCGGCAGCGTTGCAACGTTGTCGTAGAAAATTCCCGCGATGCCATCCTGGAAGAGATACGTCTCAACATTCGACACGTAAAAAGCCGATATCGCCGCTCCATGCGACCGCACATACTCGCCAACGGCACGAATCGCTTTTGGTCCGCCAAAGTTTCCTGAGTTGGGAACAAAAAGGTTCTTCGAGTGCAGATCCTTCAGGAACTGAAATGATTCGTCACTGCCAAGGAAGCTGTTCAACTGTCCGGCGGTATCGGTGACCGATGTCAGAGTGACAAAGTTCACGACCCCGCCCATTGTCCGCAGTGTGCTGGCAGAGGAGCGACCGGCGGATGGTTGGGCTGTCGCTGTGAGCCGCATCGCGAGAGTCGCGAGAGATGTATCCATGAGCGCGCGTTGACGAGCCGCGCTGCTCGTATCTGCCCAACGTTGATAACTGACGAACATGGTAGCGGCTGGCCCGCCCGTTTGTATTCGTGGCCCGAAACTCACGAATGAGTTGTAAACATGATTCAGTGACAGGAGTTCGTCCGGGGTCAGGTTGAAACCGTGCGTTTTCGTCAGATGATCGCGAAGCCGAACGAGGCTTCTTGATGCCAGCGCGGTGTCTGTTGCGACGCTGTCAAAGGCAACCCATATCCTGGGAATTGGCGTGTTCGCGGCGATTCCTTCGGGCCGCGGTTTGGCGAACAAAAGTGAAATGAAATCGGCGCGATCCCGGGACAGTTCGAAGATTGCCTTGTACAGCAGATGGTGCATCATTGCCTGACGGCGGATGTCGACGATGAATGCCATCCGCGGTCGCACGGCCGCGATATACGTGAAATTCTGCTCCGGTCCAACGCCGAGGTAAACGCCGCCGGTTGGACCGTTTGCGGTGATCTTTCCTGCGATGGTGCCGATGTTGGGCTCATTCGAAACAAAGTTGTCGGCCATCCGGAAATACCCACCGGGCTCCGAGATGTCGGTCACCAACTTCCAGAACGCGGCGTCGGAAAGGCGCTCCGGGAGTGACAACAACGGCTGCTGTGATATGCTGGATGTTGCTTGTGCATGAAGTGGCGCATGCACTGCGATGGCAAATGACACGAGAAAG
This sequence comes from uncultured Gemmatimonadales bacterium, assembly GCA_964556695.1. GTDB lineage: Bacteria > Gemmatimonadota > Gemmatimonadetes > Gemmatimonadales > Gemmatimonadaceae > CAZKXZ01. The sequence goes on from CAZKXZ010000031.1 coordinate 13,765, forward strand.
AGCAGGGCTCGATTCCTGGTTGATCGCTTTTTCATGGGGGTCACCATTTGTGCTTAGGTGTTGAGGCGGTCGTTCGATCAACCGCGTTCCACGTATGTATGACGCAGGACGGGGTGCCTTTCGTTGCCGCACGGTCTATCGTCGTATCCTTTCGCAGGGCTTACGGCCGGAAACCAGGCATCTGCGGCATGAGATAGTGCATCTACACGAGGTGCCGGGGTCGGAGTGCATTGTGGGGAGTTTGGTGTGTCTCGAAACTGCGTTTGGTGTTTAGAGTTTCTGAAAATGTTCGGCGTGGGAGGTACGGAGTGTGTCGGTTACCCCGGAGTCTTCGGCGTCCTCGTTACCCCTCCCACTCCAAACGCTTTCGCAACCTCAAACTCTCCACTCCAAACACTTTCGAAACCCCAAACTCACCACGTAGTTTCGAGACACACCAAACTCCCCACAAAAAACTCCGACCCCGGCACCTCGTGTAGATGGACCGTCTCATGCCAACGATGCCCGCCCATTCGCTTGCGCTCCACCGAAAAACCAAGCACCGCCGGTAGGGCCACTTCTGCAGCTATTGACGAACCACTGACCCGCAGACGACATTGGTGATATCGCACCCTTCGCTAATAGGGAGCACCATGACCGGGACACGCATGCGATACGCACCGCTGGCCACGCTCGCTCTGACGGTAGCAGCAATGGCGCCGACATCGGCGCTTGCACAGAACCAGGGCGATCGCGAATTGAGCAAGTCCGAACAAGCGGCCCACGCGCTCTCCCGCCTTACATTCGGCGCTCGTCCCGGCGATCTGCAGCGGGTCATGCAGACAGGCGTGGACAAGTGGATTGCGGAACAGCTGCGACCGTCCTCGCTCAGCGAGAGCGTTGCGATAGCCGCACTCGCTACTCTGCGACCTTGGGCGGCGCAACCGCAACCGCAACCGCAACCGCAACCGCAACCGGTAGCACCGCCGGTTGCCGTGCCTCAGGCCACTACTCCGGCGCCGGTAATGATGGGCATGCAATTCGGCCCCGTGACGCAGGGCCGCCAGAACGGACCCATCTCGTACACAAGCCCCGCGAACGAGTTTGTGACAGGCAAGATTATTCGCGCGCAGCTGAGTGATCGACAGCTTGAAGAGGTGATGGTCGACTTCTGGCTCAATCACTTCTCGGTCTTCGCGGGCAAGATGCCCGGCGTCGAAGCCATAGTCACCTATGAGCGTGAAGTCATCCGACCGCGCGCACTGGGCAAATTCCGCGATCTCGTTGGAGCTGTGGCGCACAGCCCGGCCATGCTCTTTTATCTCGACAACCAGTTGAGCAGGAGAAACGGTCTCAACGAGAACTATGCGCGCGAGTTGCTCGAACTTCACACACTCGGTGTTGATGGCGGGTACACGCAGGACGATGTGATTGCAATCGCACGTGCATTCACAGGCTGGACGATTCTGCGGTCGACGACACCCGGCACTCGCGCTGGATTCAACGGTAATTCGTTTTCGTTTGCGACGTTTTCGTTCGCGGACGACATGCACGACGCCGATTCCAAGACTGTGCTGGGACATACGCTTGCTACTGGGCGCGGGGTGGAAGATGGTGAGCAGGTGCTCGACATTGTCGCACGGCATCCGTCGACGGCTCGTTTCATCGCCACCAAACTCGCGCGCCGCTTCGTGAGCGACTCACCACCGCCGGAGCTTATCGAGCGCGCGGCGGCGACCTTCACACGCACGGACGGCGACATCACCGAGACGCTGCGCACTATCATCACGAGCCGTGAATTCTTTTCACGCGCGGCGTTCCGATCGAAGGTAAAATCTCCTTTTGAATTTGTCGTAGGAGTGAGGCGTGCGCTCAACGCACCCGCGGACACGAGTGCCGCCACGGCGCGCGTGATTGCGAAACTCGGTCAGCCCACGCTCAGCCACGAGACGCCGGACGGTTGGCCCGACGAAGGCAGCGCGTGGATGACGGGCTTTGCGCTGCTCGACCGGATCAATTTCGTGCAGGACGTGGCGGCTGGCCGTCTCAAGTTTCTTCCAACGGCAGGGTGGGATGGCTGGAAGAAGTTGTCGAAGAAAAAGCTTGCTGCACAGGTGGATGGTGTGATTGCCGGGATACTAAGTGGAGTCGCGAGCGCTGTGACGCATGACTTCATGCTCGCGGCTCAGACGCCGAACGCAGTTCTCGCCGGTGGCGCACCAGAATCCGCGCGCCTGCGCGAACTTCTCGCGTTCGCGCTGGCTTCTCCAGAGTTCCAGCGTCGTTAGTTCCTGCGAAAGCTGAAGCTTCCGCCGGACACCCCGAATGCCTGCGTCGTTACTTCGTTGCGCGTTGTAGCTGTGTAATTGTGCCGGCCGGCGTCGAAACGAACTGTAATCGGCCCGCCGGTTGTGCGTGTGATTACTCCGGCGTGAACTGCTGCAACACAGATCGAAGACTGATCGCTGTACTCGTCGCTTCCCCAAACGGGGTACGTCCGTCCCTGGGCCGCGCAGACGAATTTCCGATCAATATTCTTGCCCCGAAGGTGCTCGCCAGTTGTTGACCAGCCGAGCTCTGTGACAGTTGTATCCCCAATTTCGGTGGGGCGTTTGCCGGGGACGCCAGCCATCACGCGAAAGCTCGATGGAAACACCTTGAACGGAAGCGACGATACGCCGCGCCGTTGTTCAGCCGGATAATCAGTCAGCCCTGGAGTCATCGTTATGTAGGCGGTGCCCCCCGTCGCGAAATCGAACGTCGCCAGCGCGTGCACCGCGGCAGTACACACCGATGAGTCAGCGGTGTACTCCCCTGAACCCCACACGACATTGGACCGTCCTCCAGCGGGGCAGTACACCTTTATTATTGGTCCCCGCTGCCCTTGCCACGAATCAGCACTGCTGGTCCAGGACATGAGGTACTCGCCCGATTGCTGGAATACCGGAGCGTCCTGACGCAGAACCGCAGACGTGAAGAACCCTTGCGACGGTTGAAACGACGCCGGCGCAGGCGCATCCACGCCGGGGGCTGGAAGTGCAACCGCGATCTGCCGTTTCGGAAATGTGAAACTCCCATCCCATTTCTCCCACGGCAGACTGCTCACTCCGTGCTTTTTCGTTCCCTTGTAGCCCTCGCGTCCCGCTTCCACCTGCAGGGTTACACTCCCTCCCTTCGCGAAGGTGATGAGGCCCGCATGCACCGCGGCCGCGCAGATGGAGGAGTCATCTGCATAGATGCTGGTCCCCCATACCGTCTGCGAGTTCCCGTCACGAGGGCAGAACATGACTCGCTGGGCGCCATCGTTGCCGCGCAGATGTCGCGCGGAAGTCGTCCAGGTGATTTCCACCGGAGTGCTGTCGCTGATCTGGCTCAGTCGTTTGCCAGGTACGCCGGCAATTACCCGGAATCCGCTGGGCCACGCTGCCCAGGTCTGGCTCTGAACCCCGCGGCGGCGATCAGCGTTGTAGCCCTCCTGACCCGGCTCCATTCGGAAATAGACGGTGCCTCCGCGCGGGACATCGAAGGTCGCGAGAGAATGAACGGCTGCGAGGCAAATGGAAGAATCGTCGGTGTAGACGTCCAGTCCCCACAATACGCCAGCGCGCACTCCCCCGGGCACGCAGTACACATTGAAGACTTTTCCTGTTTGCGATCTCCACTCTGTAGCGGAGACCGACCACTCGATTTCCTGTTGCTCCTGGGCGTTCACTGGCGAGGCCGCCAGCGTGAACGCAGCGACTGCTCCGATCAGGTAACTGAATTCTTGCGGGATGCGAATCATGACGACCGCCCAAAGGGGATTAGACTGATCTTAAGGCTGGTGCAGCGCTTGCGCCAGCCGCATCCTTTGTCCACGATGCCTAAGCGAAGCAATGTGAAGCCCTCCTCCGGCACACCTGGCAGCCCGTTCCTTACACGAATCGGTTTGCACGATGATCGCATCGTACCTGGAGCACACCCGTTCACACTGCCAATACTCGCCGACGGATTGTCGCTGCAGTTCACAACACCCGTTACCTACTTCGTTGGCGAAAATGGAACCGGGAAATCGTCGCTGCTCGAAGCTCTTGCATGGAGCACCGGATTTGGATTGCAGGGCGGTGGGCGCGACCATCAGTTTGTTGATGGTGCGGAAGGCCATGCGCTGGGCCGAGCGCTATTGTTATCGTGGCGTCAGCGAACCGCGGACGGATTCTTCCTGCGCGCTGAGACGTTTCACAATTTCTCGACGCACCTCGAGGCCAGCGGAACGGAGTTTCGCCGGTACGGTGGACGCTCCTTTCACGAGCGCTCTCATGGTGAAGCGTTCCTGGCATTGTTCGAGAATCGCTTTGAAGATGGTCTGTACCTGCTCGACGAACCCGAGGCCGCGTTGTCGCCGCAAAGACAACTCGCCTTTCTGCGCATACTGCACGATCTGAGTTCACGGCGCATCGCGCAATTCATTATTGCCACACACTCGCCGATCCTTCTTTGTTTGCCCGAGTCGACCGTGCTGAGCTTCGACAGTGGCCGCATTGAGCGCGTGTCGTACCAGGAAACGGATCATTTTCAGTTGACCCGTAGCTTTCTCAACGATCCTGAGCAATTCTTCCGTCATCTGTTCGCGCCGTCCAATGAGACTGAGCAGGACAGCGGATAGCGGATAGCGACGAGTGAGCCTTCTCGCGAGGACTGTTGATGATTCTGACGATGAGCGTTGTTGCACTGCTGTTTACGCAGCAGCCTGTGACGAAAACGATTCCTGACGCGCCTGCGTGTCGCACCTGCCGCATTGAGGTGGTGAAGGTGGGGAGTGTTGTTTCGGGCGAACGCGATCCCGATTTGAACGATGGTGCCGTACTCGCGAGAGGGAGTCGCGGACAGTACTTCGCACGAAGTACGGACAAGAGAATCATTGCGTATGACAGCGCGGGGAGATATCAGCGCACCTTCGGCACCATCGGGGCCGGCCCGGGTGAGATGGGATCGTTCAACTATCTTACCGTCGGCCGCGGTGATTCAGTGTGGGCGTGGCACGGGAACCGGACGTTTTCGGTTTTTTCCCCGCGCGGTGAGCTTGTCAGGGCGGGAACGTATTCTGGATCTGTGGGGGGCGTCCTGCCGTCTGGCAGCATTGTCGTCATAAGCAACTTGGCTGCATCGATCGTTAAGTTGCTGCGCCCGGACGGGACTCTCGACCATCAATTCACGGTCGATGCTCCGGCGACCGGAGTACGCTGCAACGAGTGCCGCCGGCACTCCATCTCAGTTGCGCGATCTGGAGATGCCGTGTGGGTGACGCGCGAGAACCAGTATCGCCTTGAAAAGTGGTCGCTGGATGGAAAGTTGCAGCTTGTGGTAATCCGTCAGGCCCCGTGGTTCCCACCGCGAACGCGCGATGGCGCCAACAGCAGGGCTGTTTCCTTTGGTGAAGTGGTGCCACGCGGCCAGGTGCCGCCACTTCCACCACCCATCGACCCCGCAATAATTTCGGCGATGGAACCAACGACAAACTGGATTCGCGAAGATGCGAATGGTCTCATATGGGTTGGCGTGTTCAGACGGCGCAACGCGGTCGGTCCGCTGACTCCGACGGTGGAGGTGATTGATCCTGTGCGCGGTGAGTTGCTAGCATCGACGGAGTTGCCGCCATATTTCCACTCGATAAGCGACGGCTACTGGAGCACACAGAAGCAATCGTCCGCTGGATATTTCTCATTCGACATCTGGCAACTGGTGTTGAAACGAACATCGTCGAGTTTGAGGTGATTCCTGCAATCACCTCGGCCGAAGCAGCGGCCGCCGTTGCTCCCCGACTTTGATGCGCACGCCTGGGAATCAGTAGACGCGGCGATACGTCTGGGGAGGTGCCAGAAGGGTCGCCCCCCCTTCCATACTCACCTCGTCGACTGCCAATCCCGATTCGCCCAGAGTCGCCTCAAATTTCCTTTGTATATAGCTGAGAAAACTCGGTTCGTCGGGGGGAGAAATCAGCATCCTGCTCTCGCCAACTGTCGACAGAGAATGAAGCGGAAATGAAGGTGGATCAGGTTGGAAGTAGATGACTCCATCTCGGATTTCATAGGAGAGTCCGTAGCGACCTGTCGTTTCCACCCTTTCTTCATTCTCGCCGTTGCGCTGAACGAGAACGATGTAGCGCGCACCGCCAAGCGTTCCCCGTCCGTTTTCGAAGAATGTGAGTGTGTCTGCGAATATCGTGGTGGTGTAGGTTGTGCCCGTGCCATCCGCAAACTGTCGGAAAACGGCAGGCAACTGAGACCCTCCCACTGTTTCGAGTACATACAGCCCGGACAGATCGCGCGGAGAAAGGGTGTCATCACATGCGGTGATGGCAACAGCGGCGCATGCAGTGAGCGTCGTGGGTCTCAAGAATCGAAAGAACGGACGAATTATTTGCATTTGGCTCTCTTCCTGGATGATGAATCACCCAACCACGGCACGGCGAGAGGAACCTGAATCGACGCCGTGAGAAACACTACCGGTAGAACTCTGGATTGTCGATGATCGCGATTGCCACGTTTCTCGGTGCAACAGCGTGCCGTGACTGGCGACTCCGTGGCCGAAGTGGGTACCTTGCTGAAACCAGGGGTCCCACCGTTCGCGTATGTCTCGTCATCACTGCAGTTGCCTGGAGCTACTGACCGACACAATCGAATTACCCCCCGAGGCTGTGACGCTTGTAGCGATAGTACCGATCGGAGTGTTCGCCGCTGCACGGGCGTACTGGAAACGTTCCACCCGTTCCCTTCAAGAACGGATCGCGCTGTTGCTGGACGCGGCGCGGGAATCGCCACGTGCACGCTCATCGGCTGCGACCAGGGACTGACCGTCTTGCTGGCATCGATACCCGCTGTCCCGTACAAGCTCGAACTCCTGGTGCCCGGTGAGCAAGGCTTGGAAGTGGTCAGGACGCTCGATTGTTCGATATCTGTGTGTGGTGTGGCAGTGCAGGTGCCCGACACAACGCTCAGTCGTGTTGTCGTCCGGGTTACGACGACAGCCGGAGTGCGTGAGACAGAGTTCGCAAACATCGAATACAACCGAGACTATCCTAACGGTCCCAGGTGCGATCCGGGGTGCATATCCGCAATTCTGACTGCCCCGTTGCCGTGACCGCTACTCAGTGAAAGACGTCGCGTTTTGACTTTGCGCACGCGCGGATTCAGGTTTGCGCTTGCCGGTATCGTTCAACTCGGGGAGGCGACGCCATGTCCAGCTTTTATCACGACGGTAACCGCGCGCTACAGGAGCGCTTCGACACAAAGCGGCTCGCGGACCGCCTCGAAGAAGCGATCGTCAAAGACTACTTCGACGGGCACGACAAGGCGTTCGTCGAATCCCTCGACATGTTCTTCCTCGCTACAGTCGACGCAGAGGGGCACGCCAATTGTTCGTACAAGGGCGGCGAGCCCGGTTTCGTGCGGGTGATCGACGCGCACACACTCGCATTTCCCAACTACGACGGCAATGGCATGTACCTGTCGATGGGCAACCTGATCGAGACCGCGCAGGTAGGTATGCTCTTCATCGATTTCCAGCGACAGTTTCGCATGCGCGTAAATGGCGAGGCATCAGTCGATCAGAACGATCCGCTGATGGAAAAATATCCGGAGGCGCAGTTCATCGTTCGAGTACGCGCGCGGGAAGTGTTTCCGAACTGCCCGCGCTACATCCACAAGTACAAGCTGGTCGCGCGATCGCGTTTCGTTCCGAAGGCCGCGTGTACAACACCGGTGCCCGCGTGGAAAAAGGGTGACTGGGTCGCCGACGTGTTGCCCAAGCACGACATTGCGCACGACGACGACCGCGAGGTGGTCGACAGCTGACCTTCGTGCCGCGCAATCGCAGTTCGGCCACTGCGGCCATCCTGTTCGGCGCACTCGCCCTCGTTGTCGTTGCATTCCAGGTTGCTCTCGCGGCTGGTATGCCGTGGGGACACCTCACAATGGGTGGCGCGTTCTCCGGACGGTTGCCAGCCGTCATGCGCGTGGCAGCCGTTGGTCAGGCGCTGCTGCTCTTGTTGTTTAGCCTCATTGTCGCAACGCGAGCAGGACTCATCCTGCCTCGCTGGTATCATGCTTCGCGAAAACTGGCTTGGGTGGTGGTCGCTTACACTCTCGTTGGTACAGTGCTGAACGCAGTCACTCCGAGCGGGGCGGAACGCGCACTCTGGCTGCCGTTAACTCTCGTGCTTGGCACGTGCGCTTTTGTGGTCGCGAGGGCCCGATAAGCGCACGCCGCCTACGAGGAGTTGTGGACTTCCATCGTTTTCGCCAATGTGCCAGACAAGAAGGGTAAAGCCAGTCCCCAACGACATGTCTGCGGTCATCCCGCGATTGTTTTGCCGCGATCCGCTCGCAGAGCTTGAATTCTGCAAGAATGCCTTCGGTGCTGAGGAGTGGGTGCGCCGCCCTGGACGATTGGCTAGACAAAACGCTGGCTTGCCTTGGCAATCATAACCGCTGTGTCCAGTCCAGCGCCTCAGCCCCTAAACCAGAAGAGTCCGCGAAGGCCGCTGGCGCTGGGTTGGGATCCGCCGCATGTTAGGCGTGGGCCGCAAGGTTACAGCCCTAGTGCTCCTTCGACCCGCATCGACTGATCATTAGTCGAACATTCAACCTGCAGGGGGAGACACCAATGACGCTTACTGCTACGCACACCTCCGCCGCGAACGCAATTCAGGAACTCATCCAGCCGTGGACAAGCGCGTGTCTCCAACGAGACTGGGACGCACTGCTCTCAATGTGCACCGATGACATCGTTTTCATGCCTCCGGGAGCGCCCGCGGTAACGGGCGAAACGGTCCGGCCATGGCTCGACACCTTTCCCACGATCAAGGCGATGTCGTGGGAGGTGGAGCATGTGGAAGCGACCGAAGAGTGGGCGTTCGTACGAGGGCCGGTCGCACAGATGCTGGCGATCGACGGTAAGGAGATTCTTTTTGACGGGAAGTATTGCGACCTCGTCCGGCGCGGTAACGATGGAGTCTGGCGTTTCGCGGTAATCATATGGAATGCGAACGCTACGTGACATCAAACAACGCATCACGCTGAATAGTTCACTGCGCAGCATCGCGCAGAACTAGCAGACGTTATCGTATACCGGCGGCTCCGTGAGGGTCTCTTGGATGCACTCGTCCATGGCCGCGCGATGCTCAATGTCGATGGCCAAGGTCGACGCGGCGAACTGACGGGCCGCAGTCTCCTGATTGTCGGCGTCGCTCACATAAACGAGCAGAGATTCCGTCGCCCCGGTTACCACGAAGGCCTGTTCGGCGCGGACGCCCGATTGAGCGAACGACTCGCAAACTTCGTCAGCGCGCGAATTGAGTTCGCCTAGCCAATCGCGCAGCCGCTGTTCTTTCCCAGGTTTGATACGGTGGATCCATGTCTGAAGCATTTCAATCCTGCTTTAGTAAGGTGACGCTTTCCTCGAAGTGAGTGGAACGTGGAAAATGGAGAAGTGAGACTACCGACGGAGTATGAAACTGAGCGCCACCCCAATCCCGACCGCGCCGACGAGCGTCGCGACGCGCTTCTTCGTCCACTTCTTCCCCGCCACGGGCTTCGTCCAGACTACGATGCTGCCGCAGACCCCGAACCAGAATGGGGGGCGAAACTGCGCCGGGACCATTGACGTCCGGTAGATCTCGATGCCGAGGACCTCATCGGGGCCCACCCAATCGAGAATTCCGCCGCCGTCCTGCGATGCCATCATGTACATGCCGTTGATATACACGTGCGGCCGACATCGGTCAGCGCCGAACGCGCGCATGAGGACGTCCGCGTCAAATCCGGAGCGCTGGACGGATACGCCGGGCACCGTCCGGAAAAGATCTGACGTGAAGATGGGCTGTTGCCGCGCGATGTCCTCCGCCGTCACGAAGTAGCCGGCAGTTGACCGGCGTCGCTTCTCAAAGTCGGCCATGTTTTCGTTGACGAGCGACAAGGCCGTCACGCGCACGGTGTCCATCACGGCCACAATCGTAGAAAGCGTTGTGCGGATCTGCGGCGCGCCCGACACTACATCCACACCCGCGCGCTCCGGGGAGTAGCCGACAGCGCGGACATCGAGCACTCGCGTGCCGGTCGGCGCTCCTGACAGCGTCCATTCGCCGCGCTCGTTGGTGCGCGTCTCCGGGCCGTCGAGGATGCTCACGCGAGCACCGGTCACCGGCCGACCTTCAGGAGCACCGACAACGGTGCCGCTCAGCTGCCCATCGCCCACGCGCAGTGCGACTGCCTGAGGTGCGAGTGAATCGGCGCTGAGCGCAACCGCACCGGTGGCGACGCTGCGCCCCGGTCCGAGGTAGAGTTCGCGCCGTGTGAATCCATGGGCCGGAAGCCGCACCTCAATGATGTCGGTGTTGTCCGCTCCGCGGGTCGCTGTCAATGATATCGACCCCGGGCTCGGCACGCCGCATACCGTGAAGCGCCCGCTTTCGGCCGTCGTGGCCACACGGCGGGGAACATTGCTTTCGAGACCCTTGTCCGAGACGGAGATCTCGATCCACTCGGCCGTCACCGTCACACCGGCGAGCGGTGCGCCGCTCCGTGCATCACGCGCGACCCCAATGACGACGCCGCCGACGGTCGGCGGAGACCTTGGAACCGCGCCGCAGAAGGCATCGCGGAGGCGCGTCGGCGACGGTATCGCAAGGTCCGCACGCTGCGAGCGGCGCCGGTCGACCACCACCTCGCGCACCGGCGGCTCAATCCCCAGCGAGTCGAGCATCGGATGCAGGAATCCGAGCATGTAACGTCCGTCGGGAACGTCGTTGATCGTAAAGCGGCCGAGCGAGTCTGAGACGGCCGAACTCGCGAAACGGGATTGGTTACCGGCGGCGACAAGTTGCACAGTCGCGCCGGCGAGCGGGCGTCGCCCGATGCTGTCGTGCACTACACCGCTGACCGTGGCGTCGGGGGCGCGCGTGTTGCTCCCGCCCGCCGACTGAGCGGCGACGAGTCGCGGGACAAGCAGAGCGAGGAGTAGGAGCCGGAACGACACGCGAGAGCCAAGTGGCGTTGGGGTACGGACTAACTTACACCTGTGCGAGGCGCCGCGTGCGCCGAATTGCACATAGACCTCGTTGATGGGCGCAGTCGCCTGGGATAGTGACGAGCGGATAGCGGAGGGTGACGGCTTGCACATTGTGCCTGCATTGCCTACATTTCGTGCATGCAATATACCATACGGAATATCCCGGCGTTGCTCGATCGAATGCTGCGACGGCGAGCCCGGGAAAACGGCGGCAGCCTCAACGATGCGGCGATCGAAGCCCTGGCGAGAGGGGTGGGTCTCGAGTCAGAGCGAATCAAGAAGCGTGATCTTGGTGAGCTCGCAGGCAAATGGATTGAGGATCCGGAGTTTGATCGAGCCGTTGCCGATCAGCATGTCATCGATGAGCGGCTCTGGAAGTGAGGTTGGCGCTGGACACTAACCGCTACGTTGACTTTGCGCGCGGCGACGCTGCCGCAAAGGATCTCTTCGAGACAGCCGACGAAATCCACATTCCTCTTGTCGTTCTGGGAGAGCTACGCGCTGGTTTCATCGTGGGAACGCAGGGGCCGAAGAACGAGGGATTACTGCGCCGCTTCCTGCTTCGAGCCGGAGTCGAAGTTCTGATTCCGGATGAGCAAACAACTCATCACTACGCTGCTGTATTTCGACAGCTGCGTCAGCAGGGAACTCCAATTCCGACCAACGACATGTGGATCGCTGCGATGGTATTGCAGCACGATCTGGTTCTCTGCGCTCGCGATGCGCACTTTGACAATTTGCCTCAAATACCGCGAGTCTAGCTCCTGGCGCCCTACGGAACGGTGATCAACTGATTGCTATCCGCTATTCCGCCAACCGCTATCTGTAAACCGATCCGAGCCGTACATTGGTACGCCATGGATCTGCGCGATCAGGTGCAGGCTGCTCTAAACGACACCCACCTCATCGAGCGTGAACTCGGAGGCGGTGGGATGTCGCGCGTGTACCTCGCCGAGGAGCGCGCGCTCGGCCGCCGCGTTGTCATCAAGGTTCTCCCGCCCGAACTCTCTGGCGGCGTGTCGATCGATCGTTTCAAACGTGAGATCGCCGTCGCGGCGCGGTTGCAGCACCCACACATCGTGCCCCTTTTTTCCGCGGGCGACGTAAACGGTCTACCGTATTTCACGATGCCGTTTGTCGAAGGTCATAGCCTTCGCGAACGATTGGCGCACGGCGAGCTGCCCGTAGCCGATGTAATTGCGATTCTCCGCGACGTGGCAAAGGCGCTGGCGCACGCTCACAGTCACGGCGTCGCGCACCGCGACATCAAACCCGACAACATCCTTCTCTCGGGACACGCGGCGACAGTCACTGACTTCGGCGTTGCGAAGGCACTAAGCGCATCCACCGGCGAGCGCGGAACGCTCACTGACCTCGGTGTCGCGCTCGGCACGCCCGCGTACATGAGCCCAGAGCAAGCGACGGCCGATACGAACGCTGATCATCGTACCGACATCTACGCGCTCGGTGTGGTCGGATACGAGATGCTCACAGGGCAGACACCGTTCGGCGGCCGATCGCCGCAACAGCTTCTCGCTGCGCATGTGACCGAAGCGCCGGTCCCTGTCGAAAAAACGCGCCAGTCGGTTCCGCCCGCGCTTTCCGCGATCATCATGCGCTGCCTCGAGAAGCGGCCGGCTGATCGCTACCAGCAGGCGGACGAACTGCTGCACGCTCTCGACGCGATCGCAACGCCGAGTGGCGGCATGCTGCCGACATCAGCGCAGACCGTTGCGAGCACGTCGCGCCGTGTGTCGCGAGCCACGAGAATTATTGTAGGCGCCGCAGCAGTCGCAGTAATCGCGGCGACCGCAGTTTTCGTCCCACGAATGTTGCGCGGCGATCCTCCGCCGAATCCGAATCGGCTCGCGGTCGCGCCGTTCACGAATGCGACCGGCGATTCAACACTGAACGCGATCGGTTTGATGGCCGCCGACTGGGCAACGCGCGGGCTTGCCGAGCTGGACTCGATCGAAGTCGTGTCGTTTTCGTCCGCGCTGTCCGCATACCGTGAGTTGGGCGCGAAGAACGACGACGCAGATGTTGCGCAACGCTTCGCACGTCGCACGCGCGCGGGGCGGATCGTCACAGGCTCGTACCATAAGAGTGGGAACTCAGTCCTCGTGCAGCCGGAGATCGTCGACGCCGTCACGGGCAAGGTGCTGCAGTCGTTCCCGCCCATCACAGTGTCCATTGAGAGTCCTGAGGCTGGCGTTGAAGAGGTGCGGCAGCGCGTGATGGGGGCGATCGCAACGAGGCTCGTGGGAGTCACTCCCGCACGGCCGCCAACATATGCGGCGTACAAACAATTCATTGCCGGAGCCGAGCTTCACCTGCAGCAGAGGGCCACAGAGGCTATCGCGGCATATCGCATTGCTGTAGCCCTGGACTCCTCATTTGTCGAGCCATTCGATTGGATGATACAGGCGATGAGCAACAGCGGCCGGTGGCGCGAAGCCGATTCTGTCGTGCGCAGTCTGGAGCCGCGCACGAGCGCAATGACGGACGAGGACCGGAGAATCGTCGAGAAAATGCGGGCTATGGTGCGCGGAGACCTTGAAGGCGTGCGGAACTCGTACCGAGCGGCAGCGGCGCGCGATTCTACTGCGGTTGCCGTGTATGATGCCGGATGGGCGGCGATGGTGACGAATCGCCCCGCCGAAGCAGCCGCCTCGTTCGCCCGTGTGAAGGAGGAAGAAAACGCGGCAGGATGGTATCAGCTGTATCGCTACCACGCCGTCACGCTCCACGCGCTTGACGAGCGACAGAAGGAGCTCGACGTTCTGCGACGCGGGCGTGTGCGCCATCCGCAGCAAATGTCGCTTCTGCAACAGGAACTTGCAGCACTCGCCGCACAAGGGAGCACGGAACGATTGAAGGTGGTGATTGACAGTTTTGTCGCAGTCTGGACGCCTGATGCTGGAACTGCTCCCTTTGCGCTGTTCGAAAACATCCAACGTGAGCTGAGGGCGCACGGACACACCAGCGACGCGAACGAATTCCTGAATGCCGGTCTCGATTGGCTCGCATCGCGTGCGGCGCATCCGGACGGCCCCCGGCCTGCGCGTAGGTTCGCAACCGCGCGAATGCTGTACGTCGCAGGGAATCTCGACTCCGCGCGTGCTCTGATACGCACCTTGCCTTCGGCTCCCGACACGCTGCCTGGCACGCCAGCTGACTCCGCTCGTCTCGAGGTCATGGGATGGTTCGGCATGATCGAGGCAAAACGTGGCGACGTTCCCGCAGCCGAGCAGATTCTCGCGATGCTCAGCGCCGACAAGCGACCGTACACGCGCGGCAAGCCATCGTACGCGCGTGCACGCATCCTGGCCGTCCTAGGACGGAAGGATGAAGCGGTTGCCGCGCTGCGTCTCGCATTTCGGCAGGGGTATCGCTGGAGCGCGGATTTGCACGTGGAACCGGCGTTCCTCGAACTGCGAAACTATCCCGCGTTCATCGAGTTGGTGAAGCCCAAGGGATAGTGACGAGCGGATAGCGGATGGAGAAATTCAACTCCGGGGAAGCCAAATGACCACACTTCGTCGAGCAACCGACGCGCGAACGCTCTCGTTGATCGCTGTGCTCGCGGCATCACTTGCGGGTGCAGCGCCTGGTGTGCAACGCGCGGGAACGCTGGACATCTACTGGATCGATGTCGAAGGTGGAGCCGCTACGCTGATCGTTACCCCGCAAGGTCAGTCAGTATTGATGGACGCAGGCTGGGCCGGCTTCAACGATCGCGACGCCTCGCGCATCGAGCATGTAGTCAAGAATGAAGCGGGGCTCACCCGCATCGACTACTTCCTGGTCTCTCACTTTCATGCGGATCACGCCGGCGGGCTCGCGGCGCTCGCGGGTCGAGTGGACATCGGCACCTTCGTCGACCATGGCGAGGTAGTCGAGAATACCGCTGACATACGAGCGCTGTTCAACCAGTATGTCGCAGTAGCAGGCACACGGCGACGCACGGTCAAGCCCGATGAGCGTCTCGCCCTCAACGGAGTGGAGCTTGTCATCGTTGCGGCGCACAGCCAGTTTCTGACGACCCCACTTGCCGGCGCTGCACCAAATCCGCTTTGCGCACAGTTCCAGGCGCAGCCAGAGGACCGCACCGAAAACGGCAAGAGCCTCGGCTTTCATTTGCGTATCGGGCGCTTCGAGTTCCTGAACCTCGGCGACCTCTCCTGGAATTTCCAGCAGCAGTTGGCCTGCCCCGTGAATCGGTTGGGCAATATCGATCTTTATCAGGTGCCACATCACGGTACTCGTGATGATGTGTTACCGCAGCTAATGTGGGCCATGGCACCGGCTGTTGCGGTGATGAGCAACGGACCCACCAAGGGTGCAGGACCGGTTGCGGTTGAGGCAGTGCTTCGTTCACCAGGTCTCGAAGATCTGTGGGCGCTTCACAGGGCGGTGAATAACGATTCGGCGCACAATGCAACGGAGATGCTCACGGGAAATCTCGGCCCAACGAACGGATGCGAAGGCGCATGGATTCGCGCGCGGCTCGCTGCTGACGGTTTGTCCTACACTCTAACCAATAGCCGCAACGGTCACGCGAAAACATACCGGGTCCGCTAGAGGATCGAAGTTCCTATCTCAGAACAATTCTGGAATTTGCCTGAGGCAACACTTCGGTCGGATTCGCGCTTTGTTCGTGCGGTGGACCAACGTGCGACGGAGCGCTGATACTTCGGGGCTAGCGCAAATGGTCTAGAGTGCCACAGGTTACCGCAGACATCATGTGCGAGAAACCAAATGACCACGACACGTCAAGTATCCGACGAACCATCGATCAGTCAAACAGATCTCGACCGCGTACTGGAGCGAGCACTCCAACTGGATGCGGCTCGCGCCAGTGAGCTGACGCTGTCACGTGTCCGCGAGATCAGCGCCGAGTTGGGGATCAGTCCCGAAGCCGTCGAGCAGGCATTCGCCGAGCACATTCTGAGTGAACAGGGACGTCGGGCGCTCGCGGTTGTAGAACGCAACGAAATGCGCAAGCTAAAGAAACGGCTCTTGACCTCCGCGGTCTTATTCGCAGTGTTTGCGTCTACCGTCACGTTTGTCGAAGCAGGGTATGGGATTGGCGATGAGGAAATGCTCCCTGCGATTTTAGCTATACTCGGCATTGCGATTCCAATAGCGCTGGCATATACGATTCGCGTGCGTTTGCGAGGAGCGAGCGACGAACCGGGAGCAGCGGAAGAGGCGGGTAGCGCGTGAAGCGCCGCGAGGTGATCAAATTCGCCGCGTTCGCATCCGGTGCTGCTCTTGCTGCTCCCATGATCAATCGCGGGCGTTATCGGCTCTTCGCCCAGTCATCGGCACAATACTCCGTCCGCGCAATTGATCTCGTTGGTCGCTGCGCCGTCGTAGACATGATGGGGCCGTTCGCCATCAGCGCGGCAAGGGAGCGAGAGTGGCTGTTGAATCCGGAACAATTCACACTCGCTGAATTGCAGCGATTCAAGGAGATGGGTGTTGCTGTTTATCATCTCGGCCCAGGCTATCCGGGATCGAGTCGCAATCAGATGATCACGTATTTCGCGCGCTGGAATGGGTTCCTGGCGCACAACGCCGAACACCTTTTGCGTGTCGACAACATTGTCACACTCAGTCGTGCGAAAAGCGCCGGCAGGCTCGGTGTTCTTCTGGGTCTCCAGAGCTCAGACCACTTTCAGACGGCGGACGATGTTGACCTCTTCTTCGAACTTGGGCAGCGGGTTTCGCAGCTTACCTATAATACCAGGAACCTGATTGGCAGTGGGTGCACGGAGCCGAATGACGAGGGGCTCTCGCCATTTGGCGCGGGAATCGTCGAGCGCATGAATCAGCGAGGCATGGCGATAGACGTATCCCACTGCGGCGATCGCACCACGCTCGATGCGATCGACGCCTCCAAGCAACCAGTTCTCATCACACACTCGAATTGCAGAGCGTTGAATCCACGTCACCCTCGCTGCAAGGACGATGCGACCATCACGAAGATGGCGCGGTCAGGCGGTGTCATGGGCATCACGATGATCCGCGCATTCGTCAGGAACAGCGAACCCACAACAATTGAAGATGTCCTGAACCATTTCGACCACGTGATAAGGCTCGTAGGAGTCGAGCACGTTGGAGTCGGGAGCGACCTCAATCTCGACGGGGCCGAGCTGTCACCGGAAGGGATGGCGAATCTGAGATCCACCTTGCCTACAATGGGATTCCGCGACAGGTTCACCGTCGACCGCCTGAACCACTCCAAGCGGATTTTTGACCTCACCGAGGGCCTCATCCGTCGCAACCACAGCGACCCTGCAATCGAGAGCATACTAGGTGGCAACTTCATGCGCGCACTGGGCAGGATATGGCCGGCGCCATTGCGATAGTTATGGTATTGACGCGCGTGAAGCACCCTTGACAATGGGTGTCATGACACCCATTCTTCCTTCCATGCCTCGCGACCTGAAAAAGGAGATCAGTCAGAACAAACCTTTCAGGAGCCTCACCCAGGAGGCCCAGCTGAATGTTGTACGGACCAGCGCCGTACTGATTGATCGTTTCGAGCAGATGCTCAAGCCGGCCGGAATCACTGGTGCGCAATACAATGTGCTCCGAATTCTTCAGGGATCTAGCGAATCAGGGCTTTGCCGCAATGAGATTCGCGATCGGATGATCACGCGTATGCCTGACATGACCCGCATGCTCGACCGGATGGAGGAAGCCGGTCTGATCACCCGCGAGCGCCAGGGTGATGACCGGCGCATGGTGAATACGCAGCTGAGCGCCAAGGGGCGCCGCATTCTCCAGAAGCTGGACGCCGCGGTGCAGGAGGAGCATGAAAAGCGCTTCGCCCACCTGAGTGAGGCACAATTGCGCAGCCTGGTTTCCATGCTGACCTCGGTCCGGAACACCGAATGAAACTTTTTTTGGCAATAAAGGTGTTATAACACTGAGTGGTTACACACTAACAGCGGGCGACGGCAACCGCCGTCCCTCAACGAGGAGAACACAATGACAACCGCAACCCGAATTCATGAACCGCAGACCACTGCTGCGATCTGGAAAATCGATCCATCACACACCGAGGCCGGCTTCTCGGTGCGCCACCTGATGATTGCCAACGTACGCGGCCGCTTCGCTGATGTGAAGGGCGAGGTCTTGCTCAACGAGGCTCAAATGGAACGCTCCAAGGTGGCGGTGGAAATCGGCGCAGCGAGCATCGACACTCGTGAACCCAGGCGCGACGAGCACCTGCGCTCTCCCGATTTCTTCGATGCGGCGAAGTATCCTCTCCTTACATTCGAGAGCGATCGGGTGCAGCAGCTCAGTGACGGACGGTTGCGCATTACAGGCCGGCTCACAATTCGGGACGTGACAAGACCGGTTGTGCTGGAAGTACTCACCGAAGGGCGGGGAAAGGATCCGTGGGGTTCGGAGCGCGTAGCGTTCAGTGCAACAACGAGCATCGACCGGCGCGAATTCGGCCTTACATGGAATCAGGCGCTCGAAACGGGTGGCGTGCTGGTTGGAAATGAGGTACGGATATCGCTTGAGGTCGAGGCGGTGCGGGAGGCGGGGACGGCTTGAACGATCAAGTGAACAAATGATCAAGTGATCAAGTGATTGAGATCTAGAATCGCAATCATTTGATCACTTGATCGCTTTCGAGGGCACCTCGCAGTTAACCTGCTGTGTTGACGGGAAGCGTACGGCGTCGCACCTTGAATAACTCTTACAAACAAGGTGCAGCCGCAATGGACCGCAACTATCGCCTCTTTGTCATGGCACGCGCCGCGCGCTGGCTGACCGTTACTGCTGTCGCGCTTTCGGCGCCAGGAGCTCCTGCGGCGTTGGCGCAGCCGCAACCGACATCTGGCACGCCGATTGTCATACTCGATCGCAGAGGGGAGGTCACTCCGCTCCCGGGTCTCCCTGAGGGCTGGCATTTCTACGATCCGGCCGTGTCGCCGGACGGCAAGCGGGTGGCATTCATCGCGTCGCGTACGCAAGGGAATCCGCAGAATGACATTCTTGTTTACACCCTTCCGTCCGGACCGATAGTCCGCCTTGCCACAGGCGCCAATCATCGGGCGCCGAGTTGGGTCCCCGGCGGTGATGAAATCGGGTATTCGCGGCTCGCATCGCCTGCAGCGAACAGCAGCTCGTTCGTTGTGCAGAAATCGGACGGAAGCTCACCTGCACGGACGATTCTCACCTTACCTGTGCAGATGACTTCATCGACATGGTTCCCTGATGGAAAACGCGTTGTAATCGCGCATCTGGGTATACCTGCGCGGCGCGAGTCGAAGATGTTTGTCTTATCGCTGGACAGGCCCGATAGTCTGGTGGTTATTGCGGACGGCGACATGCTTAACTCTCGTCCCGCCGTGAGTCCCGACGGCGCGATGATCGCTTATACTGCCTCCGAACCGGCGAGGCTTGCGAGTGGCGCTCAGTCGCGAGGAAGGCAAACGTTGCACGTGCATCGCTTCGGGGACGGCGCACAGGTCGCGATCGAAGCATATAGCGGCACCACGCCGGCTTGGTCAGCGAATGGGGCGGACCTGTTCTTTCAGTCGGCGACAACTCCTGCACGTCTGTACAAGGTGCGCATCCGAACCGGTCGCACACTCGACGCCGATGCGCCAGTGCTCGAGTCGGACTACGAGTTTGATGATTCAGGATCGGGATTTGCGCTGCTTTCGGGTGGTAGCTCCTTCGTTGTGCGTGCGGCGCGTCCCAAGGCGGTGATCGCGGCAGTTCCTGCGAATATCCGCGGCAAGCGCGCAACCACGGGAGAACAGCGCCAGCTGGAGCTCGTTGCAGCCCGGGCAATTGTGGATATCGCGGTGCAGCAGGGGCGTGGATTCGAACGGTTTGGAATCGACATGCGCGCCTATGTTCCGCGCACAGACGGCGTGTGGGCTGGTTTCGCTGATTCAGTGAAATCGCACGTTCTTGCGGCGCACATCGAGGGCCATGTGACTGCTGTGGGTCGCATTCTCAAGACCGCGGGTCTGATCAAGGACGAAGACACTTGCATCATGAATGGTCCGGCCGCGTGCCGTATGGGACCGTTCCCTGGAATGGTGTCGTTTTCCCCAGCGATTGTGAGTAGCGATTCCGCGCGCATCACTGTGATTCGCAGTGAGCGAGGGATGTCTGCGACTCCCGATCTGGCACCGACGTCATCGATTTACTGGCGCATGGTATTTGTGCGAGCGGGTGCCGAATGGACGCTGCGTTCCATAAATGGAGTGCCACCGTCTGCTGCGTCGGCGTCGCCCTCCGCGGCACCCGCATCCGCAACGAGTGCAACGAGGACTGTCACCAATCCGATGCACGGCTGGAGTATCGAGTATCCGACCGGATGGGCAATCGATCCTCGCAATCCCAGTCAGGTGATGATTGTGCCGCCGCCGTCTGTTGGGAGAGGTGCGTTCGGAATCCACGTTGCGCCGGTGCGTTTCACTACAGTTGATTCCCTTGTGGATTTCGTGATTGCCCAGCAGAGCGCAGCGGCACCGGGTTTCAAAGTGCTGAGTCGCAAATCGATTTTTCTTTCTGATAGTGTTCCCGCGCTCGAACTCGAGACTGAGCTGGGAGTGGGAACCGTCGGCCACTCTCGCAGGATTATTGTGTTGCGATCGGGGATCGCGTACATCCTGGACGGCGAGGGGTATGTCACGGCCTGGGCCGCGCTCGAGCCGTATTACGCGAAAATGATTGCGTCATTCAGGATCAAGTGAAGCTGAAAGCTGCGGGGAATGACGAACTCATGGCCATGGCTCGAGGCGCAGTTCCTTGTAGCGCTGTGGCGTGAAGGCGCTGTTCCTGGAAGCGCAGGTCCTGGAAGCGCAGGTCCTGGAAGCGCAGGTCCTGGCAGCGCAGCTCTTCGCAGCGTGGTTCACCACAGCATCGCAAACGGCGCTTCAGGAAAAGCGCTTCACGAACAGCGCTTCCGATAACAGCGCTTCAGGAAACAGCGCTTTCAGGCAACGGCGCTTCAAGGAACCGCGCTGCAGCCGCGCTGATGCCAGGCCGAAATGACGCCCGACAACACCGTGCTTGTCATCGGTGGTACGAGATCGACCGGCCTCCATGCAGTGCGTGTGCTGCAGAACAGGGGGATACCGGTCAGGGTTCTCTCGCGCAATCCTGCTGTTGCGCTGGAAAACCTGGGCCAGTACCCCGAGATCGTTCCTGGTGACATCACCAGGAAGGAGACACTCATTCCCGCATTTGCCGGTGTGAGTCATTTGATCTTCACCGCCGGGGTTCGCAGTGCGCATTTTGCGCGTCAGTCCGTGGTGAAGGCTACCGAATACGAAGGGGTACTCAACACTATAGAGGCAGCTCGCGCTCAAGACTTCCATGGACGTTTCGTGTACATGACGTCCATCGGTGTCACGCGCAAATCTGTGTTCGTCGTCGGACTGAACATATGGAAAGGCAATACCATCCTTTGGCGACGCCGTGCGGAAGATGCTATTCGTTCCAGTGGGCTCGACTACACTATCGTCAGAGCCGCTTTTCTTCTCAACCGTCCGCCCGATCAGCGCGCCATTTGTGTGAGACAATCCGAGTCAGCTCTCACGTTACACGAGTGCATCGCGCGCGCAGATGTTGCCCAGGCGCTTGTGGCTGCGGCATACCATAGTGACGCCTCCCGGACGACCTTTGAAGTCAAGTGGGATCGCGGACCGCGACAATTGTCATCGTGGCCAGAGCTGTTGAACGGATTGCAGCCCGACGGCGCGTTGGCAGACCGCTGACGCCAGGGGTGCACGTAAGTTCGCGGTGGCCGGAGTTGTGCATGCGAATACCACCTTGATATGTTGACTCCCGAGGTTAGTTCGCGGGCTGTGCTGGACCATTGCTGAGGAGAGAGGTGTGAATTCGGGCGAACTTTGGAATTGCCGGGTGCCAATCCAGTGAACGTGCGCGTTGCGCTGCTTCCAGTTATCGCGCTCCTCTTTGGCTGCGATGTTGCCATGACGGCACCGGAAGGCTCGTATAGCGTTGACCTTGCTTCAAACAACGTGGTGACAGCCGCCAAGGCTACGGCGTTGTCATGCCTCGCAACTCATGATATCGCAATCACCGGAGACGCGGACGCCTTCTCATTGTGGATTGTACCCGGCGCCTCAATGGATTCCGAAGGAAACGCAAGCGCCGGGTTCGACCTCCCGAACGCTGGTGTGACAGATTTCAACGCGCAACGGATATACGTGGTGCAACTCTACGCAGGGGACAAACGTGCATGGGCGCATGAGTTCCTCCATGTACTCAGCGGATCACGCGACCATCCAGACTTTTTCCGTGCGTGCGGCCTGTACGGGCTCAGACGGAGACGCTGAGTCGCAATGAAAGGAGATCAGGTGAACGAAAAAGAACTCTTCACGAAATTCTGGGTGGGCGAATCGACTACAACGTGCAAAGTGTTGGGTAGAATTCCGGAGGGATCTGAATACCGTCCCGACGCGAAGTCGCGTACTGCGCGCGAGATTGCGTGGCAGATCGTCTGTGAAGAAAAGATGATTATCGAGGCGCTCGAAAGCGGCAAGGTGGAATGGGCGCCCGGACCGATGCCGGCGACGATGAAGGAAGTTGTCGAAGCATATGAGACGCAGAGCGCGGATCTGACGCGGCGCTGGAAAGAATTGCCGGCCGCACGCTGGGATGGCGCACTGGAATTCTTCGGCAAGCAGCGGCCCGCGTCGCCAATGGCATGGAGCTTCCTCTTCGACATCGTTCACCACCGCGGACAGATCACCACATATCTGCGTCCGATGGGCTCGACCGTGCCGCAAATATACGGGCCCAGTGGGGACGAACCCTAGGGCTCTACTCTTCCGCGTACATTGCGGCTATGAGGCGGCGCAGCGAGGCGGAGTCGCCGCGAGCAAGTACACCCAACTTGCGGCCTATTCGCGTCTTGCTGATGGTGCGGATCTGGTCGACCGCTATCTCCGCAGGTCGTTTGCCAACCCGCACGCCCAGGCGTGTGCGCCAGGCTGGATGAACCTGCGAGGTGATTGGGCACACAGTTACGGTCTGCAGCATCTCGTTCAGTTCGTCCCGGCTGACAATCACAACCGGACGCGATTTCGCCATTTCTGATCCGCGCGTCGGATCGAGATCGGCCCAGCGAATTTCGTAACGCTTCATTTCTTCTTGCGCGCGCGACGCTCGCGACCCCACACAATTTGCTCGAGTCCGTCACCGGCCAGGGAATCCCACTCGGTCCAGTCCTCCCCGGAGGCCGCCATTTCGCGCGCGGTATCCTCCCATGAAAGTTTTAGAGTGCTGGCGCGTTCCGGCCTCAGCAGAATCCCTTCGAGTTTCTCCTCCATAATCACGGTCTCCCCGATCTCGTACTTGGCGAGAGTGGAGGCCGGCAGTCTCACCCCGCGCGAATTGCCGATTCGGGCAACCTTCAATTGGTGTGTCATGTAATAACTGTAATTACATGGCCCTGCCTGGTCAACTATTCCGCTGTACGTTTACGGCCAGCCGAACAGTGAGGCCGGCAATGACGCCGAACGCGATCGCGAAAGATCGCGTGGTTCTCGCCAGAAGAAGCGCGTCAGGTCGCGCGCCGAAAAACTGACACTCCAGCTGTCCCTTGCGTCGCGCGTCAACGGGACCGCGAGGTCAAGACGCAGCAGTCGGCGCGATTGCGGAGGTAGCGCCGCAAGAAGTGCGACTCCAACGCTAGCTCTGCCGTTCAGGTCCGACGAGAAGGGAGCCGCACCCGACCAAATCTTTGCGCCATCCACGAATGCGGCCAGCCCCCAATGCATATAGCGCCCAACCGCGCCCATGGCGCGACGCTCTTCGAACCGCCCCACCACACGACGTGCGCCGGGAAGTGCGTCACCTTCATAGCCACGCGGTCCACCGCCACGTTGTCCCAGTGAAAGCTGCATGGGTATCGACTCACGCCATGCGGCGGAATACTCCAGGCTCAATTCCCAGGTGCGACGTTCGGATGGTTTGAAGTAGGCGGCAGCGCGACCGCTGGCAACAACAGATGACCATTCGCCACTCTCCTGACCCCGTTGTCCTTCAACATTTCCCCGAAACGCGGCGAGGGTTCTCCCGCCGCCCACGCCGGCATAGGCATCGAGCGACGCAAAGTCATCCAATCCGCTGGCACCCAGCGCGTTGATACCGCGCGCCGCGGTCGCACCAACCTGGAATCCACGCGCGATGTCCTGCTCGCCCAGCAACGCGTCGAAGCCCGCGACCCTGGCGTAGCTGAGCACCCGGATCCCTGCCACCGCACCGACGCGAAATGTTGTTGTACTGGCATAGCGATCCAGCAACTCGTCAGTGTCCGGCGCGAGAATTCCCGAGTCGCTGACCACTACCGAGTTCTCGGCTGGACGAATTCTCTCGAACATCGCTATCGGGCCGGCGAACAAGCCAATGTTCCTGCCGCCAACTCTGGCAACGGCGCCCGCCGACCACTGAAGACGTTTCATTTGCAGGGACACCGCATCCTGAGCCTCGCGCACGAATGTCTCGTAAGTCTCGACATCGCGCAGCCCCGCATGCAGGCCGACGCGCTGCATGTTGCTGAAGAAAGGCTGTTGCAGAGTAACGGAATAGTCATGGCCGAGTGGCTTGCGATCGGCGTTGATCGACAAGACCAGTGGCTGGTTTGCCAGTCCGTATTTGCGTACCTCGAGCGCAAAACCGTCGCGATAGAAGTCGCCGTTTCTCCAGCTCGCGGCCGCGTGCAATCCGTTGCCGCCGATGTTGGCGTTGCCAAGTTTTACAGCGGAAAGCCCGCCGCTCAGACTACCCCCGATTACAACCGGGATTTCATCCAGCGTTTCAACTTCGAGACGCACACCGGCGCCAGTGTCTGCAAAGGTCCGTATGGAAGCGGAACTGATGAATGGCTGTATTCGCAGAACACGTTCCGCCTCTGCCAACCGGCGCGCGTTGCAGCGTTCTCCCGTTCGCACCAACAGAAATGATCGGACCACTTCTTCATCCGTTGTGGATGACTGGAACGCAATGCGCAGAAGTGTTCGGCGTATGGCTGAAGACGAGCGCGCGATGGCTGCAGGTGGCAGTGTCCTGACGACGATGGAATTGATGGTCTGGCCATCGCATGGAATCGTGTCCTGCTGCGCAACCGTCGCAGCAGCATCGCGCGCAGCAAACGGTATTGCGACGAACGCCAAGAGCATTGCGACGGACGCGGTGCCAGTCATGTTGAGCTCCATGTGAGAATTCGCGGGCGTTGGGACGCCCGAGGTGCTCACTTAAGATGGACTGGTTTCGCTAACGCGGCGAGGGGGTTCGACGGGGTCCCGTCATCCCCGCGAATGCGGGGATCCAGTGTCGTTCACCAGATCCTCCCATGCACCGTAGCCGAGTGAACGCGCGATCAGGAAACGCGCTTCGTCGTGAGTGAGTGTATCTGCCGTCAGTTCCGCGCCCTTCATCCGCTGGAACTGCTCGCGAACTCCGGCACGCACTCTTTCCACGCGCACCTCGTGAGTTGGATTGTCCCAATTGAGCTTGCGCTCAATGCGAAAGTACTCCGCAATGCGCGCAATCGCGCCGGCATCGCCCGTCGCGAACGCATTGGCGAGATCCGTGGCCAGTTGCTCGTACTCGGCAATGTTGCGCACTGGCAACTTACCGCTGCGCTCGAAATCGTTGAGGACGCGCACAGTCTTTTCGTATCCCTTGCGCGTTGCCCAGGCGAGTGGCGCTGCCCACTCCGGATCATCGGGTAGTCGCGTTCTTGCGCCACGTTTCAACAGAAACTCGACCATGCGGTGCTGCCCCGACATCGCAGCCCACGCCAGAGGGGTTGAGCATCGCTCCTCGTCGCGGGTATGCAGGTCGGCTCCGTGATCGAGATACAGTGTCGCGCCATCGATGTCACCGTACTGGGCGAAATGGTGCAGCGGTGTTTTGCGCAACCAATCCGGGCGATTGGGATCCATGCCTTGGGCGAAAAGCAGCTCCGCCATTTTGCGATGTCTGGAAAACATCACCCTTTTGACCAGGTCCGGCTTTACTTGCAGCAGCAAGCGCACAAAGTCTTCGTGATCATTTCCGGCCGCGGCACTCAGTGCGCCGGGGTCGTCAGCCGCATCAGGATTGGATTCAAGAAGCGACTTGGCACGGGCAATGTCACCGAACTGGGCCATCACCTTGAGCGACGGGCGCACGCCCATGGCAAGAATCTCTTCGTACTTGAATGATCCTTTGATGTCGATGTCCATTTCCCAGACAGCGCCGAACGCGCCGAGTAGTTCGAGCATGCGTTTGTCACGGTTCATGATCGCGCGACTGAGTGTGTCGGCGGAACTTTCAACCTCCACATTTGGATAGGCACCCCGCTTGAGGAGCAGCTGCGCGATGTCGTAGTGCCCCTCTGCCACGGCCGAATAGAGTGCGTGGCCACGCGGCGCGACTCCTTCCTCCGGCAAATTGGGATCGGCGCCGTTGTCGAGAAGCAGCTTCACGATTTCGAGATGTCCCATTGCCGCCGCGTTCTTGAGCGGCGCGCCGCAACCGATGTAGTACGACCCGTAATCAGAAACCTTGTTCACCAGCGATGAATCTTCGCGCAACAATTCGCCAACACGCTCGATGTTGCCGGTGGCACAAGCCATCCCCATGTCGATACTCGCGCCGCGCTCAACGATGTGTTTGTAGATGTCCTTGGGAGACGGCACAATCAACGGGATCACGTCGCGCCAGCCGCGGAAGTGATAGTCACCGTTGGTCAGGTGAATGGGGCGGGCACCATCCATTCTCCTTGCGTTGATGTCAGCACCGCGCGACAGCACCTCATCGATCATGCCCGGTTGCCGCGTCATGACTGCCCAGTGGATCGGCTGATTGGACATCTTGTCACCAGCGATGAGAAGCGTCGGGTCCTGGTCCAGCAGCTTGCGCACTTTTTTCATATCGTGCTTGCGAATCGCTTCTGCTACTGGTTCGCCGCGTTCCGAGGCGTTGTACAGCTCCGCAAGTTTCCGCTGGAGCAACCGTACCATCTCAACCAGCCCCCGGTCGCGCGCAAATTCGATAACATCGCCCAGCACGATTGCACCCGCGCCATTGTCCAGGAGGAATTCGGCTACGGCGCGTTGATCGTGTGTCACGGCGAATGCGAGTGGCGTGCGGTATTCGTAGTGGGCGCGAACGAGTGAGGGGTCTTTCCGAACGAGCCTCTGCACAGTTTCCAAGTCACCGACTATGCAGGCACAAAACATTTCCCAGACATCGGTACCAATGCCCGCAGACCACATCCATGGTTTTTTCTGGCGCAGCGCTTCCGGTTGTATGAGGCGGCGCACCTTGTCCGCGAATCGTGTGTCGCCCGAGGTCCGGGCTGCGTTGAGATCGTTTTCCATGTCGTTCATTGCCGAGCGCAGTTCCTTGTAGCGCCGGTTCGGGGAAGCGCTGTATCCGAAGCGCTGCATCCAGCGGCGCTGTACCTTGAAGCGCTGTTTTTTGAAGCGCAGTTATAAATACGCTGCGGGGAACTACGCTGCAAGGAACCGCGCTGCTGGTAGCCGCGCTGCAAGGAACCGCGCTGCGAGGAACAGCGCTTTCAAGCCACTGCGCTGCGGGAAACGGCGCTTCAGGAACGGCTTGGCGAATGTGTGGCGGATAGCGGATGGCGGATAGATAGTTTGCTGGGCCAGTTACCGACCGGCGACGCGATACCGCACCACACTGGGCACGTCGTCCTGGTTCAATTCGATTCCCCACATGTGCGTTGAGCTCACAGTCAGCACTTTCGTTCGCGCCGGCACTGCTACCGTCCCAACCACTGATCCGCGCGGGTCCAGAAGCATGAATGACGTGGCGCCACCCGCGGGCGAACGCAGCTCGATCCACGCGGTTCCATCATCGGCAATGACCATGCTTGTGAATGGCGGATAGAATGGTGGAATTCGCATTTGATCTTGAACTGCTCTGGTCAGGGCCGCAGCGTCCGCAGCTCCCACAAACTGGCTCATCGCTTTGGTGTTTGCGACGGCTGCAGCGTGTGCGCTGTCGGCAACAGTGCGTGGAATGGCCTGCGGAGTGAATGGATGGTTGCGCGCGTAGATAGTGTCTCCGGACGCGCCCAACATGACGACGCGCATCGTTCGGGCCTGTGGTCCGTCGTAGATACAGGCAAGTGTGGCAATGCGGTTGCCGCGATGCGACACCTTCGTGAGCGGCCTTGTATAGAACGGTGTGTGCTGCTGAATCATTCCGCTTGAACCCTGCATGCGGCCTCCGTCTCCCATCGCTATTCGCACTGAGCCGGTGGGCTGATTGAAGTACACGACACTGTTGCGGATCGTACCGTCAGCAGCGACGCGAAAGTAACCGCCTCCATTTGCGTCGAATCCCGCAGGGATCGCTGAAAAGTTCAGCACCGCAACGAGAGAAGTCCCATCCTCATATATCGCGCGTCGATCCGAGCTCGCCGAACTTGGGAAGCGCGTTTCCTGGCCAACTGGTGGCTTGATGCCTGCATCGGGAATCACCCGCGCGAAAGCAAGGTCAGGAGTTATGACTGTTGTCCGTTGTTGGCTGAGATCATGAACCCAAAGCGAATCGCCAACCCATCCACCAATGAATGTATTTTCAAACTCTCCGGGTCCCTCGCCGCGTCTTCCGAACCTCCCGATTGATCGTCCACTCGCATCGAAGAGGCGCACGTTGCGATCCTGTTGCTGATCAATCACTATCCTGCCGTCACGCCCCACGAGGATCCATCGAGGCGCGACAAGGTTTTCGGCGATACCGTCTATGCGGATTTCGCGCGTGAGTGCGAGGCGGGCGGCCTGGGTATTAGAACCTCGTTGTGCTGCGCTACGCGCCACTGCGGGCGTTGTTCCTCGGCCAGTAGCGCGGCTATTGCTCTCTGGCGTCGTGATAGCTGTCAATGGCTCGCACTCCACGCAGGAAAAACCCTGTGGCGCGGCAGGGCGGTATTCCGCCTGGCGAATAAAGTGAACGATTCCTGCAATTGCCGTGGATGCCGTAAGAGCGGATGCAACAACAATTACAACAACAGGCAGCCCTCGTCGCGATCGTTTTCCCACGCGCGGCGACGCAAGTGCATTGCGTGCGATCTCATCGGCGAAGTCAGAACGGATCGGCATGCGGTCGCGTCGCTCACTCAGAACGTGATCGACCAGCGACTCTGCACCAACTTGTGACTCGCGGTGTTTGCTCATCGTTCCCTCAACTCCTTGTAATGATTGAGCAGTCGTTTGCGCAGATTCGTGAGTGCGCGATGCATCAGTGAATCGACAGCCTTGGTTCGGATCTGCATGACGATTGCGATCTCGTTGTTGGTGAGGCCTTCATGCCGATGCAGGATGAATGCAGTCCGCTGCCTGTCCGGCAGGTTGGCCACCGCGACATCCATTTCGCGCTGCAACTCTGCGACTTCAAGTTCGCGATCAGGACGTTGACGGTCGGGGCCCGCAACGTTGTTTGGATCAATTCCATCTTCGTGCCGGCCGGTCAGCGATCGCAGCCAGCGACGTCGTTTGCGCGATCGCAGCACATTGAGCGATCTGTTGACCGCGGCCCGATAGAGCCATGCGCGCCACTCTGTATCGGTTGTGATGCGGTCCGAAACACTCAGTGCTGCCATGAAGATCAGTTGCGCGAGGTCGTACGACTCATCCATGTCGCGCAGGAAGTGATTGCAGGTGTTGACCACGACGTCCTGATACTTCCTGACGAAGATCGTGACATCAAACTCGCCAGCCCGCGTCTCGACAGGCTCGTCGCGCGGGGGCGCCACGTATCCTGGCGCCCTCACTCGGGGGATGGCGTAACTGTTGTCGGCCATGGTGTCGATCGGATGGGCAAAAGCTTACTGTGCAAGATATCGCGAGTGTTGGATGAGCTGGGGAGCGAGCCACCATTTGTCGCGCTCCCTACCATAGAACACCGATGGGGTACGGGTACCTACGCTTCGGGCGCCCCACGGATGAAAATGGAAAGATGACGCGCGCACGATATTGATGGTGCTCAAAGGGTGCGCTCCAGCATATTCCACGAATGCTCCCGGAAATCTTCCTCAACGTGGCGCGACAACCGAGATTGGTTGCCCTTTAGGCGGCCACTCTTTTCGGCAAACAGTAGGCAATGAATCGAGAAACTCTCCAACGCATATCGGTGCAGCGCCGCCGCGAGGCGTCTGCTCTGCTGCAGGCAGGGATGTATCCGGGTGCGTATTACCTTATCGGCTATGCGGTGGAATGCGCTTTGAAAGCGTGCATCGCGCGTCGAACGGCCAGGTACGACTTCCCCGATCGCAAAGTCGCGCAGGACTCGTGGACCCACGACCTCGCCAGGCTGGCATCAGTGGCCGGGCTCGACTTGGACAGCGACGCAAGGCAAGACTCGAGCCTTGGCGCGAACTGGATTGTCGTCCAAGACTGGTCCGAGGTGGACCGTTATGATCTCACGATCACAAGGGCAGAAGCTCATGAGATATATTACGCGTGTACTTCGCGACAAAACGGAATCCTTTCCTGGATCAGAAAAAGATGGTAGCGACACAACTGACCCCCGAGTTGATCAAGGACGGAGCTGAACTCCTGGCCAAGCTCGATGCGTCTGGGCATTCTCCCGAAGCCGCGCTATGGATGTATTCCTCCGAGCGGGGCGGTTGGAGGTTGATTCTCGTTGATAGAAAACTCGGCACGGAGGGACGGCGCCCGATCTATAAAGTGGTGCAGAAGGCGCTCCATGCCCTTCGTGACACTGTCGTCCACCTGTCCTTTTTTAACGTCTCGCTTGCGAAACCGGAAGCGCCATTTGTCAAGGCGCTGAGGAAGGCTTTCCCAAGAAGGCGCGCGAAAAGCGGCATGCGTCTCACCTACAACTATTTCGGTGGCAACTTGATCGAGGACGCATACATCTACCGACTTCACCGTCCTGCTGCCTGAATTGTAAAGGATGCGGACAATGGATCTCGACACAGCGAAGATTGATGACGCAATTCTGGGCCTTCTTTACCTGACGCTGCATGATGAAGTGCGCGCATGGAAGTCGATGGACTGGGCCGCCATGTCGCGTCTTCATGAGAAGGGCTTGATTCACGACCCTGCAAGCAAATCCAGGTCGGTTGTTCTCACTGAGGCTGGCGTTCGGGAAGCCGAGCGGGTTTTCACCGAGCAGTTTGTAAAGCCTGCTCATCCGGTCGTGTCTGTCCAATATGGAGACGCGACCGCGGCAGTTCGTTCCGCTGATGGCGTTACTGGTTTCCTCTGCAGGAGTGCCGTCGACGGAAGTTCTTTCTTTCGAGTTTACGGCGAGGACGGTTCATTTACCGACTATGCATTGAGGCACGAAGATCTCCGAGTCACTATTGCCTCGGATGCCATGGCTTCGTTTTATGTTGTCGGCAACGAACACGTTCTTGATCACAGCCCGCCGGTGCTCGGGCTCGACGCGGTGTAACCGGGCGCGACGCGCCCCAGACAATTTGCTGGAGTCCATCACCGGTAGCGGAATCCCATGCGGTCCACTCTTCGCCGGAGGCTGCCATTAGCTTGCATCTGCCGCATTCCGCGCTTCCTGAGCTGTAATCGAGAATAACGCCACGCAGGACTCTGAGGACACCGTTATGTCACAATCGTCGTTTACTCGCTTGCGCGTAACGTTGCTCGCGCTTTGTACCGTCATTCCGGTCGCTTGCGCCGACCCACCGGATGCCCGTCTCCGCGCCCTCTACACTGCGGAGTGGACCTGGCGGCAGAATGAAATGGCGCGGCGCAGTGACCAACCGGGGGACGCGGGTGCAAGCGATCACTTCCCGCGCGTTGACTCCGCGACGCAACAGGCGCGACTCGCATATTGGACGCGAACACTCGCGACACTCGACAGCATCCCGCTCGACCAGCTCTCGCCCGACGAAAAAGTGAACGCGCAGGTCTTCGGCACATCCATCCGCGCACTCGCCAACGATGTGAAGTATCGTGCCTACGAAGCGCCGTTCAACAGCGACACCTTCTTCTGGACGGAGTTCACGCCGCGCCAGGGATTCACGACGATCGATGTGTACCAGAACTATCTCGCGCGCCTGCGCGATGTGCCGCGATACTTCGATGAGCAGATCACCAACATGCGCTCCGGCCTGGCGCGCGGATTCACAGTCCCGCGCGTGTCCGTTGTCGGCCGCGACAGGAC
The DNA here is from genome assembly GCA_964556695.1 of uncultured Gemmatimonadales bacterium. Classification (GTDB taxonomy): domain Bacteria; phylum Gemmatimonadota; class Gemmatimonadetes; order Gemmatimonadales; family Gemmatimonadaceae; genus CAZKXZ01. The sequence goes on from CAZKXZ010000031.1 coordinate 45,979, forward strand.
GATCGAGCCATACCTGAAAGCAGACACGACGAACCCGTCTTACACGCCCTTCAAACAGATGCCCGCAACGATTTCGGCGACGGAGCAGGAGGCGCTGCGCAACGACGCAATGAAGGTGATCGCGGACGTGATAGTGCCGGCATACACGAAGCTTCTCACGATGATGCGCGAAGAGTATCTGCCCAAGGCACGGACCACACTCGCGGCATCGGCAATGGAGGGCGGGGAGGTGTATTACAAGGCGATGATCGAGAAGTTCACCACGCTCGACCTGACAGCGCAACAGATCCACGATATCGGTTTGAAGGAGGTCGCGCGCATCAAGGCCGAAATGGAAGTGACGAAGGAGAGAGCCGGCTTCCGCGGAACGATGGCGCAGTTCTTCGTTTTTATGCGCACCGATCCGCAGTTCTACGCCAAAACGCCGCGCGAGCTGCTGTCATATTCGGCGTATGTGTCGAAGAAAGCCGACTGGAAACTCGCCGAGACGATTGGGACGATCCCACGCAAGCGGCACGGGATCCGTCCTGTTCCCGATGCACTCGCACCGATCTACACCGGAGGTCGCGGCGGACTCGATGCGTGCCTCATGAACACATTCAACCTCCCGGCGCGCCCGCTGTACACGCTGGCGTCGCTCACGCTGCACGAATGCACGCCCGGTCACAGCTTCCAGGCGGCGCTTGCACTCGAGGGCCCAGAGCGTCCGCCCTTCCGCCGCGGAACAGGATTCTCCGGCTACGCGGAAGGCTGGGGACTCTACACCGAGTGGCTGGGCACCATCATGGGGATTTACGAAACGCCCTATGAAGATTTTGGACGGTTGACGTATGAGATGTGGCGTGCCTGTCGATTGGTGATCGATACGGGGATTCATCAATTCGGCTGGAGCCGCGAGCAGGCGATGGCATACCTGCGCGATCATGCGGCGTTGGCTGAGCACGAGATCACAACGGAGGTCGAACGCTACATCGCCTGGCCCGGTCAGGCACTCGCTTACAAACTCGGCGAATTACAAATCCGCCGGCATCGGCGTGAAGCGGAAGAGAAACTTGGTGCAGCATTCGACCAACGCAAATTCCACGACGCGATTCTTGCGCTTGGCTCAGTGCCGTTGCCGGTGCTGGAGCAGAGAATGGCGCAGTTTATTGCTGACGGGGGGAAGTAGCGGATGGCGGAAGTGAGGCTCCCATAATGCGCGCGCTGCGCGCGAAGATGTAGTCGCCTAATTCGGAGAAATCATCGTTACCCGCATTTGCCACGGCGTGAAATACCACGGCGGGTGTGACCGAATCGCCCTCGGGCGCGATCCAGTCGAAAGTGAAGCTTGCCTTTCCGCGCTGTGCCGACGCGATCACCCCACCTGTGGAGTGATGCACGTATTTGACGTCAGATGTTGAGTCAGGTGAAATCGCTACAAGAGTGTCGATAGTTACAAAGCGCCCCGCCTGTTTGCCCCTCCGTTCACCCTCATCGTAGCGCGCGGTAACCTGGAAACCCGCGACAACGAGATCGCGATGCAACACGGTGACCGTGATACGATAGCGCTCACTGGGCTTGTAACGCTCCGGGATTCCATCGATCAGCATTGAGCCCGTGGTGTCGTTGAGGGAATACTGCTGATGACACTTCAGGCACGTCTGTTCGCCAAAACCACCAGTGTGCGCCACGGGCGGATTGGCGCGCAGAACGCGACGGCCAGCGTTTGCAGCACCCGCCGCGCCGGAGGCGGAAATCGCAACGGCGGCGGCGAAGACGAGCAACAGCAGCTTGTGCATGCGCCGCCGGCCGGCGATTGAACTACGGCAGAATAATCATGGGCACAGGGATACTTCCCACCGTACCACCATCTGTGCCGAACCAGAGGAGACGCGTTTTCGGATCGAACATCATGTGGCGGATATACCCGGTCGCCGAAAGCTCCGATGTCGCGATGACCTTTTCGGTTCTTGCATCGAAACCAACCAGACGCTTCGTCGTGCCGGTCTCTGAGAACCAGAGGCGATCCTGGTCATCGGCGTTTATCGCATAGGGACGGGATCCCGTACCACCAGGTGCCGGCCACTCCTTTACCTCACCCGTAGTGGGGTTCAGGCGGCCGATAAATCCACGCGCGTAATCGGTGTACCAGACCATATTGTTGGACGTCAGCGCGATGCGGCGCGGACGTGCGGCCGGATCCGGCAGCAGAAACTCCTTGTTTTTCATTGTGGCGGGATCAATCATCCCGATCTTGTTCGTTCCAAACATGTCGAACCACACCTTGCCGGTCTTGTCGATCACGATTCCGTAGGGCCGCGTTCCTCGGCCAATCGGGATCAGGTCGATCTTGCCGGTTGCCGTTGTGAGCTTTCCGACGACGCCGCCACTCTGCGCGGTGAACCAGAGGTTACCGTCCTTGTCCCACTCCATTGAATGTGGATCGCGGATCGTGGAATCGGGCATCGGGTACTTCGTGATCTTTCCGGTAACCGGGTCGAGCTTGCCGATGTGAGAAGCAGTGTTCCCGGAATACCAGATGGCGCCGTTCTTGTCGGGGATCTGGCTGTGCGGCCCCGTGCCCGGATCGAGATCATACTTCCTGAATTCGCCGGTTTTGGGGTCGACATACGCAACGTAGTGGCCCACTTGGCCGACGAACCAGACACGTCCATGTGCATCGACATAGGGATCGCGCGGGCGCGTGGAGCCCCACGGAACCGAGTATTCCTTCGCGTCGATTTTGGGCGCTGCGGTTTGAGCCTGCGCGGGAGCAGGGATCAATGAAATCAGGCCAAGCACTGCCAGAATTGCTAAACGCACGTTTTCCCCCTTGGAGGATATCTATATCAAAGAATAGGCGTTGGCGGCGGAATGATCTAGGGGAGGGGGTGATTGGTGTTAGTTGAGATGCTGATTCGTCATTCCCGCGAAAGCGGGAACCCAGGGTAGGGTGCGCAAGACCCTGGGTTCCCGCTTTCGCGGGAATGACGAATCAAACCGCCGGAAGAGTCTGGGCCCACAATTGCGGTATGGAACTCCGATGTTCACAAAACCCTTCGCCGTTATCGCGTTCGCGAGTCTCGCGTTTGCAACGCTCACAGCATGTGAGCGCAAGAAACCAGAGGATGCTCCTGCGACATCCGAGTCTCCCGACTCGGCGGCCTCGACTGAACGTGTTGTTGGGCCGCTGAGCCCGGCCGACGCGCAGGCGCTCTCGACTATGAACGACCGGTTGGGGGATTACATCAGCTTGCACATCAAACTTGAGCTAACACTTCCACCTCTGCCAACGGACGCGACTCCGCAACAGATCGACAAAAATCAACGAGCCTTTGAAATCCTCATGCGCAATGCCCGCGCGAAGGCGAAGGTTGGCGATATTTTCACGCCGGAGTCACGCGTCGTCATCAAGCGCCTGCTCGAATCCGTTTTTGGCGGGCCCGATGGCCAGCAATTGAAGGCGTCGATCATGGATGAAAACCCGGTCAATGTCACAGTGACTGTCAACGGCCGGTATCCCGATGATGTGCCGCTCTCCACTATTCCTCCCCAGGTTCTGCAGACACTGCCAAAGCTGTCTGAGGACATGGAGTACCGCTTCATAGGCGACCGGCTGATCCTGCTGGATACGCATGCGCACATCATCGCGGATTTCATCGATGATGCACTTCCAAAGAAGTAGAGAAGTGACCCTCATGCGTTCGCTGCTTTTCCGTCGTGCAGGACTTGTGAGTCTCGCTGTCCTGTTCATGATCGGTTGTCAGGACGGGGGGGCCACTGGCTACGCTGCTGCGAGCCAGGCAACCGAAGCAGTGGTTGCACTTCCGAACAAGGAGGGGTCGCTCAAATTCGGCGTACTCGGCGATTTCGGGAACGGACTTCCCGCGCAGTATCAGCTTGCCGCTCAGATGGTGAAGGTCCACTCGTTCTTCAAGTACGAACTTGTCGTAACGGTCGGCGACAACCTGTATGGCTCGGAGCGCCCGCAGGACTTCCAGCAGAAGTTTGAGATCCCCTACAAGCCACTACTTGATGGCGGAGTGAAGTTCTACGCCGCGCTGGGCAACCACGATGCGCGAGAGCAACGCCACTACAAGCTGTTCAACATGGACGGAAAGTTGTACTACACGTTCAAGCCGAACGCGGATGTGCGCTTCTTCATGTTGGAGAGCACATACCCGGTGCCGGAGCAGATTCAGTGGCTGGAGAACGAGCTCAAGGCGTCGAACAGCGACTGGAAGATCGCGGTCTTCCACCACCCGCCCTACTCATCCGGCATTCGGCACGGCTCGGATGTGCGCCTTCGGGAAGTTCTCGAACCTCTTTTCGTCCAGTACAACGTGAGCGTCGTTTTCACGGGCCACGACCACTTCTATGAACGTGTGAAACTTCAGAAGGGCATTCAGTACTTTGTGGCGGGTTCCGGGGGCCAGTTACGACCGGGCAACATCAACCGGGGGACCGGACTCACGGAAAAAGGGTTCGACAGCGACCTGGTTTTCATGGCAGCGGAAATTATTGGCGACCAGATGTACTTCAACGCGATTTCACGCGCGGGAAAAATCGTGGACTCCGGAGTGCTCACGCGCAGGAAGATCCTGCCGTGACCTCTTGCGGGTCATTCAGCGCCGGATTGCGTAAACAACGATGGATTCTACGTCCAGGTCTCCCCTCACTCTGGCAACCAAGCGCTCTGCGTCTGCATCGACAAAATTAAGTGACACCGGTGCGCTCAAGCGCCCCAGTGGCCTGCCGACGTTGTCAAACACGATCCACTGCGCAACCGTTGCGGAAGCCGGCGCCCATTGTTTGATCCAAAGTCGCTCGAGCCGATCCAATACAAGACTGGTGATAAGTGGGCCGCGCCTGGAATACTGCTGCAGTGGCACCTTGCCCTGATCCGCACGCCCACTCACCATTGTCTCGAATGCGGCAATGGAGTCGAGGGGTACCTGGTTGGTCATTTCCAGTGAGCGCACTATGCGAAGGAGCCGACCGGTGGTGTCGTACCAGCGAATACGAAATGCGTCGGACTCAGATGTAGCAAAGCTGCGGATTCCGGTCGCGAGTTGCGGTCCGCCGTAGAAAGGAATGCTCATCCTGCCGACGGGGGAACGACGACTCAGGACGCGCGCAATGCGGCCGACTGTGTCCGCACTTGAACCGGTGACCGTTCGGACCACCACGAATAATGAATCTGTCGCTACCGACGCCTGTGCAGATCCCAATTGAGTGCCGGCCGGAGCCATCCCCACCACCAGTTTGTTACTGCCGAGCCACCTGGGACCGAAGGGCTGGACACCGGTTTCTGTGACCCTGTACATCCTGACAAATGCGCCGCTGGCCGTAAATACATTCACGCGGAGCCTGTCGCTCTCAAGCACCAGTATGGAATCGCCTGCACCCGGTCTCACACTGTGAATCGCGTCGAACTCTCCGGGTCCGAGTCCCTTCCTCCCAACAGTCTTGATATAGACGCCGTCGGAATTGTAGAACCGCAACTCTGTGGAGTTGTTGGGAAAAACGATGTTTCCATTCGTCAGTCGCCAGGGGAGTCCCGGCCTGTTGAGCAGATACTCTGGTTGCGCGCGGCCAGTGCCGATATTGATCCGCGTAGGCTCGATTCTCCATAGCGGAAGACTTGCAACTTCCGACCTGGAGATCGTAATGAGCCTCACTCCGGCACTGTCAACTCCGAACGGTCGTTGTGCATCCTGGAAGCTGTTGTCAATTGGATGCTCAGCCGCTGGACGGTTTGTCGACAAATCGAACTCTTGCGCGGCGATAGCAACCACAACAAAGCCACTCAAGGTTATCAGCGAACGCGATGCCTGCATGACAGCTCCTCGTCAAAGCGCAAATCTCTGGCAGGTGACCAACTGCTGTATGTAGACGATGAGGGCGTTTACCTGTTAGCGGGGTGTGATTCTGTGACTTCCGTAGAGGTCGGCATCTGGTGGGGCGGGTCGACTCACCACTAGCGCGAATGGCAGTCCATTTGCTGTGTGGAATCTGTCGCCGTGGTTTGATCTGCTGTCCACTCATCATCTGGAGGCTGCATGCGATACTTTTTTCTGCCCGCCCTGTTCGTAGTCGCAGGATGCACCGAAGTGACGCCGGTTAGCGGCAGAGCAAGCGAAGCAACATTCGCGAATTCTGGAAACCCACCTTCAGCGGCGTCCGCAAACGAAACGTCGCCACCAACCGTGTTAAACACTCAGTTGCGCGCTGAGAACGAGTCCGGCCCCCTGAGTACCTCTGAATCGCTGGGCAGCGCCCAGGTGAAAGTCTTCGCCGATGGAAGCATGGAGTTCAAGCTCATCATCAACAACAAGAGTGATGAGACTTTCACGCGAGCGCACATTCACAAGGCAGCTGGTGTGAACGGGCCGATTCATTGGGACTTTCTCGAGACGGGAGTACCGGTTGCATCAATTGGTGGCCAGCCTTCAAAACTGGGAGGGACGCCAGAGCACGCGCTGCTGCTGTACTCAGCGACCTGCTTGCCAATGCCCATCTGTACTATGTCAATGTGCATAGTACGGCTTTTCCGGGTGGTGCGGTTCGGGGTCAGCTGCGATAGAAGATCCGGTAACATGGGTTCCGGCTTTCGCCGGAATGACAAGCAAGAATTGTCAT
>CAZKXZ010000032.1:0-52109 GCA_964556695.1 uncultured Gemmatimonadales bacterium
AGATGCCGCGTCGGTCACGACGGTGATCGGAGAACTGCGCGAGAGACACCAGGCCATTGTGCCGATTGCAGCGGCCGAAGCTGACCGCTTCGAATTGGTTAACACGATCAGTGCCGCCTTCGACGCGCTCGACCGGCGCTGCGCCGTAATATTGGCTTCGCGTGTTGCGGCGCCTGAGTTGAATGACCGCATTCTCGCAATCGGGGAGAGGCTTTCCGCTCGGCTCCTGGCGGCCGCGATCAACATGGCTGGTAGACCTGCAATCGCTGTCGATGCCACGGAGGTCATATGCACGTCCCGCCCGGCAAACGGTGATGGCATCGCGCCCGATATTGGTCAAACAACAGTGGCCGCACGTAAAGTCATCACACCTTACCTCGACAGGAATATGGTGGTGGTGGTTCCGGGTTTCATTGGTGCACGGCCGTCTCAGGCTGGAGGAGACGTAGTGGTAGACGCCGCGGATCAGATAGTTCCGTCATCGACCGAAAAGGGTTCTTCACAGCCGGTAACATTGGGACGCGGAGGCTCCGACCTGAGTGCAACACTTCTTGCACGCGCCCTCGATGCACGCGAAGTGGTGCTCTGGAAAGACGTTCCTGGAATTCTCACTGCCGACCCGCGGGCGGTTCCCGATGCGCGCGTGGTAAGCCATCTGCATGTTCGGGAGGCAGCTGAACTCGCGTATTATGGCGCCAAAGTGCTGCACCCTAGAGCGCTGATTCCCATCACCAGAGGCACCAGCGTTTATGTAAGACCGTTTGCGACACCCGCGGACGTCGGCACCGAAGTGTCCATGAAGCGCGTTGGTTCGCGCCCAACGGTGCGCGCCGTGTCCGCGGTCACGGCACAGGCACTGCTGACGGTCACGGGAAACGGCATGCTTGGAGTTCCTGGAATTGCTGCGCGCACCTTTGCCGCACTGGCTGCGGTGAACATCTCGGTCTCTCTTATCTCGCAGGCTTCATCGGAGCATTCCATCTGCATCGTGATTCCGGACAACGATGCTAATCTTGCCCGATCGCTGTTGCTCGATGCCTTCTCCGTCGAAATTGCGATGGGAGACATCGAGTCCGTTGATCTTCAGGCAGGACTGGCGACGCTAGCCGTTGTGGGACTCGGAATGGCGCATACGCCTGGGGTGGCTGGCCGCCTTTTCGGAGCGCTTGGCAATGCGGAGATCAACATCGTGGCGATCGCGCAAGGCTCGTCGGAGCTCAACATCTCTCTTGTTATCGAAGAGAAGCGCGCGGCTGAAGCGCAGAGAGTGATTCACGCGGCGTTCAGCCTGGACAAGACAGGTGGTGGCCGCGCGACGAGAGAGCGGCATCGCGATGTGATCCTGCTTGGCTTTGGAAGAATCGGCCGCGAGCTTGCCAGCCACCTCTCTCACGCCGCGGACGCGCGCACGCGATTGCGTATTGTTGGCGTCATCGACCGCGGCGGATTCGTTTTTGATCGTCGTGGCATTTCATCGCAGAAGCTGGCCGCGCTGGCGACAACAAAGGAGAAAACGCGGGGCAGTGTGGCTGACTCTCCGGGCGGAGTTCGGGCGGAACCTGCCGAATCATTGGCGCGAATGGCATCACACGCGCTGGTGCGGCCCGTGCTGGCGGACCTGGCAGCCGGAGACACCAGGGCAGTTTTGCTCGCCGCCGTGGAGTACGGAATGGATCTCGTGCTTGCGAACAAAGTGCCGCTCGCATCCGATCGGGAATCAGCTCACTCAATAATGCGAGGCGGTGGCGCAAGGGATCGCCGTGTACTTCATGAAGCAACCGTCGGTGCAGGCCTGCCGATCATCGATACTGTAAGAAAACTACAGGAGTCCGGCGACCGGATCATGAATATCGAGGGATGTCCATCGGGAACTCTTGGTTATCTGTTTGGAGAACTGGGACGCGGCAAGAGGTTTTCGGAAGCGGTGAGAGACGCGATGCAAGCAGGTTACACGGAACCAGATCCACGCGATGACCTGAGTGGCCTTGATGTAGCGCGCAAAGCCCTCATACTCGGCCGCCTTCTGGGATTCAACGGAGAACTCGAGGACGTTGCGACTGAGTCCTTGACTCCACCCGCCATGCGTGACCTGTCGCTCGACGAATTCCTCGCGCGCCTGGAAGAAGTTGATGGTGAGTGGATGGCGAGAGTGGATGAAGCCAGGGCGCGCGGCGAGGTTCTCCGCTATCGCGCGCGTGCGACCAGTCGGCAGGTCAGCGTGCGACTTGTCTCCGTGCCGACGACGAGTCCTCTCGCGTCATTACAGGGCACCGACAATCAGTTCGTGTTCACGACGGCGCGATACCTCGCGAATCCGCTGATCATCACGGGGCCTGGCGCGGGTCCGGCAGTTACCGCAGCGGGCGTACTCAACGATCTGCTTTCACTGTCCGGGCATGGATAGGGATCGACCAGCGCGGCGGAACGCGCGCTCTTGACGCGCAAAGAGCTGGTGCCTATGTTCGCGAAGACCTGTGGCGTCGGTGTCGCACGCCAGTCCACCTGATCGCTATGTCACAACAAACCTTGATCACTTTTGCATCGCCCTTCGCCTCCCGCGGTAGTTTCGCGCGGGCAATGTGCCGCGCCGCTGAGCGCCGGTGTGCATACGCATGTTGTCGCTGCGCCTCGGCCTGCGCGTTTTGTTGCGCGCACGAGCGGTTGTGGAACATGAAGCGCTGTTGTGCATAACGCATAACGATTCACGCTGATTCCTTCCCGGCCGCTCTCCCCGAGCGGCCTTTTTGTTTTTGCCGCCCCCACTTTTTTCGAATCATGAAATGATCATACCTCCAACCGAACTAACCGATTTGTCCGTATCGTTGGCCATGGATTCCGGCTTTCGCCGGAATGACAGCGAGACGGCTGCGGGAGACGCACACCACAGTGACGCGAGTAACGCTAGGGAAACCGCCGACTTCCATGGCGCCACTGTCGCACAATTCGAGTCGCGGTTTTCAGGCTCCATGGAGAGCCTGATCCGCCGCCACGGCGGCAATCCATGGCTCGCGCCCGCACTCTCCGAGGTGCCGATCACAAACAATCCCGCTGAATCGCGCGTTCTCGATCAACTGGTCAATGGCAACTTCGATCTTGTCGTCCTGCTCACCGGCGTCGGTACGGGACACCTGTTCGACGCCGCAGAACGCGCCGGTCAGTTGATTGATGTCCAGCGCGCGCTCAACTCCGCGGCAATCGTCTGCCGCGGACCGAAACCCGTTTTTGCTCTCCGGCAACGCGCCATCAAGCCACGATATGTCGTGGCCGAACCACACACTACCCCGCAACTTCTTGCGCTGCTCGCCGGACTGCAGCTCGCGGGACAAAAGGTGCTGATCGTGAGCGCTGGTGAACAGATGCCGGAGCCTTCAGAATTCCTCCGCGGCAACGGCGCCCACCCAGTGGAGATTCAGTTGTACCGCTGGGATCTCACCGCCGCCGACGCAGTGCGCCTGTCGCAAACTGTGCATGAAATCATCGCCGGCCGAATTGATTCAGTTGCGTTCACCACACAGGTACAGATTCGACACCTCTTCGACGTAGCGACACACGACGGAGAACGATCACAGTTGGCCGAAGCACTGCGCGCTCGAGTGCTGGTTGGAGCCGTCGGGCCGACATGCGCGGACGCGCTGCGCGAGCGCGGAGTGGAGCCCGATGTAGTGCCGGCGCATCCAAAAATGGGGCACCTGGTACAGGCACTGGCGCGTGCCTTCGACGCTCACCACAACCTGGGGATTGAAAGATGAGCGGCAACGATGCCAGGTGGAAAGACGTGCTCTCAAGTCGCATTCCACCCGCGGTCGCCGAGGCACTCGACCTTTTCGAAAACCAGATGGAGCTGCGCAAGCAGGGAAAGGTCGAGGAAAAAGTCTTCGCGGAGCTGCGCTTGAGACGGGGCGCTTACGGACAGCGCTACGATAACGGCAAGCGCTATGACGGTACGACAACGCAGGACATACCCTATCCACGGCGAGGTCTTACGAAAGGGCCTGATACTGAATTTGATGCTCCAGGCATGCAACGGATAAAGATTCCGTTTGGAAAAGTGTCAGCCGAACAACTGGAGGTTCTGGCCGATTGCGCCGAGGAGTACTCCAATGGCGTGCTCCACATTACGACGCGACAGGATGTGCAGCTCCATTTTGTGGACATCGAAGACACGCCCGACATGCACCGCCGGCTCGCGAGCGTAGGAATCACAACACGCGAAGCGTGCGGCAACTCGGTAAGAAATGTCACCGGTTGCCCTTTCGCGGGAATATGCGCGAACGAAGCGTTTGACATTTCGCCGTATGCGAGGGCTGAGACGTTCTTCCTGCTCGGCCATCGCGACGTACAGGACTTCGGACGCAAGTTCAAGATCGCGTTCTCCGGATGCGCGCAGGACAAACTTGGATGCGGGCGGGCAATGATGCATGACCTCGGCTTCGTCGCAAAGTTGCGTGTAGTGGAGGGCCGCGCAGAGCGCGGGTTCCGCGTTGTTGTGGGTGGTGGACTGGGCCCAGTGCCCCATGTGGCAAAAGAGCTGTACGACTTCCTGCCCGCTGAGCGCATGCTTCCCGTCTCGCATGCGATAGCGAGGGTCTACGCACGCCTGGGCGAGAAGCGCAACAGAAACAAGGCACGCATCAAGTTCCTTGTCGCGCAACTTGGCGTGGACGAATTCCGCAGGCTCGTGGATGCGGAACTCGCGGCGATCGAACCGGACGCGCGATGGACGGATTGGGTCAACGAGGCAAACGAAGTTGAGGTCGAGCACTACACGACCCCTGTAACGAATGGTGACGCACAAGCCGAACCAGGGTTTGAGGATTGGGCAAGTACAAATGTCTACACACCGCGCCAGAATGGATTCGTGGCCGTACTCATCAACCTGCCGCTCGGAGACATGACATCGCTGCAGGCTCGCAGGGTGGCGGACATCGTTCGCAAATACACACGAGATGCGCTGAGAACGACGGTCGATCAGAACCTGCTGCTTCGCTGGGTGCACAAGCAGGATCTCATTTCTGTGCATAGCGATCTCGTAGCCGCAAAACTGGCCCTGCCGGGTGCGGCCACCATAGCCGACGTCACGTCCTGCCCGGGCACCGACACCTGCAAGCTCGGCATTTCCAGTTCGCGCGGGCTGGGGGCAGAACTTCGCACCAGGCTGGAGTCGGGGCGACTCGCATTCGATCCCAAGGTGAAGGACGTACACATAAGGGTAAGCGGCTGCCCCAACTCATGCGGCCTGCACCACATCGGTGACATCGGCTTTTATGGATCCAGCCGCAATGTCGGCGCGTACAAGGTTCCGCACTTTCAGATGATCCTGGGCGGCGCGCTGGAGGACAACGCCGCGAATTACGGTCTCGCGATCGGCGCTGTTCCCTCGAAACGCGCACCCGAAGCAGTGGATCGTCTACTCGACTTCTACTCCAGCGAACAACTAAATGGTGAAACGTTCCGGTCGTGGGTATCGCGCGTGGGAAAGAAGACAATCAAGGAGCGCCTTCAGGATCTCATGGCCGTTCCATCACATGAAGAGGATGCAAGCTTCTATGTTGACTGGCATGACTCACGCGAATACTCGATCGGGGATATCGGTGTGGGAGAGTGTGCGGGCGAGGTGGTTTCACTCACACAATTCAGCCTTGCCGAGGCTGAGAGCAAGGTGTTCGACGCTTCGTTGCTGATCGATCAGACCAACGCGTCGCATTCGCAGTTTCAGGAAGCGGCACGCATGGCATATTTCGCAATGGTGACGGCCGCTCAAGGCCTCATCAAAACGGGCAACACGGATATCAAGGACGATCCCGAGACAGTCTTCAGGGAATTCAGCCAACGTTTTGTCGATACACAGACGTTCTTCGAGCGCTTCATCGGTGCCAGCGAGTGGCCTTATTTCCAGGGGGCGCACCAGTCGGGCGGTATGGCGCGAGACCGTGACGAAGCGCGCAGGCGAGTGGAAGAAGCACAGTTGTTCATTGAGGCGTGTCACGCCTGCTATGCGCGGCTGATTCAGACGGGGGTCACCCAACCAGCCATCGCGTCGGCGCTGTCACCGGACGTGGAGCGGACGACATGACCGCGGCGCTACGGCGAGTGTGCGTGAAACTTCATGCGGCGCAGTCTACAGGGATTCGCGACGAAGTATTTGTCCCCATTTTCCATGAGTGGATACGCGATCGTTTATTGCCACTGGTTCTCATCGACGTCGCGGATTACACCCATGTACCGGAGGGCCCTGGAGTGATGCTTGTCAGCCACTCGGTCACCTTCGCGATCGACCGCAGCGATGCCCGGGTCGGATTGCTGGCGCAGGGCAGACGTCCAATCGGCGACAACACCGCGGACGCGATCGCCGAAACATGGCGACACGCACTGATTGTCGCCGCGCATCTCGAGGGGGATGCGCGATTGAAAGGACGGTTAACGTTCAATCGTGAGAGCGTCCGCATCGAGGCTAACGATCGATTGCGCGCCCCGAACACTGAAGCGGCATTTGTCGCTCTCGAACCGTTGGCGCGCACGGCGGCAGACACGATTTATCCTGGCAACAGAGCAACGATAGCCCGATTTGTGAATGATCCGCGCGACCGCCTCGCTCTCGACGTGAAGCTAGTGTAGCGTCCTCGAGTTCTTGATAACCGCGGCACATGGGTTGCCGCTTTCGCGGCAATGACAACTTCGGCTGTCATTCCGGCGAAAGCCGGAACCCATGTGCCCCGCGTCATATCCCGGAATGACAACTTCGGTTGTCATTCCGGCGAAGGCCGGAACCCATGTGCCCGCGTGATATCAAGGACTTGTCAATACATTAGTGAGGCGCCTGACACGCAAATTTGTTGAATGACATTTGCAATCGCTCTTGACGGCCAGAGAGGAATTGTGTATCGTGCTTCTCACAATGCCTGACCATACCGCTCAAATCGTCCTCTTTAGCATCACCATTATTCCCGTCGCGCTTTTTATTAGCGTACGGGAAATTAGTTGCTTGGGAGAACGAGCTGAACGGACACGAAGCATGACTTGAATCCGAGGCCTCTCCCGAACTGAGCGGGAGGGGCCTTAAAGTTTCGAGTAAAAGGAACCCCTTCCCGCCACGCGGGAGGGGGTTTTTTCATGAGACTCCCAACTCCGTTCCGCAGGTTGCTCGACGAGCGTGCGACACATCCAGGGCGAGGGTGTGAACCATGAGCGTTCGCGCACTGCCATCCGACACGATCAAGCGCGGCTTCCAGCGAGCGCCGCATCGCAGTCTTCTGCGCGCGACGGGTCAGATCAAGTCGGAAAGCGATTTCGACAAGCCCTTCGTTGCGATCTGCAACTCTTACGTGGACATCGTGCCGGGACACGTTCATCTGGGAGAGTTCGGAGCGATCGTCAAGAAGGCGGTGCGTGATGCGGGAGCGATACCGTTCGAGTTCAACACAATCGGCGTTGACGATGGAATAGTGATGGGGCACGACGGGATGCATTTCTCGCTACCGTCGCGCGAGCTGATCGCGGATTGCGTGGAGACAATGGCACGCGCTCACTGCTTCGACGCCATGATCTGCATTCCCAATTGCGACAAGATCGTGCCGGGCATGCTGATGGGTGCGGCGCGTGTGAACATCCCTACCCTCTTCATATCCGGCGGTGCAATGGCGGCCGGTCGCGACACGGCCGGTCGCAAGGTCGATCTCATCAGTGTGTTCGAAGGAGTGGGGGCATTCGCGGATGGAGCAATAACAGGTGAGCGGTTGCTTGAGCTGGAGATGAACGGGTGCCCGAGCTGCGGCAGCTGCAGCGGCATGTTCACCGCGAACTCAATGAATTGCCTCTGCGAGGCGCTGGGCATCGCACTTCCCTTCAACGGATCGGCACTGGCGCGCTCGCTTCAGCGTGAGGCGATGGCGCGCCGCTCCGGTGCTGTGATCATGTCTCTCATCGACAGCGAAACAAGGTTTCTCGACATTGTGACCACAGCGTCGTTGCAGAATGCCGTCTCCGTTGACATGGCCATGGGCGGGTCGACCAACACGATCCTGCACCTTCTTGCCCTGGCGAACGAAGCGGAAATCGATTTTCCTCTGTCCCGCATCAATGAAATCGCGCAGACAGTTCCCCATCTCGCGAAGATTTCACCCGCGTGGGATGGCACACGTCAATGGCACATGGAGGATGTCCACGCCGCGGGCGGGGTACCCGCGATAATGCTGGAGTTGTTGAGCGTTGACGGAGCACTCGCGCAGCGAGCGCTTACCGTCGAGGGCCGCACCATCGGCGAGGTGGCCCGCGCGGCGACAAACAGCAATCACGCTTGCATCCGTACGAACGACAATCCGCATTCGTCCCGCGGCGGGCTGAGGGTACTGCACGGCAATCTTGCCGCAGAAGGATCTGTGCTGAAGACTGGGGCGCTGCAGGCCGACCAGCTGCGATTCCGCGGACCCGCGCGTGTTTTCGATCATGAAGAAAGCGCCGTTGAGGCGCTGAGCAGAAATGGAATTGCCGCAGGGGATGTAATCGTCGTGCGCCGCGAGGGCCCTCGTGGTGGACCCGGAATGCGGGAGATGCTCACCCTGACGAGCATGCTGAGTGGAATGACGATCGGTGCAGCGGTTGCGCTCGTAACGGACGGACGATTCTCCGGAGGTTCGCGCGGGCTTTGCATCGGTCACGTTTCACCGGAGGCAGCGGAAGGTGGCCTTATCGGTCTGCTGCGCGACGGCGATATAATCGAGATTGATGTTGAGGGCGGCAGTATTGATGCGCTGCTGAGCTTCGATGAGATCAGTGAGCGCCGCAAACACTGGTTTCCTCCAGCACCGCGATTCACCAAAGGCTGGCTGGCGCGCTACGCGGCGCTTGTGTCCAATGCCAGCCGTGGCGCAGTGCTGCTCCCACCGGCAACGTCGGGTCGCGCGCCTGACCAGCTTCTTCACAAACCAGCACTGGAAACCGCAAGGGAGCGCTCATGAGCGCCAATGAACGCAGGGGTTCAGCCATTATCTGCGAAGCGCTTATTCGGGAGGGTACCGACCTCATTTTCGGAATTCCGGGCGGCGCCATCATGCCGTTCTATCACTCGCTCTTCGAGTATCGCGATCAGCTCAGGCACGTGCTTTGTCGCCACGAGCAGGGTGCGGGCCACGCCGCCGAAGGTTACGCCCGCGCCACCGGTCGGGTTGGCGTCTGCGTCGGAACCAGTGGACCCGGCGCCACGAATCTTGTTACACCAATAGCCGATGCCTGGATGGATGGAACCCCCCTCGTGGTAATCACCGGGCAGGTGAACAGTGCGCTGCTGGGAACCGATGCGTTTCAGGAAACCGATATCACGGGCATCACGATTCCCATCACGAAACACAATTACCTCATCACGCGTCCCGAGGACATTCCGGCCGCCATCCATGAAGCGTTCCACATTGCCAAAACGGGCCGCCCTGGACCTGTCCTCGTCGACATCACCAAGGATGCGCAGCTCGCCCGATGCGTTCCGGATTGGACTAACAAAAAACATCTGCCAAACAAGGGACCGTTGGTCGCAATAAACGATGACGTTTTTGCGGAAGTATTGCGCTCTCTTGCGGGCGCTGCCCGCCCTCTCATACTCGCCGGCAACGGTGTGATTCAAGCTGGGGCCAGTGAACTGCTTCGCGAATTGGCCGAACGCGTGTCGGTCCCCGTCATTACCACTCTCCACGGACTCGGCGCCTTTCCGCAGAATCATCCGTTGTCGTTGGGAATGCCAGGCATGCACGGTTGGGTTCACGTGAACCGCGCCATTCAGAAATGCGACGTCCTGCTCAACATCGGCAGTCGCTTCGATGACCGGGTCACCGGACGGGCGAACAGCTTTGCGCCCAATGCGCGAATCATCCACATCGATATCGACTCCGCCGAGATCGGCAAGGTCGTACGCGCCGACGTGGCGATTCACGCTGACGCGCTAGCCGCTCTGCAGCGCCTCGTTCGTCTGAGCAGCCGTGCGAACCATCAGGACTGGCTCGATGAAGTGCGCGCACTGCAGGAGATCTATCGCCCAACGCAGCCATACTCGCGCCGCGAGCATGGCTCCGGCCTGGCACCGTCCGACGTTTACGATCTGCTCGACAGGTCGTTTGCTTCGCAGCGCGCCGTGCGCGTGGTAACCGATGTAGGACAGCATCAGATGTGGGCAGCTCAGTTGCTCACCTGGACAAAGCCGCGCACACACATCACCAGCGGCGGTGCAGGCACAATGGGGTTTGCCGTACCAGCCGCGTTGGGGGTTGCCCTCGCCTGTCCAGATGAAATCGTCTGGGTTGTCTGCGGTGACGGTGGCTTTCAGATGACCAACCAGGAACTTGCAACGATGCAGCAGGAAGGGATCAGAAACGTCAGAATTGCGCTCATCAACAACGGCTATCTGGGAATGGTGCGGCAGTGGCAGCAACTCTTCGAAGGGAAGCGCTACAGCGAGACGCTGCTGTCTGGTCCGGACTTCGTTGCGCTGGCGCAAGCATATGGATGGAATGCGGTTCGCGCGGAACTGCTGCACGAGGCGGAGGCTGCCATCGACCACGCATGGAATCACGATGGTCCCGTACTGATCGATTTCCGTGTGCAGGGCGAGGCAAATGTCTTTCCAATCGTGCCCGCGGGCGAAAGCATCGGCTCCATGTTGCTTGCCGGTGCCGGTGATGTTGTGGGCGCAGCCACGCCGGAACCACATCCGGGCAGAGTCGCATGAATGCAAGCGGCGTTGGCGCAGCACGCAGCACGATTGTCGCTCATCTCGCCGACCGTCCCGGCGCCTTGAGCCGGGTTGTGAACCTGGTGCGAAAGCGAGGACTCAACCTCGAATCCCTGAATGTAGAGCGTACCAGCTCAAATGGCGTCAGTCGACTCACAATGGTTGTCGAAACACACAACGCAGCGCTTTTGCGGGCGCAGCTGGAGCGGCTCATCGACGTAATCGACGTTCACGTTGTCGAACCGGGCGAGAGCAACAGTCCTTCTCCGCCCTTTCCCTTTCCACTTTCACAAGCCGACGGAACTGCAGGCTGAGAGGAGACAAGAACAATGGCCAGAGTATTCCACAAGAATGATGTGAAACCCGGTGTCTTGCAATCGCAACGCATTGCGGTGATTGGCTACGGCAGTCAGGGACACGCTCATGCGCTCAACCTGCGCGATGGCGGTTATGATGTGCGCGTGGGCATTTACCGAGGAGCCCCAAGCGGGAAGCTGGCAGCGCAGGAAGGTCTCAGGGTGTTGCCGGTACGGGACGCGGTTGCCGAGTCCACGTTGGTGATGCTGCTCGTTCCCGACACGGCACAGCGACAACTTTTTGTCGACGAGATTGAACACGCACTCGCGAACGGAGCAACGCTCATGTTCGCTCACGGATTCAACATTCGATTCGGGCAGATCAGCGTGCCGGCGGGAATAGACGTGAGCATGGTCGCACCCAAGTCGCCCGGTCACCGCTTGCGAGAGGTTTTTGTGCAGGGCGGCGGGGTGCCCGCGATTGTCGCGGTGCACCAGGACGTCTCCGGTAATGCGCTGCGCAACGCCCTTGCCTACGCGGACGGAATCGGTTGCACCCGCGCGGCGGTCATTGAATCGACATTCACCGAAGAGACGGAAACTGACCTGTTCGGGGAACAAGCCGTGCTTTGCGGCGGCGTGTCCGCGTTGGTGCAGGCCGGGTTCGAAACGCTCGTCGAGGCGGGTTACCAGCCGGAAATTGCGTACTTCGAATGTCTGCATGAACTGAAGCTCATCGTGGATCTCATGTATCAGGGCGGTCATTCGTGGATGCGACATTCGGTGTCGGATACAGCGGAATGGGGCGACTACGTATCGGGAAGCCGGATAATCGATGCGCGGGTACGTGAGCAGATGCGCGCGCTGCTCGCCGAAATTCGCGACGGCAGTTTTGCCGAACGCTGGATCGAGGAAAATGCGATCGGACGGCCTAACTTTCTTCGCCTGCGCGACGCGGCCCGTGTACATGCGATGGAGGATATTGGCCGGGAACTGCGACGCACGATGCCATTCATCAAGCCGCGTGACGTTGCAGAAGTTGAACCCGTTATGTTCTGACAGGGTCGATTGACGTTCCTATCGCCCGCGCAGCTCAACTTGGGTGCCAGAGGGCGCCGCACATGACTTCACAGCTTATGTAAAACTTCAACTTGTCGCGGGCCTCTTGCTCGCCCTGCCGCTCGCCACATTTGGGCAAACTCAGCCACCGCGACAGGTTGTCTCCTCATGGGAGGTTGTCCGCGAACCCGGTGGTGCGGTGCGCCAAACTCTGGTGACGCGCGGATTCGAGTTCGCACAGGTCGATCTGGGTGCACCACGATACAGTGAAGTGCTCCTCAGTCAGGAAGTCCGCCGAACCTTTCGCAGCGATGGCGAAGGTGACAACGGGCAAGTCACTCTCGAAGCGTGGGCGCGCGCGGCCGCCGATACGTCATTCGGTAGTCACCTGTGGCGTGTCCAGCTTCGCGGCAGCCGAGCAAACCTTCTCGCCGACTACGACGACGTTACCGCGTTCGGCTGTTGCGGTTCGCACGCAACCCACACCTATGTGTCGCTGGCGACCGGCCGCAGCGTCATCACGTTTACCGACGGTCCAATTCCCGTATGGGGTAGAGGCGGCACGCGTCGTCGAGCCGACCGGATCCTCGGGGTAACGTTCATGAACACCAACGCCCTGAGTGATTCACCGTACCTCACCGGCTCCAACGTCATCGGCGAGCTGCAATTTACGGTGGGAGATTCGGTACTGACCCGGGTCGTCTTGCGCTCGGCTGATACGTCGTTCGTTGGATTGCCAACGCCGGGCCTGAGCCTCCTCGCTGCCGACGGGTCTGAAACCATATCGGGGATTGCCCTCAACGGCGCCGAGCAGGGTGCGATTCGACTGACGTGGTCCGAGCGGGGGAGCGAGCCGCGGTTGATTGAGATTCCACTCACCCGCAACGGGATGTCGCTCACGGGGGCCAAGCTGCCGACGAAGATCACGGCGCAGCTAGTCAAGTGAAGCTTGCTTACGGGACCCGATTGATTTCCGTTGCGTCGCGAACCAGGGCTTCGACGTCCGCATCCGCGGTGCGGAAGCCGAGTATGCATATGCGCATGGAGTAATTGTCATCGAGCCGAGTTGAGCTGATGAAGTACTTGCCGGACGCGTTGAGGGCCGCCAGGATTTTTTCGTTGTGGGCATCCAGCTCGGGGCCATCTTTCATTGATGCTGGTTTGGCGCGGAAGCAGACGATTCCCATCTGAGCTGGCGACAGGATTTCGAGGCCTGGTGTTTTTCTGATCAATTGTTCTGCTTTGGCCGCGAGTCGGATGTTTTCTTCGATCGCACTTCTGATCGCATCAAGGCCGAAATAGTTGACTGAGAACCATACCTTCATTGCGCGCGAGTAGCGGGTGAGCTGCTCGCCGTAGTCGGCGTAGTTGATCAGCTCACCACCCGCCGCGTTCTGACGCGTGTCGCGTAGATAATCGGGAAGGATGTTATAGGCGTCGAAGAGCCGGCGCGGGTCGCGCGCCATCAGGCAGCCGCATTCGAAGGGGACGTAGAGCCATTTGTGAGGATCCAGTGTGATCGTGTCAGCCCGTTCGATTCCGGAGAGGGCTTTTTCCCCCCAGGAGCTGAGTATCGAAAAACCGCCGTAAGCAGCATCTGCGTGCAACCAGATTCCCTCTCGCTCGCAAAGATCTGCTACCTCGTGCAATGGATCGATGGCGCCCGTGTTGGTTGTGCCAGCCGACTCGACAACTGTCATTGGTATCAGTCCCGCATTGCGGTCGCTGGCAATGGCATCTCGCAATGCTGTGACGTTCATGCGGCGATCGGAATCCGTTGGAACGCTGCGAATAAGCGATCGCGAGACCCCCGCCATCCACCCTGCCCTGCTCACCGAGGAATGAGCCTGATCGGAGGTGTACATGGCGAGACGAGGAATGAGGTTGGCATCGCCCTTTGTCGCAGCATGCCGCGCGGCCACGATCGCAGTGAGGTTCGCGGCTGAACCACCGGTTGTGAGGAGACCGCCCGCGCCGGAGGGCATGCCGAGCCACCTGCGGAACCAGTCGAGAACGACCTGCTCAACCCGATTGGGACCAGTGGCGACGGGAAAAACGCCCGCATAGAAATTGAAACCAGTCGCAATCCAGTCGCCCACCATCGAGGGAAAGGTCGGGCAGCTGGGCACGTATGCCATGAACCCCGGATGTGGCTCGCGTGCATGGAAGGCAAACACCCTCTCGCGCAGCGTATTCAGTATCTGGTCGAGTGGAATGCCGTCATCGGGCGCGTCGCTCAGAGGGAGAACCGGGTCAGTGGCGGACGTATGCTTGCTGATTGCCGGCTGATCACGCAGAGTCGATAGATGTTCGGCCAGCAGGTCTGTGACCGTATGCCCCAGCGACCGCATTGTCGGGGCATCGAGGTCGAGGGGTGAACGTGGCGATGGGGACATTATGATTGCGACTGTTGTTTTTTGGTACGGGAGTTTCGCGCGGGCCGAACTTTAGCTATTGTCGAGGCTAGTGACTAGTGACGAAGAACGAGTGACGAGTGACGGGCGGCGCGTGACGAGGCCCCCACCGCCCACTCGCCGCTCGCCGCTAGCCGCTAGCCGCTCGTCACTACCCTCGAGAGATACCATGCGAAACCTTCTCAAGACCTCTCTTCTTCTCCTCTCCATGACCCTTCCCCTCCAAGCCCAGGGCCGTCCCACAGTTGCCGGGCCGACTGCCGCTGTTTCGTCTGATCATCCCCTCGCCACAGCGGCCGGTGCGGATGTTCTCCGGCGCGGTGGCAATGCGGTTGACGCGGCCATCACCATGGCCGGTGTTCTTGCGGTCGTGCGCCCTCACATGAATGGGCTGGGCGGCGATGCTTTCATGCTTGTCTACGACACTAAAACCACGAAGACGTACGCACTCAATGGAAGCGGACGCGCAGGCTCCAAGGCAACGCCGCAGACTCTTGCATCCAAACAGCTGACCTCCGTTCCATCGTCGGGGATAATGTCCGTGTCAGTGCCGGGCGCTGTGGCTGCATGGGCCGATCTGCTGCAGCGCTTTGGCACCATCACTCTCAAGGAAGCACTGGCACCCGCTATTCACTACGCTGAAGCCGGTTTCACCGTATCACCCGTTCTGGCAGACGATCTGCGCGGCGCTGCACGCTCCAACGATGCCGCTGTGCGCGCTACGCTCGGCAACAATGGAACTCCCCTACAGCCAGGTGTCATTCTCAAGCTGCCCGATCTGGCGCGTTCGCTGCGAGCCATCGCGGAAAGTGGTCCCTCTGTGATGTACACGGGAGATCTTGGGAAAAAAATTGGTGCGTTTGTCGAAGCAGAAGGTGGTTTTGTAACCGCGGCCGACATGGCGAAGCACACATCCACATGGACGGAGCCGATCGAGAGTTCATATCTCGGCCTGCGCCTGCTCGCATTCCCGCCCAACACGCAGGGTGTAACGACGCTGCAGATGGCAAATATCGCGGAGCAATTCGATCTCAAATCACTGGGACAGAATTCCGGCGAATATGTGCGCGTCATGTCGGCGCTCAGCCGCACCGCGTACGCGGATCGCGACAAAACCGTAGCCGATCCGGCATTCTCGAAGGTTCCTGTTGAACATCTCATCTCGAAACAATACGCCAAACAGCTGGCCGACTCGCTCAAGCGCGGCACTCCTGGAACGCCACAGGATGGTCCCGATCGTGACGGCAGCGGCGACACCGTCTACCTCTGCGTAGTGGACAAGGACGGCATGGCCGTCTCGCAGATCCAGAGCCTCTTTGCATCACTCGGCAGTGGCCGCATGGTTCCGGGAACTGGCATCCTTCTGCATAACCGCGGTTCACTATTCGAACTTGATGCAGCGCATCCCAATATCATTGCGCCAGGAAAGCGCCCTTATCACACGCTCAACCCCGTGATGATTCTCGACCAGAACACTGGTCGCGTGCGCATGGTACTAGGCTCACCCGGTGGCGATGGACAGCCACAGACGGTGCTGCAGATGCTGAACAATGTGATGCTGTTCGGAATGTTGCCGCAGGAAGCCGTTGATGCGCCGCGCTTCAGATGGTATCAGGGATCGACGATCTGGGTTGAACCAGGAATTGCGGCAGCGGCGCGAACGCTGCTGCAGTCGAAGGGACTTACTGTGACGGAGCGTGAAGCGGGCGCTGATTTTGGTGGAGCGCAAATGATCTGGGTGCATCCCGTTTCAGGTGCTCGGATCGTGGGATCGGATTTCAGGAGAGAAGCATACGGAATTGCCTGGTGAGATTGGCATTCCCTTCTGAGGCCTTTTTTTCGTCATTTCCCTGTAACCGGGAATCGGGGTCACCCTCCGACTCAATCGCAGACGTGGGGGAGAAATAGAGAGTGGATATTGGAAAATGGATATCTGATTGGGAATTGGAAATTGGCAATGAATTATCCAATATCCATTTTCCACTCTCCATCTTTGGCGCCAATTTCTAAATAGGGCCCAGCAATCCGTGTTTCGAGTATCTAGTTAGTGGGCGAAGACCTAGCCTTTTTCCTCCTCGCTTCCTCAAGCCTGCTGGCAATCGTAGACCCCATCGCCGCGGTTCCGATCTACCTCTCGCTGACCGCGGACTTCGACAATGCCAAACGCGACCGTGTGCTGCGCAAGGCTGCGATAACAGCGATAGTTGTTCTGATAATCTTTACACTTGTCGGCGCGTGGATTCTCAAGTTCTTCGGTATCACAACCACAGCCTTCCGCATAGCCGGCGGCATCATTTTCATCGGCATTGGTCTCGACATGCTGCAGGCCCGCCGCTCCCGTGCTCGCACGACGGAAGCGGAAGAGGCTGACGTCCTCGAAAAACACAGGGAAGACATCGGAATCGTGCCACTTGGGATGCCAACCATCGCGGGCCCGGGAGCAATCACAACGGTGATGACGCTCAATGCACAGACCAGCGGCTCCATGCTCCGCATGATGTTCATTCTCGCGGCGATCGTCATTGTCACGCTTATCACCTGGCTCTCGCTCAAATTGGCACCCAGACTTCTCAACCGCTTCGGCCAGACCGGGCTCAATGTCATGACGCGCATCATGGGCCTTCTGGTTATGGTCGTAGGAGTGCAGTTTCTTATTGAGGGAGTGAAGGGAGTTGCAGCCGAGATCGTGAAATGAAATTGGAAATTGGAAATTGGAAATTGGAAATTGGAAATTGAATTCGAGTTGTTCGACCACAACGAGGAACTTCGATGAGACTTCATCGCACCAGCACCAGCACCAGCACTCTACGGCACATTGCAATCGCAGCCGCCACAACACTCGCTGCGTGCGCGCCAGTTGCAACCCGCATCGAGACCAACCCCTACCCTGATTTACCCTGGCCGCCCGTGGCGACTTTCTCGATCATCGCTTACGACTCGGCAACTGGCGAAATAGGCGGTGCTGTGCAATCGAAAGTCTTTTCCGTCGGCAATGGGGTTCTCTGGGCCGAAGCAGGAGTTGGAATGGCCGCGACACAGGCGACAGTCGATGTGAGTTACGGTCCGCAGGCGCTGGCACTTCTGCGCGAAGGAAAGAGCGCTGCTGAAGTCGTGAAGACTGTATGGGACAGGGATCCGAATACCCGGGCCGACTGGGACAAGAAGGGACGACAGTTCGCAGTTGTTGATGCAAAGGGAAATGTCGCAGCGTACACGGGTCCGAGCGCCACGACATGGGCGGGTGACAAACAGAGCAAAGGCGTGACAGCGCAGGGAAATATTCTCGCGGGGCCCGGAGTTGTGGATTCAATGATTGCTTTCTTCGAGCGCACGCCCGGACACCTCGCACATCGCCTCGTTGCGGCGTTGGAAGGAGGGCAACTTGCAGGCGGTGACAGGAGAGGAATGCAGTCTGCAGCGTTACTCATCGTGAAGAAGGGTGCAGGAATATGGCTAAACAATGATGTTGTGCTGAGACTGCAAGTTGATGACAGTCCCGCGCCCATCGTAGAGTTGAAGCGCCTGGTCGGCGTTGCAGCGCGCAACACCCCTGCTATGAGGGGAAGGCGAGGCGGAGGCGCTGGCGACAGATGAAGTCGCGCCTCGGCGTCCTACGAGGCCCGGGTGGGACGGAAGTAAGACGACACTGGATTCCCGCTTCACGGGAATGACATACTCACTTGAGAACGACGCTGGATTCCCGCTTCGCGGGAACGACGGAAGTCGGGATCAGGCGCTCCTCACTGTCGGGATCGAGTCGCACCCTACAAAGCCACCGTCGTCAATCGTCTATCGTTGCTCGTGGATCAATCCTCGTCGATCTCAAATCAATCAGTTAACCCCCCCGCGTCCACCGGCCCGCCCTCCTCCAGCAGCAGGAAACACGTACTCCTTAGGCGGTTCAGCACCCAGCAAATGCTTAACAAAGTAGTCCCAGCGTTTCCGCATCATGTAATTGCCCGCGGCACCAAATCCATGCCCGGCGTTGGGAAAAATCACCAGATCAAAATCCTTGTTAGCCGCAATGAGCCGCTCCACCACAAGCATCGTGTTGCTGGGCGGCACGTTGTTGTCCATTCCACCATGCGCCAGCATCAACTTGCCCTTCAGATCCTTCGCGAAGTTCTGATTCCCTTCAACATCGTACGTGTCGCCCGGC
This sequence comes from uncultured Gemmatimonadales bacterium, assembly GCA_964556695.1. GTDB lineage: Bacteria > Gemmatimonadota > Gemmatimonadetes > Gemmatimonadales > Gemmatimonadaceae > CAZKXZ01. The sequence continues at coordinate 18,640 of CAZKXZ010000032.1, forward strand.
CCGACATTTCCCCCCAGCAATCCCTGGTATCTCTCACCCCAGTCATCTTCATAGTTGCGCTGGTCGTGATTTCCAGATTCGGAAATACCAACCTTCCAGAAATCGGGATAGCGGAACATCGCGCTGCTGGTTGCAAATCCGCCGCCCGAGTGGCCCCATATTCCTGTGCGATTGATGTCGATCCAGGAATGGCGCGCCGCCAGTTCCTTCATGCCAGCCATCTGGTCGGGAATCGTGTTGTGGCGTCCCATTGCGCCGTAGTAGTTATCGTGGAATGCCTTGGAACGCCCCGGTGTTCCGCTCCCATCGATCGACACTACGATGAACCCCAGTTCCGCGAGTGCCTGCCGGTCGCCACGCGCCGTTGTGAATGCGCGACTGCCAACGCTCCCGCTCTGCGGTCCGGGATAGATCTGATTGATGATCGGATACCTGCGCGTGGAATCGAATTTCGTGGGACGGAAAAGCATTCCGTAGATATCGAACTTGCCGTCGGCCGATTTCATCTTGACCGACATCGGTGCCCGCCATCCCGTTGCAAGAAGCCTGGAGATGTCCGCTTTCTCCAGCGGCACAAGCAGAGCACCAGTTACACCATCGCGCAATGCTACCGTCGGCGGCGTCTGCGGTGTTGAATAACTGTCGATAATGTATTTCCCCGATGGCGAGAAGGTCATGGTGTGATCGCCATCGTCAGGCGTCAACGACACGTAGTTCTGTCCATCGAGACCAACTCGGTAGTAGTGCCTGTAGTAGGGATCCTGTCCCCTCTCGCGCCCGTTGGCGGCAAACCAGAGCACCCGCGCGGCAGTGTCCATTCTCGTAATGGATGTTACCGGACCCTCGCCCGATGTGATGCTGTTCTTCAGCTGTCCGGTATTGAGATCGTGGAGATAGAGATGACCCCAATCGTCCTTTTGCGAGTACCAGATGATTTCATTGCGGTTCCACAATACCCGCCACCCCGTGCGCGCCTCGAAGTGCGTGGCGACTTTCTCTTCGAAGATTGTCTTGACTGCGCCGGTCGTGGCATCTGCAATGCGGAATATTGCCGACTTGTGATCGCGCGACGTTGACACGAGCGCGAGTTTTGTGGCGTCGGGACTCCAGTTGTAGTCATTCATGCTGATGTCGTCGCCCAGAGTGGCGCGGTGAAACTGCGGCGGGAGCTGCAGTCGCGTCGTGCGCCGCGAGGCAACATCAATGATGACGTGATGCAGCATCGCGACATTGCTGTCACCAGGCAGCGGGTATTTCCAGGCGCGCAGGGTTGGATGTCCGACACTGGTGCTCACGAGATACATTTCACCAACCTTGCGCTCGTCCTGCTGCTGCGTCGCGATCTTCTTCGAGTCGGGCGACCAGAGAAGGATTGCCGCCGCACTCCCCGTCCAGCCTGCATTGTCGGTTGCATAACCAAAATTGGGCTGACCATCTTCGGTGAGTTGTGTTTCGGTACCTGTAGCGATATCGCGAACCCAGAGATTCCAGTCGCGGATGAAGGCGCCCTTGGTTCCATCGGCCGACATGTTGACCGGAGCACCTCCTCCGCCTCCAGCGCGTCCGCCACCACGACCAGCCACTCCGCCTCCACCGCCACGTGCGCCGCGGCCGGGTGCGCCACCTCGTCCACCTGTGTCAGCTGCAGCGGCGGGGACTGCGGCGCATCTGTTGCCACGAACATCACATGCGAAACGATTGCCTGCTACCGTGACGATCACGGTGTCAGCGCGCGGCGAGAGGGTGAGCTGCTGCGTCGCCATCTGTTGCGCGGTGAGCTGCCCGCCTCCTGCTGAAGTAAGAGCCGCGGCCACGCGCGCGTGATCGAATGCCGGCGCGCGCGTGCGACTGACCGGATTGACCAGCACAACCTGGCTTCCCGCGGTTGTGGTACTCACATACCAGAAGCGCTCATCGGGCAGCCAGTTCGCCTGCACGGTGCCGCCAACGACCAGTGCGCCGAGTCCTCCGCCGAGGTACTTCGCAGCGCTGTCGTAGTCAGCGGCGGTGTAGGCACGCGGCTGCTGCTGCGCCAGTACGGGGAGAGCTGAGATGATCGTGACTAGCGTGCACTTGCGAACAATTCGAAAGAACATGATGGTACGCTCCTATGACGGATGCCCCTGAGCAAACGGATGCTCCGAATAATACTAACTGGGCATCCGGATCGTGAGTGGGATTCCGGGCGGATGACCTCAGTGGTAAGTGGACAGTGGTCAGTGCTCAGATACCTGGACTGCGTCCGCTTCGCACACAAGTGTGCAACTCCTGATAACTGAACACTGTCCACTGAAGACTGAGGTCATCCGCCCGCAATCTCGCCAGGCAAACGATCATTGAGGGGTAGGGCGTGGTTGTTCGTCCAGAGCTTCTCCCGTCCCCTGCCAGCGGAAAAAGATCACCGTGATCGCCAGCAGCACCAGCGATGAACCGATAAGAACTATCACCGCCCCCGCCATATGCTGGTCGTACAACGCCGACAGCGGTGACACTCGGGCCGCCAGTTCGTAGGTCCCGTACACGGGAAACTCGGCCGACAGCAACCACATTCCAATAAAGAGGTGCGCGATTGTTCCGCCGAAGACGTACAAAATCTGCAGTGGCGGCGTGAACCCCGGGCGAGCCGGAACCCCGCACAGAATCGGCCACGCCAGAAGAATTCCCGACTTGAGCCACAACATATCCAGCAAGAAATTGCCGAACTGCGACTTCATCAGGAGGTCGAGTACCGGTGGTGAATGTGTTGCCACCATGACGAGAGTAAAAAAGAACGCCGCAAAGGGAGGATGCGTGAGCCTGCGTACAAGTGCGAGCGCGCGCGGCGCTTTTTGAAGTCTGGCCAGCGCTCCCTCGGTCACTCCAAAGAGCAGAAGCGCGGGAATGATCATCGCGAGCAGCACGAACTGCAGTGAGTGCACGCTGGCGAGATAACCGGCACCGAGTGCACCAACGGGCCAATCCAGTGTGAGCCAGAGAAGAACGAGGCCTGCGATTGCGGAGGATTTGCGAACGGGGGAATGACGGATCTGGAACGACACTGGATTCCCGCCCCCGCTTAATGTTTGCGGGGGTGACGTTCTTCGCGGGAATGACGGAACTGGAGTCGCCGATTGTGAGCGCGCCAGCATCCAGTAAACTGACGCGAAAACTCCTACGAAGAGCCACACCCCCGGGTACGCCTGCCAGCCCCAGTTCCACGGCTCACCGCGGGCAACGCACCACCACTGCACTACTTCGCCTTCGTCTTGAGCAGCAGCGGAATATCGTGAGCCCAGTCCGTCTGTCGGGTGCCCGATGCGTACGCGACGCGTCCCAGGTTGTCAGGTGTGAAGGCAACCACCTGAGCCGCGTGACTCACATCGTAGTTCCCCTCGTGTCCTGGTTTGGGCGCCAATACCAGCGCCGGCTGAATACCAAGCTCCGACTGCACCCTGATTGCATCTTCTGTTTTGGGCCGGAGACCAATGATGCGTGGATCGATTGCCTTGAGCCACTCGCTCAGCCGTTGCTCCGTGTCGCGCACCGGGTCTGTTGTGATGAAAAGAACATGTATGCGCCGCACATCCGACTCGGACATCTTTTTGAGCACCGCCATGATATTGCTCATGTGCACCGGACAGATGTCAGGGCAATGCGTGTATCCGAAAAAGACCAGGGTTACATCGCCGTCGGTCTCCTTGCGGAAATCGTACATCTTCCCGTCGGCAGTTGGAAAAACGAACGACGGTTTCGCGAGCGGGGGATCGAACTCCATGCCCCGCATCTCACCGTGTCCACCGAGCACCGCACCGCCTGCAAAGTCGCAACCGGAGAGAACGCCGAGTGAAAACAGAATCGCCGCAGCGTGATTGAACACTCGATACTTGGCCTTTCTTGTCATTCCCGCGAAAGCGGGAACCCAAGGAAGACGACACTGGGTTCCCGCTTTCGCGGGAATGACAAACAAAGTGGATGCACGAGGGATCATTTGCCGCCCGCTGCCGGGGGATACTCGAACACGATGTCCACCGGAATGCCGCGTGTTCCCAACCGGTCGAGGTCTCCCTGGAGCTCAGCGCCGATGTTCCCCTTTTCCTGCATGAACTTCACCACGCCATCGTAGTCTCCGTCTCCCTGAAAGCGCAGGATCTGTTCCGACAGCGCGTTCATTGCGGTCTTCATTTTGGCGGCGTCCACACGATAGGTGCCCGTTGCCGCGTCGCGAATGAAGGCGCCCTGCGCCGAGAAGAAATTGAAGCGCGCGATGTTGGCCCTGCCGTGTGCACTGGCTGCTCCGAAGCGCACCGACCGGAAAATGCTTGCGACAAATGTCACATAGGCATCCATGAGCGCATCCGCGCCGCCACCCAGCTCGCCCTGTTCATGCAGGCGCGTTTCCATGTAAAGGCCCAGTATGTCGGCCTTGCCTTCCTCCAGCGCGGAGTACTGCTCCTTGAGTGACTCGCGCACCAGGCCGCGGCCGTTGAGCGTCTGCTTGATTCCCAGTCCGTGAGCAACCTCATGAAACATTGTATTCGAAAAGAACGCGTCAAACGTGATATGCTTGCGCTGATCCTCGGCGATCAGCTCTCCGGCGATGGGAACAAGAATCTTGTCGAACTTGGCGCGCATGGAATTCTTGAGCTGCAGCCGGCGCGTTCCCTTCTTGAGCTGCACCTCTTCGTCGTTGGGCAGATTGATCGCGATTGTCTTGGCACCAGCATTGGCATCGCCCGCATAATAAATCGCATCGTATGCGTTGAGATCGGAACTCGTGCCCGGCGTTTCAGCTTTGTATTTGTCGGGAACCGGAAGGCCGCGTTGCAGAGCGGGCAGCATGGACGCGTATTTCGAGAGCCGCTTGCTCCATTCCTGATCCTTGATGAGTACAAAGGCTTCGTTGGCGGCCTTCAATCCGAAGAGCCCATCTTCATAGTTCTCAATCGGCCCTATCACGACTTCGATCGTGTTGTCCTTCATGTCCATCCAGGCCATGTCGGACTCCTTGTAGTTATCGCTGAGCAACGCGTCGGCACGCAGCTCGAGGTAGCGCTTGAGCCCACCGGCTGGAGCGAGCGCCGCTGCCTCGCGCAGTTTGGCTGCAGCCAATTTCACCTGAGGTGCGTACGCCTCGTGAAATGGAGTCGCGACAAGTTTGCGGTTCGCATCGCGTCGCACGATCGTGTACATGTTGCGCAGAGGAGAGTCACTGGCCGCACCTGCTGCGCTCTCGAATTCCGCCTTCTCCATATACGCGGGATAGAAGTTGGCGCCGGCCGGTTTTACACCTACACCCGGTATGAATGGCGTATTGTTGTCGAGCCTGTCCCAGGGACCGTAGTTGATCTCAACAAAGCGCCGCGCCGCGGGGCTGCTGAGTGACTTGAGCAGCGAATCGAGATTGCCATACGCCTGCTGTTTGAAAATCTCGTCCATCGCCTTCGCCGCATCGACAAGAAGAGGCAGCATCTTGCGTTCATTTTCGCTGAGCGCACTGAGATCTGCCGAGAGTGTTACGGTCGCATATCTGTTGATTCTTGCTGTCATAACGGAGTCAGAGGCACTGCTGGCCGGAGAAGCATCAGGACTGCTACATGCGGTGGTGAGTGCGAGAAAGGCAGCGACAATAGCGCAGAAAGCGATTCTCGTCATTCCGGCGAAAGCCGGAATCCATTTTCCTTCTACCATGGATTCCGCCCCGGCCTTCGCCGGGGTGACGTTGGTTCGCCGGAATGACGAAGGTGGCTTGGCAGCGAGAATTCGGTGTGTGACCTGGCGCAGGATTTCCATTCACGACACTCCATTTTGTGCTACGAGATCCTTGCTAATCGACGCAATATCGGGACAACCACACAACGCCATCGCCAGATCGAACTCGTCGCGCATTAGTTCCAGCGCGCGCCGCACTCCGGCCTCGCCGGCGATCGCGAGTCCCCAGAGAATCGGGCGACCCAACAGTACTGCGTTGGCGCCCAGGGCCAGGGCCTTCACAACATCGGTGCCACGACGGATCCCGCCATCAACGAGAATATCGGCGCGACCAGCAACTGCATCGGCAACCTCGGGCAGGATATCGATTGACGCGCGTGCAGTATCAAGCTGACGCCCGCCGTGATTTGATACAACCATGCCGTCGACTCCCAGCTCCACAGCCCGCGCGGCATCATCGCCACGCTGAATTCCCTTCACAACAATCGGGAGCCCCGTTATCGAGCGCAGCCATTCTATGTCGCGCCACTGCAGCGCGGGGTCGATCATCGTAGTGATGTAATGCGCCAGTTCCGAATCGGACAGCGTCTCGTTAGCGCGGCGCTCCGACAGGGTTGGAGCATTTGCGACACGCAGCCCTTCGGGAAGATGCAACTTGTTGCGAACGTCACGTTCGCGCCGCCCGATGAGCGGCGCGTCAACCGTGAACACCAGCGCTTCACAACCCTCAGACTCCGCACGCTCGACTACAGCGCGGGTCGCGCCGCGATCCTTGTAAACGTAAAGCTGGAACCAGAGCGACTGCGATGTCGCCGCCCGCACTTCCGTGATCGTGCTCGTCGAAAAAGTGCTGAGGACCATTCCGTAGCCGAGCGCGGATGCCGCGCGAGCAGTGGCAAGCTCGCCTTCCTCGTGAGCAAGGCGCTGGAAAGCCATGGGAGCCACCAACATCGGATGGGAGAGGGTCTGGCCCAGGACCACGGTGCGCATATCACGGATGTTTACATCGACCAGAACACGGGGACAGAGTCGCAGCCGGCGGAAGGCCTGGATATTCTCCGCGAGTGTGATCTCGTCGTTGGCGCCGGCGGCGTAATAGTCGAAATAGGTGGGGTCGAGCGCTTCGCGGGCGGCGATCTCGAGCTCGTGGAGATTGACCGCAGCTATCTCGGCATCACGGATGACAGGCATCCGATGAATCTACGTTCTACCCCCACTCTCGTCATTCCGCCTCACAACGTCACCCCGGCGAAAGCCGGGGCGGAATCCATGTTCTCGCTTTCACCGAACATGGACCCCTGCTTTCGCCGGGGTGACGAGTCAGGCTAACGGTCGATTCTGTACGATGCCAACCGGATTTCGCGGGATGCTGAGGCCACACCCAAGCCGACACCAATGCCGACCGCCAAAGCGGTTCCCGCGCCTACAATCAACCCTATCAGCGGCAGCCAGGCGAAGGGCAGCATGATCACGGTTGCTATCGCTCCCGCCACAAGGGGCGCGAAGCGGCTCTGTGCGGCGTCCACGTAGCGGAGACGCCTGGTCATGACGTTGCGCGCCCAACGGAAAGCGGCACCGGACGCAACAATGGACACCACGATTGAAAGAATGAATAGCATTGAAAGACCCCCTATGCCTGGTTCTACGCGCGCCCCATCGACCCGGTTTCGCGGCCTGGCGCGGCGCTAGCGATTCTTTCGGCGTTTCGGTAACGGAGCCATTATCGTTCCCCGGCAATTCGCTGACCCGCAGTGACAGGGGAACTTGCGCCGGGCCTCCGCGTCGGATTCGCCGCTGCGCGCGTACTGGTAGTCGTAAAAAAGCTCTTCACCTGGCTGAATGGTGCGGATCGCATCGATGAAGATGCGGCGCTTTTCCATATGAGCCTCGCAATTGGGATCGCAGGAGTGATTGATGTAGCGCGCATCGCCACCATTCACCGAGGCGTCGATGGTTTTTCCCCACCCAACCGCGAAAAGAAAAGTGTGGTGCGACACCACATCATCATCCGGGTAGCGACGATCCGATTCCTCGTCGGAAATAACCTCCCCGGTGTATTCCGCGACCCTTGTTCCCGAACGAATTTTCCGTGTGGCGAAAGCACCCTGGCCCACAACTGTTGACGGGGCAATTCTGTAATAACGCTTCTTTGCTGGCATTTGGTTGAGTTGAAACGAAATGTGTGCCGACCATGGGCTTTGCACTTCTGATCACTGACCACTGTTCACTGCACACTGAGGTCATCCGACCGGAATCCAGGACGGATGACCTCAGTTGGCAGTGGTCAGTGCTCAGTGATCAGAAGTTGCAGACCTGCCCCCGCGCCCCCTCACTTCAGACGGACGGGTGCGGAATGTTAGCAGCTCTTGCGGCCCATTTCACGACAAGTGACTGCCCCACCGACTCCGGAGCGGCGCGGGTCGCCGCCGGCTGTCACCTTCCCTGGCTCGGCAACAACAGCAGCGCCGTAGCCCTGACGGATTTCACCGCGGTGCGTGATCCAGCTGAAGCGATAGCCCAGCGCTTCCATCTGCTGCACCACGCGCGGCGACACGCCGTTCTCCATCGTGATTGTGTATCCACCGCGCGCAGGAGTTGCGGCCGCACCTGCTCCTGCAGCTGCGGCGCCACCGCGTCCCGCACCACCGCGACCACCGCCGGATGCCGCGGTGCTGAACCGTGGCAACTCGAGCGCCTTCTGCGGATCCAGACCACCGTCGACAATTCCGACAATCGTTTGATAAACCGCCGACGTGATCCACGCGTTTCCTGCAGCACCAACCGCAATCCATGGCCGCCGCGACGAACCACTTCCCTTGAAAACAATTGTCGGCGCTATCGTGCTGCCGTGCCGCGCACCGGCCACGCGCGCGCCGCGCGCCTCGGCGTTACCGCCGCTGTATGACCCGACTTTGTCGTTGTAGATGAAGCCGAGCCCGGGGGTGATGTAGAAATTCCCGCCCCAGGTACCGAGCGTTTGTGTTGTTGACACCATATTTCCGTAGGCGTCTGCAACTGCAAAAGCGGTTGTGCCTGTGGAACGACAAGGCATGCCAGCCGTCGCGGGATCTGTGCGTTCGCATTCGGGACTCCATTCGCCCCGCGCAGACGACGCGATCGAAGCACCGGGCAACCAGGAATAGGTCTGTTCTCCACCACCCTGGGTTCCCGCTTTCGCGGGAATGACAGCGGAGGCACCGGTGCGACAGGCCTCGCGCGTGCCTTGCAGCATGTCGGGAGAAAGTCCCCGCGTCAGGCTGAAACATGACCAGCGGGCACGCGCGGAATCCTTGGAAATTGCTGGTGCAAAATCATTGGTCCACAAATCAGGATCCACTGCACTGGCGCGCGGCGCGAGAATCCACGCAGCGACCGTTGCATGCAATGACGGCGCATCGTCGGTGTAAGCCTTGGGCGTCTTGAATTGTTCCAGCGTGTTGAGCTGCGCAATCAGTCCAGCACCGCCGGAAACCGGAGGCGGCGCGGAGTAAACCTCATTGCCGCGAAACGTTCCCGACACGACTTCGCGTTCAACCGCGCGATACTTGTCGAGATCAGGCAGACGAATCGCATTGCCCTGCGCTGTGAGATCCTCCACCATGCGTCGCGCAATCTCACCGCGATAAAAAGCGTCCGCCCCGCCTGCGGCAATAGCCTTGAGCGTGGCAGCGAGATCAGGGTTGCGCAGCGTATCGCCCGCTTTCAGCGGCTGTCCGTCGCGGAAAAATAGTTTGGTAGGCGCTTCGTATTTGAGATAGCTCTCACGCTCGAGAGAAAGCGTCGTGCCGAGCCCATCGCTGATTACAAAACCATACTCCGCCAGGTGAATTGCCGGTGCAACAAGATCGGCCCACGGAACTTTCTTGCTGCCGTACTTTGTCCACGCGAGATGCATGGCGGCGACAGTCCCCGGTACATTCGCGAGCATCGGTCCGTCAGCGGGGAATCTTCCGCCGGGTGGGAATGCCGTGTTGCGAATCGATGCAATTTCCGGAACAGTCGTCATGAACTCGATGTTCACCGGCTTCGGCATTCCACTCAGATAGACGAGCATCTGTCCGTAGCCACCAATTCCGCTCGCATCCGGTTCCACAACACCGAGCGCGAATGACACCGCGACTGCGGCATCGACGACATTGCCACCCTTGCGGAGAATCTCAAGACCCGCGTTCGTGGCATCCGGGTGCGCACTCGAAACAGCTCCCTGCCCCGTCGCCAGTTCACGCAGGTGCGGACGATCACGCAAAACATCGTGAATGATCTGATCCAGTTCGGCGTCACTCTGTGCGGACAGCGCGCGATCACGGCCCTTGGCGACAGTTGTCTTCCAGCTCGCAAGACGCGTAGCGGCGTTAGGAGTCGAGAGATAGAGTCGTGCAGTGAGATCTGCCGCGCGGTCGAAGCGCTCCGCATTGAAGGCGCGCCGGTCCAGCGGCAAACTCACATTCACTGCGGCAAGAGTTGCGGAAAGTAGTTTGGGAGCATCCGCGGTCCACATGCGACCAACCACCGGGAAAAAATCGCCGACGTCGCGATCACCTACACGATCGGGATCACCGTTGTATCCGCCACCTGCTTCCGCCGGCATTTCGGTGAGCACGATGCGCGCGCCATCCGCTGTCCAAGAAGTGGCCGCGCGCTGCAGCGTGACGGGCACAATGTATCGGGCCTCGAGATCAGTCACCCATACACCTGCACGTGTTCCAGTTGCACTGAACGCGATGCGCGTGCCATCGGGAGACCACGACGGATACTCGGCGCCGTAATCTGCGAGAAGCACTCTGTCATTGGATCCATCGCGGTTGACGAGGCGCAACGTGCGCGCTGCTCCCCGGATGGTCACGTATGCGATGACATTTCCGTCGGGCGAAAAAACCGGCCAACGCTCTGCGCCATTTTCCGACGTCAGCCTTTTCTCTGTTCCGTCGGAAGCGCGCAGCCAGATGTCCGCTGCAAGACCGCGACCGCGCTCGAAGACCACAGAGCCATCAGGAGCAACCGAGGGATTTCCATCGACTGCTGTACCGGAGGTCAGTCTCTCGGGAACAGCGGCGAGTAGGGCCGGCATGGCCAATCGCCAGATATCGTACGATCCGTCACGATCGGATGCGAAGTAGATCCACTGTCCATCGCGGGACCATACTGGAGCGCGGTCCCATCCAGCGCCTGCGGTGATTCTTGTCCATGTGCTGGCAACCGCGCCAGCGCCCAGCGACGGCGCCAGCCAGATGTCACCCCTTGATTCGAGCACAACCCTCCCATCGCGAGCGATGGAAGGGTTGCGAACACCTGCGTCGAACGTGAGGGTCTGCGCGGTAGCCGCAATCTGAAGCGCTACCGCGAGTCCAAATGCGATCATGGCGGAGGAATGGGCGTGCCACCGCTGCCACCCGTCTTCGGCGGCGGTGTCTTCGACAACACCTTGAAGTACTCCTGCACCTGTTTCTCGAACCCGGCCGGCACCTCATCCTTGTTTCCAAGGAAGACTTTGTCGGCACTTGTATTCAACAGCTGGCGTCGCACGGCAAACTCTACTGCCTTGAGCCCCTCGACAACCGAGGCCTGCAACTCAGCGATTCCCTTTGGATCACCCAGCGCACCGCGCTGTTCCAGCTGCTGCATATCGGAGACAACCTCATCCAGGGCACGCGCGGTGGCGCGCGAGCTGTCCGTGCCCAAGTCACGCAGCTGTCGACTTAGCGCCTGACCTGAAGCAATCTGCTGCGCAAATTCACGCTCCGCCTGCCTTCTCTGCTCCAACGTCAACGACCCCGTCGGGCGCTGATTGATCAAGTCGCCAGACGGACCACCAGAGGCACCGCCACCACCCCGCCGGCCAGGCTCTTCACTCAGCCTTCGGCCCGGCTCTCCCGCCTTGCCTTCTCCGCCAGCCTTGCCGTCTCCAGCCTTGCCCTCTCCACCCTTACCCTCGCCGGCCTTACCCTCGCCGCCCTTGCCCTCGCCGCCCTTACCCTCTCCGGCCTTGCCCTCACCACCCTTGCCCTCACCGGCCTTACCCTCGCCGCCCTTACCTTCTCCGGCCTTGCCCTCTCCGCCCTTGCCCTCTCCAGCCTTGCCTTCTCCACCCTTGCCCTCGCCAGCCTTGCCTTCTCCGCCCTTGCCTTCTCCAGCCTTACCCTCTCCGGCCTTGCCGTCTCCGGCCTTGCCGTCTCCGGCCTTACCTTCTCCGGCCTTACCTTCTCCGGCCTTACCTTCTCCGGCCTTGCCCTCGCCAGCCTTGCCCTCTCCCGCCTGGCCTTCCTGCAACCGGCGGTTGGAATCAGCGTTCTGCTGCCGCATGCTCTCGATTCGCTCGGCCAACGACTGCGCACCGCGACTCAGGTTCCGCGCGGCGTCAACTATCTGATTCGCCTGTTGTGTTGGCGAACCGGTCATGGCCTGGCCAGCTGCCTGGAGACGCTGTTCCACATCGTCCAGTCCAGCCGCAATCCTGCTCTCTTCCTGACCCATGTATGTGCGATCCGTCGTGTGCAGGAGACCCTGTGTCTGGCGGATGCGATCGGGGATTCTGTTTTCACGTACTGCATCGGCTGCGCCCTGCAGCTGGCGCGAAGCCTCGCGCTGGTCACGGCGGGTGTCCATAGCCATTCTATCGAGCCGGTTCTGCAGTGAATTCACGCCCTGCGCCAGCTGTTCCTTGCGCGCGGCAATGTCCTGCTCCTGCTGCGCTCTGTTGGGCGCATTGAGTTCCTGCTGCATGAGCCGGTCAGTTGCATTCGCAATTGCCCGCTGCTGCGCCTGCAGATTCTGAAGATTCTCGAGTGCCGACTGTGTGCCCTCGGCCGGACGACTCTCGCGAGCGCCCTCGAGCAAACGTCGCGTTTCTTCCATCGCCGCAAGCGCACGCTGCGCATCGGCGTTGGCGCGATCTGAACCCGCTGCCGCTGAACGTGTCAGTGCATCCGCAGCCTGCTGCATGTTGCGAGCAGCATCCTGCAATTCCGTTGAGTTGCGCTCACGTGCGAGCTTCTCGAGCTGGCGCGCCATCGAGTCCGCCTGTGCGGCGAGTTGTCGCTGGCTGCCACCACCACTGCCGCCACCACCAGCGCGACCCAAGGAGCGCTGCAGTGAATCGGCCAAAGCGCGCTCGCGGGCATTATCTGCCTGCAACCGTGCCGCAAGTTTCTTGAGCTGTTCGGCCACTGCATCGACTTCGGCTGCGGCCTGTGCCTGCGCGGCTTCAGCCTGCTGCTGCGCCTGCTGAGCGCGATCTACTGTCTCATACTGATTGCGCTGCAAATCGCGCTGCAGTTCGAACAGATCAGCGAGATCTTCGGGATTCTGCTGCCCGCCACCTCCGCCGCCACCACGTCCACCCTGCTGCTGTTGCTGCTGCTGCACTGTGTATTCGCGATAGACCGCTTCGGCGCGCTGTAACTGCACAAGCGACTTGTTCTCTGGCGCTAGTGCTTCCTGCGATTTCTTGTCACCAAGAAGTTTTTCCGCGGCTTCCATTTCCTTGGCGGCAAGGGGAAGAAGTTTCGAAACCTTCAACAGGTTGGAATCACTCGACGCTACTCCACGCTCGACCATGCGAGTGGTGAGTTCGTCGACTTCTTCGTGCAAGCGCTCCTGGGAAAGCTTGATCGTGGCGATGTTCTCATCCATTTCCTTGGCTGTGAACGTTGCCTTGTCGCGAATGATCTTGAATGTCGCCGCGATAATGTCCTTCTGTCGCTGTGAAAGATTGCCGTCCTGCTGCTGCGGCGGGGCACCACCACCCGCTCCCGGCGGCGGCGGCGGCGGCGCTTCACCCTGTCTGTATGTGCGATCGAACGGGCGCACCGTCATGAAGTAGATGTCACTGGCGGCGGTCTGCGCACCATCAGTCTTGTTGTCCGTCGCGCGAGCATAATACGACACCAGATCGCCAGGCTCGAGCTTGAAGTCTTCCAGCATGAAGGTGTGACCGGCGGCGACTTCGGGAAGCCGCTTGGAAGCGTCACTGAACAGCACAACCGTTTTTTCTTCCCCGCCATTTACCGAGTAGAGCAACTCGAGTTTCGCGACACCGAAATCATCCTGAGCGGAAGCTTCCGCGAAAACTTCTTCCAGCGAACTGACACGCGTGTCCTTTCCTGGCTTGATGAACTTCACAGTTGGAGCGTGATCCTTGATGACATCGATCGTGTAATCGAGCGACGCCTTTACCATTTCGCCGCTCTTGGCACGCAGCTCAATGCGATAGAAGCCATCCTTCTCGACCTTGATGCTGCCCGTGAGGGTGCCGCTGTCGCCTGGTGTGAGCTGAACGGTTGGGCCACCTTCGATGATGATGCGGCCGCCCTTGGTCTCCATCGTCGGCTGCACCGTAATGTTCACGGTTGTACCGACTATCGCAGCAATGTCACCGCCATCTTTTTCAGTGATCGGGCTCAGCCCGGTGTGCTGCGGGAAAATGTATTCGAGGTCGAGCTGCTTGACCGCGGGGAGATCCGCCACGGAAATCGTGAAGGTCTCCGATTTGATTCCGCTGGCTTCGACGTAGTATTCGGTCTCTTCGTCGACATCGAAGAGACGGAACACGAAGCCGCCCTTTTCAGGCTGCGGCGCCATGGACAAGCGCTGCCAGTCGCCGTTGGCACCCTTGCGGTATGCCAGTTCCACGCGCTCAGAGCCGAAGCCATTGAGGACCGCACTGATTTCCTGATCGCCACCGCGCGCTATAGTTGCGTTGCCGGGCTCGATGCCAATGGTGTAGGGCGTAGCAGCTTCGGCCGTCGTGAACGGCTGTATGAGCAGCTTGGCGCTGCGCGCGAAGAAGTCGGGGCCGAACAGCAGCGCCGCGACAAATGCGGCAATCGCGCCGCCCAGGAAAGCATATGAACGGTACAAACGTTTCTGTTCGATAATGCGACCATCATCCATCGCCTTGACCTTTTGTGTTGCGACTTCCACCACCTGGCGCATGAGCTGCGGAGACTGTTCGCGATCGGTGCGCACGGGGGAATTCGCAATTTCGACCGCGCTGAGGATCGCGGCCTGCAGACTGGGATCGGTCTCCTCGATGTAAAGCGCGACGCGCTCATCGGTAATACGCGGAAGGAGCGGCACAACAACGAACCGCATCAACAGCGCGAGGATCGCGAGGTATGCAACCAGCCGGAAAACCATGATCGAGCTGGGTGTATACGAGAACTGGTTGAGTGCGACGGCAGAGAGCAGGAATACTGCTAACCCGCCACCGATCACCAGCGCGGCCCCGTGCAGGGCAATCTTCAGGCGCCAGCGGTTTCTGACGCTCCGAATGATTTGCAAAAGTTGTAGATGCGACTTGTTGCTAATGAACTCCATTATGGCATCCCCCTCAAGAGGTGCGTCTGCGTAAGGCCGGCGACAGCCTATTACCCATTATAGTCTCTGCTGCCAACAGCAAGAGTGCCAACACCAACAAGTACCACCACAAATTCTGCCGCTTTTCCCGCTCAACCGACGTGAGGTTGCGCGTGTCCCCACCCCCTGGCCCACCCAAACCCTTGTTCTGTATTGAAGTTACAAGGTCGATCGGGTCAAAACGAGAAAGGTCCGATTCCTTCAGGTCCAGATTGACAGCAATGGGGGTGGTACCGGCCCGCGCCCCCGCCCGTCGCAACTCGTAAAAGCCCTTGTGCTCCAGCTCCACGAAGCCCTTCTGAGCCGTCACAGCAGTATCGTTGGCCGGCGACCCTACGACGTCTCCCTTGGGCGAGACAAGCGCGACGTCGCTGAGAGTGAGCGGAGCGTCAGAGCCCGAACGGGACGCCGCTCCAGCTCCTGTCGGTGCCGCCTGTTTTAAGACGTCTACCACCTCGCCTACGTTAAACCACGGACGAGCGTCGGAGAACGAGGCCACGTGTTTTACCACCTGGTGAATCCAGGGGAGAAACACGACGTGCCTGGGCAGATCGGTATGCAGCTCAGAACCGTCCAGAGCCGCTCCGAACACAACCACGCGTCCCTTGCCGAACTTGCCCTCGACCATTGCCACCGTACCGTCATCAAAATGCGCAATCACCTTGGCGCTATCGGCTGGTTTCACCGGGCGATAGTTGAAGAATCTCGCTCCCGAAAAATCTCCGCTGCGAGGAGCGTTGAATATTTCGAAGATCGGATGTCCGTACTCCAGTGTCGCAAGAGCGACGCCATTCCCCGCGTTGCGCTCAACTTCCGGCCCGACCTTGCCTGGGAACAGTTCCGCGCCATCACCTATCCAGCCGCTTGCCTGACTCTGATCTCCTATCACGATAAAGAGACCGCCACCTTCGGCAACGAATTCCTTGAGACGTTTGCCGAGGTCGCCGCCAGGGTACGGGACATCATTGAGAATCACGAGTGCGCGACGATCCAGATCACCGAACGTCGTGCGACTCAGACCCTTCACATCAACGCGAAAATGGGGCCTGTCGCCAATGCGCAGTGCGCCTTGAATGAAGAAGCTCTGATTGGGAACAGGACTGTCGTCCTCGATTATCAGCACGCCCACTTCCTGGTCAGCGGAAATCACAAAATGAAAATCATCATCGATTGCCAGACTATCTTTGGAAACCGAGACGGTTCCTTTCGTTGCTCCCTCTGGAACTGCAACTGCAGGGAAAATTGCGTTGACAGCATTTTTTGCAGGCACGTCGACGCGGACTGATTCCACTACGCGACCGTTGAGGTTGAGGATTGCCGTTACGCCATTGCGTGGAGTCGATCCACTGTTGGTAATTCGCGCGGACGCGATGAAGCGATCTCTCCCTTCCTGCGTCTGCCTGTTGAGATTGACCGACGTGACAGCAATATTGGAGGTGCTGTCCACCGAGAGATCGATCGTTTTTACTGCTGTTCCCTCGGGGAGCTGAATCTCTTCGTGGCCATCCCAGGCCACTTTCTGAAAATCACTGATGATGATTACTTCGAGCTTGGGCAGCTCGGATTCTTCCAGGACTTTCTGAGCGAGCTTCAGCGCCGGGACATATTTGGTGGCTTTGTCCGAAAGCTTTGCAGTTGCAAGAATCGCCTGCAGCTGCGCCTTGTCCGGAGTTGGTTCGCCGGTAGCAGTGGCGCGATCGTCGAACAGAATGATCGTCGCCTGGTCCATGCCGCCCAATCCGTTCACCGCATCGCGCGCCGCATCAAGAGCCCTGGGCCAGCGGTCGCGATAACCCATGCTGTAGGAACGGTCGACGAGTATTGCCACTTCGCGCGCGGAGCCCGGCAGAGCGGGTGGTTTGCCTGTGCCGCCCAGGTAAGGACGCGAAAACGCCGCTATGAGAAGTATGATGGCAAGTACGCGCATGGCAAAAAGCAGCACGTTGCGGATTACCTGCTTTTTCTCCGAGCGGAATGGAATCTTCTCGAGGAACATGAGCGAAGGGAACTCGACTGCTTCCTTGCGCTGCTTGTTTGTGAGGTGCACCCAGATGGGTATGCCAATGGCAAGAGCACCTGCCAGGAATGCTGGTACGAGGAATCCCATGGTCTATCGTACCCGCATTAGTCGCTCGCGATTCGCGAGGTACTTGAACAGCGCCTCATCGAGCGGTTGTGAAGTATCGAACAGCGTATAGTCTATGCGATTCTGGCTCATCAAACTGGTCAGCTCGGTAATGTGTTTCTGAACGAGGTCGCGATACTTGTCGCGCAGGGCGTAGGGAACTATCGGAATTTTTTCGTCGCTCTCCAGGTCCTGGAAATTCGACGCGTCTTCGTAGGGGAATTCGATTTCATACTTGTCCAGCACATGCATCACGATCACGTCGTTCCCTTTACCCTTGAGATGTGTGATGGCGTCGAGAACGTTGCGTGGTTCGTCGTAAAAGTCCGAAATGACGCAGATGAGGCTCTTGCGGCGGAAACTCTCCGACAGTCGCATGAGCGGTCTGTCGAGATTCCCCTTGCGCCCCGCCTTCACGCGCTCCAGGGCATGCAGGATGACATGAAGATGTTTGGCCGATGGCGGGATGTAGTCGCGCACATCGTCGTCGAAAGTGACCATGCCCACGCGGTCACGCTGCTTTGACGAGAAGTAGGCCAGGCAGGCCGCCAGATATCTGGCGTAATCGAGCTTGGAAACACCGTCGGGTGCACCTTGAAAACTCATCGACTTGGAGATGTCGAGGAGGATGCTGAAGTTCACATTGGTGTCAGCCTCGAACTCCTTGATGAAATACCTGTCGCTGCGGGCGTAGAGCTTCCAGTCGATCCGCCGGATATCGTCGCCTGGCATGTAGGCGCGATGCTCGGCGAAATCCATGGAAGAGCCGAGGTCGGGCGCGCGGTGCAAACCGTTGATGAAACCGTCCACCACGGTTCGCGCGAGCAGCTCGAGATTGGAGATGCGCGCCAGAACCGAGGGGTCGATGAATCTCGCCCCCGGTACCTGGCCGCCTAGAATTTGCGTCGCCATCTGTTGAGGGTCTCCCTACATCTTCGACTTGGGAGGCTGCACAAGGTCGAGCAATTGATCGATGATCTGATCGGTGGTAATGCGCTCGGATTCAGCGTGGAAATTGAGCAGGATGCGGTGGTTGAGCACGGGATGGGCCAGCGCGCGCACATCGTCAAAGCTCACATGATAGCGACCTGCCATCAGCGCGCGAGCCTTGCCACCGAGAATGAGATACTGCGGTGAACGCACGCTGGCGCCGTAGGCAACCCACTTCTTGATGAACTCGGGTGAGTTGGCCGCTGGTCTGCTGGCTCGCGTGAGATTCACCGCGTAGCGCGCAACTGCGTCGGACACTGGCACCCGTCGCACCAGCTTCTGGAACGCCACGATGTCAGCACCGGTGATAGCGTGCTGGAACGTATAGTTGGGAATGGACGTGGTGTTCTGCACGACATCCACCTCGTGATCTTCCGACAGATAATCGAGCTTGATGAGGAACATGAAGCGATCCAACTGCGCTTCCGGCAATGGATATGTGCCTTCCAGTTCGATCGGATTCTGCGTGGCCATTACGAAGAAGGGTTCCTGCAGAGTGAAGGTCTTTCCCTGCACGGTCACGCGATGCTCCTGCATGGCTTCGAGCAGAGCGGACTGCGTCTTGGGCGGAGTTCTGTTGATTTCGTCCGCGAGTACGATGTTCGCGAAGATGGGTCCCGGTACGAAGACCATCTTGCGGCCGCCGGTGACCGGATCGTCCTGGATGATGTCAGTGCCCGTGATGTCGGACGGCATGAGGTCAGGTGTGAACTGAATTCGCGAGAACTTGAGATCCAGCACCTGCGCCATCGTATGAATCAGAAGCGTCTTCGCCAGACCCGGCACGCCGATCAGCAGACTGTTGCCGCCGGCGAAGAGACAGGTCAGCGCGAGATCCATGACTTCGTCCTGTCCGACGATGAGCTTCTTGATCTCTTTGAGTACGGTGTCGCGCCCTTTCTTCAGCTTCTCGGCAAGCGCGATATCATCTGCGGATTCAAGTTGCACCCGCTCTTGTGCAGAAACTCCCACGGCAAGACCCCCTGAAGAGAAAATGGAAATTGGAAATTGGAAATTGGAAATTGGAAACCTTCTGTCATTCCCGCGGAAGCGGGAATCCAGGGTCGTCCTCTCTGGATTCCCGCTTTCGCGCGATGACGAATCGCTATCTGCTCATCGCATAAATGACAAAGTTGACCGCAAACTTGTAAGCCTCATTAGCCAGATTAATCGGATTGCGACCCGTCCCCGACCATTCCATGTAATCGCCCAGATCCGAGTTGTAGCTGATGATCGCCATCATGCTCTTGTTGGGATCATTGTCCTGATAAACGCCATAGAACTCGGCTGTGACGCGGCCCCCGTTCGGATAGGGAACGGCCAGATTGGTGATCTTGTAAAACCTGTCGAAGATCGGTTCTGTGTTGTCCAGCCGATAGAAGACCACGTCGGGAAGCGCGCGGCGAAAATGCGTCTCGAAGTTGTTCCACTCCGGGTAACGACTCTGGTCATGAAAATCATCGAAAAAAACGAAGCCACCCTTGAGCATGTAGTCGCGGAGCCCTTTGATCTCGGCATCATTGGGGGTCCAGAACCCCGGCTCGGTGACATATACCATCGGGTACTTGAACAACTCGGGATCGTCGAAGGTGAACAGCTGGCTCGCATTCATCCACGGTCGCATCTGCGTGATCTCGCGCAAAATCAGAACGAAATTGCGCTCCATGTCTGGATAGTCGAAGCACCAGGCATCGTTGTACGCGTAATCGAAAAACGGAATGCGCACCATGATGAAGCGGCCATCATATGGTACGTTCGGCCCGCCGGAACTCCCTTGTGGAGAGCAGTTCGACGTGTTCCTGTAGCTATTCCCTGTGGGCGCCCTCCCTCCACCGGTCCGGTTTTGCGCGGATGACTCCGTCACAACGGTAGAGAGAAGCAGTCCACAAATAATGGGCAGCCCGCCCTTGCGGGAAAAACGGAGCACGGGAGAGAAATTCACTACCGAGTCAGCGCGTAGATGTAATAGTTGATGCCGAGGCGCCAGGACTCGTTGGTACGATCCAGAGGCTGCATGCCAGTAGTGGAGAACTGCCAGTTCTCACCCAGATCGTTTTCGTAATTGACTACTACCATGACCCGCTTGGTGGGGTCGTTGTCCTCATAGATCGCGAAGAATTGCGGGTTGCCACCCATGCTTGGCGTGCCGCTCTTCCATGGTTCGGTAATGTGGAAGAACGAATCGAATATCGGGTGTTCCAGCGGGAGATCCAGGACATCCGCGTCTGGTAGCACCTGCTTCATCCAATATGCGAATACTCCATAGTGATCCGCCTGGCCGTTGCGCGGGAAGTCATCGATCATCATGAACCCGCCCTTCTGCAGATAGGCGCGCAGTCCCTTCACTTCCGCCGGCGTCATCTGCCAACCACCCGGCTCCGAGAAATAGAGCGCGGGATACTTGAAAAGATCAGGGCTGTCGAGGCGGATGATGTTGAAACGCTCCATGTGCGGACGCACCAGTGTGAGTTCCCGCAGGATCAGCATGAAGTTCTTTTCGGCGATGGGATAGTCGTGCGACCAACCAGGTCCTTCATTCTGGCACATGAAATTTCCCGAGTACTGCACGCGCACAAAGGTGAAGCGACCGTCATAAGGGATATTGCCCGGGTGCCGGGGATTATTGAAATAGTTTCCGTCCCAGCGGCCGAAGGAACAGCTGGCACTGACGTAGCCATCGCCACCGCGCTGTTGCGACCCGGCCCTGCTGTCGCCCCCTCCTCCACCACCGCCGCCGCCTCCTCTCCCCTGCGCCTGTGCACTGGCTTCGATGCAAAGCAATAGCAGCGCGGCAATCAATAACTTCTTCATCTCGGTTCCCTCTGCGTGTTGGAATCTCCGCCGCGAATCTTGAGCAGCAGTTCCTGCGCCTTGGCGTAATTCGGTGCCTCTTCCAGTGCGCGCAGTACTTCTCTGCGCGCCGTGACATTGTCACCAGCTTCGTGCAGAGCCAACGCCAGCATGTAGTAGGCCTCGGCCATGTCCACCGGCTTGAGCGCTACTATCGCGCGACGCTCGCGCACCACGAGCTTGCGATCGGCTACGCGTGCGGCGAGCCCGGCGAGCCGTTCGTGCGTCTTGATGTCGTACGGGTAGATGAACATGGAACGGTCGAACACCTTCACCGCACCAGCTATGTCTCCCGCCTTCTCGCGCAGTTCCCCTTCGGCCATCAGCGTTACGTACGAGTTCTCATTGATTGCATTGTGCTTCGCGAGCATATCGGCTGCGCCCTTGAAGTCGTTCTTCTGACCCAGGATTTCCGCGAGCAGCACATACGCGCTGTTCTCTTCGGCGTACTCCGGAAAAAGTGTGATGGCCAGCTCAAATTGCCGCGTCGCCTCAACGGTATTGCCGGCCGCCTTTGCCTCCACACCAGCAGCCATCGCCTTCACAAAATCACCCGAATCGGGTTCTTCAGCGATTTGCATCGTCCCGTCCACACCAGCGGTCATCTTTGCCTGCTTTCCAACCGCGGCAAGCTGGCCACGGAAACGCGTGCGCACGTACTCGTTGAACTTTTCATCCATCTGCGCCGGAGTGGAGTTGAGCGCGGAACGGAAAACCTGCTCGGTGTTCTGGCCGGCCTTGTAACCCGCGAGCATCGCGATAAGCGCCCGCTCGCCATTCTGCGCCGCGATCATGTCGCACAACAACGACGCCTGATAGTATGAATGGAGCAGCTGCTCCGGGTACGCCGGCCGCATGAAGCCGTCGTTCATCGAGCTGACCTTGACGAGCATGTCGGCCTTGAAAGCCCTCAGGAAATGGCCATTTACGTCGCCGCCCCATCCCGGCACTCCCGACTTGCGCTCCTCGTAGACCGACAGTCCCTCGGAAAACCAGCGCGGAATCTTGTGATCGGTGAGGCCGAGCGTGAATGTGTGACCCAATTCGTGCCAGAGAACCGATCCCCAGCTGAACGGGCCAGTCTCGCGTCCGGTAGGAGAATCCATTGCCAGAAGATTTCCAAAACTCACGCCGAGCGCGCCAATGCCCGCCAGTCCCACAGTGCGCACCGAAAAATCAGCGTGCCTGCGGTAGAACTCCACCCGAATCGGCGGCTCGGGTCGGAACCCGTAACGGGTCGCATAGCTCTCGTAGGCGCGATCCAGAAGGTCGGTCGCGTAGAGTGAGAGCAATGCCGACTCCGTCTTGGCGATCATGAGACGGAATTTTCCGTTGTCAATTACATCGTATTCCTTGAAGGTGTCGAGCAGATCAAGGGTATTCTTGACCCACGTGTTGTAGTTGTCACCCTTGAAGGCGACTTCGAGATTCTTCCTGCCCTCATCCATCAGACCAGTTCGCAACTGATTGTTGCCCAATTCGGCGTATGCAGGCCAGGAACGGGGATCCAGTTCGATGGCCTTTGCTGCGAATGCTGCCGCCTGTTTGTACAGGCGGTTGCGCGCTGTCAATTCCGCGAGAGTTATGTACAGATCTGCATACTTTGGATTACGCGACAGAGCCCTGGTGCTTGCCGCCGTATAGGCGACGCTGTCGCCGCGGAGATAATGAATGGCCGCTACGACCGAGAGTGCCGCGGCCGAAGCCGGATCGATCTTGAGCGCCTGCGCTGTCTCTTCAAGCGCGGCGTCGTAAGCCTCGGAGCCGGCCCTCATGCGGGCACGCAGAACATACGCGTCGATCATGCTTGGGTTCACACTCAGCGCGGCTGCGAGAATGCTGTCCGACCCAGGGTGACTGTCGAATACCCGGCGGCGCGCCACACCCAGCAGCGCGCGAGGCTGACGCGGGTTTATCGCAAGTACCTCGCTGTACGCGGCCTGCGCCTCCGCGCTCGCGTACTTCTCCAGGAACAGATCGCCGACGCGCACTCGCGGCTCCATGTTCAACGAGTCCGCCGCGATCGCCTTGTCAAAAGCCTTCAGCGCATCGCGGAAGAGAACGGGAGTGTCGAGCCCCAGATAACGGCACGCGATGGCAATCGCGGTGAGTTCCTCTGAAGTGAGCGTGGCACTGCGTTCATTGTATACGTCGATGAAGCGATCGAACATGCGCATCGCGCCATCGCGATCGCCGCGGTCGAAAGTCAGAACCGCAAGGTTGAGCTGCGTCCTGAGTGAATCGGACGCCTGCCGAGCGAGCGCCTGCCTGTACGACGCCTCCGCTTCCGCAAATTTCCCGCGCGCGTAGTAGATCTCGCCGAGCGCGTTGGCAACCTGGGGCGCGACATTCGCACTTTGCGCGAAGCGGCCGGCCGCTCTCTCTGCATCGTCGTAGCGGCCCACCTCGCCGTACGTGCGCAGCAACAGACGCATCGCATCCACCGACGCATTTGCTCCCGTGGACAGCCGCTCGAATGCGGCAATGGCCTCGTCGTATTTGCCGGTCATTAGCTGGCGGCGGGCAGCGTCGAGAGCTTGTGATGCAGGAGTGGCACCGCGACCGGCCTGGGGGGCGGCGGTAGTGCTTGTGCTAGCCTGCGCGTGCGCGGCAAGCGGTGCGAGTGAGAAAAGTACGAGCGCGATGGCGCGGTTCAGCAGCTTCATAGCCTGTCATTCCCGCGAAAGCGGGAACCCAGTGTCGTCTTCTCTGGATCCCCGCCCCCGCTTAATGTTTGCGGGGGTGACGTTCTTTCGCGGGGATGACGTTCTTCTTCCTCTCCGCCGGCATCCTTTATGGCCTTGTTCTTGGCAGCCAGGTCGAGGATCAATTTTTCCAACTGCGTTTCGTAGACCGTTACATCCATTGTGGGCTTCGCCTTGCGAAGTGTCTCAATGGCTGCCTCGATGTCTGCCTTCTCCTGCAGAAGTTTCGACAGTACAGGATTCTGCGCAGCAGCCGCGGATACTTTGCCCGCGAGAAAGAAGGTGCGCGACGTCGCGCCGTCGCCATCTGCGGCGCGCGGGTCGGGCTCGTGCGAACCTTTGCGATCGCCATTGTCATCAAGCATGGCGTGCTCGGTTTGCAAGCGCACATCGTCCTCGTAAAAACGCTTTGTTTCCTTGTTGCCGTAATCGAAGGCCTCGAACAGCGAGACGCGACCGTCCTTGTCGACATCCGCACCGTCTTTCTCGAAAGCTTCGACAAAATATTTCGGGAAAAACACTTCGTTGCGCTCGAATCCGGTCTTCGTCGCTGTAACAATTATTCGGCCCGGTCCCGACAGCACACCCACGAAATCGCCCGATCCACTAAACAGACTGAGAAATGCCACGCGTTGGGCCGATAGCGGCTCAAGAAGCTTGTTGTAATCGGTCATTCCGAGGTCCGGGCCCGGAATGTTGAAGTACCCCTCCGCTCCCTGCGACGACCCATGCCCGATCAGAGCGATCACAACATAATCGCCCGGCTTGGCCGAACTCGCGATGCGCTCGATTTCCTTCTGGACATTTTCCTTCGTGGCCTTGCCAGAGATCATGGAATCTCTAGCAGGGTCTTCCGCAAGGAAAACAACGGCGCCCTGCGCGACTCCATGCCGCGCGCGAACACTCTGAACAAATGACTTCCCAATGGCAAGGAACTGATCGCTGTAGCGCGGCTCACCCCCAATGCCGGTGACAACAAGCAGGTGTGACTGAGCCTCAACAATTCCAAATGGAATAAGCGCGATCGCGATCACGATCGCCAGCAACTTCTTCATGCAAGACCTCTAAGCTTACGATAAACCCATTCCGAGCCGACCAGCGCTATCAGACCCATGAAGAGCAGCGGCATATCCCAAAGATCGAGCTGCTGCACAGCAACCGCTCCACTCTTGGTGTACGTCATGTCTTCGGCAAGTCCGTCAAGACGGTCGGGCGTATAGAACTTTCCTCCCGTCTCGTTCGCGATGCGCTCGAGTAGCGGTTTGTTCATGTGTGCACCGAAATACTCTGAACGCATTGGTGCGCTCTGCACAAACGTGGTATCAACTCCCAACGTGCTGTCGCCCTGCCATGCCTGCGTCCGGATGCGATATTGACCCTCTTCCTTTGGCGTGAAGCTGGCGCGGTACTCACCATCGTGATCCACCGTCCATTCCATCGGCACTTCGGCTTCCGGCATTCCTGGTCCGCTGACCCAGGCCTTCACCTTGGCGTTGTTGATGTGCACGAAGTTCTTGTCAGACACTTCGGTGCGGAAAACAATGCTCTCGTTGGGAGCAACCTGATCGCGCTCAGCAGCAACGTTCACTTGTCGCGGCACTCCCGTAACCAGCCAGCGGGACAGCTGCTTCCATAGAGTCTCATGTGTCTCATCTTCAACGGGCATGTCGGCGTGCATCTGCCAGATCCATGAATCCTGGATCGGCATTGCTATGACCTTTCCTCTCCCATACCGCTGATACACCAGAACCGGCTGACGGCCGCGGCCCCGCACGATCGTTCCACTAATCAGTTCGGTTGCGCCTGGCTTGATGTCGTCGATCTGATTCACCGTCGACACGACAGGCAGCTTGACCCACTTCGCCGCGGATTCCTTCTCATCGGAGGCGAGTCGCGTGGCGGGGTGAATCATGCCTGCCGGTGTTAGCGAAACACCCAGCTCGGCAAAACGGGTGTCGTCTTCACTGTCCGAAGTCGAGACGCGATGATTGCCAAACACTATAGGCATCACATCCTGCAACGGCGTACCGAAGTAGCCTCCCTCAGCGAACGACTGTCGGCCACCCAGAAGGAGCAGCCCACCGCCACGATCACCGACGAAGTCCGAAAGCATTTGCAGCTGGTCGATTGTGAAGAAGCTCGCTTCAACACTGCCCAGGATTATTGCGCGGTACTTGAAGAGTTCCTCGCGAGTAGTCGGGAAGCCACCTGCCAGCTCCTCTTTATCGTCGAGACCAGAGCGCCAGAACTTGTTCTCGGCGGTTCGCGCCAGAAGCACCAGCTGAAGATTCTCGTCGTTTTCGAGCGCGCGGCGAGTGAATGGGGCTTCCCAGCGCGGCTCACCTTCGAAGTAGAGAATCTTTTCGCGACGGTCATTTACAATCACCATCGAGTTCTGCTCATTGTTCTCCGCAATCTGCTCGTTCCCCTCCGCGGCGATCTTGAACTTGAAGAGTCGCGGGCCACCATCGTCGGCCACTACGTGCACGCGCACCGGGGCCACTTCGCCATCGGGGGGAAGTGTGATTTCCTGCGTGCTCACAATGCGGCCCTGGTCCTCAACTGTCAGTGTGCGCTTGTCGCCGTTGTAGCCGCGCTGCGTGATCATGAGGTCCACGATTACCGAAGCGCCCTTGAGCGCCTGGTTCGGCGCCTCGACACGACTGATTTCAACATCCTTCTTGAACCTTTCCTGGCCCATTCCTACGGTATAGATCGGAATGCCCGAAGCCTTGAGCTTGAGGATCTGCTCGGCCATCGAAGCTCCAGCATTGTCGGCGCCATCAGAGACGACCACCATACCAGCCACCGGAACCGCGGACAGGTCCTGCTGCGCCTTGTCCAACGCGTCCATCACCTTGGTCTGGCCGCCCTCACACTTCATCTCCTGCGGGGCACCGGTCCGGTTGGACGATGAGGAAAACGCGTAGTAGCGAAGGAGGAACTTCTCCTTGAGCTGATCCACCAGTTTGGAGTTCGCGGCAGCGAAATGCTTGATAGCGACATCGCAGCGCCGTTCAGTGCCCTGGTCGGCAATGCTCATGCTCTGCGAGTCGTCCATGAGGATTCCGATGAAATTGCGCTGAGGCAGGGCTGTTGAGAGCACCAGCATCGGTCGCATCAGGCAGACCATCAGAATGAGAACGATTCCAACTCGAAGGGCAGTGAGCACCGCTCTGTCCTTGGTACTGCTCCTGGCCCCAACACGCTGGTATGTGAGTAAGGCGAACCCGGCCGCGGCCACCGCCAATACCACAATCAGAAGCGTGGGGTAGGGTGCGCCGAAGGTGAAGTCCGCCCGGTCCCAGGTCACGGGACGATACTTGAAGAGAAACTCGAATACTGCCTCGAAAAAGTTCGCCATGTTTCCCGTGGATTGGGCGTCTGGGCCAGGGCCAGGACTACCGCAGGTTGAGCGTGAGTTTAGTGAACGTTACAGCTCGCCCACGAGATAGCGCGTCGGCGCTTCGCAGGAGCGGGCTCTGTATGCTTGGTCAACCGGGCGCCGAGAATGGTTGAATCGATTCCATCACAACTTTACGCTTTGCCCGCCAATTCGTTAAGGCTTGCGCCGGTCAATCTGAATAATTTCCACCCTTCGACCGCCTGGGCCCCCAAAGACTCGTAGAAGCCGATAGCCGTCGAGTTCCAGCCAATCACGGTCCACTCCATTCTACCGCATCGCCGCTCAAGGGCCAATCCGGCCAGGTGCGAGAGCAGCTTTTTCCCGTAACCGCGACCCCGAAACTCAGGCCGCACATACAGATCCTCTACATACAGCCCATGCCGACAAAGGAAGGTCGAGTAGTTATGGAAGAATAACGCGAAGCCAACCGCGGCGCCGCCTTCCATGGCCAGAACCACCTCAGCTCGTCGCGTCGGGCCGAAAAGGGTCTCCCGAACATCGTTTTCTGTGGCCACGACCTCGTGCAGCAACTTTTCGTAGTCAGCGAGCTCCCTGATGAAAGTGTAAATGATTCCAACGTCGCTTTCGGTCGCGTGTCGAATTCGAAAATCGGGATCGGCTTTCTGGTTCAAGGCTTCGAGATTTCGCGCGGCAATGACCCCCATCAGGATGATTGCTAATGTACCGCAAAGCCGGGACATTGGGGAGTGAAGGCCGGTCCATTAGACTCCCACACGCTCAAATGCAGATCCTTCTCTACGTCCTCTTCATTCTGTCTGGTGCGGCCGGTCTCATTTACGAGTCGGTATGGAGCCGCTATCTCAGCCTGTTCGTCGGGCACAGCGCTTATGCGCAAATCATCGTGCTCACGATTTTTCTTGGTGGAATGTCGCTGGGGGCACTGCTTGTGGGGCGCTGGTCCAAGCGGGTTGCTGAACCTCTTGCCTGGTATTCGTACGTCGAAATGGCGGCCGGCCTTATGGGTCTGGCTTTTCACGGTGTGTTTGCCTTCGTCACAAAGTTTTCGTACGACTCGATTTTCCCGGCTCTGGCTGACACACCCTTTTTGATTGTCGCGAAATGGCTGATCGCTGCTGTTCTCATTTTGCCGCAGTCGATACTCCTGGGAACAACCTTCCCTTTGATGAGCGCCGGAGTGATTCGCATCGTGCGACGCGAACCCGGCCGCGTTCTTTCGCTGCTCTACTTCTCCAACAGCCTCGGAGCTGCGTGCGGTGTGCTGGTCGCGGGGTTTGTGCTTGTGGAGATGGCTGGTCTGCCGGGCACCCTCGCCGCGGCCGCGATAGTCAACATTGTGGTCGGGGTAAGCGCACTGGGAGTCGTGCGGTATGTCGTTCCCAATGCCGTGGAGCGCGAGGACCGCCGCGCAGCAGAGGAACTCGCCGCCAGGAACGGCGCCGTGGTTGCGACTGGTGCCCCGGGAAATGCTGCGACAGCATTCGCGAATCTGAGTGTCAGCGACACAGACGCGGACGATGGCGGAGACGTGGCAGGAGCGGAAGCAGAACGCCTTGTGACGCGCGCGGCGTCGGAGCAACGATCGGACACGCTCTGGCGACTTCTCCTCGCCGTGAGCTTCGGCACCGCCGTCGCCTCGTTCATATATGAGATTGCGTGGATCAGAATGTTGTCGCTGGTACTCGGCAGCGCCACACATTCGTTTGAACTCATGTTGTCGGCGTTCATACTCGGACTCGCGCTGGGTGCATTCTGGGTGAGGAAGCGTGCAGACCGCTTCGCCGATCCCATCGCGGCACTCGGCAACGTGCAGTGGATCATGGGTGCCGCTGCACTCGCGACGCTGCCTGTCTATCTCGCGTCCTTCGGGTGGACCGCATCCCTCATGTCCGCGGTCGACAGGAATGAAGCGGCTTATTCGATGTTCACTTTTGTGCGCTACGGCATGTGCCTGGCGGTGATGTTGCCATCAACATTCATGGCGGGTATCACCCTGCCCCTTATCACGAGAACCCTGTTTACATCGGAGCGGGGTGAATCTGCCATTGGTCAGGTGTACGGCGTGAATACACTGGGATCGATAGTTGGTGTCGCGCTTGCAGGACTCGTATTGATGCCACTGCTCGGCATGAAATACCTGCTCATCTTCGGCGCCGCTGTCGACATGGTGCTCGGCGTAATGCTGCTCTCATTCAACGGCAGGCGCTTCGACTTTGCGCAACCCAGAGCATTCGCCGCTGCGGCGCTCATGTTGTTCGCGGTGGTGCTGGGCGCGGTCTCGACGAAATTTGACACGTCAATACTCTCGAGCGGTGTCTTCCGAACGGGATCGGTACCGCTCGCGGGCAGCAGAAACATCGTGTTCTACAAGGACGGTCGCACTGCGTCGGTATCGGTAAGCAGGCACTTGTCCGATTCGCTCGTCGTGATTTCGACCAACGGCAAACCTGACGCTTCGCTCGACGCGCCCTGGTTCCGCGCGCGTGACGCCGGTCCGATGAAGCGGGAGCCACTGGGCAGCGATGTCTCAACTCAGCTTCTGCTGCCGCTCATCACTCTGGCACACATGCCCCACGCGAAGAACGCCGCGGTAATTGGCCACGGATCGGGAATGTCTTCGCATTTTCTGCTGGGGAGTTCGGAACTGCAGAACCTGTATACGATAGAAATCGAGCCCGCGATGATCGAGGGATCAAAGGAATTCATGCCCGCGAACAGGCGCGTTTTCGATGATCCCCGCTCGCACCACATCGTGGACGATGCCAAGTCCTATTTCGCGGCGACGAACGCGCGCTTCGATCTCATACTGTCCGAGCCCTCGAACCCGTGGGTGAGCGGCGTGTCGGGTCTCTTTACCGCGGAGTTCTACAGGAAAATTCGCGGCTACCTGAGCCCCGATGGTGTCTTCGGCCAGTGGCTGCACCTGTACGAAATCAACGATGGACTTGTGCTGAGTGTTCTCGCCGCACTGCACCAGAGCTTTCCGGCCTACGAAATATTCCAGACCTCGAGCGGTGATATTCTGATCGTCGCGGGACTCAAAGACAGCCTTCCCGCGCCCGCCTGGAAGGTTTTTCAATCGCCTGCGATAAGCGACGACCTCGCACATGCAGTTCCATTCGATTCGCTGACTCTCGAGGCGACCCGTGTACTGAGCCGCGAAGTTCTCGCGCCACTGCTGGACGAGTGGGATGAGCCCAATTCGGACTACTATCCGGTGCTCGATCTTGGCACCGAGCGCACCCGATTCATGCGCCAGGTTGCCGGCGGATTCTCATCCATGTGGACGCAGGGATTCAACGTTGCCGCTTCGCTCACAGAGCGGCGCGCCGGACCGGGCGATGATCGGCTCGCAGTAATGCCCGGACTGGGAGCGATTTTTTCGCGAGCGCTGAGTGCGCGCCAGCGCAAGGGCGGCCCCGTGTCGGACGAAGACGACGGGAAGTTTCCCGGGCTCAAGGAATTCCACTACCGGGAATGGGAGTTCAACAACACCCTGGCGTCTGCCACCCCGCCAACCGACTGGCACCGCTGGGCAGTGACGCTCATCGAAATCGAAGAGGATCTGCACTCCGGCACGTCAGGATTCATCGACAGCAATTTGTACGGCAAGGTCGAGCGCTTCCTCAAGAAGCACGATGCGCCACAAGAACTGGTGCAGTCAGTGCGCTTCCTGCGAGGCGTCGCCGAGTGGGACTACAAGTCGGTGGTCGAGGCTTCCGACTCTATCCTCAAGATTGCAGGATTTTATCCCTCGATGCTCGCCACCGACTTTTTCAGGGATGCCGGTACGGTAGCGAGACTCAAACTGCGCGACGTCGATGGTGCCCGCGAGTTCTACAACAAACTGGTCACATATGGATCGCGAGAGCCAACACATTTCCAGAGCAGGCTCCTGGACGCGCACCTCATCGCCGCAGAGCGCAAGAGGCTGGAAGGATTAGTTGTCCCCGCAGATCGGAAAGGCGGCGGCGGCGGCGGTTAGATCCGAATTCTGTCATTCCCGCGAAAGCGGGAACCCATTTTCCCGCCAACATGGGTTCCCGCTTTCGCGGGAATGACAGAATCCACTAGCACTAGTTCTTCCCGCCGATGTTCAAGCTGAACTTCATACCGAACACCGGATCGGAAGTATCACGACCGAGGGGCAGCTGCGCGTAAGGCTGAAGCGCGTATGACCCGTTGGCACTGATCCCTACACCAATAGTCACGAGTTCGTAGAAATCATTCACCGCTCGGCTGGTGAGATCGCCGGTGGTGACAACGCTCGCGTAACGCGCTGCGATACCCACGTATGGTGTCAGCGACATGGAGCGACCTACAGTGAGCGGCAAACCAGTCGTGAGCTCAAAGGTGAGTGAGCTGCTCGACTCGTCGGCGCGCACCGGGCCAGGAGCATCGGGGCCCGTACCAAAATCGCCGCGCGCTTCTATGCAGTGAATCGCTTTGCCGGTGAGCGTGTGCTGGAAAGTCCTTCCGCCGCCGAATCCCAATATGTATGTGTTGCCGGGGCGATTGTCGTAGGTACGCACACCCAGAAGGCCCATGCCGAAGTAGTGCGCGCCGCCCTTCCCTCCTTGCAGGGCGTAAAGGCTGCTGACGGTTTCCAGTTCAACTCCGAGCTGCCCTTGCACAGCAGAAGTGGAAAAGTCGACGCCACCGCGGCACAGCTGCGCCGTGAGAGGAGCGATAGGCAATGCCAGGGCGATTGCAATGACGACAAAGAGGAATCGAAGTTGTACTCTCATTCTTTTTGCTCCGGATCGATACGGTCGTCCCGGGGTTTGCTTCGGGGCGACGTGGCAAGTCTTGTCATTCCGGCGAAAGCCGGAATCCATTTTTCGTCAACATGGGTTCCGCCCCGGCTTTCGCCGGGGTGACGTCATTCAGCGGAATGACGAAAACGGAGCCCATCCCCTGCTTACGTTTAGGACGACTTGGCTGCCATCCCTTAACACGCATGGGAAACGGTTGATAACTGCAAATCTAGTTCGCCTTCTTGCAATCGGTGCTGTCATAGTGGTAACGAGCGCAGCCACGACGGACGAGATGCTGCCCGTTCTCATTGGTCTGGCTGTGATAATCGTTGCCGCGAAGCTGGGTGGGGCGCTGGCGCAACGATTTCGGCAGCCTGCCGTTCTGGGCGAACTGGGCGCGGGGATCCTGCTGGGCAATCTCGATCTGCTGGGGATTGCCGGCTTCGACGCATTCGCCACCAATCCGCATCTCGCTGTCATCGCCCAGCTGGGAGTGATCCTGCTCCTCTTTGAAGTGGGGCTCGAATCAACGGTGGGACAGATGCTCAAGACCGGCACGTCAGCGTTGCTGGTGGCCACCTTCGGTGTCATCGCTCCGATGGCGCTCGGTTGGGCTGCGAGCGCGTTCCTGCTGCCCGACGCAACGTGGCACACGCATGTCTTCGTGGGAGCAACACTGACCGCAACCAGCGTGGGGATCACCGCCCGTGTTCTTAAAGATTTGGGACGATCCACTTCTGCCGAGGCGCGCATCATACTCGGCGCCGCGGTGATAGATGACGTGCTTGGCCTTGTTGTGTTGTCTGTTGTAGTTGGTGCAATCGCCGCGGCGGGAAGAGGCATGTCACTCGCGCCAATGGATGCTGTCATCATCCTGGCGCAAGCGGCGCTATTCCTCTTCGGAGCGATTGTGGTCGGAAAGTTCATCGTGCCCACATTTTTTTCGTTTTCGTCGCGACTGAAGTCAGCGGGTGTTCTGTTCGCGATGAGTCTCGCGTTTTGTTTTCTTCTTTCCTGGATCGCCGGAGCAATTAACCTCGCGCCAATCGTTGGAGCCTTCGCGGCGGGACTGATCCTCGAGGAAGTGCACTTTCGCGATTTCGCCGGAGAAGGGCAGAAGCAACTTGAGCAACTGATTCATCCAGTGGTGGCCCTTCTCGCACCGGTCTTCTTCGTGACGATGGGAATGCAGACAGACCTGCGCGAATTCGGCGATGCGCGTGTGCTGCTACTGGCGGGCGTTCTATTGGTCGCGGCAGTTGTGGGCAAGCAGGCGGCGATGCTGGGAGTAGTTGGAAAAGGCATCGACAGACTGACAGTGGGAATCGGAATGATTCCGCGAGGCGAAGTAGGATTGATCTTTGCGAATGTCGGACTGGGGCTCACAACGGTGACAGGCGAAAGAGTTCTGCCGCCAGCGCTTTTTTCAGCTTTGGTGATAGTTGTAATGGTGACAACCCTGATCACGCCACCACTCCTGAAGCTCGTGCTGCGCGAGGCGCCGACAAAGCACTGATCAATCCGCGTTATCCGCGCGCATCCGGAGCATCCGCGTATATAGCAGGGGGGGGACTCGAACCCCCGACCCCGGCATTATGAGTGCCGTGCTCTAACCA
>CAZKXZ010000033.1:0-51990 GCA_964556695.1 uncultured Gemmatimonadales bacterium
CAATCGCCAATCGCCAATCGCCAATCGCCAATCGCAGATCGCAGATCGTTCGATCGTTCGATCGTTCGATCGTTCGTTCGTTCGTTCGTTCGGTCGTTCGGTCGGTCGGTCGTTCGTTCGACTACCCGCCGCCCGGTATCGCACGGCCATGGCACGCCACACACACCGAGGGGTTTTTCGATTGGGCCCGCGCCGCGTTGAAGCCGGGACCGTGAGGACTGAACCGGAAACCACCGCTCACAGCGGAATGACACGCTGTGCAGTCGCGTTCAGCGTGGCACGATGCACACGATTCAAGACTCTGCCGCGCAGCCTGCCCATGTCCCAGGCTGAAACCCCGGAAGGCATCGTGATAGCCGGCGCGACCGATCTTCGCGACGGCAACGAGTCCCGCCTGCTGATGACAGCTCTGGCAGAATTGCGCTGCGTTGTGGCAATCGCTGCAATTCGCCTCACGCGCATATGCGGAACTCGGGTGGCGCGTCAGGAATCCCTGCGGGTGGTAGCGGGACAGCCGGGCACCTTCGGGGCGGTGACATTCGAGACAGGTCGAGCGCATGTGGCAGGTTTCGCACGTAATTGGGCGCGCGTTCGCTTCCGCATCGTGCCGTGTGCCGAACTCCCTGGTGTGATTCGATGGTGGCGTTCGGGTGAGCTGAGCGCCCGGCGCGCGTCCAGCACCCGCCGCCGGCAACGAGGCAATGGCGCTTGGCGGTACCCCGATATGGCAAGTCGCGCAGCTTTCCTGTGTGTGACAGCTTGCACAGGTGGCGCCTCCCTTCCGCGCGTCACGGCTGTGCACGCGCAGAAAGTCATTCGACGCGTGGCTCGCAGGCACGTGCTGAGTCGCCGTGTATGCTGGCGGACGCTCGTCGAGAGCCAACGCACCAATCACCGGCGACTCCGGCGCATTCACGTGGCACGAAATGCAGAGATTCCGTGCGTGGCACGTCGCGCAGTTCGCCGCGATGGCCGGTGTACCCAGCGCGCTGGACGGAACTCGCGCCAACTTGCCGTGTCCGCCGAGCAGAAAATCCGCCGCGCTATGCGACGTTGGCTTGGGAAAGCGTGCGATATCTTCGCGCGTGAGGCTCGGCGCGCTGGTGAGCGGTACATGACATGTCGCGCATTCCTCGGCGGGAACATCGAAATGGGGCGCCGTCAATCCGTGACAGGCGAGACACTGCGGAATTATTGTGCTCCGCACTGTCATCCGCGGCGTGCCGGCTGCGTTGTGGCACGCGGCACAGTTGCGTATGAGCGCACTGTCCGCGGGGTCCGCCGCGGTTGCTGCGAGGTTGTGCGCTTCGTGTGTGAAGCGCCGATTGCCCGGGCGAGGGCCCGTTCGTGGTTGCCAGACCACCCGCGGTCTTACCGTACCATCGTGGCACGCCGCGCATTGTACCGGCTCAGGCCATAACGGTAGCGCCGGGTCGGTGATGCCTGCGTGACAGGTTGCGCAGAGCGGAAAGACATTAGCGTGACGGTCATGCGGAAAACGTTCCTGGGACGTGGTTCTGGCCTGCGGCGCCGCGTATAGCGCGCCCGAAATCAGAACGATTGTCGCCAGTGTGGGGAGAAAGCGTAAACGCAGGCTCATCGACCCAGTGGACGTGCCGGCGGAAGTGGCGTGCGGTCGGCATCGGAGCCGAACGCAAGACTCAATCCGGCCCGAAGACGAAACTGCGACAGCGACGACGCGCTCGCGTCGGGACGTTCGCGCTCGTCCCTGAGGAGAGCGAGATCAACCCACACGCGTCGTTGAGTTGTGAGCTGCGCCTCGCCGCGACCACCTATCCAGCGACTCGTGGCGTCGTAATAACGCAGCTCCAGCGGTCGCGCCATTGTGCCGCCGTAGGCTTCGAAGGTGTAGCGCTGGTTTGGTGTCCAGGTAACCGCACCGTCGAGGAATCGCCCAGAGGCGCCCGGGCCCTGCTCGACACTATAGTTGGCGCCGACGGTCCAGCGCGGAGACAAAATGGCGTTGGCACCCGCACTGGCGCGCCATCCATCATCCTCCAACTGGGGCACGAGCGCAGTAGATACATCCGTCTCCTCATAGCGATAGCGTTCACCGCGCGTGTGGAGCGAGAGCCAGTCGTTGGGTCGCAATTGCGCGGAAACATTGAGTGCATTGTACGCCACCGGGCTGAACGCGCCCCATAGCGTCCAGAGACTGAAGTAGGGGCGGTAGCGCCGCACACCACCTGTAACGGAATAGCGCGGCTGATTGTACGTAAGCGAGAGATCCCCGCTCCCCAGATGGCCTTCGGCAATGTTGTAATCCAATCCGCCTGCTACCCGAAAGTCCGCGGCGCGCGCAATGAAAGAGAATGCTGTGCGCTCCGAAACAAAGGAGTTGTCCTCGGGGTCCATTTCCCTGCGATACTCCGCGCGCAAATCGATGTTGCGGTAGAGCCATGCAGCTTCCGCCCCCGCAACCAACTGCCGGTCACGCGGACGCCACTCATCGAGCGGATTGAGCGACGGACTCTGCGCCGTGAGTGCGGCAGCCTGTCCCAACCCCCAGCCTCCGTACCCCGTGAACTCCAGTGCCGCGCTGTCTACTCGAACCTTGAGCCAGGCGCCATCGAAGCCGATCGGCTCGAGGCGCGAAGCAA
This sequence comes from uncultured Gemmatimonadales bacterium, assembly GCA_964556695.1. GTDB lineage: Bacteria > Gemmatimonadota > Gemmatimonadetes > Gemmatimonadales > Gemmatimonadaceae > CAZKXZ01. The sequence goes on from CAZKXZ010000033.1 coordinate 2,622, forward strand.
CCAGTTGACGTCCCGCCCGTGCGACAATGTTGTCGCGGGTGTATTCGAGGTACCCCTCATTGAGCTGCAACGACGGATCGCTGCCTGGCCATATGTGATCGCGTCCCAGATCGGCCATGACGCGGCCCGTTGCACGGAATGCGAGGCCTTCCACACCCAGACCCCAGAGCACCACACTGGCCGATGTCGTGATGGGGATGCCGCGCACAACTGCACCCGGTCTGAAATAGAAACAATACGCACCCGCGCCACAGCGCACCGCGTATCCGTCCGGTGTCTGCAGCCCTCCGCTCGCTGCCGGAACCACGAGTGCCGCCGGGATGCTATCGGCGACGATTCCGCGAAAGGACACGGCCTGCGCGCGCGCGTCCACGCGAACGCGATAGCTCTGCGCCGCGCAGGGAGCAGCACACACCAGAAACAAAAATACTACCGCAGTGCAGCGCCGCATCATCGTCGCGGTGGCGTGAGCAGCTTGGCGCGGTAAATAGCGGGTTCGGCGAGGAAATGGCAGACGCTGCATTCCCGCGCGTCGTAATGGTTCATCGCCTTCGCCACGTGACAGGTGCTGCAGAGACTGCGCGTTGGGGTCAGCTGTTCAATCGTCGTCGTTGTGTGGCAGGCATCGCAACGCAGATGTGCGCTCTCCAGCGTTTTATGTTCGACCTTGGGATCGGCGATCTTGTGACACGAAGAGCAGGTGCGATCAGCCGCGTGGTGCTCAGTGTGACAATCCCTGCACTGAGCCTTTTCGGTGGAGAGCGCCCTCGTTACAGGAGTGGAGTGACACTCCAGACATGGTCGCGCTTCGTGCCGCGCGTGAAAGAACTCCACCGTTCTCGGATTGGGCTGATGACCGTCTACCTGCACTGTCACGGTAATCTGCTTTGCCGCGGAGTACTCTTGCGTTTGATGACAGGACGCGCACGGCGTCTGAGTCAGCGCCTCGTGGTGGCAGATGGCGCATCCGCGCGGGGGTTCGAATGTGAGTCGACCGTGTCCCGATCCCGTCTGATGGCACTCGAGGCACGCCAGCTTCACGTGCCTCGAATGTGGAAAGCTGTCCTGTCTTGCGGCTGGCGGCCGCATGGGGAATTCGCCGGCAGGACCTTCGTCCTGCGGAGCCTCATCCGACACGAACGGTGAATCACTCTCTTCAGGATCTGGCGCGCGGCTCTGGCTCCGTAAAGGCGCGCTCGTCTCGGAATGCCAGGAACGCCGTGGCGACTCGTTGTGTTTCGGTCGCACAGCCATAGTGTCGATGCGGCGCAGAACTCTGGCGGTGTCGAAACGCACCGGCGGCCGTAACGCTGATCGTGCGCGCACAGTCTCGTGACACGCCTGGCAGTCGCTCGCGTCCACTTTGGCGCTATGCGGCACATGGCAGGTGATGCACTGCGCTCCTACTCGCCGGTGACTTGCGCCAACATGGAACGGTTCGTCGCGCCAGTTGGCGTGACAGCCCGAAGTTGCGCACGACGCCGCCGCCAGTGCAGGCGTTTTCTGCAGGTGCGGATTGTGGCAGGAGCCGCACTTCCCACCGTGCGGATCCTTCGCTTCATTGAAATCCGGAAGGACTTTCTGCATCTCGTGGCAGCCGAGACACTGCGGTTTACCCGGTACCAGCGTGCCCCGCGCCGAATCGCGAGTCGCGATTGCGGGAACCTCCGCGGCAAACGCATGGCAGCCGGCACAGTGGCGCACCGTCTGCGTTGCCATCTTGCCGAGGACGATTCCCGTTTCATCGGCGGGATGGCAACCGCTTTGGCCGCAGGTTTCGCTCACCGGCTTGAATCGGTGCACTTCCACGCCATGACATGTCACGCACTGCAGGTCCTTGAGCGAACTCGAGTCGGACTCCAGGTGAACGCGGTGCCCCGCGGTGGAGGCAACGCGCTGCCATGTGGCAGTGTCGCCGGTCACGTGGCAGTTCTCGCAAACTGTGTTCGCCACTTTCGCGTGCGGACCGATTTCCTGAGGGCGTTCGGCGACCCACAAATACATCTGCCTCGCGCTGGCATACAACGACTGCTGGTGGCAGTCGTGACACGATAATTCGCTGTGTTTGTTATCCGCATGCGTAAAGCGCTGAAAGGCGGTGTTCATGATGTGGCACCCGATACAGAAGTCGTTCGAGTGCTGCGTGTAATTCCATGTCACGGCGCCCACGCCACCTACGGCAGCGACCAACAGGAGCGAAGTCGCGGCGAGCGCCAGCTTCAGTGCACCGGAACGTGAGGCCAGCCAGTTACGGATTTCGAGGCGGCGCAGGATCAGAAAACGGAGAACGATCGTGGCCACGATGATCGCGACAACAACGCCCCCGATCTGCACCCACTGCGGAACTGCGTTGAGGAGAAACCGCACGGTCTCCGCAACCCCACCTGGAAGCGGAGATTCGACGACGACGGAATCGCCGGACGTGACACGCGTTTGCTGAAGCGCCGCCGCCGAGTGAGCAACTCTTGCGACGGCGCTGTATACAGTGCCGATCACGCCTTAGAACGTAATCGGTTCACCTACCCGGGGGCGTACGCGAAACATGCATTGCGCTGCTGAACTCGCCTCCGATCGGACCATTCATGCGGGCCTGCACGTCGGGCGATGCCGCGGGCAAATCGTAATAGTCCCTGGTGTACTCAATTGTTGCGATAAGCAGCGCTTCGCACAAGAACGGATTATGAATCCCCTTCGAGTTGTCGCTGTTCGGCTGGTTGTACTCGCCGCAGAGTCGCGCGTTGAATTCAGCGCCCTCGGCCGGAGTAATGACGATATCGGTGTTGCTCCATTCGGCGGCACGCGTGAGTTTCAGCGTGGCCAATATTCCGCCGTCGGTGGGCGAAGCCTGGAGACTGCCGTCGTTATTCAGGTTCAGCCAGAGTTGATCCGTCAGGAACTTCATTCGAGTCCGGACGGTCGTGAACGCTCCGGCGGCAACCGCCGCGTTGGCGTGACAGCCGGACGCCGTGCAAGTCTGCCATGACCTGGCCGTCGGGGTGTAAGCACAGGTCTTGTCGCCGATCGGCTTGCCGCTCGCGTCCAAGCAAGGGATGGGCCGGAACAAATGCCCGGTCGCCTGGAAGGTGAATGAGCCAGTTGCCGCATCGGTCACAGTGATACGGCCCACGTGGCAACCCGCGCACAGCTTGGGATTGGCCGTCGTTGCGTGCGTACCATAGATGCGTGCGGTGTCGTAGGCGAACCCCGGCGGGCGATAGCCAGCGAAGCCGAGCAGCACGGCGCCTTGCGGTGCGTGCGGTGAACTGGTCGAGGTCTCCGGCACACTGCGCCGCAAGTGACACTTCATGCACAGGTTCTCCTCGGGGTCCAGCGACGTCACTGGGAATCGCAATTGGTGCGAGTTGGCGGAACCGTGTGGTGCATGACAAACTGCGCAGGTCGTTGGCTGATAGTTCGTCGCAGATGCCAACTCAACGTAGTTGGAAGTCACACCAAATCTTTCCAGTGCCTTGCGCCCGTCGTGACAACCCCAGCAAGTCGGATTAGACGCGCGCGATGAGCTCACATTTGCGTGTCCCGACGCCGCCCACTCTTCCGCGAAAGGCTGGTGGGTTCCGGAATGACAGTCGCCACAATTTCCCGTACCACTCATACTCACTTTCGCGAGTGGCCTCACAGTAATGTTGCCCTGTCCGACGCCCTCCACATGTTCCAGGCCGGGACCGTGGCAACTTTCGCACTGCACGTCGTAGTAGGTGGAGTCCTGGACCTTGTCATGCCCGGCCACCGTGGCGATGGCGGCATTGCCTTTCCCTGTTACGGTGTGGCAACCGTAGCAAGTTGCCGATGCCGCGGTACTTGTACTGACGGTGGCGTATGCACCGGCGTGTTTGGTGCCGGCCCAACTGGCCTGAAAGTCAGCGTGACAATTACCACACGTTGTCTGTTTTTCCGCAGCGTCGTAGTAGCCGAGAAATCCTGACGCGGCATCGGCTGGAGGATTGAAGGGCAACCGGTCGCGGTAGACGATGTCGCTGGAACAACCTGCGAGCGACAGCCCCGCGATGAACGTTGCGGTCAGCACTGCAACCGCATGCGTTGTGAGTCGTGCGCTGCTCATGGCGTGATTCTCGAAAAGAGGCGGAGCATACCAGCACTATTCGACGAAAACAGGATACCACTCAGCGCTTGGCGCAACAAGTCGGGATTTCCCCTGCGGTAGTGAGGCAAACGCCTTGTTCACCGTCCACCAACACCTGATGCGCTTGTCAGGAAACTGACCGCTAAAGTGCCGGGTTTTTGCGACTGACTCATACGAACCGCGAACATAACATCCACTCCGCATGACTTTGCGGCCCGGAGCGTTCACAGCTGGCGCACCCTGAACCCACAATGAGACCTGTCGATCGGAGGACGTTCTTGAGGAGGATGGCCGCCGTATCGGCGGCGACTGCGGGCGCTGCCCTGGCGCCGCGCACCCTCCTGTACTCCGCCCACAATGCTGCCGATGACGACGCGCAGGAGCTCGCCTGGAAGAAATCGCCGTGCAGGCTCTGCGGCGTCGGCTGCGGACTACTCGTTGGCATCGAGAATGGTCGCGCGGTCGCCGTAAAAGGCGACCCGGACTCGGCCGTCAGCAAGGGACTGGCGTGCGCGAAAGGCTACTACTCGGTGCAGTCGTTCTACGGGAAGGACCGCATCACACGTGCGCGCGTCCGTCGCGGCCAGTCTTACGTCGAGGTGCCAATCAGCGAAGCACTCGACCTGGTCGCGCAGCAGCTGCGCGAGGCAACCCAACGCCACGGCAAGGACAGCGTGGCCCTGTACGGCTCGGCCCAATGGTCCATTACCGACGCGTACGTCGCTTCGAAACTCTTCAAGGGAGGACTTGGAACCAACAACATTGAAAGCAGTTCGCGCCTGTACGCTGGCAGCGCGATGACGGGCCTCGAGAGCAGCATCGGCAGCGACGGAGCAATTGGATGTTACGAGGACATCGATCACGCCGATCTGTTCGTGCTCTGGGACATCAATATCGCCGAGACCGACCCGGTGCTCTTCTCGCGCATGCTGCAGCGCAGGCGCAGCGATCCCGCTGTTCGCATCATAGACCTTGCAACGCGCACCACTCGAACAAGCTACGCCTGCGACCGTTCCATTCTGCATACGCCGCACTCATCCCTGGCGCTCGCGAATGCCATTTGCCACGAGATAGTCACGCGCAAGTGGGTCAATCGTGAATTCGTCGACCGGCACGTCGCCTTCATGCGCGGCAGGACTGAGTTCGGTGATGGCCTCTCCGAAAGCGCGATCATGGTCGATAGGCCCACCCCCGCAACACTGGACGACTACCTGGCATTCCTCTCCGACTTCGCACCGGAGCGCGCTCAGCAGCTTTCAGGAGTTGCGGCGGAAAACATTCGTTGGCTGGCATCGCTCTATGGCGATCGTTCCCGCAAAGTGATGTCCGTCTGGGGCACCGATGTCAACCGGCACGCGCACGGTAGCTGGATGAATAACGTGCTGTACAACATTCACCTCCTGGTTGGGAAGATTGCGTCGCCGGGAAACAGCCCATTCTGCGCAACCGGCCAGCCGAGCGGAACGAGTGCTGTTCACGACGCCGGGACAATGACCCACACTCTCCCGCGCGGAGTTGTGAGCAACGAGGTCGATCGCCGCCGCGCCGCTGAAATCTGGGGCGTACCTGTTGATCGCATTGATCCGCTGCCGGGCCATACCGCGCTGTCGCTGTTTCGCGCGCTCGATAGCGGCGACATCCGCTTCCTCTGGATTCAGGCGACCAACCCCATGGTGAGTCTTCCGAACCTGACGCGATATCGTCGCGCAGCTGCCAGGGACGACCGATTCATCGTGGTATCGGAGGCGTACCCCACGCCCACGACAGATTTGGCGGATGTGATTCTCCCTTCGGCGATGTGGTTCGAGCGCGAGGGCATCTTCGCGAACTCTGAGCGTCGCCTGCAACACTTCGATCAGCTGGTCGCGCCGCCTGGCGACGCGATGAGTGATGCGTGGCAGATGATCGAGGTCGCGCGCCGTCTTGGGCTGCAGCAACTCTTTCCCTGGGAGCGGCGCGAGCACATTGCGCGCATTTGGGAAGAGTACCGCCAATTCCATAACGATTCGCGGAGCGCGCTGCCTGCTTTGTCGGAGTTGCGCGCGCGGCATGGGGTCATGTGGCCTCATGTAAACGGACGCGAAACAAAGTGGCGCTACAACACCGTCTACGACCCGGCTGCCGATCGCACTCGTGGCGCATATGACTTCTACGGCCACGCGGATGGCCGCGCACGGATATGGCTGCGCCCACTTCAGCAGCCGGCCGAATCACCCGATCGCGATTTCCCGTTCTGGCTGGTCACCGGTGCGGTACTGGAACACTGGGGCGCGGGTTCGATGACACAGCGCATCCCCACACTGCATCGCGCAGTCCCCAGTGCGTACGCGGAGATCAACCGCGACGACGCAAAGCAACTCGGCATTCAAAACGGCGAGACTGTGCGCCTCGTGAGCCGACGCGGCTCACTCAACCTCGAAGCACACATCGACTATCGATCACAGCCCTCGCGCGGCCAGCTCTTCGTCCCGTCGTTCGACGAATCGCTTCCAGTCAACATCCTGACTCACGATTCTGTTTGCCCCCTCTCCGGGCAACCAGATGCTACAACATGTGCGGTCCGCGTAGAACGCCTGCCAGCGAGAAGCAGCACGTGAATTCCCGTAACCGGCACGCGACAGGGTTGGCGATGCGCATTTTCCTTATCGCTGCCGCCGCTACGGCTGTCGCCGCGTTTGTAGTCGCAACCAGGCGCGCAGCAGTCGCCCGCAGTGCCGCAGCGACGAGCCTCCCGTCTGCAATTGCGCAGAGCGTCCCGCTGTCAATGCTGGTTCCGCCGGACGAACCGATTGCCGCCGAGGCGGGCGTCTTTCGCACAGGCTCTGGCGTACTCGCAATCGAGCCAGCACGTGATTACAGACGTGCCGCACATCCGCGCACGCTCGCGACCTTTCGCGCACTGCGAGTATATCCCGGTGCCCCTCCGCGCATCCCGCATGGTCTTACGCCAGTCGAGTTCCGGACCGGCGCTTGCAAAACCTGTCACGAACGCGGCGGTTTCTCACCCCGCTTCGGCGCTTACGTGCCCGTGACACCGCATCCCGAAATGGGCGCATGCCTTCAATGTCACGTGGGCGATGCCAAGCTTGTTGCCGTCGCGTTGCCGAGTACCAATCCCAATGACCGTTGCAGACAGTGCCACGCTCCGGGCGCCGGACGATGGCGGGATTCCACACTCAACTGGACACCTCTGTCCTGGCCGCAGTTGGCGGTGACGTTGATTGGGAGGAATCCGCCACCCATTCCGCATGACCTCGAGCTTCGCGGGAATTGCCTCACCTGTCACTCGGGTCCCTCTGGTGTCGCTGAAATCCAGACGCCGCACCCGGAGCGCATTAACTGTCGCCAATGCCACCTGCTCGCCGCTGAACCGGATGTGTACGTCCGACCGCCACCACTGGCCGCCGGTGGAAGTGAAGGCCCCAGATGACACTGCGAAAGATTCGCGCAACCACGATCCTCGTCGCGACTGTGTACCTGAGCGGCGCTTGTGCCCTGAGCGATACTGCCACGGCGCACGACAAGCCGGCGTTCAGCGCACCGGGAATCGAATTAGCGGTCGACAGCGCGCGCGCAATACTCAACGCTGCACTGGAGCCCGGAGCCCTGGCTACCGTTTCCACAGCGCCGGTGATGCTGTGGAAGGGGCCAGGTGGCGAGTCATTCGAGGTCAGGTTGCGCACATCCGATCCGTCCACGGCGCTCGCGCGCCGCTTCGGCAACGTGACGATGCAGAACTCACTTCGCACCACACAGTCGAAAGTTGGCCAGTACCCCTGCACCTCCTGTCACATGGGACGGAACACAATCCTCGCCGACACTCGCATCGCGGATGCGCACCAGGACGTCAAGTCGGTGCACCCTGTGCAAACCGGCGGTGTTTGCTCCACCTGTCACTCCGCCGCAAATGTCGAACTGCTCGCTCTCAAGAGCGGCGAGCGCGCCACGCTGGACCATGCTTACCGATTGTGCGCCCAATGTCACTTCTCGCAGGCCGAGGCCTGGGCGGCGGGCGCGCATGGCAAGCGGCTCGACGGCTGGCAGGGACGCCGCGTGGTCATGGGCTGCGCCGACTGCCACGACCCGCACAAACCCGCTCTGCAACCGCGCATCCCATTCCGCGCTCCACAAATGACGCGCATCCGAGACCGCAACCAATGAACGTTGACCGAACTCCAGAAACACCTGCGGCTGGTGGCGATGCGACGATGCTGCAGAAGAAGGTGGACCGCCGCCGCGCACTGACAATGCTCCTCGGAGGTATGGCCGCCGGCGTTCAGGCCGTGAGCGCGTGCGCGCCGGTGAGCGCAATGACCGACGAAGAGCGCGAAATCAAAGTCCTCGCCTGGCAGGAGTACATCAAGGGCAACTACTGCTTCATGACTGAAGCGGAACGATCTGAGACAATCGCGCGCCTCGAACGAATTGCGCAGCTGAAAAGTGGTGCCGACGTAACGATACAATCGACAGGTGCGCAGCCGGGGGTAGTGTTTGGCTACGCGTTCAACATCTCCAAGTGCAAGGGATTTCGAAGTTGTGTCGAGGCGTGCATCCACGAGAACAACCTCGATCGCAAAGCAGCTACCCAGTACATCCGCATATTCGAGATGCCGGACGGCGTCATCGATCTCGATGAGGGCGATGCGACATTCCAGCACGAGGTGCCGGCCGAGGGTCATTTCTACATGGGAACGCAGTGCTTCCAGTGCGCCGATCCGCCGTGTGTGAAGGTATGCCCCGTCGGAGCCACCTGGCAGGAACCCGATGGCATCACCGTCATCGACTACGACTGGTGCATTGGCTGCCGCTACTGCATGGCTGCATGTCCCTATTGGGCGCGCCGTTTCAACTGGAGCGCTCCAGAAGTACCGCTCGCCGAACTGAACCCGAACCAGCACTACCTGGGGAACCGCGCGCGCAAGACGGGCGTGGTGGAGAAATGCACTTTCTGCATCCATCGCACACGACAGGGCCGGCTCCCGGCCTGCGCCGAGGCATGCCCAACCGGGGCGCGCGTGTTTGGGAATTTGCTGGACCCGAACTCGGAGATCCGCTGGGTGCTCGCGAACAAACGCGTGTTCCGCCTGAAAGAAGATCTGAAGACGGAGCCGCGCTTCTGGTACTTCAGCGACTGAGGCGACAGTGCACCTGAAAGCATTCGCTCTGAGCGCGCTGCGTTCCGCCACCACAGGAGGGCGACGTTATCACCTCTGGATGGGCAGCCTCACACTCATTATGCTGGTGGGCGCATACGCCTACAGCGTTCAGCTGCGCGAAGGACTCGGCGTTACAGGTATGAACGATCATGTGAGCTGGGGACTCTATATCTCCAATTTCACATTCCTTGTTGGCCTGGCCGCAGCAGCCATGATGCTGGTGCTCCCCGCATATGTCCTGCACGACGTCGACTTCGGGCGCGCCGTGCTCATGGCGGAGGCGGTCGCCGTGGCGGCGCTGGTCATGTGCCTCTCCTTCGTAGTGGTCGACATTGGCAACCCGCTGGGCGGCTGGCACCTGATGCCAGTCATCGGCTTTCTGAACTGGCCCCGTTCTCTGCTCGCCTGGGATGTGCTCGTGCTGAACGGCTACCTGGCTCTCAATCTTGCCATCCCGTTCTACATCCTCTACAGCCGCTACTGCGGTCGCACACCGGAAAAGAGGAAGTACCTACCATGGATGTATCTCGCCGTGATGTGGGCGGTGAGCATACACCTGGTGACTGCGTTCCTGCTTGCGGGACTTCCGGCGCGCCCATTCTGGAATACCGCGCTTCTGGGACCGCGCTTCCTCGCGTCGGCATTCACCGCCGGTCCCGCGTTCGTGATACTCCTCCTCTGGTTCATCCGCAAAGAGACCAGATACGAAATCTCCGACGGCACATTCTCCAAGCTCGCACTGATTATCACGATCGCGGCACAGGTCAACCTAGTCATGCTCGGCTCGGAGCTTTTCTACAAGTTCTACTCGCCCACGCATCATGGCATCAACGCGAGGTACCTCTTCCTCGGCATTGGCGAACACCGCGCGCTGGTGCCGTTGATCTGGACAGCGGTCGGGCTCAACGTGGTTGCAACGATCGCCCTGATGATCCACCCTGTGCGACGCAACATTCGATTGCTCATCGTGGCCTGCGGCGTACTGTTCGTGGGAATCTGGTTCGAGAAAGGAATCGGACTCGTGGTGCCAGGATTCATTCCGTCGCCGCTCGGCGAAATCGTCGAGTACACACCCAGCCTGGTCGAGTTGGGCGTCACCGCCGGGATCTGGGCGCTGGGCCTTTTCGTCCTTACGGTTCTTGTGCGTGTGGCACTGCCCATCGAAATCGGCGAGTCTCGCAGTCCATTCATAGATCAAACGAGCGTCGCGCCCATCGCGCGCCCGCGCAGTACACGCCCGAAAATGAAGGACGTCCGGCCGGCTCGGACGCGATAATGCAACGGCTGGCGAGCGCCATCCGACTTTTTCTCGAGAGGTGATGAAAATGACACGACATGCTCCGAACGATACCCGATACTCTCTGGCCGCTGTGGCAGCAGGGCTGATCGGCGGGGCCGGATTGGCTGGCGCGCTATTCCTCGCTGGCGTCGGGCTCCCGCTGGTTGTTGCCGCGGGCGTCGCGTTGTTGCTGTTTCTCACCACGTCCATCAAGTACACCGACCAGTGGGAGAAAGCGGTGCTTATGCGTCTGGGCCGTTACCGCGGACTGCGCGGTCCGGGATACTTCGCCGTCTTACCCATCATCGACCGCATCGCATACACGATCGATCAGCGTATCCGAACTACTGCTTTCGGCGCCGAATCCTGCCTGACACGCGACACCGTGCCCGTCAATGTCGATGCCATCTCGTTCTGGATCGTTCGCGACGCCGAGCGCGCCGCACTCGAGGTGCAGGACTACGACGAGGCTGTCATCCTCTCTGCGCAAACAGCGCTGCGCGACGCCATCGGCAAGCATGATCTCGCGGAACTCATCCAGTCGAGAGTGGAACTGGGGCATGGGCTCAAGATGGCGCTTGAGCAAAAAATGCAGAACTGGGGGATTCAGGTGCAGTCGGTCGAGATCCGCGACGTGATAATTCCAGCAGCGCTCGAGGATGCGATGTCGCGTCAGGCGCAGGCCGAACGGGAGAGGCAGGCACGCATCATTCTCGGTACCGCGGAAACGGAGATCGCCCACAAGTTCGTCGAAGCGGCGGATGCATACCGCGACCACCCCGCAGCAATGAATCTGCGCGCGATGAACATGCTGTACGAAAGCATTGTCAAGCGCGGCTCGCTGATTGTTGTTCCGTCGGGGCTGGCCGACTCACTGAACGCCCCGGCGCTGATGGGAATGATGGGCGCGGCAGGATTGATGCCGAAGGATGCTGTGCCCGATCAGGGCGATCGTGTGGCTGCAACGCCGAAATTGCAGTAGCCGGGGTGGCGGGAACGCGGCTACCATTCACGAGTGAAAACCCCGACACAGCAAACCGGAGTGATGCAAGCGCCGCTCGTGGATCTGCGCGAAATCGCGCACCGCTTCGGTGCGCGATGGATTCTGCGTGGCGTGTCGCTGCAGGTCCAGGGCGGCGAGGTCGTGCTCGTCATCGGGCGCAACGGCAGTGGCAAGAGCACACTTCTCCGCATCATTGCGACGACACTGCGCGCGTCGCGCGGAACGGGCACGGTTTGTGGCCATGACTTGCGCGCCGCCGCCGCGGAAGTTCGCTCGCAGATAGCCCTGATGGGTCACTCAACGGGTGTGTACGCCGATCTCACGGCGGCGGAGAATCTGCGATTCGTGCAGCGCATGCTGGGCCGGTCTGTGAACCGCGCGGAAGTAGGCACGCTTCTCGATCGCGTCGGGCTCCTGTCGCACGCCGATGAAATGGTTCGCACTTTTTCCGCGGGAATGCAGAGACGTCTCGCGCTCGCGCGCCTCCTGCTGCAGCAGCCCCGCGTGCTGCTGCTCGACGAACCGTACACCGCGCTTGATACGGATGCGGTTGCCGGCGTGCATCAACTGATCGCGAATACGCGCACGGCAGGTGGGGCCACCATAGTGGTTACCCATGACACGACGGTTGCGAACACCGTCGCGGATCGCATGCTGATCATGAGCGATGGCCTTCTCGCACCGGCTGATGATTCCGACAGGCAGAACGCGGCACGGCGTGGTCGCAACGCGCTTTTCGGGGAGCATGGATGACATGGCAACGCGGATTAGCACGCACGCGGGCCATAGCCTGGAAGGATCTGCTGACCGACATTCGAGGGAAGGCAGGCATCGGCGCGGTTGTCGCGTTTGCGTCACTCATGCTGGTGTTGTTTGCGTTCGCCATCGGACCCGATGCCGACGCCCTGAGCAACGCCACTGCGGGGATCTACTGGTTGGCGGTCCTGTTCAGTGGCGTGCTTACCTTCAATCGGTCATATCAAATCGAACTCGATGGTGGCGCTTTCGAGACGCTGTTGCTTTATCCCGGCGGGCGCTGGCCAATATTCATCGGCAAACTCATTGCCAACCTGGCGCTGATATTTGCCGTCGAGCTGATACTCGTTCCACTCACGCTGGTGCTGTATCATCCTCCGGTGAGTACGGCCCCATTGGCCCTCGCGGCGGTTGTCATTCTCGCGACCTTTGGATTCGCCACCATGGGCACATTTTACGCGGCAATGACAAGCCGGGTACGCGCCAGAGAAGTCTTGCTGCCACTGCTGTTGTTTCCGATGCTGATACCTCTTTTTCTCGCTGCTGTACAGGCAACGCGTGCGCTGCTGGAGGGTGACGCCATGGGAGATTCCGCATCGTGGATAAGGCTGCTGGCAGGATTCGACGTCCTCTTTTTCACGGCAGCGCTGCTCACTTTCGAACAGGTGATCGAGGAATGAGATGAACGCAATCGCGAGAACGAAATCCGCGGCGTCGCTTGCATCGGAGAAGCGCTGGATACCGATGTTCGGGGCTGCGGCAATTCTCATCCTCGTTGTGGCGCAGGTATACGCCTTCAGCACCTCCGCGCCGGACCGCGACATGGGAAATCTCCAAAAAATCATGTACGTGCACGTTCCGGTGGCGTGGAATGCGTTCATTGCGATATTCGTTGTGCTGGTTGCCAGTGCGCGCGTACTCATGACGAGGTCCCGGAATGCGGACTTTCTGGCTTTTTCCGCCGCGCAGGCTGGCGCCGTGCTCACTGCGCTCACGCTCGTGCTCGGCTCGATCTGGGGCAGACCCACCTGGGGAGTATGGTGGACCTGGGACCCCCGTCTCACATCAACTCTCGTCCTTCTGCTGATATTCATAGGGTATCTGGCACTGCGGGCCTTCATTGACGAGCCGGAGCGACGGGCACGCTGGAGTGCCGCGGTTGGAATCCTTGGCGCTCTCAATGTGCCCGTCGTCTACATGTCGGTGCGCTGGTGGCGTACTTTGCATCAGGTGCAGTCCAGCCCGAGTACGGTGGATCCCGAATACGCGCTGGGATTGCGAATCAATGCGATAGCGGTGTTGCTGGTACTCATCTATTTCATCGCGCGCCGCTACGACGCAGCAAAGATGGAATACGCAGCTGATGAACTTGCCGAACGTGAAGCACTCGCGGGGAGGAGTTGAAGATGTCTGAATGGAGTTATGTGACTGCGGCGTACGCGGTGACGTGGGTTGTGATGATCGGCTACTGTATCTGGCTGGAGTTCGGCGTTGTACGACGAGCGAGAGAGAGATTGCGCGCCGCCACCGGGGGGGCAGGACAATGAGCGCTCCTTCTGTTCAAACGCGTCGCCGCAAACGGATACTGCCGATTGCCGGGGTTGTCGTCATCCTCGCGACCCTGATTTTCATGTTCTATGGCGGTATCGGCAGCAACCTGGTCTACTTTCTCACTCCGGGCGAACTGCTCGCGCGCGGAGAAAAGGCATACGACCGCCCCGTTCGGCTGGGCGGACAGATCGAGGCGGGCAGTGTCACCTGGGACGCGGCAGCTCTCGATCTCCGCTTTCGCATGACGGATGGTACGCAAGCGGTAACGGTGCACGCCCGCTCCGTTCCGCCGCCAATGTTTCGTCCCGGAATCGGGGTTGTCGTGGAGGGAAAGCTGGGTCGCAGCGGAATATTCGAATCGCACAGTATCATGGTCAAACACTCCAACGAATACCGCGCACCGCACCCCGGGGAGAAACCTGAGGAGATGTACAAGTCGCTCATCAAGGGCACACCCTGATGTTGAGAAGCATCGGTGCCAGCACGCTTATCGTCGCGCTGGCGATGACGGCACTGGGGATGGTGCTCAGCGTCTACGGATCGCGCGCGCGGCGCTCCGACATCGTGTCGGGCGGCTACGCTGCGGTCTACGCGGTTTTTGCGCTCGTGTGGATCGCGACGCTGGCGATGATCATTGGCCTGGTGACGCACGACTTCAGCATAGAGTATGTCGCGCAGGTGGGGAGCAGAAGCACGCCACTATTGTATACGATCGCGTCGCTGTGGGGCGCGCTCGAGGGCTCCATTCTTTTCTGGGGCGCGGTGCTCTCGGCGTACGGCGCACTCGTCGTCTACCTGCATCGCAAACGGCCCGGCACTCTTGTTCCGTACACAAGCGCGGTCGTTCTCTTCGTAAATGCATTCTTTCTGATGCTTCTCGTGGGACCAGCCTCTCCATTCGGATTGGTAAGCCCTGTGCCGCTCGATGGTCCGGGACCCAACCCGCTGTTGCAGAATCATCCCCTCATGGCAGTCCATCCGCCCCTGCTGTATCTGGGGTTCGTGGGAATGACCGTGCCATTCGCCTTCGCGACTGGAGCGATGCTCGCTGGTGAACTCGACAATCCCGATTGGATTCGCCTGTCGCGGCGCTGGACAATTTCGGCGTGGGCATTCCTTTCTGCCGCGGTCGTCGCTGGGATGTGGTGGTCCTATGAAGTGCTCGGGTGGGGCGGCTATTGGGCGTGGGATCCCGTGGAGAATGCGTCCTTCATGCCCTGGCTGACAGCGACAGCATTTCTCCATTCCGTGATGGTACAGGAGCGGCGCGGGATGCTCAAAGTATGGAACCTCACGCTCATAGTGAGCACCTTCCTGCTGACATTGCTCGGTACATTCCTGACGCGCAGCGGAGTTCTCTCGTCCGTGCACGCGTTTACGCAGGGAACAATCGGGTATTGGTTCCTCGGATTCATCGCCGTGGTGCTGATCGCATCGCTGGCGCTTGTCGCAGGCCAGAGCGGAAGTCTGCGCTCCACCGGGCGGCTCGACAGCGCGATTTCGCGCGAGACCGTATTCCTCCTCAACAATCTGCTGCTTTCCGCTTTTTGCTTCACCGTTGTTCTGGGAACACTCTTTCCGCTCGTGGCGGAGGCGGTGCGCGGAGTGAAGGTGAGCGTGGGCGCTCCATTCTTCGACAGCATGACGCTGCCCATCGCCATGGCGTTGCTCTTTCTGGTCGGCGTTGGTCCGGCGCTCCCGTGGCGGCGCACATCCAGTGAGGTGCTCTCAACAACTTTCCGGGTTCCCCTGGTCATGCTGCTTGTCGGGGCGATTGTGGCTGTTGTAGCCGGCACGCGCAATGTCTACACGATCATGGCGTTCGGCTTCGCCGGGTTTGCGTTGACTGTGAACCTGCGCGAGTTCTGGATCGGCGCCCGGGCCCGCATGCGCGCGCATGGAGAAATGTTTCCGCTGGCGTTGCAGCGCCTGATCGTGGCGAATCGGCATCGCTACGGTGGATACATCGCGCACATTGGAATTCTCGCCATCGCATTGGGAATCGCGTCGTCATCAACCTTTCGCGGTGAGGCGGAAGCAACACTCTCGCCGGGCCAGACGATGCAGCTTCGGGGCTGGACGTTGCGCCTCGATTCCCTTTGGGGACGGCGAGAGCCACAGCGCTTCGTTGTCGGCGCCGACGTCTCTGTATTGAAGGGATCACAGTTTGTTCAACTCCTCTCGCCGCGCCAGAATTTCTACGACGCCTCGGAGCAACCTGTACCCACGCCATCGGTGCGCTCGCGACCATCGGGCGACCTGTACATCAACCTGATGGCGTTCGAGAGGAACGGATCTACGGCAACATTGCGCGCGCTGGCCGAGCCTCTGGTGGGCTGGATATGGACTGGTGGAGGAATTGTTTTCCTCGGAGCACTCATAGCAGCGTGGCCATCCCGAAAGCGCGCGGTGGAATCCGCGTTCGAACCGGATTATTCGCCGGCTCGCACGGAATACACATCCGCTCCGGAATCCGTTCTCGCAACGGAGCCGCCCGCGGGTGTTACTTCATGAACTGGCGCAGAGCCGCTCTCGCCGGCGCCGTCGCCATTCCTGTCATTGGCATTCTCGCGTTCGGACTGACGCGTGATCCATCGCAGATAGTTTCCCCACTGCCGGGTCGTTACGCGCCTCTTTTTGCGTTGCAGGTCTTTGCCGATTCGGGGGGACGGACCTCCCTGGACAGCATTCGCCTCGAGGACCTCCGCAACAAAGTGGTTGTGCTCAACTTCTGGGCGTCGTGGTGTCTGGCATGCAAGGATGAACACGCGGCCCTCAGCCAGGTCGCCGCGAAATACGCCGGCGCCGATGTGCGGTTCGTTGGCGTTCTCTACAACGACATCGCGGAGAATGGGCGCCGCTGGATCGCGTCAATGGGCGGGCAGTCGTATGCCTCAGTGCTGGACCCGGGATCACGCACGGCCATCGACTACGGCCTCTACGGAGTGCCTGAGACATTCTTCATTGGGCGCAATGGGAAAGTGGCCTACAAGCACCTTGGCCCCATAACCGCGCAGTTACTCGTGCAGAAAATCGATTCGCTCCTGGTTGCCGCTGACACCGCTGGCGGAACGGCGGGTGCGCCTCGCTGATGCTGGTCGTACGCGCACATCTCATGCTGAACGCCGCGGCCTTTCTCGTTGTGACTGGCATGAGCAGTGGTTCGCCGGCATCCTTGGCAATGCAAGTGACTGCGGTAACCCCGGCGCCACGGGACTCGGCGCTGGAACGACGCACGAGCGAGGTAGCCTCGCTGCTGCGATGTCCGGTATGTCAGGGGCTGTCCGTCGAGGATTCGCCTTCAGAGCTTGCGCAGGAATTGCGCGATGTCGTTCGCGATCAGCTGGCGGCGGGAAAGTCGGGCGATGACGTCAAAGCGTATTTTGTAGCGCGTTACGGCGAATGGATACTGCTGCGTCCCAAACCTTCCGGCTTCAACCGACTTCTTTACCTGTTGCCTTTCGCTGCGCTGGCTGCCGGCGCGGTCGCGGTGGTGCTTGCGGTGCGGAAGTGGACGCACACGGATTCCCACCCTGATGCGGCGCCGGTGAACGAGGTCTAACGCTTCGTACTATCGCGCATGCGCGCGAGGGCCGTTTGGATTTCCTGCCCGTGCGCCTCGTATTCGGGTAGTTTGCGCTCCATCTCACGCGCGTACGAAGTGACGAATGCCGTCTCGAACTTGCGCGCCCGGGTGACATCGTTTCCGCTGCGCGCAAGGTCGGCTGACAGAATCAGCCCGAGGAGGTGGTTCGGGTCTCCTCTGAGAATCGTGTCCGCCTGTGCATTGGCGAGAGGAACTGCGCCGGCGACCATCGCGATGCGCGCCATGTCGTAGCGACCGTCTGCGTCGAGGTCGGTTATCTCGCCATACGAGGTCAGCGCCATTGGCGCAAAGAACGCGACACTCTCGGCCTTCTGCTCCTCGTGTAGTCGCATGATGCGATCGTAAAGACGGGAAGCACGTTCACGAGGCGTCATGTTCGAAATATCAGGCGCAGACATGGCGCCGAGAGGAGCCTGCGAAATGGCCGCACCGGTGCCGCCGCCTGATGAAAGCTTCACAACCACGAGCACGACAAGCGCGATCGCGGCCAAACCACCCACGAGATATGCTGGCGTGGGCAACCCGCGATTGCCGCTGCGACCTGTGGCCGCGCCTGGATTGACCGCGAGGCCGCATTCCTCGCAGAAGCGTGCGCCGGAGCCGAGTTCAGTGCCGCAGCGGACACATGCGCCTCCCCGGAGAGACGTTCCACATTCCCCGCAAAACTTTCCGGCGCTGCTTGCGCCGCACGACGGACACTTTGTGCGCGACTCCTTCAAGGAGGGTGTGTTTGTCATTCTGAAATGTACGAACAAAGTCCGTCGGCGCGTACCGCGCTCGCTCATCGGTGGCACGCACACAACGGTCTGTCCTGCAACGCCCGACACAACTCCCGGCAGCCTCCTGACAGACCCATGAATGGCAATGACCTATCATGCGTTAACACAACTGCCATGCCGGTGCCGGGGCGCAATCGGCCTGGAGGGAGTACACCAATGATCACTCAATCAACTCGCTACGGAATAAGCATTAACGTCCCGCTTGACCAGGGAGACGCTCTCGCGCAGACAAAGAGCGCCCTTGCCGCTGAGGGCTTCGGAGTACTGTGCGACATTGATGTCGCCGCGGTCATCAAGAACAAACTCGGCACCGACTTCGCACCCTACGTCATACTCGGAGCGTGCAATCCGTCATTTGCCTTTGAGGCGCTGGGTGCCGAGCGCGATATTGGACTGCTGTTGCCGTGCAACGTGGTCGTCCGTGCGGGCGACAGGCCGGGCACGACGGTGATCGCGGCGCTGGATCCCATCGAAGCATTGTCCCTCACCGGTAACCGCGGCATCCAGCACCTGGCGGAAAAAGTGCGGGATAGTCTGTTTCGCGCACTCGAGAAGGTGGAACTCAACTCGCAGCCGCCTGGTGCGGCTTCGCAGCAGCCTGCAACGGCGAGGTCGTTATGAAAGAACAACAGGAGCGCATGCCTATGGTTGTCACGCTTCAAAGTGGCGTGAGGTTCGTTGCGCAAGTACGATCACATGAGATCGTGCTGGATCAGCCCCTCCACGCAGGCGGAAAGGACCTGGGTCCATCACCCATTGAAATGCTCGGTGTCGCTCTGGGTTCCTGCGTTGCGCTCTACGTGCAACAGTTCTGCCACGCGAGAGGGCTGGCGACTAATGGGTTGCGTGTGGAAGTGGATCAACACGGCGCCAAAGACCCGAACCGTGTTAAGGAATTCGTCGTTCGTGTTTCGCTGCCGGCGGGCGTGCCTACGCACTACATCGAATTGCTCGAGCGTGTGGCCCGCAGTTGCCCCGCGCACAATACTCTTGCTCATGGCGCCGACGTGACCCTCTCGTTTGCGCAGGCTCCCGAGCGTCAGCTCACTTCTTCCGAAGCATGATGAACCATGGACTGTCGCGGCTTCCCTCCCAGGCAATCCCGACAGTCCAGCCGCTGGTATAGATGCTCCCGACTGGAACCACGAAAGTCACGACATACTCGCCGCCGGGCAGGGTGGGAAGCTGGAAGTAACCTGTGGCGTCCGTCGTGGTAGTCGCCACCTGCGATCCGGCGGCCGTCTGTCCATCTAAATGAGGGTTCGACAGCGGTTCGGACGGCGAGTTGTCCGAACAGGCGACCAAAGCGACGGCCAGCAGTAGTGACGAGATCCCGGTCGCACGTAGCAGTAAAGTGTTGTGGCGGCGGATGCCCATTATTTCACTCCATCAGGTAGCCTACGCCATGGCCCCCCCGCGGCGAACCCATCACATGAGGTTCGCACGTAGAACGCGCGGTGCATCTTCACGCTGGCTGGTGGTGGAATGAGGCGCTTGACGGTGTAGGGGGAATCCTTCCAAACGATAACGGAATTCCCTACAGCCTGTGACGCGCGCCTGGTGCAGAATGCATGTGCATCAATCTTTACCATGTCCAGGGAGGCAGCCGCACGGCGTTTTCACTGTCGATCTCTGCGCTGCCGAGCACGTGCCTACTCGGAGGCTGCACCTCGCGGAGGAGAACTCATGAGCGGTAACAGGCAGACCAGCAATAAGAAGGCATCACCGTCCGGCATCTCTGACAATGACCGTGCCGATATTGATTCCGCCCTTTGCAGCTATCTGAACGTGATAGCGGAGCAGCGCGCACTCGCGGAACTGCCACGAGAGTGTTATCTGATCGACAGAATTCATGAACTCCGCAGGAAGATTCTGACAGGATCTACTGCGTGAACAGAAATATCGGCGCCTTGCGCCCTCGCTTTCGTCTTGCCTCGCTATTGCAATTGGCGCTGCACGCAGTGTCACGATGGAGCCGGGGACTTGCACGCAGAGAACACTATGTCCTCAGCAGCAAGATTGCGATGCCGCAGGCGAGCGACATCAACAGCAGCCCCGTAGCGGTCAGTCGGGCGTATTTCGGTGACCCGAGAACTACGCTGAGCCCGAGTTTGAAGAGCGTGACAGCAACAACACCAACCGCAATCACACGCGCCGCAACATCGGGCGCCACGCGCGCGTCGCCACTTGTCATCGATACCGTGAGAGCGTCGATGTCGGTTATTCCCAGAAGCGCTCCAGTGATGTAAAGTCCCGGTTCACCCATCCATCTCGTCGCGAGCGCGATCGCAATCATTCCTGCCTGGAACAGCATTGCCATCTTGATAGCCGACCAGAGTCGCAACGGATTCTCGGTGGAATCGCCGGCTGTGTTTGAGTTGTCGCTCATAGTCCTCCAGCCGAGCAAGAGCAGGATGACGCCGACGAGAACAGGTGCAACCAGAAGTGGGAGCAGTTCGATTGCTACTGCTGGGGCGAGTGCGGCAGCCACCATGTTGACCCGTATGAACATCACCGTGCTCGCGGCCACCACTCCGCTGGCCAGCGAAGCTGCCATGTCAGGCTCAACCCTGCTTTGCCGGGAAAAAGTCAGCGTCACGCCCGTGGACGACACCAGGCCACCCAGCGCGCCGGGCCGATTACGCGCCTCGCGATGTAGCCGGCGAAATTCAGCCCGGAGAAGACCAATACGAGGGACCACAACAGGCGCGGACGAATTGCCATATCACCGAGGTATGGTCCAACCGGAAGAAGGGGAAGCACCACCAGCGCCAATACCGCGAACTGGAATGCAGCGCGAAGTTCATGCTCTTCCATTTGGCCAACCAGCCAATGCATTCGGGACTTTTCGCGAAGTGCGAGAACGACAACTGCGGCCGCCCCCGCCGCAAGAGCGAGCCAGCCGACTCCAGCGAGAACACCCAGGGCAACAACGACGAGAGCGGCCGCCTCGGTCGTTCCATCGAGCGAAGAGTCTGTGCGTCGAACGGCCATGGCATAAGCGGCGACGCCGAACAGAACGCCTCCGACCGCGATCACGGCCGCGGCGAGCGGGTTCCCGAGCATGATCAGCAGTCCCGCGCTGCCGCCCAGAAGGCCCATGAGCAGGAATGTCCTGAGACCAGCGAATCGCGCGTCTGGTCCGGAAGCGTGGCCGGACCATTCGCGCTCAAGTCCGACGCCGAGCCCGATCAGTGCGGCGATTGCGAGGCGGACGGCGCCCTCGAACTGCGTCAACTCCGACATCGTAACCACGAGTGCGACAGCGCGCTTGCGGGGATCAAATGCCGGGACCTTTCCTACAACGTTCTCTTGTCAATCCCCCTTCTTGCCGCGTCAAGCAGCAAAGCCTGCTCCGCCTGCGCGATCGCACGTCGTGCACGATCAATTGCATCAGGGTTGACCGATATCGAATCGATTCCCCAGCGCACCAGCTGCGCTGCGTATTCGGGATACACCGAAGGTGCCTGTCCACAGATCGACACAGTAACGCCGAGGTCGTGACTCACGCGAATGATCTGGTGAATCGTGTCCAGAACCGCCGCATCACGTTCGTCGAACAGCGGTGCGACCGATTCGCTGTCACGGTCCACGCCGAGTACGAGCTGCGTGAGATCATTTGAACCGATCGATACTCCCGTCACGCCACTTGCGACGTATTCGGGCAGCCAGTACACAACTGACGGCACTTCCGCCATCACCCACAACTGCATTGTACGGTCTGCGCCGAGTTCACTGTCGTCAATCAGTTTCCTGCATTCCCGGAATTCCCAGGCGGTGCGCACAAAGGGGATCATCAAATGAACATTCTTCAGCTCGCGCCTTACCTGCGCAATCGCCTTTAGTTCGAGTTTGAAGAGATCTGGTTCCTTGACATACCTGTAACAGCCGCGATAGCCGATCATCGGGTTCTCTTCCTGAGGCTCGAACTTGACGCCGCCATCGAGACCACGAAACTCATTGGTGCGGAAATCCATGGCCCGATAGATCACAGGTCGCGGGCTGAAAGCACGGGCAAAAACAAGCAGTTTTTCCGCGAGCTTGTTTACGATCTCCTCGCCACGCCCCGCATCCATCAGCTTGCGCGGATGTGTTTTGTCGAGCGCGGAGAGCAACATGAATTCCGCTCGCAGGAGGCCGACACCATCAACATCCATTTGAGCCACGGCATCGGCCCGATCAGGCTCGCCTAGGTTCACGTAGAGTTTTGTCGCTGTGAAGACTTTGGCCGGAGATGCGGATCGAATCTGTGGTTCCATCCCGACATGACTCTGTTTCGCCAGCGCTTCCGAGCGGCCCGAGACCACTGTTCCGCGTTGACCGTCGACGGTCACGTACATACCGTCCACCAGCGCGGAGGTCGCATTTCCCGTTCCCACAACGCAGGGAATTCCCAGCTCACGCGACACTATGGCTGCGTGCGACGTCATGCCACCCGTTTCCGTGACGACGGCCGACGCACTGCGCATGAGTGGAACCCAGTCGGGTGATGTCATGTGTGTGACCAGGACTTCGCCGCGTTTCAGCTGGCCGGAATCTTCGGCCGACTTGAGCACCCGCACCGCACCAGCCGCGATACCGGGACTCGCGCCGAGCCCGCGGGCAAGAATAGTCTCCGGCGCTTCCTGCGCGGCGCCTTCGGCCTCATGCTGGGCGCCGTTCGCTGAGGTTAATGTAGTGATTGGTCTCGACTGTGTTATGAAGAGGTCGACACCCGCAAAGGCAAACTCGACATCCTGCGGCGATGCATAGTGTTGCTCTATTCGTTTTGCAATGACGGCGAGCGCGTGCAGATCGTCCGGCGACAGCACCGGTGCGTTCTGGCGCGGATCGCCAGCAAGGTCAATCCGCCGTGTGTCTCCGGTCTGCGGATCACGCTCGAGAAGGAAATCTTTGCGACCTGTGTTCTTTTCAACAACGCCGAGACTGTCCTTCGAGATTATGTACCGGTCGGGGGTGACCTGGCCGAGAACCACGACTTCTCCGAGACCCCATGCCGCCTCAACCACTATATGATTGGCGTTGCGGGTCGCGGGATCAACGGTGAAAAGGACTCCCGACCGTGAAGCGTCGATCATGAGCTGCACGACGACCGCGACCGGCATCTCCGAAGCGAATCCCTGCTTTACTCTATAGAAAAGAACGCGTGCGTGGAATGTCGATGCCCAGCACTTCTTGATGCTCTGCAGAAGAGCAATCGCGTTGCCGACATTCAGGAAACTCTCGAACATCCCCGCGAACGAATAGTTCGCAGTATCCTCAGCTGTTGCAGAGGAGCGCACGGCCACGACAATATCCTTCCTGGCCGCGTCCTTGCCAAGCTGCAGGTAGGCATCGCGAATCTCACATTCCAGGTCTTCGGGCATGACTCCCCCTTCGACCAGCGCGCGAAGTTTGGTGGAAACAGCCTGAAGGGAATCGGGATCGTCTGCGTTCAGTTCTGAAAGAAGGCTAGTGATCCTCTCTCCCAGCGCGTTGGAATCGCGAAAGCGCTGGAAGGCGTTAACATCAATTACGAATGCTGGCGGAACCGGAAGGCCGGCATTGGTCAGTTCGCCGAGGTTGGCTGCCTTACCTCCAACTGTGTTTGTGTCACGGCGTGACACACTCGCCACATTCCGGACATAGTGGCTGACGCCCGCTGCTTGCCGCATCGTCGATTCGCCGACTGGCATTGTCACCTGCGAGAGTCTCCGCGGGAGGGGAACACGTAAACCCGTCTCTCCAGCTTGCCCTCAGCTGCAGCACGAGCGATATCGGTTGTCGTGACGATTCCAACAACCTTGCCCGCATCGATCACGAGTATGCGGTGCACGGACGCGCGCTGCATGTACTCCGCTGCCTCCGTTACCGGCGCATTGGAGGGAAGACTGCAGATGGGCACACGTGTCATTGATTCCGACACAGTATGCTCTTCCAGAACGTTCCATTCGAGTCCGTCGGTCGCGAAGTGGCGCGACGCGCTGTCAGCACCCGCTTCGTCCGACGAATCGAGGAAGAAGGAGTGGAAGTTGCCGTCGTCATCGAAACCGGCTGTATCGTCCCCCGACGATTCCAGGTCGCGTTCCTCTCGCTCTTCATTGAGGCTCGGGAGGCTGGACGCAAACTCGAGCAAATCAGTGGCCGAGATAACTCCAACCACGTTGTTGCCGGAGACTACCGGTGCCCCGCTCATGTGATGCGACGCAAGACTGTTCATGGCATCTCTCATGCTCAGATTCTGATCAAAGGTCACGACATCGCGCGACATTATATCACTCAGTCTTAACATTGTTTTCTCCAGGTCGTTGATAATTGAGCTGTGGCTGCGTCACTGCATGCATTCAACAGATCAGTAGATTGTCGCGTGGGGTCTCGCCCCCCTGTCAGAACTCCGTGAAATCCAGCGTCGGTTTGCCGCAAGCAGAGTCTGCACTTCGGAAGCCGAAGGTTGTGCAAAGTCATCGTACCACTCGCTCAGCTCATGAATGGGAAAGTGTGAGACAACGCACGCGCATTCATCTGCTACGAGACGCACGATGGCATACACATCCGGTGTCCTCACTGGCGCGGCGACGATTATCCGGTCCGCTCCGCCCTGCCTGATTGTCTTCACTGCCGCAAGGATAGTTGCTTCGGTTGCCAGTCCGTCATCAACAAGAATCACTGTTCGTGCGCTCAGATCCGGCAGCGGTTGCGCCTCGCGACGCAGCGACTCCAGGGGCGCGTGCAATGCACGCGCAAGTTCGTAGCCGACCGGAATGCCGTCATCCTGCACAGCAACAACCAGCGCCCTCTCGCCCTTCACAAGACCGGCGAGGCGCTTCGCCAGTTGGCGCCCGGCATCGCGGCGATTCTCGAATCGGTGCGTCGTAGCTGCGGCAATCATCTTCACGAACCCACGATGGTCAGATCAATCGCTGTAACCTCGCGGCGCGTCTCAGTGGTCCTGGCTGTCCCTGTCATACCGCCTCCGTTTGCCGTGAACCCGCGCGAATCTGTCGATCTGATTCACGTACTCGGCGCATGGGTAAGTTCGCTTTGTGTAGCGATGGAAGCAGTAGTGCAAACCCCGGTTGTTCGTAAGGCAATGGAGGGCATTGCCGCCGCGGCAGAATTGCTTGTCGACGTGCAGCTTCCTCGGCACGCCCGACCAGTGTTGCCAGCACCTTGTCCCAGGTGAAATCGCGTGCCGTGCGCATTGCAGCGCGTCTGATACGCGCGACTCTGTCCGGATTGGCGGCCAATTCATCTGAACGGTCGACTATTTCTGCAGCATGAAGCGTTTCGAGTACGACCGCGTTTTTGCCGGAGACAGCATAGTCCTCCCCGGTGCCTCCAGTATATACAACGCCGCCCGCGGCCATCGCCTCGAGGCCGACGAGTCCGAATGGTTCAGACACTGAGTTGGCCAGCACGCCATCGCAAGTTGCGTAAAGCGTATTGGCCAGCACCTCGTTCACGCCGAAACGAAGCGTAATAACCTGTGTCGCGTTGCGCGCGAGATTTGCAATACGGTCAACGAAGCCGTCGGCAGAGTGGATCTCAACGGCATTTAGTCCGCGTGCCATTGCGTCGACCTGCAGACCGGATCCGGCTCCTGTCGGGCCGCCAGTGCGCGCGATGAGCGTAGCACGGCTTCCGCGCTCACGCAAAGCAAGCATGGCGTCCAGGGCCTGGCTCCATCCCTTCTCCTTTTCCCAGCGCGCCATCTTGAAATACAGAGAGCAGCCGGATGCCAGGCTGCGCAGACGTCTAGCCTCCACACCGAGGGCACGACCCAGAAGCCTTGAAGGAATCCCGTTGGGAATGACGATCGCATCAGCGCCGCGCGACCGGACAATCGATCGCATGTAGCGGCTGACAGCTGTGATTGTGTTGGTGAACGCCAGGCGCGGCCAGTCAATGCTGTCGAACGAGTAGGGATTCTTCGCGTTCCAAAAGAGCAATGCGCGATCTCTGATGCCGAGTTCGTTAAGGCGATCGGAGAGTTCGATGGCGGTCTGCGCCGTCTGCCATTCCTCTGTGAGAACAACGGGAATCTTGCCCTTGGCCAACAGCGGCGCGATGATGTGCTGTGCGACGTGGCTCGGGAGAGAAGAAGTAACCTCTCGTACCTTGGCATCTTCTCCGTCATAGACGCCGCGCCGGTGAATCGCGCTGAGCCACTGTGCCCAGCGATGCAGGATCAACCGGCCGTCATTGCGTGATTCCTCAGCCGGCAGGGATGGGTCGCCGATGAAGCACAGATGTGTCTCGTAGCCGCCGGACGCGAGTGTATCCGCGAGCGCAGACACTCGGACTCCCAGGCCGCCGGCGCATGAGTATTCGTCCGGTCCCTCGAATGACATAAGCACGAACGCGACGTTCTGGGGAGTCAGAGCAGGTGCACTGGTCTCATCCCGGGTGTCACATGCCCGCTTCGCCATGGATTCGCTCATTATCACGGAGATCTCCGAGGCTCTCCGATGTGGGGTACCGGAACACAGGACAAGCGTAGGTTTCTCGCTGCTGTCCGTCAGTCGGGAAAACAACCGGCATTCGGTAGGGGATTACCCTTCCGCTGCCCAGTCGCAGCGCTAAACATGTTCAGTTCGTGCCATGGGATGGAACCTGTCCCGTACGCAGTTCCCTGACGGGACGATGCACAACATTGCTGACACAAAGAACGCGTGGCCACGGATATCTTGCCCGGAAGATTATCTGAAGGAGATGTTCACATGTTGCCAGCGCCACATTTTGTGGATCGCGTCGATGCCGGACGGCGCCTCGGTGTCGCATTGCTTTCGCGCAGTGCCGAACGCCCTCTTGTTGTGCTCGGCCTTCCCCGTGGTGGAATACCCGTTGCAGCTCGTGTAGCCGAAGAGTTGCACGCACCTTTGGACATTTTCGTCGTGAGAAAGCTGGGTGTGCCAGGGCATGAAGAGCTGGCACTTGGCGCGATAGCGAGCGGCGGGGCGCAGGTATTCAACCATGACATCGTCGCGCAACTTCGGATGCAGCCGGAGTTGCTGGAACGCGTTGCCGCACGGGAGTGGAAAGAGTTGCACCGGCGTGAACGTGCCTATCGCGGCGACACTCCCTTTCCGGCGATTGCTGGCGCGACGGTTATTGTAGTCGATGATGGCGCCGCAACGGGTGCCTCGATGCACGCCGCCATTGTGGCCCTGCGGCAACTCAAGCCGCGCGCGATTATCGCCGCAATTCCGGTAGCGTCGCGTGAGGCGGTGCGCATGTTTCACACGGTCGCGGACGATTGCGTTGCCGTTATCAGGCCAGAGCCATTTTACGGCGTGGGTATCTGGTACGAGGACTTCTCGGAGGTCTCTGACAATGAAGTTCACGCCCTGCTCGCGGGGGCGCACAAACGCTGGGAAGAAGAATTACTTGCACGCGCTGGCACGACAACGATCCCATAGCGGCGGCACGCGATAGGGGACGTTGCCACGGTCGGCGCATTCTGTATTCAATGACCGTGGAAAATGATGACATCGCAAATGCCGAGGACGGAGGACGCCATGCAACGATTCAAAGGCCCTTTTTCACGAGACTGGGCTGCGCAATTTCATGCTGGATCTCACCACGCCAACCACTGCCACTCGAAGCCCCGCCACATCCAGCGCGGCGAGCCGCGAATGCAATGTGTGCTGCCTGCCTTTTGACCCCTCGCTGTGGGACGACAAGACGCACGCGTGGCGCGACAAGTTATTCATGAAGGAATCGGGGAACTGCGCGAGCCGCACTTTGTCCTTCAGCCGGTTGGTCTCGAGCGCGATTGCAGCGAGATGCTCCTACGAGAAGACATTCACTTGTTGATCTTCGATGTCTATACGCACGGCTTCGCGGAGCGCCTCCTGAGCCCCGAGCCGGTGATGTAATCCCAGCTTCCAGTTGAATCGGGCAGCCCCGATGCACGGCGCGCGAGTCCAGTGCGACCTCTGACAACCACGCTCGTGAGCAGAACCGGCGCAGGCTGCATCTCTTCGCAGCAAGTGAATTTACAGTGGTCGGGACTTAAGGAGAACGGAGAACGGAGAATGGAAAGTGGCAAGTGGATTTTGCATTGGGCGAGAGTTATGCGGCTCGAAAGCACAAGGCGCTGATAGTCTCTCAATACCGCCCCATTGACAAATCAGTCAATAGGGTCGGCAAGATTACGACAATCGTACTCGTAGCTGGAGTGCTTCTGCCAATAGTGCATCGCTAATGGCGCGCCGCGCGCGTTGGGCCGGCGGCGCCGCCGTTGCCGCGTGGTTCTGCCACGCCCAGGAGCCGGTTCCTGCGAATGTCAATCGATACCGCATGTACACGCGCGAAATAATTCGATGCTCCGCTGTCCACCTGAAACCCAAGTGCGCGGAAGCGCTGCATTTCGGAATCGGTCCAGCGGATCGCGGAATCGCGTTCCACGCGGAGCGAGGCACGTCCCATCGGATGCACGCGCGGCGCCGCAACCGCACGGTCCAGCGGCATTCCCCTGTCGATTGCGCGACTGATCGTCTGGATCACAGCCGTGATAATGCGCGCGTCCCCGGCGGCGCCCAGTACAAAGCGGGGGCGCCCGAGCGAATCGAGGACAATGGTGGGTGCGATCGTTGATCCGGGACGCGAGCCGGGCGTCGTGCCCAGGCGTGTCGCGTAAAGAAATCCCAGTCCGGGCGCGGCCAGGCGCGTTCCCATGCTGGGCCCGAGTGATTGTGTGAGTGCAACGACCATCCGGTTCGCATCAACAACGGAGAGATGCGTAGTGTTGTCCTGGTCGGGGCGCAGCCACCAGCTGTCTTCCTCACCCGCGCCGGGCGAAGCGGGCGGTGGCCCCGGCACTCCAATTTCCCTGGCGCGCTCGACCGCGTATGCCTTCGACGTGAGGTGCACAGCGCTCTGAAGCGGCGTTCCAAAGCGGCGCGACCGGTCACCCATCGCAATCTGCATCGCCTGTCCCACGATCGAGCCGTACTCCGGGGAGGCGAGCTTACCGAGGTCAAACTGCTCCATCATATGCAGCGCCTGAACAACCGTGTGGCCCGATGCAGGTTCATAGTTGCTGATGATTTCGTGCCCCCTGTATTTCCCGCGCACGACAATTGAAGGGATGGCAGTGTAACCAGCAAGTTCATCGCGCGTGATGAATCCACCGCGCTGAACCATGTACCGGTGAATCGAGTCGGCTATCCAGCCGGAATAAAATTCGCGCGCTCCACCCTCGGCGATGCCGCGAAGGGTGCGCGCCAGATCCTTCTGCACGAGAGTGTCGCCCGCCGCATAGGGAGAACCATCGGGTTTGAGGAAATAGCGACGCGAACTTTCATGTGTGCGCAATTCCGTCGCAGCGGCCGCAATGAAGTCCGCGGTGGGCGCGCTCAATGCAAATCCATTTTCGGCGAGTGCGATCGCCGGCGCCATTATTTCGGAAAGCTTCCACGACCCATATCGCTGAACAGCCGTGACCAGAGTTGACGGAACCCCGGGGATTGCGGCGTTGCCGTAGCCCGCAGGTGCACCATCCCTGTAACTGTTGGGAACCTTGTTCAGGCCATCGATCCCATACACCTCACCCTCGGGTGTGCGGATGATCATGCTCGCGCGGCCCCCAAGCCCCGACATGTTGGGCTCCGTGACCGCGAGTGCGAACGCAGTCGCAACCGCCGCATCGACTGCATTGCCGCCCTGCGCGAGTACGCGCGCCCCGACCTCGGTCGCGAGTTTCGACGCGCTGGCCACCATGCCATGTTGTGACTGGGCCAGCATTGCAGCAGGATTGGTGATTGGTGACCCCGCCGCTTCGGTACGGACTGGCGCGGTACCGGCGCAAGCGCCGAGTTGGAACGCGAGCGCGAAGAGCAGCGCTGGGGCGGTGAGTCGTCTGAGTGAAGTCAATTGCATGGGATTGTTACGGTGCTCGGATCGGTAATGGGAGTGCGGGCGGAAGTGCTATGGATAGGAATTTGGATCGACAATGACTTCCACGCACACCTGCGCCGTTTTTCGGGAACAAATCGCGACCGGAATGACGTTATTATCGCGACACTGCGAGGATGTTACCGGGCTCGAGGCGTTGGTACCAGCGGCGGTAGTCGCTGGCACGCGCTACGACGAGCACCAGATGCGCATCCTCGACAGCGAGAAGTAGACTGATTTCTTTGGGGCGGAACGCAGACGGGAGGTTGTCATGAAGATTGCGGTTCTGGGAACAGGGATGGTTGGTCGCGCTATCGCAGGCAAACTGGTGGCTCTCGGTCATGACGTGAAGATGGGATCACGTACTGCTTCAAATGAAAAGGCGGCGGACTGGGTCAAGCAGGCGGGTTTACATGCCTCGGCCGGCACCTTCGCCGGCGCCGCAACCTTTGGCGAAATTGTGTTCAACTGCACCAACGGCGTGGCGGCAGTCGCCGCGGTTACTGCTGCGGGGACGAAGAACCTCGAAGGAAAGATCATAGTTGATCTCACCAATCCACTCGACTTCTCGAAAGGAATGCCACCCTCGCTACTGCATTCGGGCAACACATCACTCGGCGAACAGATTCAGGCCGCACTGCCAAACACGAGGGTTGTGAAGACTCTCAACACGATTAACGCCGAGGTGATGGTTAATCCGGCGCGCGTGCCAGGTGATCATGATGTCTTTGTGTGCGGCAACGACGCGGCTGCAAAATCGCGCGTCACCGAAATTCTGCGTGACTGGTTTGGCTGGCGTAGCGTAGTGGACCTCGGCGACCTGACTGCCGCGCGCGGAATGGAAGCCTACGTGATATTCTGGGTCCGCTTGTGGGGCGCGGTCAAGACACCCGACTTCAATATCAAAGTCGTGCGCTGATCCTTGCTGGCCGTAGGGACGGCAGAATAAAATCAGTTTGGTTGTGCGCGCTGGTGACGATGCTGGAGTTTGGACGCGCGGCGAGGCATATTCTCACCGACGAGGCAGTGACGAGGCAGGGGAGAGAAAGATGTTGATGCAATCGGAATTCGTGACCTTTGAGGCCATCGGCGCCCTCGTCGTCGTACTGGATGTTGATGGATGCGTCGCCTATTGGAACCGAGCGTGCTCCGAGCTCACGGGGTATTCGCTCGACGAGATTCGCGGCCGGCGGTTCTGGGAGGTGCTGCTCATCCCGGAGGAGGCGCAAGCGGTGAGAACCGTCTTCGCCTCTCTGCGAGCGGGTGCGCATCCAGCGGCCCTCTCTAACTATTGGGTCTGCAGGAATGGTGAGCGCCGATGGATCGCATGGTCGAACACATCAATCAATGGGCCCGATGGACGGCTGCAGTACTTCGTCAAGACAGGAATTGACCGAACAGAGCGCAAGGAAGCCGAGGATAGACTCAGCGGGATCATCAGTGGCGCCATCGACGCCGTGATCTCGATCGACCACCAGCAGCGTATCGTTCTCTATAACCGCGGAGCCGAACAAATCTTTGGTTGGACCGCTGCCGAGGTGATGGGCAAATCGTTGAACATGCTTCTGCCTGAGCGCTTCCGCGCTGGTCACGGGAACCATGTTCGCAGCTTCGGAAGTGGCGTTGCAACGGCACTGCATATGGCCGAAGGCAGACCGGAGATCTTCGGCTTGCGCAGAAATGGCGAAGAGTTCCCGGCGCAAGCGTCAATTTCCAAGATCGATGTTTCTGGCCATACGATGTTTACAGTCGTGCTGCGAGACGTCACCGAGCAGCGGCAACGGGAGAAAGAACGGGAGTTCCTGCTCGAGCTGGGAACGATTCTCGAAAGCTCGCTCGACTACGACGAGACACTGACCAGCATTGCACGCTTGTCCGTTAACGACTTCGCAGATTGCTGCATCGTTGATGTCTTCGACCAAGTCGGAAAGCTGCGGCGAATGAAGCTCCTCCACCGCGATCCGTCAAAGATGACCACGTGCGAGATCCTGCAACGGATTCCGGTCGAGCAACAGCTACCTAAGCTGACCTCTTCGACGATCGCGTCGAAAGAATCTCTTTTGATTCCCGAGGTGTCTACGGCCTACCTCGAGTCGGTCGCACAAAACGACGAAGATCTCCGCGCGCTGCAAGACGTCGTCCGATCGCTCATTGTTGTGCCGCTGCTGGTCCGCGGCGAGCCGCTGGGCGCGATCGCGTTCGTCTCGTCGCATCCCGAGCGTCGCTATGGCCAGGATGACCTTCGCTTGGCGGAAGAGCTCGCGTATCGCTCAGCGCTCGCGGTGGAGAACGCGCGTCTCTATGAGCGCGCCTTACGCCTTGCTGCCGATCTCCGTGAAGCGAACGAGCACTTGCTGGGCGCGACCAGTCGGGCACAAGAGCTGAAAGATGTAGCGGAAACAGCCAGGAAGCAGATAGAGGAGAGTGAGCGCGAGCTGCGGGCCGCGGGCGAGCTTCGAGAAATGTTCATCGGCATCGTCGGCCATGACCTGAGAAACCCGCTCGGTGCGATCAACATGAGCGCGCAAGTATTGGCGGAGCGTGGGCACCTCGATGCGCTAGATACGGAATTAGTGGCGCGCATCGAGCGCAGCAGCCAGCGAATGAGCAGGATGATCACTCAGTTACTCGACCTGACGCGCATACGGCTTGCGGGAGGGATTCCGCTCGACCTGAGGCGAGCCGATTTGCGCGAGGTGTGTCACAAGATGGTCGGGGAGTTCGCAACGCCGACCACCCTGAGGATCGACGGCGACGTTAGCGGAATCTGGGATTCGGATCGGCTCGAGGAAGCGCTCTCCAATATCATGGGAAACGCCATCGAGCATGCCGCGCCAGGGACTGCCGTCCTCCTCGAGGTTCATCCGGATGGAGAACAGGTGCTTGTCTCGATCAGCAACCAGGGCCCTCCCATTCCACCGGACGTCCTTCCGCACATCTTCGAGCCTTTTCGCCGCGCCAAGCAGAGGGAGAAATCCGCACGCGGCAATCTTGGACTCGGCCTCTACATCGCATACCAGATTGTGATCGCGCATGGCGGCACGCTCGAACCCAGCTCTTCAAACGGAACAACAACCTTCAAGATCCGCATTCCACGCACACAGCTGGCGCAGCAGACTCGAAACGGTTACCAAAGAGTTGAACTATCGGATGCGTTTCTTGCCAACAGCCCTTAGGAGGGGCGATTCTCACCTGTTGACCTCAGCGTGCGAGCCTGGTCTGTTGCAGCCGGTAGCATCGAAGCAGGCGCTCGGACCGCCACGACACGTGCGCGCACGGTCTCGGTGCCATTGGCTGACACCAGAACCTCGACCACGACCTTTCGTTCGCCAACTTCAAGCGGGCGGGCACGCAGAATCAATTCTGGTCCCAGTGGCGTTGGACGTGAGAAGTCGATATGCAGGGATGCGGTCACGAATCGCGGCGTCGGATCGTATCCGGGACGCAGCCCGGAGCTGACCATGGTTGCGGCCGCGGCGGTGGCAATGGCGTGACAATCGGCAAGTGAGGCGATGAGGCCGCCGTACACAAACCCGGGAAGCGCCATGTGATGAGCAGCGGGACTGAATTGCGCTAAGGCCTCGCCATCGCGCCATTCACTGTGTACGTGCAGTCCATCCGTATTCAGTCGCCCGCACCCGTAACAATGGGCGAAATCATCGGGATAAAGGTCCTGTAGGCTCTTCATGCATTGATGCTAGCACGACTAAACGCGCGATGCAGCGATCCAGCCGCCAGGTAACCGGTCTTGCAGACACCCGCACCGCTTGACATGCATTCGTATGCTCACACACGATGTCCTGGAGCTCACGATCGAAGTCAGCCTTGACCAGGATGCGTTCGATGTCTTCACTGCGGACGGTCAGATGAAGAGAATGACTATATGCGGGCCGAACACCAAAAGACCGATCACACCAGCGCCGCAAGCAGCGAAGAGTACAGCCCCGGCAGCGACGTCCTTGGCTTTTCCGGCAATTGGATCAAACGTCGGTGATGCGATGTCTGTCAGGAGCTCAAGTGCTGTGTTCAGCGCTTCAGTTGTCCAGACCGAAGTGATCGCGAGTACGATCCAGCACCACTCACTGATTGACACTTTCAGCGCAATGCCGGCAGCGACGGATGCGGCAGTTGCTGCAAGGTGCAGCCACGCGTTGTGTTGCGTTGTCAGCACAATGCCGACTCCCCGCAAAGCGCATCTCAAACTGCGTAGTCGTCCGGTGAGTGAAATAGTAGGTTCGGTCATGTTTCGTATCCCGATGGCGTGTAGGAGTCGCCGTGAAGTTTCAACATGTCGCGCGGTGTCGGCTCTGAGTTGCTGGTTGGGAGAGAGGAGCGGTCGGCGCGGGCCACCAGCAGGACCGTTGGCGTCGCGGAATTCCGCAGCGCGTTGACCGTCGCCGCGTACTGTGAGTGATGCGCTTCCAGCCCTGATAGAGGACCCAGACATGATGCGCCACTGGGATTCGCGTCGATGAACCGGGACCACGCGCCAGGCAGCTGAACAGATAGCGGGTCGGATTTTCTATTACATGGAGCGTCATGGAGCAATTGCCCTGTTCCCGTCGAACTGTACTCGCATTCGGTAAGCCGGTCAATCGTTTTCAGCGGCTCCCATGTGCATGTCATCCATTGCAGAGGAGCGGATTGTGGATCACCTTTGAACTGTCGCACCAAAGCCGATAGAATGTGCCAGGAGATCATGTCGGTCCGCGAGGGAGCATGACTGAACAACCGAAAGTTGAATTCGCGAAGATGGATCATGCCCAATGCGAACAGCTCCTCGACAGGCATTGGTTCGGTCGAGTCGCCTTTGCCACACACCGCTACATCGACATTGAGCCACTTAGTTACGTGCGGTCGGGCGAGTGGCTTTTTGGGCGCACTTCGCAGGGCGCAAAGCTCAATGTCGTCGGTCATCAGCCATGGGTCGCGTTCGAAGTGGACGAGGTAGCAGGACCGCACGACTGGCAGTGTGTAATCGTGCACGGTGTCTTCCACCAACTGACCGAAAACGGATCTGCGTCCGACAAGCAAACGCATGCACGTGCGCTTGAAGTGCTGCGCGGAGCTTCGCCCGAAGCACTCACCAGCAAGGACCCTGTATCGCATCGATCAGTTGTATTTGGAATACACATCGACATAATGTCGGGCCGGCAGTCAGTTTCCAGGACCTGACGAACGAAATGCGGACGCAGGGTGGTGCCTACCGCTCTATAGAGGCGACCTTATCCTCCCCTTGCCGGGGCGCAGCTTTTGGTTCATCGGGGAATTCCGGGGAACCCATCGATGATCACATCGCTCTGCCTGGTGTCTGACGTGTCCTTACGTCGCGCCAATGACAGAACGGCCATGCGAGTCGAGAATGAGTAAGTCCGCAGGTCGTCGCAGTTCGCATGACCGTTCTGCCGATACCGGCGCTCCTCCACGACATATCGGCCACCATGCAACCGGCTTCGCTTCGCCGAAGATACGCTCCGGGGCACGATCGCGAATCACACTCGGTTCGCCGACAGTCGAGATCAACGGGTAGCGCCTGCTGAAACGTGCGAGCAATTGCCCTCAGGTCCAATCCCCGCGAGATGAGCAGGCGTGGTGGCGGATGCGTCCTGGAGTCGAGCCGATATCGGCAGAGTTGCCATGCAGCCTCTGAAACTCAAGTCCTGACAACAGTTCGTGCTGCATGGCAACTCTGACATTGGCTCGACGCAAGGACGTATCCGTCACCACGCCGAGAAACCGCCACGAGACTTTCCCCGGAATTTCCCGATGAACCTAGATTTTCGGTCGGCTGGGACAGAACGCCAATGCAAACAGCCTCATCCAACCTCTGGAGCAATTTCATGAATCGCGTCGTTCACTTTGAGATCCACGCCTCGTATCCGCAGGCGCTGGTGGACTTTTACACACAGATGTTCGGCTGGAAAATCAGCAGGTGGGGAGAGCAGCCCTACTGGACCATCGAAACCGGCGACGCCTCGGCGCCTGGGATAAATGGCGGTCTCCTGCCGCGGCGTGGTTCGCGTCCGACTGAAGGCCAGGCTGTGAATAGTTACGTGTGTACCGTGGAGGTGGAGAATCTCGACTTGAAAGTGGGAGAAGCCACCGTCGCGGGTGGCTCGGTTGCCGTAGACAAGTCGCCGATCCCAGGTATCGGATGGCTTGCGTATATCAGGGATCCCGACGGCAACCTTCTTGGGCTACTGCAAAGCGATCCAGCTGCCAGATAAATAGTGGTTTCCTTTTACCGAGCGCGCGAGCAGCTGACCGCGCTGGGGTGACACCGCCGGTGCTTGCCGACTAAATGTCGGCAGCACCGGAGAAGTCATTTCATTTCGTGGCACCAACCAGAACAAGAGTCGCCAGCGACCCGTGCTCGATGCGGAGCGCAGTACTGTCACCAGCGAGCCTCACGACAGTCAGCGACGATGCTTTCGGGATTGTGCGCGTGAGATGAACGGCGCGGTCGGTGGCGGACCCGAGCATCACCTCAACATCCCCGCTGGCCTTGTCGAACACTACGCCACGAAGTTGGTATCCGTGCACCTGCGTCTGCGCCCCGATATCAGGATCATTCTCTTCCAGGGTTGCAGTCTTTCCGGCATTTGCATCGCTGAAGGTCTTGAGCACAGTGGCGAAGTCGTTGCGGCTTGTGATTACCGCCGTCCCACTCAGTTCGAGGGACAGCGCAACCTGGTCCGCAGCCGACGGCGGAGGTGACGCCAGCACACTCACCAGCGCTGACTGAAACAGCTCCGTGGCTACACTCCCCACAAACACGCGGCGCAGCGTGCTTCCGCTGCGAGTGCCGAGTGCAAGGAGGTCCGCGCCATCGGTGGCTGTGAGATCCAGCAGCTCGGCGACCGGGTCTCCCTCCAGCACGCGATATTGGACTGTGCTGCCGCTTGGCGCACGCTCGCCCAGTTTTTCGGCGATCACGGCCAGCTCGTTTTCGGCATTGCGACGCATCTTGGCGGCGAGAGGATTCGTGGCGGGGAAAAGCAGATTGAGAGGGACAACATGCACAAGAGTCAGCGTCCCTCCGCTCGCCAGCAGCTGCGCCGCAATCTCCGCGGCAAAAAGGCTGGCAGGACTGAAGTCGATCGCAGCGACAACTTTCCTCGGCAGCGAATGCAACCAGGGCACGACTGAGAGTACCGGGGAATCCGTGCGATGAAGAACATGAGCAGCACGTCGCCCGGTGACTATGCGGCGCATCCTTCTCTGCGGATTGGCACCAACCACCACCAGGGTTGCGTTGGCTGCGGACACGGCGTCGCAGATTTCCGCTGTGATCCCGCCCATTCTCACCTCGGTTGAAGTCCGGGCAGTCGCAACCTTGGCGCGTGTCGCCAGCTTCTTTACCTGTTCGTCCCGCACTTCTCGTGCGTTGCGATCCAGGGTCAGCGCCTCACCCTGCAACTCGTGCGGCAATCCGTACGCGATGACAGGTTCCACAACGGATACCAATCTCAGGTCGGAACCAAGGCGCTCTGCCGCAAGTGCCGCGACGTCAAGTACGGAGGTGGAAATCTCGCTGCCACTGACGGCGAGCATCACGGGATTCCGTTTCATCGGCGGTGGCGTCCGCGAGGGTCTGCCCAGCGAACTGGCCCCGCCCTTCCTGGCGCCGCCGAATGACTTTCGCGGACGAGGTGTGATTCTGGTTTCGTTGGACATCGTATCCTCCCGGTGATGAATGACACGCAGCTTGCTTTGCACAAACGTACAAGTACCGCACGGCCGCGCTGTCGGTGAAGTTTCCACGGTCTGTAGGGGATTTTCTCCATGGAGTGGCGGGACGGCCCGGTCACGCAAGAAGGACGCGCAGCTGCGGACAGTAGGCGCGCTCCCCACAAATGACGCGCCCTTTTGCTGACTGTCTCACGGGCCCAGCGTGCACACATTGATATTACGTCAGAGGCATCCATAGTATTCCCTACTACTCTTCTGGTTCGCGATCACATGACGCGAACACCGCTCCATGTAGCAGTCACCAGCACGACGATTTCAGAGGTGGTACGATGGAAGTGATGCTGTTCTCAGGGCGAAGCATCCTGACGATGCTTCATGGAGTTCTCTTGGGGAGCGTGGCCCTGCTCGCAATGGCCGCCGCACTCTTCGCTCTGCGCACCAGTCCAGCTGGCGCCGCCGGCGACCCGGCGATGGAAAGGCAATCGAAGTATCTCGCACTGCTCCTCACATTCATTGCTGTTACACTCTGGATTACGGTCTTTGCGGGCACTTACTTGATTTTCCCTGTTTACAGAGCCACGCCACCGCAGGGGGTCACCGATCTGAGCATGTATCCCCGGTCGCTAATTCAGTCGAATCCGTCAACAGTGTGGCTGCACGCATTTGGTATGGAGATCAAGGAACATGTTCCCTGGATCGCGTCGATGCTGGCTACGGCGACGGCATTTGTCGGAACCCGGTATCGCCACACATTGGTGTCTGACCCGCAACTGCGTGGCATGACCTTCACGTTTCTCGCAATCACCTTCGTGCTCGTTTCATTCGCGGGACTCCTGGGCACGTTCATCAACAAGGTCGCTCCACTTCAATGACTCGAGGATATCGCAATGTCGGAACTCTCTGACGTGAAGAACGGCGCGGCCCTCGCGGCATTTTTCGCTGCGTCAATTGGCGCATTTGCGATGGGGCTTATCGTGATCCTGAATGAAGCAGGCATCTACGCGGCGCCGTCACTCTACGGTCCTGCGGGCGGCCTATCGGGACGTACGACATTCGCGGTGATTGCATGGCTTGTCGCGTGGGGAGTGTTGCATAGCCGCTGGAGCAAGCGCCAGATCGAATCGACTCGCGTCTATCCGGCCGCGCTGGCGCTCATTCTGCTGAGTCTCGTCATGACCTTCCCTCCCGTCTGGAAGCTGATGGCCGGTTGAATGTTGACGGTCGTGTGTACTGACCGCATTTGCGTCGTCGGCCGGTGAAACCTGGGTTCGCCGAGGGATCCGCACCACGATCGCTTCCATTGCTTGCGGAGGTGAGACCGGAAGCCGCGCGCAACCGCTCCGTTCAGCTGGTTGCGCACTACTTCGCCGCCGCAAGGATATATCTTCTTGCGGGGTCTATCGGATTGGTTTGGATCGCGCCGGAAATCACCAGCGGCGCTTTTGCCTCTCCCCACGTGGCCGGCGTGACCCATCTGTTCACCCTCGGCTGGCTCACGATGATCATCTTCGGGGTGTCCTACCAGATCGTTCCCCGCGCTCTCCGAGCCATACCAAGTCCTGCGTGGATTGGACAACTCGGCTTTTGGACATTCGCACCCGGTGTTGCCCTCTTCGCATGCGGAGTCGCATCGAGCTCCGGGACTCTGCGTCATGCCGGGATAGCGCTCGTCGCCCCTGGAATCCTGCTGACGGTTGTAAGTCTGTCGCTCTCTGTTCTGCGAGGCACCGAGCGTGACGCCACTCGCAATGCGGTGCTCTGGGCCCTTCTCTTTTTATTCCTCGCGTTGATACTCGGAATAATTCTGGTATCGAACCTTCGCAGCGGTTTCATTGGGGCGGCGCGTCTCCGCGTTCTCGCAGCGCATATGCATCTGGCGCTGGTAGGATGGGCACTGATGATGATTGTCGGTATCTCCCACAGGATTCTCCCGACAGTTCTTGCTTCGACCACCACCGCGAAACGGTGGACCGGACGCGCGGTGCAACTTCTGAGCATGGGCCTGACCGCACTGATTGCCGGGCTTCTCATGCAAATGCGATCCCTGACATGGGCCGGCGTTATAGTGCTCGAGTGCGGAATGGGCTGCTTCTTGTGGCAAGCCATCGAGTACTATCGGACCAGAACCCGGCGCGAACCCGATGTGGCCCTTCGATTCGTCTATACGGGACTGATCTTCCTGGCGCTGAGCGCCGTCCTGGGTCCATTCGTATTGGTTGCGAATGCCACGGCACAGGCAAAGCTGGCAACGGCCTACGTCCTCGCGGGGCTGCTCGGTGGCCTGATAATGACCGTGATGGGGCACCTGCACCGCGTCTTTCCCAACTTCGTGCGAGCGGCGCGGTCGACGAATCGTCCGGCCTCAGCGAACCCACGGCGCGACACCACGTTATTTTCAGTGGGAGTCGCGCGACTGCAGCTCGGCGCGATGGTGTCGGCCGTTTTGTTCCTTCTGCTTGGAATAGCGAGTGACACGCAGGGCATCACGCTGGTGGGAGCCTGCCTCTATCTGGCCGGTGTCCTGCTGATGTTGAGCCAGATGCTGCGAGTGGTGCGCCAAGCGGGTGCAATGGCTGAAATGTGAGCGGCATGATGATGCTCTTCAGAACTGGCGCCAAAGCCAGAACTTCTCGAAGAGCACCTTACCGAGGTGCGAGCGTCTGCTTGGCGGTCGCAGCGTTATGGCGGGTCGCGGCTCGGCAAAAAAATCTCCGCCGCCGAACCCGGCCTTTCCGTCGCCTGCTTCGATGAAGCAGGATCCGTGGCCGTCAAACTTCCTCCTGGAATCGACGCCGTTTATCGCGCTTGCGATATTCGCGGCAACGACCTCTGCTTCGCCGTTCGCGAAGACCCCCGCCTTGGGCAGCGGCTTGCCAAGAGTGAGCGGGATCGCGACAACATCACCGATGGCGAAGACGTTTTCGAACCGCGTTGCCAGCGTTTGGCGATCCACGCTTACCCATTCACCGTCACCCAACTGAAAAGCGTCGCGCACCACCTTGGGGGCCTGATGAGGCGGCACGAAAGCCAACAGGTCAAAGTCAGTGCTTGCCCCATTCGTGAAGAAGATCCGATGGTCCTTTCTACTCACTTTGGCGATCTGGTGCTCAGGATGGTAGCCGATACGCTTTTGTTCGAGCAAATCCCGGACGGCCTGAGAAACATGTTGCCCGGCTACACCCATTGGAGCTGGTTCCGCCGCGAATATGTCAATTGAGGTTTTCTCACGAATACCCTGTCGGCGGCAGAAGGCTTCCAGCAGGAGTGCGGCTTCGTAGGGCGCGGCCGGGCACTTGTACGCCGGCGCCGCTGTGAGAACTACAATGCGTCCCGAGCGGAAGGCGCGAATCGCATCACGCAGAGACAGTGCACCGGACAATGAGTAGAAGTTGTACCCGGCTTCAAGCAAACCAGGTACGCGTTCGGGCACGAGCTGCGCGCCGAGCGCAACTATCATATAGTCGCCCACCAATTCATGAGAAGCGACCACGACCGCGCGACGCGCCAAGTCGATACTCCCGATCTCGCCTGTGCGGACATCAATGCCGTGGCTGCGCAGGCGCTCCAGTGGTCGCTTGATTCGCTCGGCATCGCGAAGGCCTACCATGAGCCAGAGCAACGACGGTGCGAAAACGTGTTCCCTCTCGCGATCAACGAGAACGACGCGATGCCGCGGTGCGAGGCGTTTGCGAAGAACGCGCGCGGCTGCGACTCCGCCCACCCCACCGCCAAGTACGATCACGGTTTTGGAAGCTGTCATCAGAACACCAGTACCTTGTCCGCCCACTGCGTCCACGTCGCGAATTCATCGAGCGTGCTGCGTCTGGTTCCTTGAACCAGCTCTTCGTCGCTGATCCCGCGGGCATCCATACAGGTGCCGCAAACTCCAATCTCCACGCCACGGGTGGCCGGCACCCGCAGCATCAGCTCGATATTGTAATAGCCATGGGGCACCTTCTGGTGCGCCTTGGCGCACGCGGCGGCGTCTCCGACGAGGAAGATCCTCACAACTTCTCCGTCCCGCTTTGCCGGCGCACCGGCCAGCCGCAGCCCGTGGTAACTGCGCTCCGTACCGTAGGGAGGATCGTTCAGGATAACAAGTATTTTAGACATGGTTTCTTTTTTGCCGACTACGTGACGTGAAGTTCCACAACCCGGCGAAAGTGATATCCATGGATCGCGAGCGTTACCATTCGCGGTACAAGGCGCGGCCGAAAAAGCGCGGTCCAGGTGAGAAGGCGCCAGAAATGCCAGCGCTCCTTTCCGAGTACGCCGAGGCGCAACGATGCCCGCAGAAACGCGACAAGGTCACCGGCTCTCAACCGGCGCTTGACCTGAGGTGGATGGAACGAGCGCAGGAAAGTCAGGACCCGGGCGTAGTACTGCGACGGCGAGTAGATCCTCAGGAGGAGTGCGCGATATTGTTCGCGCAACGCATCCATGCTCGCTATCGGGATGATGTTCGTGGAACCGTCGACGTTGTCGCCGCTCATTCCACCCGCAAGTCTGCCCGCGGCTTTCATGCGATCGAACAGTCGGGTTCCGGGTGGAGCCTGAAGCAGCCCGACCATGGCGGTTGTGATCCCGCTTCGCTGAATGAAGTCTCCCTGACGCTGAAAGCTGCCGGCGGTATCGCCATCAAAGCCCACAATGAATCCAGCCTTCACCTCTATGCCCGCATTCTGAATGCGTCTCACATCCTGAACAAGATCGCGGCCCAGGTTCTGTTTCTTGTTGCACTGTTCCAGGGTTCTTTCGTCGGGAGTTTCGATACCGATGAAAACGGCATCGAACCCCGCTTCCGACATGAGCCGCATCAGCTCGGGGTCATCGGCAAGATTCAGCGAAACCTGACTGCTGAACGGTATGCACTTGCGGGACCGCTGCCATGCGATCAGTTCAGGCAGCAGGGAAGTTTTCAGAAAGCGTTTGTTGCCAATGAGATTGTCGTCGACAAAGAAAATACTGCCGCGCCAGCCCAGCTCGTATAACGTCTGCAGCTCGTGAATAATCTGCGCTACCGACTTGGTGCGCGGCCGATGACCGAGAAGAGCTGTGACATTGCAGAAGTCACAGTCGTACGGACAACCGCGGCAGAACTGAACACTCATGGAGGCGTAGCGCCTGAAATCCACCAGCTCCCATAGCGGCGCTGGCGTCGTTGTGAGGTCCGCACGCTGTGCACTCTCATACACGCATTCCGGCTTGCCCCGTTCGAGATCCTGTAGAAACCGCGGAAGGGTGATCTCCGCTTCGTTCAACACGAGGTGATCGACTTCGGGGAATTCCGATTGTTCGATGGTGAAGAGCGGACCGCCGGCAACCACCGGCACTCCGCTCGCCTTGCAACGGGCAATGACGCGGCGCGCGGATTCCCGCTGAACGACCATCGCTCCAACAAACGCGTAGTCAGCCCACCGAAGGTGCGCATCGGTGAGCGCTTCCACATTCATGTCAACCAGTCGTTTGCTCCATTCCGGGGGAAGCATGGCCGCTACTGTGAGCAGGCCCAGTGGAGGAAACGACGCTTTCCTCCCAATGAACTTGAGCGCGTGTTTGAAGCTCCAGAATGTGTCGGGGAATTCCGGCGACAGGAGCAGAATGTTCATTTCGCGGAAATGAGGGAAGAGATGCGGCGAAATGTCCCTATCGTGAGCAGCGAAGTAATCGGGGAATGCCGGACCAGTTTGTGCGGGTTGGCCCGACGCGGGCTGGCTCAGTGCAGAACAGCCAATACCGACCGAAGACGGGTGCGGGAGTGTTGCAGGTACATTCTGGGCTCGTCCTCCCGGGGGGCTCTCGACGGTGCCGCTCCAGAGCGACCCGGGAACTTTTCAGCGTTGTCATGGAGGGTCGACTCTTACCGAGGACGCGTGGCGTTTCCCATGCCAAATCAGCGAGGACTCCGTGAAGCTGCAACAAAGTCGTTGGATGAAAGAGTTTGGCTGGACCATTGCGCCCTCGGCGTTGCAGCCTCAAGATGCCCAGCTCGTCATCTTCTTCGCGGCCAGTGGTGTGTTCGATGGCGAGCGCCTGTACGAGGACCTCAGGAGGTTGTATCCGGGCGCCCGCATTATCGGTTGTACGACCGCCGGTGAAATTGCGGGGACGGACGTTCGGGATGAGAGCTGCGTTGCAACCGCAGTCAGCTTCTCAACAACGCGAATCGCGGTCGCCTACTCTCAGATTACGGCGCCGGAAGAGAGCGCGGCCGCTGGCGAGGCCATCGCGAGG
Source organism: uncultured Gemmatimonadales bacterium (assembly GCA_964556695.1). Classification (GTDB taxonomy): domain Bacteria; phylum Gemmatimonadota; class Gemmatimonadetes; order Gemmatimonadales; family Gemmatimonadaceae; genus CAZKXZ01. The sequence goes on from CAZKXZ010000033.1 coordinate 46,658, forward strand.
CAGCTTCAGCCCGACGGTCTGGTGCATGCCTTCGTTCTCGCCGAAGGACTGAGAATCAATGGCTCCGAATTGGTACGTGGACTGCGCACTGGCCTCCCATCCGGAGTTGCAGTCACGGGCGGACTGGCCGGGGACGGAGACAGATTCGCGCGCACGTCGGTGAGGCTTGACGATACCGTGCTCGACGGAGGCGTTGCGGTTATCGGTTTCTACGGAGACGACTTGCGCGTTGGATATGGCTCGATGGGTGGCTGGGACCCTTTCGGACCGGAAAGGCTTATTACTCGCGCGGAGGGCAACATCCTGTATGAGCTGGATGGCGCCTACGCGCTCGAATTATACAGGACGTACCTTGGAGCACATGCGGCGGAGCTACCCGCCAGCGGGCTTCTGTTTCCGATCAGCCTGCGAAGCAACGGCGACGGACCCGGTGTCGTCCGAACCATCCTTGGCATCAATGAGCGCGACAACAGCCTGATCTTCGCAGGAGAGATACCGCAGGGTGGATACGCAAGATTAATGAAGGCCAATATTGATCGCCTTATCGACGGTGCGCAGGGTGCCGCCGAAGCCAGCCATGACAGCCTGGCTGGCAGCTCGCCCGACCTGGCGATTCTGATCAGCTGCGTTGGGCGGAAACTCGTGCTGAAGCAGCGGGTTGAAGAGGAGATCGAGAGTGTGCGCGATCACCTTGGCACCGCGACAATGCTCACAGGATTCTACTCCTATGGGGAAATCGCCCCGTTCTCCTCAACAGCCAAGTGCGAGCTTCATAACCAGACGATGACGATCACTACTTTGTCGGAGCGTTGACTTCGATGCACAAGTTGCTGGCGCGACTGACGCGAAAACATTTTCCCGGAAGTGTACCTGAGGGCCTTGCGACATTCATCAATGACGTAGATGAGGCCTTTCGCGCGGCAGATTCGGACCGTGCCCTTCTGGAGCACTCCATGGAGACTGTCTCCGAAGAACTGGTGGCGCGATACGATCTCATTCAGCATTCGCTTTCCCAGAGTCGCATCGCCGAGAGTGATCTGGCGAAGGCGTTATCTCTGCTCTCGGCGACGCTGGAATCCACGGCCGATGGAATTCTGGTGGTGGACCTGAACGGCAAGATGATACAGATGAACCGGCAGTTCAGCAGGCTTTGGCGAATACCAGCCGAGATAGTTGAATCCAGAAACGATGCTGACGCCCTCAATTTCGTAGTCGGTCAACTGGCGGAACCTGAAGCCTTCGTTGCCAAGGTTGTCGACTTGTATGCCGACCCGGATGCGGAAAGTTTCGACACTATTCGATTCAAGGATGGCCGTGTATTCGAGCGATACTCGAAGCCGCAGAAGGTTGAGGGGATGACAATCGGAAGGGTGTGGAGCTTCCGTGACATCACCGATCGTGAGGAGCTCGAGGGACAATTGCGGCAGTCACAGAAGCTCGAAGCAATTGGCAGTCTGGCCGGAGGCGTAGCCCACGACTTCAACAATCTGCTCACGGTGATCCAGGGGCACGCGGACTTCCTCAAGCAGAGTCTGGTCAGTTCACACAGCGACCATGAGGATGTCGACACTATTCTGCAAGCCGTTGCAAAAGCAACCGCTTTAACCACGCAACTACTGGCTTTTGGTCGCAAGCAAATACTCCAGCCCGTGAACATCGAGATTAACGATGTCATTTACGGGCTGCAGCCGATGCTCAGACGGTTGATTGGTGAAGATATCCGCATCATTACCGAAACGGCAGCAGAGGCAACAACAGTTCTGGTTGATCGCGGGCAGATGGAGCAGGCATTGCTCAACCTGGCCGTGAACGCGAGGGACGCAATGCCCAGCGGTGGCGAGTTAACGATCCAGACGCGGGTGGTGACAGAGAGCAATGCGGCAGCGGGCGAATCAGAATGGCGTGCCGACGGCTCCAATGGGATGGTCTTCCTCCTCGTCTCGGACACAGGAGGCGGAATTCCTGATGACATCCGCGATCGGATCTTTGAGCCGTTCTTCACTACCAAGGAGGTTGGGCGCGGAACAGGACTCGGGCTGGCCACGGTTCACGGCATTGTCCGGCAGTCAGGCGGCCACATCACTGTTGAAAGCAAGGCCGGCGAAGGTACGACTTTTATCATCAATTTTCCCCGCGTGGCGGCGAAGGCATTGGACATCGCACCAGCTGCCGTCGCGAAAGCACCAAAGGGTGGTGGAGAGACGATACTGATAGCGGAGGACGATGACGCTCTTCGCGAGCTGGCTCGACGCATGCTTCAGCGGTATGGCTACACGATACTCGTTGCTTCGGATGCCGCGGAAGCTTTGATAGTTGCTGCGTCGTACGAGGGCAACATTGACCTGCTGCTCTCGGATGTTGTGATGCCGGAGGGAGGGGGGCGCGTGCTTGCGCAAGAGATTCGGGCGTTGCGCCCATCCATGAAGGTTGTATTCATGTCCGGCTATACCGATGACGAAATCATCCGTCGAGGAGCAATCGATCCTTCCACGTCGTTTCTTCCCAAGCCGTTCAGCATAGATAGTCTCGCCGCAATAGTCAGGACGACGCTGGAACGGTCCACTGCGGAGGCTGGGTTGCGCCATTCGCAGGTTGCATAAGGGAGACCGGCTGCTTCTCAATTGCCCCCGATTTTCAGGACTTGTTCTGACTCACCAGGGGGAACAATGAGGGCATGCCCGACTAGTCGGTCGGGGTAACAACCACAGTGGCGTAGGGGATCGGCGGACTTCTGCTTGTGTATCGGCGCGCTACACTAACTAAATGGAAACTCCATCGGCTGACGCGGACGCTGCGGGTCTGACCGATGCCCCCCTGCAACCACTGATAATTCAAGGCGGAATGGGCGCCGCCATTTCGGATTGGCGCCTCGCTCGCGCGGTTTCCCTCGCGGGCCAGTTTGGCGTGGTTTCCGGCACTGGCATCGATACGGTCCTGGTGCGGAGGCTGCAGGACGGCGACCCCGGTGGGCACATGCGTCGCGGGATGATGCAGTTCCCGATTCCCGGAGTGGCGGCCGACGCTCTGCATCGCTTTTTCCGTCGCGAGGGCCGACCGCCCGGGATGTCCTACCGGCTGCTACCACTACCGCGTCAGCATCTCACTAAGGCTCGGCAACAATTCATTATGCTCGCCGCCTTCGTCGAGGTCTATCTTGCGAAGGAAGGACACAGCGAGCCGGTTGGGATGAACCTGCTGACCAAAATCCAGATCCCCACTCTGGCAACGCTCTACGGCGCAATGCTGGCAGGTGTGGATGTCGTGCTCATGGGTGCTGGCATCCCGAGAGAAATTCCCGGTGCGCTGGATTCGCTGGCGCTGCACGAGCCGGCTGCTCTCCGCTTCGAGGTGGAAGGACTTCCACGCGACCGGAGCGAATACTTGCGGCTGGAACCGCGGGATCACTGGGACGCTCTGCCGCCGCCCCTTCGGCGCCCGCAGTTCTTTGCTATCATCTCGAGCAACCTTCTCGCGGCGGTGCTAGCGCGCAAAGCCAGCGGACGGGTGGATGGTTTTGTGATCGAAAGCCCCGCCGCGGGCGGCCACAACGCACCGCCGCGTGGCGATCCTACCTTTAATGCGCGCGGAGAGCCGCTATACGGCACGCGGGACATCGTGGACCTTGCCAAGATGCGGGAGCTCGGCACTCCGTTCTGGTTGGCAGGGGGCGCGGGTCACCCCGAGCGCCTCAGTGCGGCGCGCGCGGCTGGTGCGGCCGGCATCCAGGTTGGGACCTTGTTCGCGTTCTGCGATGAATCAGGGCTGGCGCCCGACCTCAAGGCGTCGGTACTGGAGGCCGCCACTCGGAGGGAAGTGGAAGTGCGCACCGACGCCCGCGTGTCACCGACGGGATATCCGTTCAAGGTGGTGGAGTGGAGCGGCGACCCTGGCCGCGGCGTCACGCGTGAACGGTTATGCGACCTGGGCTACTTGCGCGTTGCTTATTGTCGCCCCGATGGAAAGATCGGCTATCGTTGTCCGGGCGAACCAGTGGATGCATACGTTGAAAAGGGCGGCAAGATGGAGGACACGGCAGGGCGCCGCTGTCTCTGCAATACACTGATGGCCACGGCCGGCCACCCACAGAAGCGTGAGGGCGGCTGGGTCGAACCGCCGCTGGTGACCAGCGGGGACGATGTGACGACGATCGACCGATTCCTGGCTGGACGCGTGAGTTACGCGGCGGCCGATGTGCTTGACTACCTAATGCATCTCACCTCCTGATCTCGCAGGAACCGCTGGAGTCTGGGCGAGCGCTCCCGTCCTGGCTCCACCCGCTCCACGGTCGCCAAAAAGAGGGTGTCAGATTCCTGAACCTTCATGGCGCGGTGAAACTCAGACATCTCTATCGTGCCATTCCATATACAGTGGTGCTCGACTCCGAGCTCGGCGTTCATTGGACGGTGTATGGGTTCGGCCAGAACCTCGCCGAACTGAACGCCGCGATCGATCGCGTACTCGTTCGACGACGCGGAGGGAGGTAGTTGCCGGGAACTTATGGACTGGTCCCGTATTGCCCAGGTGCAGGTCAAGATGGATTGATGGGATTAGTTCGAGAGGGCGGGCTCTGAAACGCAGACTGCCGACCCCCACCAGATTATCGGGCGGGTGTCGGCAGCTGGGAACCCAACCGACTCACTGCTTGAACGCCAACCTGGAAACTGTCGGCGTGTAGCGATGCTCGATTTGCGCGTTGTCGAAGATCGCCACGCCGAAGGCGTACTGTCGCGTCAGGTCGTCGAATTGGACGTCGTTCACGTCGCCAGTGACCAGCCTACGGCGGATTTCCACTGACCATGTGCCGCTGTTATAGAGGCCCTTCGCGTCGACGTCAGCGCGGGTACCAGTGGAGCCGCTCGTGATCATGTTGGGGATCTGGGCACCAACAGCCAGGCCGTCCAACTCTGCAGCGGTTAGCAGCACTTTCTGGCTGTCGAGGATGTAGTAGGGTGGAACGTTCAGGCTCGGGCCGCGGTACTGTGGCCGCCCGTTTACGGCTGGGTTGTCGCCATATCCACCGGCACCGATATCGCTCGCCCGGCCGCCGTCGGCCGCTCCTGTTGGTCCGGGTACCCAGTAGCGCACGAATTGGTCATCGGCCTTTGCATGCTGGTTGGTGCGTAACAGCTTCCAGTGCCACATGTCGGCAATCTCCGCCGCCGCATTCGTGAACATCTTGGCAGCAAGATGTTGCGCGGTGTAGTTGTACGTGGTGCCGGGTGCGTTGCTCTTGCCGGGGTCATGGCAAAGCATCGCGCAACCGCTCTGTTCGAAGCCGGCAACCGTACTGGCTCCGTAAGTGTTCCACATGATCGCCATCTTGTCCTCGTAGT
>CAZKXZ010000034.1:0-50930 GCA_964556695.1 uncultured Gemmatimonadales bacterium
ACATGGGTTCCGCCCCGGCCTTCGCCGGGGTGACGTTTGTTCGCCGGAATGACAACGTTTCGCTACCGAGTCGGAACGGTCGCCACCAACACTGATGTGATCACCAGTACAATCGCGGCGAGAAGCAACTCCAACCTGATCATTGACCTCAATCTCAATGCGCCGGCGATATCATGAAGTCGTAGCCGCACTACGCGCCAATTGTACGCCCCGAGCACCATCAGTATTGCAACGACCGCAAGCTTCGCAAGCAGCGTGCGACCATAAGGACTGGAGACCACATCAGACAGACTCCCCAACTGTGCCATCGCGTTCAAAAGTCCGGTAACTACCAGAACACCGGCGCTTACCAGGGCCATCCCGGCGAACGACCAGACCGTCGCGCGCAGTAACGGCAATCTCGCCGGATCTCCCAGCGCCAGCGGGAGAACCGTCACAAAGATCACAGCGAGCGAACCAATCCAGAGTCCGGCAGCGAGTACATGAATCACAAGCGGAAAGTCGGCCCTGATGCCAAAAAATGTCGTTGACGCAACAGAGTGTCCTGAACCCGCCCACACAAACAGAAAGAGCACTACCGCAGAAACCTCCAGCACCCGCCACACCGAAGATCCGCGGTGACGTCGCGCCATCGCTGCGCTTATCGCTACCAGTGCTCCAGCGATCGTGGAGAATCCCAGGGTCCGGCCCAGCGCCGTCGCGGAGAGAAAGCGCGTGATCGTCAGGCTCGGATCCATTTCATTGGAATCGGTCCATTGCAGAATCGTGCGCAGGAGCGCCGCCATCGCGAGCAGGAATCCCGCAACGACTCCGACCGTCAGTGCCATGCCATCGAGCATCGTTGCAAATGCATTGTCTTCGTCCAGCCCGGCGCGGCGCAGTCGCGGAACCGCAATCACGCCGATACCGATAGCGCCAATTGCAATGAACAGCGCACCGTAAACAGCAAGCCGGCCGACTCGCCCGGCTATTGTGCGCCTCAGACTGATTTGCGGAGCCGCGGCTGGTAGCAGGGACAACACATGGCTGCGCACAACCCCAGGGGGCGGCACCTCGTCTGCATCCACTTGCACGGCCGCGACAGCAACCGGACGTATGCTCTCCAAAGACAGCAGTGGAGCAAGAGGCACAAAAAGCGAGAAAGCCGAAACGAGGAGTACTGCTCGCACGGCGCGACAGTCCCAGGCGAGGGTCATCGCGAAGTGCCGGCGCCGCTTGCGATGTCGTCGCTGGAATGATTCTCCACGAGGCAAAGGAACTGCCGCAGCGGGTGGGACCGGTCCTCCCGGCACTCGTGCGTGCCTGTCACCACGTGCTGCGGATGAGTGGACTGGTGCAGCTCCGCAAGTGCAGCAGTCCACAAAAGCGCCAACACACCCAACGTGGTCACAAGAGCGGAACGGCTCACACGCGCGTGCGACCGCGAATCATCACCAGTCAGAAGTTTGACTCGCAACGCGAGGAACTCGTGCGGTGAGAAACCGGTGGACATTGCCGGCATTTGCACGCGACCAAAATGTTTGACCAGTGCCAACAGCGCAGAGGCCGTCGCAATTCCGGACTTTCTTGCAGCGGCGCCGTCGGCGCGAAGTTCAGTTTCCTCTGCCAGCTGCGACTCCAGAGCTCGCAGAGCCGGAAGCCAGAATAGCGCGCGCGACACAAACCTCATCGACGAAAGCCTGAGTGGGTCCCGCCTGCGAAGGTGCTCACCCTCATGCGCGAGCACGGCCACAAGTTCATCGCGCGAGAGGATCGTTTCGAGACGGTCACTTACAAACACCCGCGGCCGAAACGCGCCTAGCGTGAAGGCGGGAAGGGGGCTCTCAGCGATTCGAACCAGCTGCTCCGCCTTGAGGCCAGCAGCCGCCGCAGCGCCGGCCAATTCGGAATCCCTGGCAATCGGGGAAACCGTCACCGCGTGGAGCAGCGTGCGCGCCTCACGCCAGGCGCGAATGCGGTCGAACGCAGCGAACGCCAGACCGGCGAACGCGGCGAATTCGTAAACGTGGTGCAGGGGGGACAACAGCGCTGAGATCGCGAGAAGGCAGAGCACACCGATGTGATCCGTAAGCGCGAGCAAGTGCACGTCGCTTTCAAACGGTCCGAACGCTGCCGCGGCAACCCAGAGGAGCATGATCGCAAGCACAGCGCCGAACGCGAGCCAGCGCCCCTGAAGCGGAGCACGGCCAACAACACAATGCGAAGCGCGCTTTGCGCGACCCCTCCATCCTGGCAGCATCACTCTCAGCCTCGGTCCTTCAGCTTTCGCCGCACCAATCGCGCGAGTGCCTCCAGCTGCTCGGGCTCGCCTTCGGCAAGAACATCCACCATTGACGCGGCCACAGCTCGCGGCCCGAGCGACAGAATTCCTTCCACTACTCTGCGCGACATCCGAATCATGAATTCGTCGCGTGATAGCGCCGCACTATAGTGGTAGAGATCATGCACCCGTTCCCGACGGAGAAGACCTTTGGTCACCAGTTTGTTCAGCACAGTAATTACTGTGAGCTGAGCGACCGAGTGCTTCTGGCTGACGAGTTCGTACACGCGTCTTGCAGGCGAGGCGGTTTCCAGATCCCAGACAGCTTGCAGAACCCTGGCTTCAAGATCGCCGAGCACTTTCGCGACTCCATTGGCGGAGAGGCGAATGGTGTCCTGAAGTCTCAGCGCGCCGGGCTCGCCCGGAGTGGGGCTATCGCTATTCATTTCTCAGGCGGAGTAGGGGAGCGAGCACCATTGCTCGCATCGGCAGCGCGTAGCGCGCATTCAATGGCCATAAGATACGTCAAGTCCGCGTAGCCGCCAGTCTTAGGGCGCCGTAATGTGTCAGCGAATCTTGCCCGTGCATCGGAGCACTCATAGGTTTCGCGTCTTTGGATGAATGACGTTCAACCAGAGTCAGAATAGAAATGCCGAGCCATAGATTCGCGCAGGTTCCCACGAATGGCGAGCGAATCACGCTCGACGGCGGAGTCCTGCGGGTTCCAGACACGCCAATTATCCCGTTCATTGAAGGCGACGGAACAGGCCCCGATATATGGCGGGCCAGCGTTCGCGTCTTCGATGCGGCCGTCAAACGCGCGTACGACAGCAGCCGCAAGGTGGCCTGGATGGAGGTCTTTGCCGGAGAAAAGTCATTCACCCGGTTCAACGACTGGCTGCCCGAAGAAACTGTCGAGGCTCTGCGCGAATTCCGCGTTTCCATCAAGGGACCGCTCACCACCCCGGTCGGTGGTGGCATCCGTTCTTTGAATGTCACGCTCAGACAGGTGCTCGATCTCTACGCTTGCATCCGTCCTGTTCGCTATTTCGAAGGAGTTGGCGCACCAGTCAAGGAACCGGAAAAACTTGACGTTGTAATCTTCCGCGAGAATACGGAGGATGTGTATGCCGGCATCGAGTGGCCGGCCGGCAGCGCCGAAGCCGACAAGGTGGCTGCGTTTCTCCGACGCGAGCTGGGCGCCAACATTCGCGAGCAGTCTGCGATTGGAATCAAACCGATGTCCGCCTTTGGTTCCAAGCGACTTGTGGAAATGGCGATTCGCTACGCGTTGAAGAACAACCGTCCTTCGCTGACGCTGGTGCACAAGGGCAACATCATGAAGTTCACCGAGGGTGCGTTTCGTGATTGGGGCTATGAAGTGGCGCACGAGAAGTTCGGCGATGCAGTTGTGACCGAGGCAGAGCTATCCAAGGCAAATACCAGGGCGCGAGCCGATGCACTGGTTATCAAGGACAGGATCGCAGACTCGATGTTTCAACAGATTCTCCTGCGACCCGCGGAGTATTCCGTGCTGGCGACTCCGAATCTCAACGGGGACTACCTCTCCGACGCTGCGGCGGCGCAGGTGGGAGGACTGGGAATTGCGCCAGGCGGCAATGTCGGCGATGGTGTCGCTGTATTCGAAGCGACTCATGGGACCGCGCCAAAACACGCCAACAAGGACACGATCAATCCGGGAAGTGTTATCCTCTCCGGTGTCATGCTCTTCGAGTACCTTGGCTGGGATGAAGTGGCAAAGACGATCATGACAGGCTTTGAAGCAGCAATCAAATCAAAGCGCGTCACCTACGACCTGGCGCGACAAATGACGGGCGCTACCGAGGTGTCGACGTCTGCTTTCGCAGACCAGATCATCAAACACATCAATGCCTAAACCATTCAGCGTAGCTCTCGTCACGTCGCAGCAAATGGATCTGGCCGCGCCCCTGTTCGCGGTCGCAATTGAACAGGGTGGGCAGTTACCCGAGACTGCGCAGCGCCTCGACAAGGCACTGGACGGTGCGATCGAACGGGCAATCTCCTCTCGCGATTTCCACGCTGGTCGTGATGAGACACACTCTCTCACAGGGCCGGCTTCCGGTCCCCGCAGAGTTTTGCTGGTCGGAATGGGGAAGCCAGTCGACAGGCGCGTTTCGCTCAGGCGAGCAGCCTCACTTGCCGCGCGACGTGCGCGAGAGTCGGGCGCGGGAAGCATTGTTTTTGTTGGCGCAACGGGTGATCCGCGTACCGTGGAGTTCATCGCAGTCGGGCTCATCGCAGGCGCCTGGGATTACGCGGACCTCAAGACTCCGCCGCCGGCAGACGAACAGCGTGCCCCGCTCGCATCCGCACTGATAGCCGCGCCAGACGACGAGCCCAGTCGCGCCGCACTCGCTACCGGAATCGCAATTGGTGAGGGACAGTCTCTCACGCGAACTCTGGGCATGATGCCGGGGAATCTCTGCACGCCGCAATTCCTCTCGCAAACTGCGACTGAAATCGCAAAGCGACATTCTTTCAACGTTACATTGCTCGGCCGAACAGAACTCGAAGCGGAAAAGATGGGATCGATGTTATCAGTCGCGCAGGGTACTCCTCAGGATCCGCAGCTCATTGTACTGGAGTATCGCGGCGGCAAACCCGACGAAAAACCGATAGTTCTCATAGGCAAAGGTCTCTGTTTTGATTCCGGTGGAATATCGATCAAGCCCGCCGACAAAATGGAGTACATGAAATTCGATATGTCGGGCGGTGGTGCGGTACTGGGCGCGATGGATGCTATCGGAACGTTAAAGCCGCGCGCCAACGTTGTCGGAATTGTTGGCGCCACGACCAACATGCCATCAGGCGTCGCATTGAAACCCGGCGACGTCGTGCAGGCCCATTCGGGGCGCTACATCGAAATCATCAATACCGACGCCGAAGGCCGGTTGGTTCTTGCCGATCTCCTTTCCTATGCGCGTCGTTTCAACCCCGCCGCCGTTATCGACGCGGCCACTCTTACCGGGGCAGTGGTTGTCGCACTGGGAAATGTTGCGACTGGTCTCTTCGGCACCGATGCCGCACTCATGCAGGAGGTCGTCGCGGCGGGACGCATGGCAGGCGAACCATCATGGGAGCTGCCACTGTGGGAAGACTATCGCGAGCTCATTAGTTCCGATGTTGCCGATGTGAAAAACTCTGGCGGAAGACCGGCGTCGTCGATTACGGCCGCGCTCTTTCTCAAGGATTTTGCCGTTGGATATCCCTGGGTACACATGGACATCGCCGGAACTGCGTACTCTGAAACGGACCTGACCGCGATACCCAAGGGACCTACTGGAGTGCCCGTGTGTACGTTTGTGGAGTTCGTTCGAGCGAGGGCCGGGTGACGCTGAGGTTGGGTCAGCTACGTGTTGTCGGCCTCGGCCTGATGGTCGGGGCCATTTTGCATTCAGTTGCCGCGGCGCAGGTGACTCCACCTCCGGTGCGCAGCGACAGCGCGCGGCAAGACTCTATTCGGGCAAGGGCACTCCAGGATTCGATTGCCCGCGCCAAGATAGTTGCAGATTCGATTGCCCGCGCCAAGGTGGTTGCAGATTCGATCGACAAGGCTGACACACTGCGCACGCCGATACCCGGATTCCCGTCGCCTCCCATGTTTGACGGAGACTACCTCTGGCAGGGAGATGACATTCTCGCGTCGGGCGCCGTATCGCTTACAGAGTTGGTAAGCCGCGTTCCAGGCGCTGTGGGATTTCGTAGTGGTTTCGTTACGTCGCCGTCGGCGCCGGCGTACGCAGGATGTTTCAGGTGCGTCCGGTATTTTCTCGACGGCATTGAGATAGCCGCACCGGATGTCCGCTCGGGCGGAATCCTCGACAACGCGGAAATACCTCTCTGGCAACTGCAGGAAGTACGCATAGTGCGCGGCGCAAACGAGCTGCGCGTGTATCTCAGAACGTGGGGCGTTGAGCGCACCATTCCAATGACGCGAATTGACATTCTCACTGGCGCCGATGAAGTGAGTCAGTTCGGCGGTTTTCTTGGCAAGAGGACAAAATCCGGAGGCGTATTTCAATTTGGCGCGCAGCAATTCGGAACCAATTCCAGAACAAACAGCGGCGCCGGCAACAGAAGCTCGATTTCCGTACGTGTTGGCATCGTGAAACCGCTATGGGGCGTGGACGCATACGCGATCCGTACGTCGCGCAGTCGCGATCCGCAGGAAAGTGTCGGAGGGCTCGCGTCACTCCCGGAATTCAAGGGCTCGCGTACAGACGCGTACGTGCGAGCAACCTGGGGCCGTCCACTCAATGGTTCATGGCTGCAGTTCGTCGCGGCAACGATGAACGTGAAGGAACGCACTCCCGGAACTGGCCCGGCTGCGCCCGCTGAGGGCGAACCGCCCGCCGATTCATCGCGCACCGAAGCTCAATACCTGTTCGCTGGTGGCACGCGTCTGGGGGGAATCAGCTTATCTGGAACGGCACGCTTCCGTGCCTTGGATGGCCTTCACACCAATGAGCTTGCGGCGACAGCGGCCGCATCGCTCGCGGGAATCAACGTAGCAGCATACCTGCGCAGCGATACGCGCGATTCGCTGGTCGCGGCCGAGCTGAGTGTTCAGGCAAACCCGCTGCCACTCATCTCGTTGTCCGGAAGCGTAGGACAGACATCGCCAATGGGATCTTCAACCCGTCCGGCGGCGTTCTTTGCGAACGCCGATCTGGGTGTGCGAGTTCTTAGAGCAACGTTGCATGGCGGCGTTCTGTTGCGCGATTCCATGCAGCTTGCCGCGCCAATCGTATTCGATGCAAGCCTCGCCAGTCGCGCGGAGACGGGCGCATTTGGTATTTATGCCAGACTCAATGGTCCGGTGTGGCGCGACATTCACGCCGACATCACCACAATTCACTGGGACGCGGACGGCTGGTACAGGCCTGGCCAGCTGACTCGTGCATCGATCTATCTGGATTCCTGGTGGCCTCGCAAATTTCCCAACAGGACATTCCACATTTACGCCGGACTTGCATACGAAACGCGTGCTGACACGCGATTCCCGAGCAGCGCGAATGTGGTCGTCGCGCCGGGCCACACCTCGATAAGTTCTCTCGTTGAGATTCGTATACTCAGTGCTGTTCTCACATGGCAGAATCGCAATATTCGCGGGCTGGAAATGAGTGAGGTGCCGGGACTCCGGCTGCCACGCCGGCTAAGCATATACGGCGTGCGTTGGGTGTTATGGAATTGATTCGTCGTTTAGCATCAATGCACCGTTGTCCTTTCGCCGGCATGACAGTAGTAATGACGGTAAAGAACGTTCCCCTGAAAACGGCTTCTGGAAAACGTTGTTAAGCAACGTAATCTCAAAGAACGTTTTCCAGGACAACGTTCCTTAGGAGCGTCCTCACGACACCGACTTCTGGAAAACGTTCGTAAGTCCTTGTGACCAAGAAACATGACTGACCTCATATGATGCGAAGCATGACGGGCTTCGGTGCCGTTTCCGGTACATCCGGGACCTACCGGCTCAATGTCGAAGTGCGCACCGTCAATCATCGCTTCTTCAACCCAAGCATCAAGGTTCCGTCGGCATTGGGACGCTGGGAAAATGATTTGCGAGAGCGTCTCAGACAGCGCGTCGCACGCGGGCACGTGACTCTCGTCGTCAGGACGGAACGTGAACTGTTGCTCGGCGCTGCGATTGATAAGGAAGTATTCGCAGCATATGCCGACCAATTACGTCGCCTGAGTGAGCAGCATGGATTGGGAGCACCCGACGCAGCGGCAGTATTGCGCCTCCCCGGAGTGGTGACTTCTCCCACGGAAGAAGAGCCGGTAAGCGACGTTGCTCAACTGGTAGCTCTCGTTGACGCTGCACTCGATGCGCTGGACACAATGCGTCGCGACGAAGGGAAGAGGATGGGTGAATACCTTGTCGCCCGCCTGCACATCTTCGAGGAGGCATTGCAGCGGATAGAAGCGCGCGCGCCCGATCGACTGGTTGAACAACACGCGAGAATGCGCGATGCCGTCAAGGAACTGATGAATGGCTTCGCCCTCGACGAACAGCGCATTGCTCAGGAGATCGCGGTGCTCGCTGACCGCATGGACGTCGCGGAGGAACTGGGGCGTTTGCGTTCTCATCTCCGCGGTTTTCATTCAGCATTGAGCGACGAGTCGGGGGAACCCATTGGCAAGCGACTCGGCTTTCTTCTGCAGGAGATGTTGCGCGAGGTGAATACGATCGGCAGCAAGGGTGCGGATGTTCAGATCCTTCATGAGGTAATTCAACTGAAGGAAGAGCTGGAGAGAATGCGCGAGCAGGCCGAGAACATCGAATGACGATGCGCACTTGTTCGTCATTCCGGCGCACAAACGTCACCCCGGCGAAGGCCGGGGCGGAATCCATTTTCCTGTCAACATGGATTCCGGCTTTCGCCGGAATGACGGCACTTTGACCCACCAACCCTTTCCGCTTGTCCTCTCATCTCCGTCCGGAGGAGGGAAGACGACGATCGCCAAAAGGCTGCTCGAGACTCGCACGGACGTCGGCTACTCCATTTCGTGCACCACGCGGCCACCTCGTTCGGGTGAAGTTGACGGTGCCGACTATCACTTCTGGACAGAGGAGCAGTTTCGCGCGGCACGCGAACGGGGTGAGTTCGCTGAATCCGCTGTGGTGCACGGACATCTCTACGGCACGCTTAAGCGCGAAGTCGATGCGGTGATGGCGGCTCGCCGCCACGTCATCATGGATGTGGATGTTCAGGGTGCCGCGCAGCTGGTGCGGGCCTTCCCGGACGCCGTCCTCGTCTTTGTGCTCCCACCCTCGGCGGACGCGCTGGTGGCCCGCCTGGGAGGGCGGGCGAGCGAGGACCCGGAAAAACTCCGGGTACGGCTTCGAAACGCCCTTTCGGAGCTTCTCGAAATTGACCGATATGACTACGTTGTAGTGAACGAGGATCTTGCCACGGCTGTTGCGGAGGTGGCCTCTATTATCACAGCGGAGTCGTTGCGTCGCGTGCGATTCGAAGGACTTGAGGAGCGCACTGGCCAGCTTATCGCGGGTCTCGAGCGCAAGCTCGATCCGAACAACGATTCCAACAACCGAAACTGAGCGATCATGAGAGTATTCACACCCGCGGAAGCGGCAAAACACGCCGCCAACAAATATCTGGCAGTGCTTATCGCGGCGAAGTACGCGAGAGTCATCAACGAATTTCCCCGCGACCGCTCTTCTTCCAAGGAGAAGAAGCTGACCACCCGCGCGCTCGAAGAGCTGTCTGGCGGAACGATGGACTACCGAGTGGTGCCACGGCGACGGCACGACTAGTTTCGTCTTCCCGACTGCAACACCCAGAGGCGCTCCAGTCGGGGCGCCTCTAATCATCCAAGCCAGGGCGTCTCTTTGCGCGCGTTGATCAACCGGAGAATCCTGCTCGGCGTGACCGGCGGAATTGCCTGTTACAAGTCAGCCGCCCTCGCACGTTTGCTGACTCAGCGCGGCGCGATCGTGGATGTGGTGCTGACAAAGTCCGCAGTTGAATTCGTGGGTGCGACGACCTTCAAGGCGCTCACCGGGCGCGACGTTCATTGGGACTTGTTCGGTGGCTCTCACCCGCTGGACCACATCCGCCTGGCGCAGCGCGCCGAGTTGACCATCGTAGCTCCCGCGACCGCCGATTTCATGGCGCGCATGGTTCATGGACGAGCGAATGACCTGCTGGCGGCTTGTGTCCTCGCGGCTCGCGCGCCGGTTCTTGTTGTGCCGGCGATGAATGATCACATGTGGTCCAAGCCCGCGACACAGCGCAATGTTGCGCAGCTGCGCGCTGACGGCTTTCATATGCTGGATCCCGAAACGGGACCGCTTGCTGCGGGCGAGGGAGAGGGGCCGGGAAGGATGGCGGAGCCCGAAACAATAATGGCGCACGCCGCAAGGCTACTCAGCAACTTTCCGGCGTTGGCGGGCAGCAACGTGATTGTCACCGCGGGTGCGACACGAGAGACTATTGATCCAGTCCGATACATCTCGAATCGCAGCACTGGGCGGATGGGGGTCGCGCTCGCGGCGGCAGCGTGGCGCAGAGGTGCCAATGTCACACTCGTTGCGGGAGCGATGTCGGTTGATGCGCCGCACGGAGTGAATGTGGTAAACGTCGAAAGTACCGAGCAGATGGCAACTGCTGTCCGCGAATTGCTCCCATCTGCGCGAGTGCTTATCATGGCCGCAGCCCCGGCGGACTTCAAACCACAGACCAGCGCATTGCAGAAGCTCGACAAGGAATCTTTCCCTGATTCTTTGAAGCTTGCGCCAACAGCCGACATTCTGCGCGCAACCATGGAGCAGCGCCCGAAGAAATGCGTAACGGTCGGATTCGCACTTGAAACCAACAGCGCGCACGATCGCGCGATACGGAAGCTGGAACAGAAAAAACTGGACATGATCGTTTTCAACGACGCCACTGAGCCCGGAGCGGGTTTCGCCGGGGAAACCAATCGCGTGACAATGATCATGCCGGATGGCAACACGATTGAGTTGCCACTCCTCCACAAGGATGATGTGAGCGAGATGATTCTCGATCAGATTGAGGAGATCGTTCGTGGCAGAGAGTGACGGACTGGATCGCTATCTGCGGCAGTTGCGCGAAATGGGCGAGTCGGAGCTGACGTTCAATGATATGTCGGCAGCACGGGCGCTCAACGCTGCACGACGGCTGGCAGCTGGTAGCTCCACACCCGCCAAAGCAACTCCGTCGGCAACAATTCCCGTCACAGCGGTAGCGGCGGCGGCCATAGCCGACGCTCGGGATTGGAGGGCAGCACTCATTGCCGCGGGTGGAGAAGAGGCCGCAGCCGTGTCGAAAGCTGCGAAGTCAGGCGCACCGCGCGTGACAACAGCAGCCGCGGCACCGCCATCCGTCGTTCCTAGGTATTCACTCCCCGCGCCTGCGGAAGGTCAATCTGACAAGGAAGCGTCACGACCGGCTGCACCGCTTTCCCCAGGGTTGGAAGTGCATGCAACGGTGAGCGACATCTTCGCAGCAGCTTCGGCATTCGGATCGCTTGAAGCTCTGTCCGCGGCCGTTGCCGAGTGCAAGCGCTGCGTTTTGCACAGCTCAGCGCGCAACCCGGTTCCGGGTGAAGGCAGCGCGACTGCGGAGCTGGTCTGCGTTGGCGAAGGTCCTGGCGCGAGCGAAGACGAGACGGGGCGTCCCTTCGTGGGCGCGGCAGGCAAACTTCTCACGTCAATCCTCGGCGCGATAAAGTTGCAACGCGAAGACGTATACATCTGCAATGTTGTAAAGCACCGGCCGCCCGCAAACAGAACGCCGCTGCCTGACGAGATTTCAGCTTGTCAGCCGTACCTGACCCGGCAGCTGGAACTCATTCGCCCGAAGGTGATACTGGCGCTTGGAACCGTTGCAGCGCAGACTCTTCTGGGCACCAAACTGACTATTGGCAAACTTCGTGGATCGGTGCATCGCTACCATGGGATTCCACTGATCGTTACCTATCACCCTGCTGCACTTCTGCGCAATCCTGCGTGGAAGCGCCCTACCTGGGAAGATGTCCAGCACGTTCGCCGAATACTCGATGGCACAAGAGGGGCGTGATCCCTTTCGGGACCGCCGCCCGCCTTACTCAGAAGATGCGGAACAGGCAGTTCTTGCCGCCATGCTCATCGATGGCGACGCGATTCCGCGCGCGACGGAGTTTGTCGACGACACGATGTTCTACGCCGAGAGGCATCGCCGGATCTTTCGTGCGATAGTCTCGCTTTCCGAGCGCGGCGAAGTTGTTGACCCTCTC
This sequence comes from uncultured Gemmatimonadales bacterium, assembly GCA_964556695.1. GTDB lineage: Bacteria > Gemmatimonadota > Gemmatimonadetes > Gemmatimonadales > Gemmatimonadaceae > CAZKXZ01. The sequence continues at coordinate 12,062 of CAZKXZ010000034.1, forward strand.
ACGCTTTCCAATGAAATCATCGGAAGGGGTGAACTCGACGCCGTAGGTGGCAAGGAATACATCGGGTTCCTCGTCGACGCGGTGCCAACCTCCGCGAATGTGGAGTTCCATGCACGCATCGTTCGCGAGAAGGCACTTCTGCGCCGGCTTATCGAAGCATCCACCACGATCGTGCAGGATGTTTACGACGGCGGACAAACAGCCTCCGAGCTGATAGATGAAGCCGAGAACAGGATTTTCCAGGTCAGTCAGCAGCGTGGTCACGCCGGGTTCTCGCGCATCAAGGAACTGCTCTGGCCGACAATGGAGCGCATCGAGGAACGCGGCAAGAGCGGGCAGCACATCTCCGGAGTTCCGAGCGGGTTCACGGACCTGGATGACATGACGACAGGTTTCCAGAAGGGAGACCTTGTGATTGTTGCGGCGCGACCATCGATGGGTAAAACGGCAATGGTGCTCAACATGGCGCAGTACGCTGCCATTGAACACAGCATCCCAGTTGCAATCTTCTCTCTGGAAATGAGCAAGGATTCACTGGTACAACGATTGCTGACCGCTGAGGGCCGCGTCGATTCGCAAAGAATGAGAAAGGGAACTCTTCAGAGCGACGACTTTGCCCGGTTGGCGCGTGCAGCGGGAATTCTGAGCGCTGCGCCAATGTGGATCGACGACACTCCGGGAATTACACTGCTCGAAATCCGCTCCAAGGCCCGGCGGCTCAAGGCTGCCAATGACATCCAGCTCGTCATCGTCGATTACCTGCAGCTGATCCACACGCCGACTGAGTCCGAAAGTCGGCAGCAGGAGATCAGCTTCATTTCGCGTTCGCTCAAGGGGCTGGCGAAGGAACTCGAAGTGCCGATTATTGTGCTATCGCAACTATCGAGGGCGCCCGAGGCGCGGGCGGGAGAGCACCGGCGTCCACAGTTGTCAGATTTGCGAGACTCGGGGGCAATCGAACAGGATGCCGACGTCGTCATGTTCATCTATCGCCAGGAGATGTACGACGGCGTCGTCGACAAGGATGGGAATTCGCTCGAGGGACGAGCTGAAATCAATCTCGCCAAGCAGCGCAACGGCCCGACCGGCACTGTGAATTTGTTCTTCCACAAGACCTACACGCGCTTCGAGAATTACTCAACGCGTGCGCCGCAGCTCGTCAAGTAGAGTGTTGTGGTCCTTTGTTTCCGATTGTTTCTCGCGGAGGCGCGGAGTAAGCGGAGAACAACAAACAGGTGTCAGTGCTCCGCCGCCTCCGCGACTCCGCGAGAAAAACAACTGAACGATGGGTGACATAGGTGTCGTAATCGTGGCAGCGGGGACCGGATCGCGCGCGTCTGCGGCTACCGAGCTCAAACAATTCCGCTGGGTGGCAGGCAAGCCGATGTTGTTGCACAGTCTCCAGGCCTTCCACGATCGCGCCGACGTAGCGATGGTGGTTTGCGTCCTTCCTCGCGACCGGGTTGCAGATCCGCCACCGTGGATTTTCCAGTGTGACATGGACCGGCTTCTCCTGTCTGTCGGCGGACGAGAGCGCATCGACTCCGTTCGCAATGGGCTGGAAGACCTGCCCGAAGACCTCCCATTCGTTCTCGTGCACGATGCCGCGCGACCGCTCATGCCTGCGTCGGTAATTGAGAGCGTGATCCACGAGACGCGCAAAGGTGTAGTGGCGCTGCCGGCGTTGCCCGTCACCGACACCATCAAGAAAGTGGACGGCGACCGGAGGGTATTGAGCACACTGGATCGCTCACAGCTTTTTCGCGCGCAGACCCCACAGGGGTTTCCAAGGGAAATACTGATTGCGGCGCACCAGCACGCGCACAAAGAGAAACTGTTCGCAACAGATGATGCTGCGCTATGCGAAGCGATTGGTGCTGAAGTTCATATAGTTCCCGGAAGCGAGCTGGGAATGAAGATCACGACAGCTGCGGATTTTGCAGCTGTTGAGGCGCTCGTCGCCGCAGCTGGAAAGTGATGTACCATCCGTTCCGGTCGGCCGCGGATGCTGCAGCGGCCTCGGAGGAGATAATTGCTCACCTGGAATTCGGCGGGTTGATTGCCTATCCGACTGAGACCGTCTATGGACTCGGCAGCGCCGTAAGCACCGAAGGAGTGGATGCCCTGCTCCGGTTGAAGGGAAGGTCCGTGGAAAAGAGCTTCCTGCTGCTCGTTGCAAGTCAGAACATGATCGACGATCTGCAGCTCGACTGGAACAGTGCCGCCCGCGCGCTGGCAGGGAAACATTGGCCTGGTCCTCTGACGTTGGTGTTAGGCAGGGCGAACAACACTCCTCGGCTTCCATCGGGAGTGGCAGCGACAGCAGGCTCCGTTGCGGTGCGATGGACATCCCACGCAGCGGTGTCTCAATTATTGAAGGAGTACGGTCGACCAATAACGTCAACCAGCGCGAATATCCCGGGAGCCGATCCAGCGAACAACACAGCGGCTGTCGCGAGAGACCACGCGGCAGCTCTGCGCCGGCGCTCTCTGATGCTGCTGGATGGGGGAGATCTGCCGCCATCAAGACCGTCTACCATGATAGATTGCACTGAAAGCGTCCCTCGCATTATTCGCATTGGAGCAATCAATTCCAGTGAGCTGAGAGAGACGATACCAGAGCTGATTGGCACCGAGTAGCACTGTGAAAATTCTCTTCGTTTGCACTGGCAACACCTGCCGCAGTCCGATGGCTGAAGCGATCGCGAACAAGTTTGCGATTGAGCGGGCGCTCGACTCGTTCATTATTTCGAGCGCTGGGACCAGCACATGGGAGGGTTCGCCCGCATCTGATGCCGCGATTCTCGTCGGAATAGAACGCGGAATCGACATGAGCCAGCACCGCTCCCGGCAACTCTCTCGCGACCTCCTTGCCGAACAGGATCTGATTCTCGCCATGGGGCCGCATCACCTGGACCGGATCGAAGCGCTCGGTGGCACCGGCAAATCATTCCTGCTGACCGAATACGCTTCCGCTGGTTCATCCAACGCCGCGATAGCTGACCCCTTCGGCGGTGATCTCCACGCTTACCGGACCACCTGCGACGAGCTCACCACCGAAATCCGGAAAGCATTCGACAGAATCGCCGCGGAGAAACTCCGGTAAAGTTGCCGCAATCCCAAGCGTTGCCGCGTCCCTCCAGGATTATTCTCCTCGGTCATCCGGTTTCCCACTCGCTATCGCCTGTCTTCCAGAACGCTGCGATACGGGCAGCCGGCTTCGACGCTGTCTACTCTGCACGGGATGTATTGCCCGAAGATCTCGAGCGATTAGTTCCCGAACTGCGAAACAGCGACGTTGCCGGCAATGTGACGATTCCGCACAAACAACGCATGGCGGAGCTATGTGATACCATTTCTCCAATCGCTCGGCGAACCAACGCTGTCAACACATTCAGAACGACCGCCGGCGTTCTTGAAGGTGACAACACCGACGTCGCAGGGTTTACCCGCGCCGTGAGTGCGCTCCTCGGACGCGAGCCGCAACGCGAGCGCGTCGCATTGCTCGGGGCCGGAGGTGCGGCAGCCGCTGTGCTCGCGGCAGTCGAAGGCTGGCCGGATTCGAAAGCCGCCGTCATGAACCGAGGCGAGGAACGCCTGCGTGAACTCGTCAAGCGATTTTCCGAAGTAGCGACACCAGCGCGCACCATCGCTGAACTGGTTGCGGATGCCACCATTGTAGTCAACGCCACGTCGATCGGCTTGCACAACCACGATCTACCTCTACGTACGGACCAATTGCCTCAGGGCGCCTGCGTACTGGACCTCGTTTACAGGCCGGGTGAAACCGCCCTTGTTCGCGAGGCGAGAAAGAGGGGAATGCGTGCGGCTGACGGAATAGAGATGCTTCTGGAACAGGGAGCTCTCGCCTTCATGCATTGGTTTGATTACGCGCCGGACAAAATGGTGATGCGAAACGCGCTTGGCGCTGCCATCCTGGAGGGATGAGACGACAGGAATTATTGAGCGCCATGCTGGACCTGGTCATGCCCCGAACCTGCGTGGCGTGCGAGTCATCGCTTGCCCCGGGCGACAAGGGAATTGCATGTGGCCTCTGCTGGTCGCGCGTTGCAACACTGCCACAGCCCACGTGCAACAGGTGTGGCCATCCCCTCACCGATCCCGAGTGCAACTGGTGCAAGATGTTACCGCCATTTGTGAGGGCGGTTCGGTCATACTGCTGGTATCCAGGACCGTCTGCGTCACGCATTATCAGCGCACTCAAATACAGTGGATGGCATGTGGTTGCCACTGAAATCGCGGACAGAATGTCGCGTCTCTCCTGGCCTGCCGACGTCATGGAGGAGCGCCCGCTGCTCATTCCAGTTCCGCTGTCGCCTGCGAGGGAACGGGAGCGCGGCTACAACCAGAGCGCGCTTATTGCAAATGCGCTGGCCCGTCGCTGGGGACTATCGGTCATGATAGATTGCCTGCGACGACGTCGCACCACAGTGTCACAGACGAAACTCACTCCTGAGGAGCGCGCGCGTAACGTTTCCGGTGCGTTCTCGGTGACCTCTGCGTCGGCGTCGTACTTGCAAGGAGCTCATGTGCTGCTTGTCGACGATGTTGTCACAACAGCCGCTACACTGAATGAGTGCGCATCCGCGCTGTACACGGCGCGCGCCAGAATTATCAGCTATGTGACATTCGGCCGCGCGCGCGGGCCAGGCGACCAGGCGTGAGGCGCGTGTTCGATTGCCAATTGTGAATTCACGAATGGAGGAAGGGAATACCCGATGACAATCAGAGTTGGAATCAACGGATTCGGTCGCATCGGCAGACAGGTGGTGCGGGCAGCCAAGGAGCAGGGTGTCGCGGACATCGACTTCGTCGCCGTCAACGATCTCACCGACACGCGCACCCTCGCGCACCTCTTCAAATACGACTCTGTGCATCGCACGTACGATGGCGAGGTAAGCGCCGAGGGCGATGCCATCATGATCGATGGGGACCGCCTGCGTGTGTTCGCGGAGAAGGATCCCGCTGCACTGCCGTGGAAAGAGCTGGGCGCGACCATCGTTCTGGAATCGACGGGACGTTTCACCAATGCCAGCGACGCCAAAAAGCACATCGCTGGCGGCGCGTCGAAGGTGATCATCTCCGCACCGGCCAAGGACGAGGACATCACCATCGTCATGGGAGTCAACAGCGACAAGTACAATCCAAAATCACACCACATTATTTCCAATGCATCCTGCACCACAAACTGCATAGTTCCAATGGTCAAGGTGGTGCGCGATTCATTTGGATTCAAACACGGGTCGATGGTCACCGTTCACAGTTACACCAACGACCAGAACATTCTGGATCTCCCGCACAAGGATCTGCGCAGGGCACGCGCGGCGGCGCTCTCAATCATCCCCACAACAACCGGCGCGGCCAAGGCCACGTCACTGGTCATTCCCGAAGTGAAGGGCAAAATCGATGGCATCGCGCTGCGGGTGCCCACGCCCGACGTTTCCTTCACCGATCTCACAGCGGAAGTCGAACGTGCAACCACGGTTGAGGAAGTGAATGCCGCGTTCAAGGCGGCAGCTGCCAACCACCTGTCTGGGATTCTGGATTACACCGAGCTTGAACTTGTATCGTCCGATTACATCGGTAATCCGCATTCGTGCATTCTCGACAGCAAATGCACCAGCGTAGTCGACGGAACACTCGTACACGTCAGCGGTTGGTACGACAATGAGTGGGGATATGCAAGCCGCTGTGTGGACCTGATCAGGTTCATTGGCGCTCGCCTGTAACCAGCGCGGACTGCCAGGCGGCCATGAACAGAAAAAGTATTTCGTCAATTCCCGACAGCGAGTTGCGAGGCAAACGAGCGCTTGTTCGCGTGGATTTCAACGTGCCACTGGAGAATTCGGTCGTCACCGACGACACGCGTATACGTGCATCGCTGCCGACGATTGAGTATCTGGCGTCGCGAGGCGCGCGGGTTGTGCTGCTGTCCCACCTGGGCCGCCCCAAGGGGAAACCTGAGGCGCAGTTCTCGCTGGAGCCGGTGGCCAGGCACCTCGCCACTCTCACATCGCGGCCTGTGCATTTCTCTTCCACAACTGTGGGCACTCAAGCAGAGAGTGCTGTCAATTCGTTGCGCCCTGGCGAGATCCTCCTTCTCGAGAACACCAGATTTCTCGATGGTGAGGAAAAAAACGATGGGGGCCTGTCCCGCGCGCTTGCATCGCTCGGTGATCTATACGTGAACGATGCATTCGGGAGCGCGCACAGATCGCACGCGTCGACTGAGGGCGTGGCAAAATATCTGCGTCCTGCAGTTGCCGGTCTTCTCATGCAGAAGGAGCTCGATTACCTCGGAAAGGCGCTCGAGTCTCCAGCCAGACCCTTCGTTGGAATTCTTGGCGGCTCAAAGATCTCGGGAAAGATCGACGTGCTTGAGGCTCTGCTGCCCAAGGTGGACCGCATGCTCATCGGCGGCGCAATGGCGTGCACTTTTCTGCGAGCCACGGGACACAAAACAGGCAGGTCGCTCGTTGAAGCCGAACGACTCGACATGGCAAGCGACCTGCGAAAACGTTTCGGCCAAAAACTATTATTGCCAGTTGACGCGGTGGTTGCAAAAGCGCTGGATGATTCCGACAACGTGGAAATCGTAGGCGTTGAATCAATTCCTGACGACGCAGCCATGTTTGATATCGGACCCGCCACGATTCTGGCTTTTCAGCGCGAAATCGAGCGCGCCAAAACAGTTCTGTGGAACGGACCGATGGGTGTATTCGAAAAACCACCCTTCGACGCGGGCACATCTGTTATCGCAACGACGCTCGCGGACGCAACTGCCCGGGGCGCCACAACAATTGTGGGTGGCGGTGATTCGGCTGCGGCTATTAGCGCGCAGGGCCTGGAGAACGCGGTGAGTCATGTCTCCACCGGCGGTGGCGCCTCACTCGAGTTTCTCGAAGGCAAGGAGCTGCCCGGTGTGTCCGCGCTGGAGGCAGCATGAGTGGATCAAAATCACGTCTTCCCGTATTCGCGGCGAACTGGAAGATGAATATCGGCCCGCGCGACGCGCGGACATTCATTCGCACCTTTGTCGAGGAATACAAGCCTCGCGGCGACCGGCGCGTAATCTTCTTTCCGCCGGCAGTGAGTGTGACGGCGGTTGTGGAGTCGCTGGATAACCGTCGCGATATTGGAGTGGGAGTCCAGAATATCTACTACAAGGAGAGCGGCGCATTCACCGGCGAGACATCCGGTGCGCTCGCGAAGGAAGCGGGCGCCGAATACTGCCTCGTCGGCCATTCCGAGCGTCGCGAGTTTTTTGACGAGAACGACGATCTGGTTCGGCAAAAGTGCAGGGCCGCTCTGCATGCGAAACTCTCGCCGATCCTCTGCGTAGGTGAAGCACGCTATGAACGTTCGGAAGGGAGAACCGCTGATGTTGTAGGTCGGCAGCTGCGCGCCGTTATCAGCGAAATGGATGGTTCTCAGATTGCAGCCCTCATGATTGCATATGAGCCGCTCTGGGCAATCGGAACGGGTGACACCGCAACTCCAGCCGACGCTTCGCAGGTTCACCGCCATATCCGTTTTCTGTTGCGCCAGGCCGTCGGAGAGACTCTTGCCGACTCCGTTCACATCCTCTACGGCGGAAGCGTCAAACCGGAGAACGCAGCCGAGCTGCTTGCCGCGCCGGAAGTCGACGGCCTGCTGGTCGGCGGCGCCAGCATGAAGGTGGATTCGTGGTTGAAGATCGTGTCGGCTTGAAAGGTGACCGCGTCCTTGTCATTCCGGCGAAAGCCGGAATCCATGGTTGCGGGAACATGGATTCCGGCTTTCGCCGGAATGACACAGGGCAGCTTGACCCTTTGTCTCACACCCGCGAGCTTTACAGGCAGCACCAAACATTACACCGGAAGCACACATGATTTACACGTTTTTGCTCTCAATCCTCGTTATCGCGAGCGCGATTTTGATCCTTGCCATTTTGATGCAGGCCGGCAAGGGCGGAGGTCTCGCTGCCAACTTCGGCGGAGCGGGCTCTTCATCTGATTCCTTTCTCGGCAGTCGCCAGGCGAGCAACCTTCTCACCAAGTCATCGTGGACGGCTGGCGGAGTGTTCCTCGCTTTGTCTTTCGTGCTGAGCCAGTGGTCAATGACAGGCGTGGGCCCACCGAAGTCAGTTCTGGATGATGTGGCCAAGCAGGCCGCTGCTACTCAAGCTGCGCCGCCCCCGGCAACGTCGAATTCACCAGTAGGCGGACTTCCAGGGCTGATACCAGTTGACACTGGAAGCGTAAAAGCGGCAGGCACGAAGGCCGCTCCTCCAGGCAAAGCAGGTGATGCCAAGACGCCGGCGAAAGTTCCGCCTACGCAGAACTAGATCGCTGTGACAGCGCCAAGCTGTGGCGAAAACGGGTTCCTCCTCCTAGAGGATGGAACCCTTTTTCACGGCGTCGTTCACGGATCCGTGCTGCCTGCAGTCGCGGAAGTCGTGTTCACAACGAACATGACCGGGTATCAGGAAGTTTTCAGCGACCCGTCCTACACGGGGCAAATCGTCGTGATGACTGCGCCGATGATGGGTAATTACGGAGTCAACTCTGAGGACCCCGAATCGGATCGGCCACAGGTTGCAGGTGTTATCGTGCGGGAACTCTCGCGCAACTATGCCAACTGGCGCGCACAGAATAATCTCGCGCAGTGGCTGATATCTGCCGATGTTCCGATCCTCGAGGGAATTGACACGCGACAACTCACGCGACATCTGAGGTCGGCGGGCGCGATGCGTGGCGTGGTTGCCCTCGGCACAGAGCCCGATGCAAATACGCGCGCTGTGCTTGCCGCCTGTCCGTCGATGGAAGGGCTGGACCTGGCAACCAACGTGTCTACAAGGAAATCGTATTCGTGGGGCAGCCGCGATGCGGCCTGTCACATCGTCGCGATTGATTATGGAATCAAGCGCAACATCCTGCGATTGTTCGATGAAGCCGGGTGTCGTGTGACGGTCATGCCATCACGCACAACAGCCGCGGAAGTGCTGGAGCGCGAGCCCGACGGAGTCTTCCTTTCCAACGGGCCAGGCGACCCGTTTGCAGTCGAATACGCACCGACAACAATTCGCGACATCGCCGCAAGACAGGTACCGATTTTCGGCATCTGTCTGGGACACCAGCTGATCGGGCTCACTTTCGGCGCGAAAACAATCAAGCTCCCCTTCGGACATCACGGCGGCAACCACCCGGTTCGCGATCTTGAAACCGGAAGTATCCAGATCACCTCGCAGAACCACGGGTTCGCGGTGCAGGGTTCGGCTGACGACGGTATTCCCGGCACAGCCGAGCTCGAGGTTACGCATGTAAATCTGAATGACGGCACGATAGAGGGGATCAAGCACCGGGAGCTTCCCATTTTCGCGGTTCAGTACCACCCCGAGGCCGCTCCCGGCCCGCATGACTCACGACACCTCTTCGGCCAGTTCCTGGACGCCTTGCCGTACCGGGTCAAGTAAGGCGACGTTGTGGCCTCTTTGTCATTCCCGCGAAGGCGGGAACCCATGTTCAGTCCAAAATGGGTTCCGGCTTTCGCCGGAATGACAAGTGCTACGGCATACCTGCCAATTAGCCAACCGCTTGACACACAACAATTAAGCGGGTACCTTCGACGAACTTCGTTAGCGCTCCCAGCGCGAACTAGCCCGAGGCAAAATTATGACCAAAGCCGATCTAGTCGAACGCGTAACAGCGCAAATCGCGCGCACGGCCGGGCCCATGATCTCCAAGAAAGATTGTGCCCGTGTTGTGGATGCGTTCCTGGATGCGATCAAGGAAGCTCTTCAGGAGCAGAAGAACATTGAAGTCAGAGGGTTCGGCACTTTCAAGATCCGAAAGCGCAAGACCCGCATGGCTCGTAATCCTCGCACTGGTGAGCCTGTTGAAGTCTCCGCTAGGCCGGTTCCAGTCTTCAAGCCGTCCAAGGAATTGCGAGCGATGGTCGCCGATGAGGATATCTCGGAACTTTCTGAGGCGTAATCAGCTACAGTCATATGAGGCCCCCCGGTGTGCTGCCACGCCGGGGTTTTCCATTTCTCTTATTGCTGCATCAAATTGCGCGTAACCGTGCTGCTGTTCTCGTCTTACGCCGAAGCTTTCGGCGCCGCGTCATTGGATCTGGAACTGATGGCCGGCGCGCGCGTGAGCGATCTGCTTTCGAGGATCAGGGAAATGGCTGGACCCCAGGAACTTCCCAAAGCGTTGGTAGCGGTGAATCAGGTGTACGCCACGTCGAGCCAGTCGCTCAATGTTGGCGATGAAATCGCCATCATCCCACCGGTTGCGGGCGGATAGCGCGAGATGGCGAATCGAGATACGCACACCGGTGCTGCGGTTGTCAGCGGCCCGCAGGTTACCGTTCGCCTCACTGAATCGACGATCGATACCAACGCATTGTTGTCCCTCGTTGCCGGAAACGCTACCGGTGCAACTGTTCTGTTCCTGGGAACCGTTCGTGAGACAAACGAAGGACGCGATGTAGTCGGCATTGACTACAGCGCTTACGCGCCCATGGCTGAGAAAACACTACAGGAGATTTCCAGCGAGGCCGCAGAACGATTTCACACTCACGCGATCGCGGTCGAACACCGACTCGGCACTCTGGAACTGGGCGATGTCAGCGTTGTCATTGCAGTCTCGCACGAACGTCGAGCCGCAGCGTTCGACGCTGCGCGATACATTATCGAAGAGTTGAAGAAGCGCGTTCCCATCTGGAAACGCGAACACTATGCGGACGGAACCCGCGAGTGGGTGGACCCAACGAGGACGGGATAGTGGTGAAGGAAGTGATGCAATGAGCGAGGCTCTCAAGGACCAGTTCGGGCGATCCATCGAGTATCTGCGGATCTCGGTCACCGACAGGTGCAACTTCCGTTGCGTGTATTGCATGCCTCTGGAAGGGCTGCCGTGGCTGCCGAAGGATGAGATCCTGTCCTACGAGGAGATCACCGAGGTTGTGCGACAGCTCGCACCACTGGGACTGCGCCGCATCCGACTGACGGGCGGCGAACCGACAATCCGTCCGCAACTGGAATCGCTTATCAGGATGTTGCGCGACATTCCGCACGTGGAGGATATCGCCCTATCCACCAACGGCGTACGCCTGCCGCAGCTCGCGGGTGTGTATCGCGATGCAGGGTTGGACAGAGTGAATATGAGCTCCGACAGTCTGCGCGCCGATCGCATAGCCGCGATCGCACGACGCAACGTGCCCTTTGATCCTGTTGTCGCCGCCAAAGCAGCGAGCGCCGCAGGGCTCGACCCCGTGAAGATCAATTGCGTGGTGATGCGCGGAGTGAATGACGACGAGATCGAAGACTTCGCCCGCCTGACTATCGACAATGCCTGGCACGTTCGATTCATAGAGCTGATGCCGGTAGGTGAGATGCGTGATCTCACATGGGAGCACGTTGTGCCCAGTGCAGAACTCCTCGACAGAGTCTCAAAGCTCGGCGCGCTGACTCCGTCCACCGGACCCAAAAAGGGAAATGGTCCGGCCACTTATTATCAGCTAGCAGGTGCGCAAGGAACGATCGGCGTAATCACCCCGATGACCCACACCTACTGCGGCACCTGCAATCGCGTGCGACTGACCGCCGACGGACGCCTGCGCACCTGCCTGTACGGCGACCACGAGGTGAATCTTCGTGACCCTTTGCGCAGTGGCGAGCCTCTGCAACCACTTTTCATTCGTGCGCTCGAAGAAAAGCCGCGCGAGCACAATTTGCTCCAAATGCAGATCGGCGGTTTGCGCGCATTGTCTCAGGTCGGCGGGTAAGGTCCACCGCTGGCAGTTTGGAAATGCTTGGACGCGAAGGCCCAACGTTCTGATGGCACGCAGCGTCTCTCAGGATGAGGAAGGACCTTCACGAGGCGGGTGATTCCATGTTGAAGCACGCGCGCGGCGCAATCGTCGCAGCATCATTTGCAACAACGTTCACCTTCGCTTGCGCCGCAATCGCCAGCGCGCAGCAAAACAGCGCCCCTGTCTTCGACCTTGTCGAGGATCTCCGCATCGCATCAAATGGTGCGACAGCGCAGACGTCGCTCGGCTCGCCACACACACTCACGGTGCTCTCCGACGGCAGCATTGTCGCAGGACATTTCTCTCTCATCCGCGTCTTCAATCCCAGCGGAACCCTCGCCCGCACATTCGGTCCGCAACAACCGGGGCAGAATTGGGGTTACTATCGAATTGGCTCGGTGGGGGACACCGTTTGGGTTGAGGACTTCTACTCCGGACGGTTTCATCTGAATTCACCCAGCGGGCAAAACATCGCCGACAGGCCACTTTCGCCAGATGCAACATTCTCGCGAGATGGGCTGTGGAACCCCGCCCCACCCCGCGGCAACATCGTACGAGTATCGAGACGGATCCTGTGCATGCTTTCCGGCGAGCGCAAATTGATCCTGGAGAGTCATCGAACGGCGACGAGCGATCCCTTTCCCACGGATTCCAGCATCTACTACCTCCGGGATTCACAGGGACTGGAAACGCGGCTCCTCTACATCGGCAGGGCTGGGCGGAGCTGGATGATGCATCTCGAACCTGCCGCCATTAAACCAGGTGAAGGCCCACGCGGTATCGTCCAGCCTCTCGTGGGCAAGATTGATGCTCTCTGCTCACCGGGAGGAGACCGGTTTGCATTGGTGAGCGACGCAACTATCTGGGGCGGAGAGCCTGGTCAGTTCAGACTGACCGAGGTTGCCAGCAACGGGACGGTGAGTACGAGAACCTTGTCGCTTCCGCGCATCCCTGTTCCGGCGACCTTTGCAGACAGCTTTGCGAAAGCGCACGCGCAGAACTGGCGCGGAGAACCGACGATGCCGGGACAAGGTTTGCGCAGGCAGGCAACCCCGGAGCAGACCGTCGCATACGAGAACCTGGTTCGGCGAGAGTTATTCACTCCCGCTTTCTTTCCCGTGATTGCGGACACACGACTGGCGCGCGACGGAAGCCTCTGGCTGAAATACCCGTATGACGGCGCGTCGTGGGTAGTGCTGGTGGACGGAAGAATCACCATGCGTGTGCGCGTACCTGACGGCATTCAGGTATTCGAGGTATCAAGCGATATCGTGTGGGCACTCAAGCACGACCCAGACGGCCCAATCATCGTCCGCTATCGTGTGACCCGCTGAGTTTCGCAACTGAAGGAACTTCGCCCCTTCGCGCTCTTCCAACTGGCTGTTAACGATCCCTGAATACTCCGCGCACTAGGAGAATCAGCGTCCCTCAACGTTGCCCGCCATGACCGGCAATCGTAACTTTTTCCCTCCTCCATTTAAACACTTCTTAACAAAACAGGATCATGGTCAACACCATTACAGTCGTTGGCGCAGGCAATGTTGGCGCCACTACATCGCAGCGTATCGCCGAGAAAGAGCTGGCTAAGAGAGTCGTCCTCGTGGATGTGGTAGAGGGAATTCCGCAAGGGAAGGGACTTGACCAATGGGAATCAGCACCAATCGAGAACTTTGATTCTCGCGTCATCGGCACCAACGGTTACAAAGAAACCGAGGGTTCCGACATCGTCGTGATAACAGCCGGTATTGCGCGCAAGCCCGGAATGAGCCGTGATGATCTGCTCAATACCAACGCGAGCATCGTGTCGCAGGTATCGGAGAACATCAAGCGCACCTCGCCCAAGGCAATCATCGTGATGGTGTCCAACCCGCTCGATGTAATGTGTTACGTGGCCAAGAAAGTGACCGGCTTTCCGCGTGAACGCGTGATCGGAATGGCAGGTGTGCTCGACACCGCGCGCTACCGATCATTCATTGCCGAAGCACTGGACATTTCCGTGCGCGACATTCAGGCAATGGTGCTCGGCGGACACGGTGATACCATGGTGCCGCTTGTTTCCTACACGACCGTGAGCGGCATTCCCATTTCGCAACTGATGGACAAGGCCACACTCGACGGCATCGTTGACCGCGCGCGCAAAGGCGGAGCTGAGATAGTGCAGTATCTCAAGACCGGTTCCGCGTACTACGCACCATCATCGGCGGCGGTTCAGATGTGCGAGGCGATCGTCAAAGATCAGCGTCGCATTCTTCCGTGTTCAGCGTGGCTCGAGGGAGAATATGGAATGTCCGGACTTTTCCTGGGTGTGCCGTGCAAGCTGGGGCGCAACGGGCTCGAAGCAATCATCGAAGTGGAGCTGACCGACAAGGAACGCGCCGACCTCGCGAAGAGCGCAGAGGCCGTGCGCGAGCCGATGGGAGTCATCAAGTTCTAGCGTCGGGCACATGTAACATGGGTTGCCGCTTTCGCGGCAATGACAAGCAAGAATTGTCATTCCGGCGAACGCCGGAACCCATGTCCGCTAAAGCTTGGGCAGCGTCACTCCCTGCTGGTTCTGGTATTTCCCTTTCTTGTCCTTGTAAGACACCTCAGGCTCTTCTTCACCCTTGAAGAAGAGCACCTGCGCAATGCCCTCGTTCGCGTAGATGCGTGCAGGAAGGGGCGTGGTGTTGGAAATTTCCAGCGTTACGAACCCTTCCCACTCGGGTTCGAAAGGTGTGACGTTTGTGATAATTCCGCAGCGCGCATAGGTCGATTTGCCTACGGTGATTGTAAGCACGTTGCGCGGTATGCGGAAATACTCCACCGACCGGGCCAGCGCGAACGAGTTGGGCGGCACGATACAGCTGTCACCTTCGAACTCAACAAATGACTTGGGATCGAAGTGCTTGGGATCCACCAGCGAGTTCAGGACATTGGTGAAAATGCGGAACTCGCGGGCAACCCGCATGTCGTAACCATACGAGCTGACACCGTACGAGATGACGCCTTCACGAACCTGGCGGCCTTCGAACGGTTCGATCATCCCGTGTTCCTTTGCCATACGGGTGATCCAGCGGTCGGACTGGATGCTCATCTTGCGGTGTCCTGGTGGAAGTCGGCGCGGAATCTACTTAGGTAGCCCCGGAGGGCAAACCTTGGCGAACAGCGGGACGGCGAAACACACGAACAGCGAAACACATAGGACAGCGAACCTCATGAACAGCGAACCTCATTGACAGCGAAACTCATGAACGGCGGAACGTCGCCTTACCGCCGTTTCGCCGTTCAGTGAGTTTCGCGGTTCAGTGTGTTTCGCCGTCCGTGTGTTTCGCCGTTCAGGTGTTTCGCTGTCCAGTGCGTTTCGCCGTTCCTCTGTTACGAGGCTCCAGGCGTTCCAAATATCAACCCGCAAACCGCCGTTGACCCCCTCCCTACGAGGACATAACTTTGCCCCTGACACACAAGTGAAATATTTCACGAAGTCCGGAGACCATGGATCGCTCGTATTTGCCAGTCCTGCTTTTGCTCGGTTTCGTGGTCGCCAACGCCGTCATGATGCTGGCGCTTTCGCACTTCACTCTTCGCCCTCGTCCTACAACAGCCAAGCAGGAAGCCTACGAATCCGGAATCCCCGTCATTACCGACGCGAGGGAGCGATTCTCCGTGAAGTTCTATATGGTTGCCATCTCGTTCATTGTCTTCGACGTCGAAGCGGTTCTGCTCCTCCCATGGGCCGCGCACTTCAGGCAACTCTCCTGCTCAACTGCAATCCTGGAAGACGTCTGCCCAAAGGGTGAGACCACGTTCTATGGACTGGCAATAATGCTTGTCTTCATGGTCATTCTCACCATTGGACTCCTCTGGGAATGGAAAAAAGGAGCACTGCAATGGGATTGATCGGAGGCAGGAAGACCGAAGCCGTTTCATACAATCCTGTCGCCCAGGAAAGTTGGGTCGCCACCAGACTGGATTTCCTGGTGAACTGGTCGCGTGCCAATTCGCTCTGGCCAATGCCGTTCGGAACGGCTTGCTGCGCAATTGAATTCATGGCTACAGCGGCCAGCGGATTTGATCTGGCGCGATTTGGCATGGAACGCATGTCCTTCTCACCGCGGCAGGCCGATGTGCTGATTTGCGCGGGACGTGTTCCGTTCAAACTGGCTCCCATCATCCGGCGAATCTGGATGCAGATGCCGCAGCCCAAGTGGTGCATTTCCATGGGCGCATGCGCATCAACTGGCGGCATGTTCGACAACTACGCGGTGGTGCAGGGCATCGACACCATCATCCCCGTCGCTGTCTACGTCCCGCGGTGCCAGCCGCGCCCCGAAGGTTTGATGTACGGCATCATGATGCTGCAGAAAAAAGTGATGAACGAGCGCATGAGCGACAAGGTGATCCGCACCGAGATGGAGCCCGATCCCACCAGTCAGCTCTTCATTCCAGCTCCAGTCATCGACGAACTCTCCGAGCCATTCGGCAACTCCGTACACCAAACTCGTTCGGGATTGTGAGCGAAGCGCCTGTAATCGTTCATCCGGGCAGTGCTCGCCCCGATGGTCCGCCGCCCGCGACGCCGAGGAATCTTCCGCACAAGGGAGGTCCGGTAAATCCATCAGCCGAAGCGGTGAAGGCGCGCTATCCCGAGCTGGTACGCCGGATTGAAGTTGGTTGGGGCGAGACGACGGTGTTTGTCGAACGCGCCTACGTCGCGGACGTCATTCGCTGGCTGCACGACGATCCCGGTCAGCGCTACGACATGCTCGTCGATGTGACCGCTGTTGAATTCCGCGATCTGTCGCTGCCTATCGAGGTTGTCTGGCATTTGCGTTCACTTCCATTCCGGCAATTCCTGCGCATCAAGACCCTGCTCGAAAAAGGTGAGCCGCTCGAGGTGCCGAGTGTGTGGAGTATCTATCGCGGCGCCGACTGGCTGGAGCGCGAATGCTACGACATGTTCGGAATCAAGTTCGCGGGGCATCCAGATCTGCGCCGCATTCTCATGTGGGAGTCGTTCAAGGAAGGATATCCGCTGCGCAAGGATTTCCCTCTGCGCGGCCGTTTCAGCCGCTCCGAGCAACTCAAGCAGGCACTGGCTGCGAATCCCGAAGCGCGTTATTCGATGGAAGAGCTCTCGGTGATCGACGCTTTCGAGGACCTGCCGGAGGAGATGCGCGGTCGTCTCGCCGGCGGTGAGCGCCCGGGCGAATAATATGGCCGACTCCAGGCGAACTGTCGAAGTTCAGCTCTCGACATCCGGAATGGATGCCCAGGGCCGACCCATGCGGACTCCGATTGTCATCGATGAGACGGGAGCGGCCGTTGCACTCGAAGCGCCGCTACCAATGGAGCCGGAGCTGGAAGGTGAGCACATGCTCATCAACATCGGCCCTCAGCATCCCGCCACCCACGGCGTGCTGCGTCTGGTGCTTGAGCTCGACGGCGAAACGGTGGTGCGCTGCATTCCGCACGTCGGTTACCTCCATTGCGGCTTCGAGAAGATCGGCGAATACCGCCAGTACAATCAGATCATTCCGTGGACCGACCGTGAGGATTATCTCAACTCCATCGGGAACAACGTCGCATTCGCGATCGGGGCTGAACGCCTTTTCGGAATTGAGATAACCGAGCGCTGCAAGGTGCTGCGAGTCATCGCAGCTGAACTTTCGCGCATTGCTTCTCACCTGGTGTGGCTGGGCACAACCTGCATCGATATCGGCGCATTCACTCCATTCCTCTGGAGTTTTCAGCAACGCGAGAAGATTTACTCGCTGCTGGAGCGCTGGGTGGGGGCACGGCTCACCACAAGCGCGACACGCGTCGGCGGCATGGCCGCTGACATTCCCGCCGGGTGGATGGATGATCTCAACGAATTCGTTCGCAGTTTTCCCAACACCGTCGATGAAGTGGATCGCATGCTCACCGAGAACGCGATTTGGGTGGGACGTACCATCGGCCTTGGCGTGATGAACGCGGAAGACGCTGTGAATTACGGCCTCACCGGTGCGCTGCTTCGCGCCTCGGGAGTCGCATACGATGTTCGCAAGGATTTCCCATATCTCGACTACGAGACGTACGACTTCGATGTAGCGGTTGGTACCAGTGGCGATGTGTACGATCGCTACCTCGTGCGCATGGAAGAGCTGCGCCAGTCCACGCGCATTCTGGCACAGGCTTCCGCACGGTTGCCCGACGGGCCTGTGAACATCGATGACCCGCGCGTAATTCTTCCGCCGAAGTCGAAAGCTACGAGCAACATGGAATCGATGATCCATCACTTCAAACTCGTGATGGAGGGTCCCCGTCCTCCTATAGGCGAGGCGTATGTCGCCGTTGAGTCGCCCAAGGGAGAGAAGGGTTATTACATGGTTTCCGACGGAACGTCCAAGCCTGTGCGCTGGCGCATCCGTCCACCGTCATTCGTAAATCTTTCCGCAATTCCGAAAATGGTGGAAGGCCATCTTCTCTCGGACGTTATCGCTATCAACGCCAGCATCGACATCGTCATGGGAGAGATCGACCGATGAGCACCGCTGGCGGACTCAATGTGAAGCACGCTGGCGCGGCATCACATGGCGCACACGGAGAGGACGAGTCGCCCGTGTTCACTGGCGAACGCCGCAAGCAGTTCGACGAGATCCTCACGCGATATCCCAACAAGATGGCGGCCCTTCTTCCCGCGCTTTGGATCGTGCAGGAAGACAAGGGGTGGGTGAGCGAGCGCTCCATGGTTGAAGTGGCCACGCTGCTTGAACTTACCCCCGCCTATGTGAAGGGGGTTGTGACGTTCTACACGATGTACCATCAGCATCCGGTGGGCAAACATTTCATTCAGGTTTGCACCACGACGCCGTGCAATGTTTGCGGCGCGGAGGATGTTGTGAAGTCTTTTCTGAAGCACACTGGATGTGGTGAGTTGGGTGTCACATCCGCTGACGGCCGTTACACCGTAATCGAAGTCGAATGCCTCGGCGCGTGCGGCTTTGCAACACCGGTGATGATCAATTCACAGTTCATTGAGTCGGTCACCGCGCAGTCGGTTCCCGACGTTCTTGCCAGGCTGGGCTGATGGGCTATCCACACGCCCCGCACGCAAGAGAAACGACCATTCTGTCCCAGCACTTCGGAGTGGGCGATGCGCGCACTCTGGAGGGATGGCGCAAGCGCGGCGGCTACAAGGCGCTGGAGCAGGCGCTCACAATGCAGCCGCAGCAGATCATCGACCTCATTAAGGAATCGGGACTGAGGGGACGAGGCGGCGCGGGATTCCCGACGGGACTCAAGTGGTCCTTCATGAAGCAGGGAGATGGCAAGCCTCACTATCTCTGCTGCAACGCCGACGAGTCTGAGCCCGGCACCTTCAAGGATCGCGAAATAATGCGCTGGACGCCGCATGCTCTCGTTGAGGGTTGCGCAATCGGCTCGTACGCGATCGGCGCTGAGACCTGTTACATCTACATCCGCGGCGAGTTCACCGAACCGTTGCACGCGATGGACGCTGCGGTGCGCGCCGCTTACAAGGCCGGCGTCATTGGCCCCAATGCCTTGGGCAGCGGCAAGCGCATCGATGTGCATGTGCACAAAGGCGCCGGCGCGTACATATGCGGCGAAGAAACCGCGATGATGGAATCCCTCGAGGGGAAGCGCGGCAA
The DNA here is from genome assembly GCA_964556695.1 of uncultured Gemmatimonadales bacterium. GTDB lineage: Bacteria > Gemmatimonadota > Gemmatimonadetes > Gemmatimonadales > Gemmatimonadaceae > CAZKXZ01. The sequence goes on from CAZKXZ010000034.1 coordinate 31,516, forward strand.
TCCGCGCATCAAGCCACCGTTCCCGGCGGTGTCGGGCGTGTTCGGCATGCCGACCACCATCAACAATGTCGAAACGCTCGCTGCTGTGCCGCACATTATCAATAACGGCGCGGATTGGTACAAGAAGATGTCGCTGTCCAGTCCCAAGAGCACCGGCTCCAAACTGTATTCCGTGTGCGGCAATATTCAGCGGCCCGGTAACTACGAAGTGGTGATGGGATTTCCCTTCAGGGATTTTCTCTACGACCTGTGCGGCGGACCGCTCCCCGGTCGCAAGTTCAAGGCGATCATTCCTGGCGGAGCATCGGTACCGATACAAACGGTTGAAGAAGCTGAATCCACACTGATGGATTACGAGGGTTTTGTGGCCGGCGGAACGATGCTCGGCTCCGGTGGCGTGATTGTCATTGACGATGCTCAGCAGCTCGTGCGGCAGATCGCGAGGCTCGCGAGGTTTTTCGCTCACGAGAGCTGCGGACAGTGTACGCAGTGCCGCGAGGGGACTGCGTGGACAACCAAGATCGTGGAGCGCATCGCCGCAGGTGAGGGATACGCGAGCGATCTCGATACGCTGCTCGATATATCGGAGCAGATGACCGGAAGAACGATCTGCGTGCTGAGCGACTCATGCGCCGTGCCCGTCGTATCGGGTATCCAGAAGTTCCGTTCTGATTTTGAATCGCTGATTCGCGCGAGGAACTGATGGCTGACGCCAAGATGATCAATCTGACAATCGAGGGGCGCTCGGTCAGCGTGCCGGAAGGGACGAACATTCTGGAAGCAGCCAAGCAGGCTGGCTTGCTCATTCCTCACTATTGCTATCATCCCGGCCTTCCCGTTGCCGGCGTTTGCCGCATGTGCCTCGTGGATGTCGAGAATGCACCCAAGCTCGCTCCCGCATGCGCAACAGCTGTCGCCGAAGGGCAGGTCGTTCACCTGCGCACCGAAAAAGCACTTGAATCACGCAAGGGAGTGCTGGAATTCCTTCTCATCAATCATCCGCTCGATTGTCCCATATGCGATCAGTCGGGTGAGTGTGAGTTGCAGGACTACACATTTCAGGAAGGGCGCAAGGAATCGCGTTACATCGAACCGAAGCGATTCAATCCCGTTGAGGATTTCGGCGGCGATGTAGTGTATGTACCGAACCGCTGCATCCTGTGCACGCGCTGCGTGCGTTTCATGGACGATGTTGCCCACGATCCAGTCCTGAACGTGAGCGAGCGCGGTGACCGCTCGTTCATCGGAAAGTTCGAGGGACGAGACCTAGATCATCCATGGGCAACCAATGTGGTCGACCTCTGTCCTGTTGGCGCACTTCTCTCCAAGGATTCGCTCAACAAGGCGCGCGCGTGGGAACTGGATCGCACGGCTTCCGTTTGCACCGGTTGCTCACAAGGTTGCAACACGACTATTGAATCCCGGGATAACATGGTTGTTCGGCTCAAGCCGCGGCCAAACACCAGTGTCAATCAGTACTTCATGTGCGATCATGGTCGCCTCGACTATCGCTGGATCAATCGCCAGGACAGGCTCGAGTCGCCGATGGTGCAGCGCAACGGAAAGTTGGTTCCCACGGATTGGGAGCCGGCAATCGAGGAAGCGGCTGCGAAATTGAAAGGGAAGCGCGTTCACGTTGTCGCGTCGCCGCGTCTTTCGAATGAAGCGTTGTACCTGCTGTCGCGCATTACCCGTCGCCTTGGAGCGCGGGGTGTTTTTCGCGTGGTCCTTGGGAAGGAGGCTCCACTCGCCGGTGTGGAGGATCTGTCGCTCCGCGCGGAGCGCGCGCCCAATGCGATGGGCGCAAAGCTGAATGGATTTACGCTCGCCGACGGGCACGAGGTGGGTGCGGGAGACGCAGCGCTGCTGGTTGACGAGGACTTTGATGGCATCGACGCCAATTTCGCGGGGGTCGCAAACCTCGTGGTAATCGGCACAACACTGCCGGAACAGGCACGCAATGCTGCAGTTGCATTGCCAATCGCCAACTTCAGCGAAGAAGAAGGCACCTTCACCAATCTGCGGGGACGGGTGCAGCGCTTCCTGCAGGCGCGCGCCGCACCGGGTATGGCCCGACCCAGTTGGTTTGTTCTGGCTGACCTGCTCGGCGCACTTGGTGAGACCGGTGATTATCTCCTTCCATCGCAGGTGTTCCAGGCGATGGCAACGGCCGATTCACCATTCGCCGGCATGTCGTACGATTCGCTTGCACTGCAAGGGCAAACCGTTTCCGGTTCTACTGCGGCAGCAGGTTCGGCGCGGTGAACGACGCGATGCTCGTGCTGCCTCTGGTTCAGGCTGCGATACCCGATCAGCCACCCAGCATGTTCGTCTATCTCGCCGCCACCGTGGTAAAGATGCTGCTCATCTTCACCGTTTACATGCTCGGCGTTGCGTATCTGACACTCGCGGAAAGGAAAATCTCGGCGTGGATTCAGGACCGACATGGCCCCAACAGAGTCGGCTGGCACGGACTGCTGCAGCCGATTGCCGATGGCCTCAAGAACATCATGAAGGAAGAGACTTATCCAGGCGGTGCCAACAGCACGATGTTCATTCTGGCGCCGCTGCTCTCGTTTATCGTTGCGCTGGTAACGTGGGCCGTCATTCCCTTCGGAGCTCCGCTCCCAACGCCGTGGGGAAGGATAGACATGGTCGTAGCCGACATGCCGATCGGATTCCTTTTCGTCCTGGCGATCTCCTCGCTCGGTGTTTACGGAATAGTTCTGGCAGGCTGGGCATCCAACAACAAATACGCGCTGCTCGGCGGGCTCAGAGCCAGTGCGCAGATGATTTCCTACGAAATATCCATGGGAATGGCGACCATTCCCGTGATTCTGCTGGTGGGGAACGTGGCGCTCGCGGACGTTGTGCAGCGGCAGGCAATGATGGGCTGGAATGTTCTGCTTCTCTCGATCGCCTTCTTTGTTTTTCTCGTTTCAGCATTTGCCGAAACCAACCGGCTGCCCTTCGATCTACCCGAAGCCGAGTCGGAGCTTATCGCGGGCTATCACACGGAGTATTCCGCAATGAAGTTTTCCATGTTCTTCATAGCGGAATATGCGAACATGGTGACGGCCAGCGCGCTCATCACCACGCTCTTCTTTGGCGGCTGGGACATTCCATTCTGGACGCGCGACAACATCGGCCCAGGCGCATGGTGGATAACTCTCCTTACGGCGATTTCTTTCTCTATCAAGGTCATCTTCTTCCTCTGGTTCTACATGCAGATCAGGTGGACGCTGCCGCGCTTCCGCTACGACCAGCTCATGGCGCTGGGATGGAAGTTCATGCTGCCCGTGATCATCACGTACATCGTGCTCATCTCGACCGCGGTGGTGTTGCTGGATATGATGGGGTTGCGACGCGATTACATGTATGGCCTGGCGCTCTTCGCGTTCAATATTGTGCTGGCCGCCATTCTGTTCCTCATCATGGACCGCGGTCGCATTCTGCAGCCGGCGAGCGCGCGCCTTCGTGAGGACCAACTGACGCGCTTGCGCGATGTGAGCCGCCGTTCGGAGCTCTCTTCAAAAGTGGGTGTGTGATGTCAATCGGAATAAAAGTTCTGAACCGACCAGTGGCGAAGGTGAGCTATCTTCGCGCCACCCTCAAGGGACTGGCGTCGACTATCGGTCACCTGGTCGACCCGCACAAAGTCACCATACAGTATCCCGAGGAGAAGTATCCGATCTCGTCGCGCTGGCGCGGAACGCACCGCATGCTCACGACGGAAACGGGTAAGTCAAAGTGCGTTGCTTGTGGACTCTGCCCAACAGTGTGTCCTGCCAACTGCATCAAGCTGGTTCCCGGTGAGGATGAGGAAGGGAATCGTTATCCGCTCGTATTCGACATCGATGAATTCCGCTGCATTTTCTGCGGATACTGTCAGGAAGTTTGTCCGGAGGAAGCCATACACATGGGCAGGCACTATGAGAATTCCGAATACAGCCGCGATGGATTCGTCTACGATCTCGAGCGGCTGACGGCACAGACGCATCCTGTCTGCGACATGTGGGATCCCGCGGACCCAGCAGGCCAGTGAACCCCCCTCTTTTCTACACCTTCCACTTTTATCTCTTCGGCGTGATTGCCATCGCCTCGGCACTTGTCTTTGTCACGCGCAAAGGACCGGTTGCGGCCGCGATGTGGCTTGTTACAACGATGTTCGCGTTGGCGGCAATTTACATCATGCTGGGCGCTGACTTCATTGGCGTCATTCAGGTGCTGGTTTACGCCGGCGCCATCATGGTGCTGTTCCTTTTTGTTGTCATGTTGCTCAACCTGGGAACGCCCACCGAGATCGCCGACCTCAAGCCACCTTGGACGCGAATCGTCGTTGCCTTTGTGGCGCTGGCATTGCTGGCCGAAATCATGACCATCGGTCGCTCCAATCTTCCCAATGAATGGGGCGTGGCGCCCGTGAACGCCGCGGCGCTCGCGCCTGGCGAAGGTATCATGGCCGGAATAGCCCGGCCTCTTTTTGGCGAGTATGTCCTTGCATTCGAAATCGCCGCGGTGCTGCTCCTTGTTGCGATAGTTGGTGCGGTGCTGCTGGGGCGGGGAAGACGATAATGGTACCAGAGGCTCTGGCTCTCTCCGCGGTTCTTTTCTCGATTGGCGTTTTCGGAGTTCTCACACGCAGAAATGCAATCATCATTTTCATGTGCGTGGAGCTGATGCTCAACGCCGTGAATCTTTCGTTCGTCGCTTTGTCGCGCCTGCACGGCGCCGAGGGACAGCTCTACGTTTTGTTCGTGATCACGGTTGCCGCGGCCGAGGCGGCAGTTGGGCTCGCGATTATCATTGCGATCTTCAGGCACATTCGCACTGTTGATCTCAAAGACATCAACATCCTGAGAGGGTGATGCTGCAGCAGCCGGAAACAGCCGCGGGCCTGCACCCGCTTGGTGGAACTGTGGCGGAGCTTATGTGGCTCCTACCACTGCTGCCGTTGCTTGGATTCCTGATCAACGGATTCCTGGCGCTCTGGCCATCGTGGAAGAAGGGCCCCGCCGATCCGTCGGCCGACCATGGTCACGATGCTGGAGGGCACGCTGAGAACACGGCTGGTCACGACGATGCGCACGAACCGGCGCGGCATCGCTTTGCCGGCGTTGCGACCATTGTAGGGCCGCTGGTGCTGGCGCTTTCGTTCGCACTCGCTGCCGCGATTTTCTCGACAATGCTCGGTCACGCCGATCTGCATGAGCCATTTATCCGCAACTACTTCAGCTGGATGCCGGTTGGAGATCTGCAGGTGAATGCCGCGTTCCACCTGGACCAGCTCTCAATGGTGATGGTCCTCGTCATCACGGGCGTCGGAACGCTCATTCACATATTCAGCGTCGGCTACATGAAGGATGACCCTGGATATCCGCGCTTTTTCGCCTATCTGAATTTGTTTGTGTTTTTCATGCTTGTGCTGGTGCTTGGGGCAAATTATCCAGTCGTATTCGTTGGCTGGGAAGGGGTCGGACTGTGTTCGTACCTGCTCATCGGATTCTGGTTCAGTGACAAGGCAAACGCTGACGCTGGGAAGAAAGCCTTCATTGTGAATCGCATTGGCGACTTCGGTTTTCTCGTCGCCATGATGCTGATCTTCGCGAATCTCGGATCGCTCGACTTCACAACGCTTGCCGAACGCGCTGGCACACTTGAGTTAGGTGGGGCGCTTGTTACTGCGATCTGCCTTTTTCTCTTTCTCGGTTGCGCGGGCAAGAGTGCTCAGATTCCGCTCTTCACCTGGTTGCCGGATGCGATGGCTGGACCCACACCGGTCTCCGCTCTGATCCACGCCGCCACGATGGTCACCGCAGGCGTGTATCTCGTCGCGCGCAGTTCGTTCTTCTTCTCGCTTTCACCCATTGCCTGCCTCACCGTTGCCCTTGTTGGCGCCGTCACAGCTGCGTTCGCGGCCACCATTGGCCTCAAACAGTGGGACATCAAGCGCGTGCTGGCATACTCCACGGTCTCGCAGCTGGGGTACATGTTCATCGCCGTCGGAGTGGGAGCCTACACAGCGGGAATATTCCACCTCGTCACTCACGCGTTTTTCAAGGCACTGCTGTTCCTTGGTTCGGGTTCGGTGATTTACGCAATGCACGCCGCGTATCATCGCACGCACAAGTACGACGATGCGCAGGACATGCGTAACATGGGTGGGCTGCGCCAGTACATGAAGACCACCTGGATTCTCATGTGGATAGCGACGCTGGCAATTGCCGGTATTCCACCCCTGGCAGGATTCTTCTCGAAGGACGAAATACTGGCGAGCGTCTTCGCCCGCGCCGGCGATTCTACTCTGGCTACGGCATCGCTTCTGGGAATTCCGGGATCAACACTCTTGTATTTCATATTCGTGCTGGGGCTCGCGTCCGCGCTGCTGACCGCGATCTACATGACGCGGATGATGCTTTACACATTCCACGGTCCCAATCGCACAGGCGAGGCGGAGCGCCCGCACCTGCGAGAAGCTCCGTGGAGCATGACGGGCCCCTTGATCGTTCTTGGGGCACTGAGTGTGCTGGGTGGCTTTCTCAACGTGCCGGAAATTCTTCACAACTTGCCCGGACCTGAAGGTGCGATGCATCACTGGCTCGAACCCGTGGTAGGTGAAGCGTCGTTGAATCTGGTGGGTGGTGTCGAACCGCACGTGGAACACAACACCGAGTTCATGCTGATCCTCCTTGCGATTGCAATCGCGCTCACCGGCATCCTGTTCGCGTTCGTGCGGCTCAAGCCGGCGAAGCTCGTTCCGAAGGTGCAAGCTCCGGTCGAACGTGGTTTCGGGCGCGTGCTCGCCAACAAGTATTGGGTCGATGAGATCTACGACCGTGTGATCGTGGGCCCGACTGTCGCCATCTCGCGAGTTATTCTCTGGAAGGTGATCGACGTCGGAATCATCGATGGCATGGTCAATCTGAGTGCGGTGATCTCGCGCGGGTTCGGATATCTCGGCTCACGACTGCAGTCAGGGCAGATCGGTACCTATGCGTGGGTGCTTGTGCTGGGAGTTGTTGCGTTGCTGGCCGCAGTTACACTAGCGGTGACTCCGTGACAGCGCTGCTTACCTCATTCGGCTACACGCGCTGGGTTCTCCCTGCGTTGCTCATAGTTCCTCTTGTCGGCGCGCTGTGGATCCTGATTCAGACGGCGCTGGCTGCGCGATCTGGAAATCGCGCGCAGGCCGAGGGCCAGGCAAAGTGGATTGCCTTCTTTGTTCTCGTTGCGGAGTTCCTGTTGTCCGCTGGGCTCTGGTGGACCTTCGACCAATCTGCCACCGGATGGCAGAATGTCGTCGACCTGCCGTGGATCGCCGCGTGGAACGCGCGCTTCACTGTCGGCATCGACGGAATCGCGTTGATGCTGATATTGCTCACGACGCTGATCATGCCGCTTGCGGTTCTGGGAAGCTGGACGAGCATCCGCGTGAAGCAAAGCGCCTTCTACATGCTGCTGCTTGTGCTTACGACCGGAATGGTCGGCGTGTTCATGTCGCTCGACATGCTGTTCTTCTATGTGATGTGGGAAGTGATGCTGGTGCCCATGTACTTCATCATTGGTATCTGGGGCGGTGAACGTCGCATCTATGCCAGCATCAAGTTCTTCATCTATACGATGCTCGGCTCGCTGCTGATGCTGGTGGCGATCATCTATCTCTACTGGTCCGCTGCTGCAGCGGGCGGAGCAGGGGCAAGTTTCGCTTACGACCACATATTGCGGCACGCAAATGTCAGCCCGGCGGCGGGACTCTGGTTATTCGGCGCTTTTTTCCTCGCCTTCGCCGTCAAGGTGCCGATGTTCCCTTTCCACACCTGGCTGCCCGATGCACATGTCGAAGCCCCCACCGCGGGCTCCGTCATTCTCGCCGCGATCATGCTCAAGATGGGAACGTTCGGCTTCATCCGATTTGCAATGCCGTTCTTCCCTGACGTTGCCATGGATCCTGCTGTGCGCAGCGCGATCCTCATTCTTGCGGTCATCGGAATCATTTACGGCGCACTGGTCGCGATGGTGCAGCCGGATTTCAAGAAGCTGGTGGCCTATTCATCTGTCAGTCACCTTGGCTTTGTCATGCTGGGCCTTTTTGCTCTCACCGAGCAAAGTGTGCAGGGCGCGTTGCTCATCATGCTCAATCACGGCATTTCGACCGGAGCCCTCTTCTTCCTCGTCGGCATCATCTACGAGCGCCGTCATTCTCGCCAAATCGCCGACTACGGCGGCATTGCGCGCGTGGTACCCATGTTCGCTGCGCTGCTCACAATCGTTTCGCTGAGCAGCATAGGCTTGCCGGGAACCAATGGCTTCGTGGGCGAGTTCCTCGTGCTTGTAGGCTCCTTCCGCACGCAGCCTGTGCTCTCGGTACTCGCCGCGACGGGCGTGATCTTCGCAGCCGCGTATCTGTTGTGGGCGCTGCAACGATTGATCTTCAACTCGCTCGACAAGCCGGAGAACCGTGCGCTCACAGATCTCAACGCGCGCGAAATGGGAATGATGATACCGTTGCTTGTTGTAATAGTGTGGCTCGGTGTCTATCCCGCACCGGTGCTGCGCCGAATGGAGTCGGCGGTGACGACTTTCGTGGGCCTCGTTGACACGAAAGCCACAACCCGCACTGCTGCACTGGGCGCGCCAGCTGGCGGCGCCGCACAGGGGAGGGCGCGCTGAGATGTTCGATCTGACTCGCATCTCCGACCTCACTCTGGTGATGCTCCCCGAGATCATCCTGATTGTTTTTGCTATGCTGTTGCTCGTATGGGCCGCATGGCGCCCTGACTCTGCCTCTCATTCAAGAACACTGGCGTACGCCTGCATCGCACTTTGCATTGTGGTTTTGGCGCTTGTCCTCTACATGGCGATGAGCGACGTCAGTGCCGGGCCGGGCATTGTTGCAGCCGACCAATTCCGCTGGGCCAGTGACGTAGTGATCCTCATTGCCACGATCGGCACGCTGGTCTTGTCCATTGACTACAACAGGCGGGAAGGCATTCTTGTCGCAGAGGCCCACGTCCTGGTGCTCTTCGCAACCGCGGGAATGATGCTGCTCGCAGCGGCACGCGACCTCATGATCGTCTTCCTCGGCATTGAGCTCATGTCGATCGCGGTATACGTGCTTGTGGGCCTGAACAGACGCAGTGGCCGCTCAGCCGAGGGATCGCTCAAGTATTTCCTCCTGGGAGCCTTTGCGACTGCGTTCCTCCTGTACGGAATTGCGCTGATCTACGGTGCCACGGGGTCGGTCAATTTCGAGGTAATGGGCGGCCGCATCATGCAGGCAGGTCTGCCCGTTGATGCAATGCTGGTAATGGGTCTCGCGCTGTTGCTCATCGGATTCGCATTCAAGATCGCGGCGGTTCCATTTCACATGTGGGCACCGGATGTCTATGAGGGTGCACCAACACCCATCACCGCGTACATGGCGGCGGCGGTCAAGGCAGCGGCATTCGTCGCGTTGCTGCGCGTTTTTCGCGAGTCCTTCCTGCCACTCAGCGCGGTATGGTACACACCCGTGTGGTGGCTGGCGACCCTCACGATGTTCGCCGGCAATGTGACGGCGCTAAAGCAGAAGAACATCAAACGCATGCTTGCATATTCGAGCATTGCGCACGGCGGATACATTCTCGTCGCTGTCGCCGCAGGGAACACGTCGGGAAGTGGTGCGCTGCTCTTTTATCTCTTCGCCTATACACTGGCGACGATCGGTTCATTCGCCGTAGTGTCCGCGCTCGGCTCAGCGGGTGAACCCAACATGGAGATTTCCGACTACGCCGGCATGTGGGAGGTGCGTCCCAAACTCGCGCTGGCGATGGCGATCTTCATGTTCGCATTGCTGGGCTTCCCGGTCGTTGGCGGAATCGGATTCATTGCCAAGTTCGCGATTGTGCAGGCCGCACTTTCTCCTCCGTTCGAGAATGGCTGGACCCTCGCGGTAATAATGATGCTAACGAGCCTTATATCCGCGGGCTACTATGTATATGTGGTGAGGGTGATGTTCCTCACTGCAAGACCCGCCAATCTGGCTCCTCCGCAACCCACTCCGTTCCCAACGCGGCTAATGATCGGGGCTACAGCGGTGCTGATCATCGTTTTCGGGCTTTTCCCAGGGAGCATTCTGGACTGGACCAAGAATGGCGCGCTGGCACCGAGGGAGTTCATGACGAAGGCGCCTGCGCAGGTGACGGGGCGATGATCGAACGATCACTCAGTCCTCTACCAACTTTCCCAAACTCCATTCCTCGTGACTGTTTCACGCGAAATTTTCCGCCAATACGATGTCCGCGGCGTAGTAGGTAAGGACCTCACCGAGGAGGCTGCGTATGCGGTTGGCCGCTCCTTTGGTGAACTGTGCTATCTGCGCGGTATCAAGGGTCAGGTTGTCGTAGGTCGCGACAACAGGCCGAGCGGTTCGGCTTTGCGCGATGCGCTTGTGCGCGGACTCACTGAATCAGCGCTCGACGTCGTTGACATCGGGATTGTGCCAACTCCAGTGGTGTACTGGAGCGTCAACAAGATGCCGGTGATTGGCGGAATTCAGATTACCGGCTCGCACAACCCCCCCGAGTACAATGGCTTCAAGCTGGGTCTGCAGGAGGGCTCGCTGCACGGTGAGCAAATACAGGAACTGTACGCGCTCTATGAGAAGGGGCTCAATCCGCGTGGCGAGGGAGCGGTAACGAGCAAGGAAGTTCTGCAGGATTACGCCGACGACATGGTCGCTCGTACTGGTCACCTTCACGGAATGGACGTTGTATTTGATTGCGGAAACGGAGCAGGCGCTGTTGTGGCATCGAGGATATTCGACAGGATCGGCATCAGTCCCAACTATTTGTTCTGCGAAAGCGACGGAAACTTTCCGAATCACCATCCAGATCCAACGGTTCCGGAGAATCTCGCGGACCTCATCAGAGAGGTGCGCGGGCGGAACGCTGACCTTGGCATTGCCTTCGATGGGGACGCGGACAGAATCGGCGTCGTCGATAGAAATGGCGGCATCGTGTGGGGCGACCAGCTTCTCATCATCTACGCGCGTGATGTTCTGCGCAGGCTGGGCCCGGGACAAAAAATCATTTTCGATGTCAAGTGCTCACAGTCTCTGCCAGACGCAATCAGTAAGGCCGGTGGTGAACCAATCATGTGGAAGACCGGACATTCGCTGATCAAGCAGAAGATGAAGGATGTAGAAGCGCCGATCGCTGGAGAGATGTCCGGTCACATGTTCTTCACTGAAGGATTCTACGGGCACGACGATGCACTCTACGCAGCGGCGCGGCTGTTGCGAATTATTTCGGAGTCGGGAAAGCGTGTAGACGAACTGCTGGCCGATGTTCCCAAGTTTGTTTCCACACCTGAGATCCGCGTGGATTGCGCCGAGGACATCAAGTTCGGAATTGTGGACCGCGCGGTGGCGCACTTTTCTGCGTCATATGATGTAGTCGATGTGGACGGCGTGAGAGTGTTGTACGGCGACGGCTGGGGATTGATTCGCGCTTCCAACACACAGCCCGTGCTCGTTCTCCGTTTCGAAGCACTGACTGCGGAACGGATGAACGCGATTCGCAATGAAATGGAGAGCTGGTTGCGCACGCAGGGCGTGCAGATCTGAAGCCGATGCCGCGGCGCTGGGTGATTGGCGCGCTCACAGGTGTAGCTGCCTTTCTTCTGATCGGCCGCTTCGCGGCCGCCGCGTTTGTGGATTACCTCTGGTTCGCATCGCTCGGTGCAACGGAGCTGTGGTCCATAGAGTTTGAGAACCGCCTGCTGCTGGGAGCGGGATCCGCATTCATCGCGATACTGTTTGTCCTCGCGAATCTGTATGCGGTGCGACAGTCCGTTGTCTCACTCGTCCTGCCGCGACGGCTGGGCAATCTGGAAATCGGAGAAGAGGTACCAGGACGCTATCTCACCCAGCTTACAATTGGCGCATCGCTGCTGATTGGTCTGATTGCTTCGTTCCCGGGCGATCGCTGGCTGGAGCTGGCCGCCGCGCGATATGGCGTGCTGTTCAAGGAGTACGATCCATTCTTCGGATACGATCTGAGTTTCTATGTGAACCGGCTTCCATTCGAAAAATCGCTCTTCCTCTGGTGTCTCGTTCTTCTCGTCGTCGTCATGCTGCTCGTGTTCTTTCTCTACGCGCTCACACCCAGCCTGAAATGGACGAAGGGAGAAGGACTCCAGGTAACGCACTACGTGCGCAGACATGCGGGTGTCCTGAGCGGATGCGCTCTTCTGATTCTTGCATGGAGTTTTCGGCTGGAGATGTTCGAGACCATGCTTCAGGGAAGTGGCATCGACGGCGTGTTCACAGCGGCCGACCGCGCGATGCTGCACGGCCGCACCGCATTGACAGTTATTGCATTGCTCGCCGCGTTTCTACTGATGTGGGCGATGTGGACAGACCAGCTGCGGCTGTCGTTCATCTGCGTTACCACGGTTCTCATCGCCACACTTGGCACGAACGCGGTGCTGCCTCTCGTAGTGCGGGAGTCTGCCGCGCCCAATGAGGTTGCCGAGAGCGAGCGTCTCTACGCGGGTTTTCGCGCAGGCAGCACGCGCCGCGCATATGGCGTGGACGAAGTTCAACAGGCTGAACCTGTCGGTGCATTTTCCTTCGCGTCCTGGAGCGAAGCAGTGCTGGGCATTTCGGCGTGGGATCCGGAGCAGCTGGAGATTGCCGCCGCGCGCAAGGCGGGCGGAGGGAGGAGTAATGGAAACGCGGGCTACGAGATGTCCCGCTTCGGCCAGATCATTGCAACAGTCGTGGAGGCTCCGTCACCGGCTAGCACGGACCCTTCGTCGGTATCCGTAGCTCCACCGGCGTGGTCGCTGGTGCGAGCCTTGTCCGGAAGCACCATGCCTGATGGTGCACCGCGACCCGTGCCCGAAAGTGCGCCGGTAATCCCGCTTCATCGAGTGCTCATCTCGAGACCGGCACCACAATTCGTGCTGACAGCGGATACGCTCGATCGCATTGGCGCACCTGAAATGGAATCGCCGATCTCACGCATCGCGCACGCATGGAGCCGGCAGGATTTCAGAATGTTGTTCCGCGATCTCCCGCGTCCGCACCCGCGCATTCTGCTTCACGCCGATGTGCGGGATCGACTGCGCAAACTGGCGCCTTTTTTCGCGCAGGACTCCCTGGTGTACCCCGTAATCCTCGGCGATACTCTCTTCTGGACGGTTCAGCTCTACTCGCATTCCAGCACCTACCCTCTGAGCCGCGCCGCCTCCATCGGCGACAGGAGCACCCGCTACTATCATCATGCAGCGACGGCGATCGTCAACGCTGCCACGGGGAGTGTGGCGCTCTACGTCAGGGAAAAAGCCGATCCAATGGCCGAAACCTGGGGCACACGTCTGCCAACATTGTTCGCCCCGGTCCGCGCGATGCCGAGCGAAATCGCAGCTTTCCTTCCTCCGGCCATTGATGGTGCGAGAGTCCAGGCGGAGGCATACGCCAGCTATGGCGGGCACCGCGATTCAGTATACGATGGCAGTCTGGCGCAAAGCATGAACAGTGATAGCACGCCGATAATGGCTCACCACGCACTCGTTCATCTTCCGGTGTTGGGCGCCACTCCGGCGTGGATTCAGCCATTGCTCGACGGAAACAAGCGGATGAATCAGCTTATAGTCGCTCTAGGGGGCGGCTCTCCGCAAACGTACAGATTGGCAACGACGACAGCGAGGCAGTCGTGGCTGGAAACACAACGCCGTCTCGATACGATCCGCGACAGCATCACAACGCGCGAGGAGGGCAGCGTTGTAGCGGGTCCCGTGCGTGCAATTCCTGTCGGCGGTGAAGTGGCGCTCGTTCGCACCACCTATGCGTTCTCAGGATCATCTGGACCAGTGATTGCGGCTGTAACAATTATCGCTGGAGACTCGGTCTGGACTGCCGCCGGCCTCTCTCAGGCGGCGCGCGTGCGCTCACCGGCGGGTGACGAAGGCGCACTCACACCCACCCTTTTTCGCGCAAGGGTGCAGACGCTGTACGACACCATGCGCGCCACGCTCGAAAAGGGAGACTTCACCGCCTTCGGAGAAGCACTGAACGCGCTGGGAGCGCTGCTGGCGGGAGTTCGGCGCTGACTTGTAGCGTCTTTATGCCCGCAATAACTTCTGCGCCCGGCGAGGCAGGACGACGACTGTCCGCAAATCACCAGATAACGGAGTTGCGTTGAATATTCATGAGTATCAGGCGCGGGAAATCTTCAAGGCGCACGGAATTCCTGTGCCGGCTGGAGATGTCGCGGATACACCTTTGGGAGCCGAGGAAATTGCCGCGCGCATCGGCGGTCGCGTCGCCGTAAAAGCGCAGGTGCATACTGGAGGCCGCGGCAAGGCCGGCGGTGTGAAGGTAGTGAGTTCGCCCGCGGAAGCCAGAGAGGCGACTTCCAGAATAATCGGAATGACTATCAAGGGCCTTCCCGTCAGGAAGGTCTTCGTCACCCCCGCGGCGGATATTGCGACGGAAGCGTATGTCGGACTCATTGTCGACCGCGCTTCAAAACGCGCGGTGTTCATGGTGAGTCCGGCCGGCGGCATTGATATCGAAGAGGTCGCGGTCAACACGCCCCATTTGATTCTCCGCCTTGCCGTCGATCCGCGCTACGGTCTGCTCTCATTTCAGGCCGCGCGTCTGGGATACTTTCTGTATCCCGACGCCAAGCAAGCCGCGGCAGCAGCGCGCATCATGATGCAGCTGTACAAGGCTTTCATCTCCAGCGGCGCATCTCTCGCGGAGATCAACCCGCTTGTCACGCTCAAGAGCGGTAAAGTTGTGGCGCTCGACGCAAAGATGGTCATCGACGACAACGAACTGGATCGCCGCCCCGATCTGCAGGCCCTGCGCGATGAAGGCGCCGAGGCGCCGAGCGAAGTCGCAGCGCGCCAGGCAGGACTGACTTTCATCAAGCTCGATGGAAATGTCGGCTGCGTGGTAAATGGCGCGGGACTCGCGATGGCCACGATGGATCTCGTGAAATATTATGGCGGGTCGCCCGCCAACTTCCTCGACATCGGTGGTTCCTCCAATCCGGAAAAGGTGATCGATGCCCTGCGAATAATTACCGCCGATGCCAATGTGAGATCGATTCTCTTCAACATTTTCGGTGGAATAACCCGCACCGATGACGTGGCCAATGGAATCGTGTCGGCAATCAAGGAGAATCCCGTCAAGGTTCCGATGGTCATCAGGCTCACAGGGACCAATGAAGAAATCGCCGTGAAGATTCTCGCTAGCGCGGGGCTCACTGCCATGACCGACATGGATGAAGCAGTGAAGAGGGCGGTGTCGTTCGCGACAGGGAAGGGTGCCAGGTGAGCATCTTTATCAACTCGGCAACGCGACTGGTGGTGCAGGGAATCACCGGACGCGATGGTTCGTTTCACGCGAAGCAAATGCTCGAGTATGGAACACAACTTGTCGCAGGTGTCACCCCAGGTAAGGGTGGACAGGTGTTCGAACAGCGCGTTCCGATCTTCAACACCGTGGCAGAGGCGGTGAAGGCGACCGGAGTGAACACCTCAGTTATCTACGTGCCACCACCATTCGCGGCGGACGCGATGATGGAAGCGACCGATGCCGGCGTTGCACTCGTTGTCTGCATCACTGAAGGTGTGCCCGTTCTCGACATGACACGGGTGTATCAATACGTGCAGGACCACGACGCGCGATTGATCGGCCCCAATTGCCCGGGCCTCATCTCGCCAGGGAGTTCCAAGGTTGGAATCATCCCCGGACGAATCTGCACGCCGGGCCCTATTGGCCTCGTGAGCCGGTCGGGCACGCTCACATACGAAGTTGTTTTCCAGATGACACGAGCTGGGCTCGGTCAGACTACATGCGTGGGAATCGGTGGTGATCCCATCAACGGTACCAACTTCATCGACTGCCTGGCTGCATTTGAAGCCGATTCCGATACTCGCGCGGTGGTCATGATCGGCGAGATTGGTGGCACTGACGAGCAGAACGCCGCCGAATTCGTTCGGACCAAAATGAGCAAGCCGGTTGTTGGGTTCATCGCGGGCCAGACTGCTCCACCGGGACGCCGCATGGGCCACGCAGGCGCAATCATCTCAGGCTCTTCGGGCACGGCGGAAGAAAAAATTGCCGCATTCAGGAAAGCGGGAATGAGCGTTGCCGACAGGCCGATCGATGTAGTGGACCTTTTGAGAGCGCAGTTATGAAACTGGCCGAAGCGATTCGCCCGGAACATGTGGTCGTTCCGCTGCCCGGAGGATCGGTTTCGGCATCAGCGTCTGCCCTCCTCGACCTGGCTCACCTCGATGAAGCCGAGGTGGAGATCGACAGAATTCGTGAGCGACTGGAAACGCTAAGCTCCGAAGATCTCGTCGTCCTTCCCGACCGTGCATTCATCGTTCATTTGCGCACCG
This sequence comes from uncultured Gemmatimonadales bacterium, assembly GCA_964556695.1. GTDB lineage: Bacteria > Gemmatimonadota > Gemmatimonadetes > Gemmatimonadales > Gemmatimonadaceae > CAZKXZ01. The sequence continues at coordinate 47,920 of CAZKXZ010000034.1, forward strand.
ACGCTGTGCGTTCGGTGCTGGTGCTGGTTGGCGCCACCATTGATCCAGTCTGCAGGGTGTTTGGTGAGAACGAAACACAGTGCGCGCGACTGCTGTTCATGCTTCTCGCTCCATCGCGCAGGGCCGCGGAATACCTGCAATTGCTGAGTGCCCTGGGACGCTTCCTCTCGAAACACGAGGTCACCGACGAGCTGGCTGCGCACACGGACAGCCAATCCCTCGCAGCTTCCATCGCCGCTGCCGAATTCGAGTTGCCGCGGCAACTCAGGGTGCGCGACATCATGAGCCTGCGGCCCCGCACAACAACGCCTGACACAACGCTGCGCGACGCCGCGCGCGAAATGGTCAAATCGGGAATCGGCGGGCTCATCGCGGTTGACGGGGAATCGCGCATCGTGGGAATGCTTGGCGAGAGGGAACTCATGCGCGACCTGCTCATCAACTATCTTCAGGGCGACACGGCGCAGCGCGATGCGCCTGCTTCCACCGGCCGGCGCAAAGTACGTGATGTAATGACACGTCAGGTTCTGGGCGTGTCCCCCGATCAGCCCCTCTCAGAAGTCGCCTCGATCATGGTAAACAAGGATGTTGAGCGCGTTCCAGTCGTCGAGGATGGGCAGCTCACCGGCGTGCTAACCCGCGCCGATATCGTTCGAAAACTCATAGGATACTGAAAAAAATGTCTGGCAATCGCACATTGGCAATTATCAAACCCGACGCATTCTCCACCGGAAAGGCCGGCAAAATTCTGGCGCATCTCGAAAGCAACGGATTCTCCGTTCTCGCTTCGAGGGTGTTGCGACTCACACCGGCGCAAGCGGGTCAGTTCTACGCCGTGCACAAGGAGCGCCCGTTCTACGCATCGCTAACGTCGTTCATGACCTCTGGTTCCTGCATGCCGCTGTTGCTGCAGAAAGCCGATGCCGTGGCGGAACTCCGCAAAGCCATCGGTGCAACGGATCCCGCTGAAGCAGCCGCAGGGACAGTTCGCAAACTTTTCGCCGAGTCCAAGGAACGCAATGCGATCCACGCATCAGATTCCGATGAAAATGCGGAGCGTGAAGCCCGGTTCTTTTTTGCCGAAGCCGACTCTCTGTAGCCCAACGCTTTCTTCGAAACGCTTTCTGGGCAACGCTGCCTCTGAAACGCTTCCTGTGAAACGCTTTCAAGTGAGGCGTTTCGCAGCAGGCGTTTCGCAGCAGGCGTTTCGCAGCAAGCGTTTCGCAGCAAGCGTTTCGGTAAACAGCGTTTCTCAAACTGCGCTACTAAGAGCTAAATGCCTTTGCCACGCTGACTTGACTCACTTTTAGCTCGTCGGGCTCATTTCCGCTGAATCACGAGGTCACTTTATGATGCATCCCGGCTTCTGCTTCGCAGTAGCTGTGACTCTGCTCGCTTCGTCCGAATCATACGCGCAGGTAACCAGTGATACGACAGTCAAAGTAATCTCCGTGCCGCGCAATCCCGGCGTCGGAAGGCTCGTTTCCGAGATGCAACTGGGCGGCGCGCACGCCGTCGCAGATGAATACATGTTTTCTTTGGTTCAAGAGGTCTTTCCGCTCCGTGATGGCTCGCTCATCGTAGTGGACCGCGGCATGGGCGCGTTGGTCGTCGTCCGCGTCTACGATGCAACCGGCAAGTACGTGCGCACATTGGGGCGTTTTGGGGAGGGTCCAGGGGAATACATCGCTCCGTCGGGCGTTGGTCAACTCCCCGACGGACGTATTCTGGTTCGTGATGGCAGAGGTGGTCGTGTTTCTATCTTCTCGCCAGATGGAGGAGCAAAGGCATTCTACTCGACCAATTCCGCTGGAACGATAACGGTCAATGGCATGTTGACGGTCGGGCAGGACGGAATCGTTTACATCGGAATTTCGTTGCGCAGCCAGACTGTACCGCGTGTTCAAAGGCCTGCCTATGTGCGGGTCCGAATTGACGGCACAGTTATCGATACGATTTTTAGTCCGACGCTTCCGCGTGCCGGGCCGCCGGACCTTACGGCTATGCGTCAGTACGCAAACGGCACGTCGACGACCAGGGTGCCTGTGCCGTTTGCGCCATCCGTGTTTTCCGCACTCAGTCCGCTGGGTTATTTCGTCACCGGGAACACTGGACGCTATGCGATTGATTTGCGAATCCCAGGCGTTCGCGTGCAGCAAAGCGGCTCTCCACCTCTATGGAAGGAAGGCGATCGGGTAACAAGCATCCGTCGCGTGGTCCGACCTGTTGCTGCGAACGACTCAGAGCGTGGCGAGTGGCGCAAGTGGGCGGAGGAGCAGCTCGTATACCTGGATTCAACGTGGAAGTGGAGTGGGCTCGATATTCCGAGAGTGAAACCACCATTGACCGCGGTGAGCGTTGGGATCGACGGTCGAATTTGGGTGCAGGTTGCGACGTTGTCGGAGAAATTTGCTCCAAATAAGTCTGCCACCGGGCCCGCGGGTCCCACGCCTGTAACGTGGCGCGCTACTTCTCTGTTCGATTTGATCGATCCGGACGGCACATATATTGGGCAGGTGCTGGTGCCCTTCGACGTTTCGGTACTGGCGCGCAACGGTGATATCGTATGGGGGACTACCCGCGATAGCGACGATGTGCTAACGCTGCATCGCTTCAGGATCACGTGGCGCTGAACTAAGCACTCCACGGAAGGACACAACGCTCCTCTCATCTGCCTCAACATTCTTGCTACGTTGCTACGCTTTCGGTGAGTGGTGTGGTTGAATGGACGTGCATCGACAAACGGAATGCCATTCATGCATCCGATTCGGACGAAAACGCCGAGAGGGAAGTCCGCTTCTTTTTCGCCGAGGCCGACTCCCTTTAGCCCAACGCTTTCTTCGAAACGCTTTCTGGGCAACGCTGCCTCTGAAACGCTGCCTCTGAAACGCTTCCCGTGAAACGCTTCCTGCGAAACGCTTCCTGTGAAACGCTTTCAAGTGAGGCGTTTCGCAGCAGGCGTTTCGCAGCAGGCGTTTCGCAGCAGGCGTTTCGCAGCAAGCGTTTCGCAG
>CAZKXZ010000035.1:0-50253 GCA_964556695.1 uncultured Gemmatimonadales bacterium
CGCACGCCCCGGCACATCATCCGGCTGATGGTCGAGCTGACCGCGCCGCAGCCCTCCGACGTGATCTGCGATCCGGCGTGCGGAACGGCGGGATTCCTCGTGGGGGCGGGTGAGTACCTTCGTGATCGCAACCCGAATTTGTTGCACGACACAAAGCAGCGCGAGCACTTTCACCGCAGGATGTTCCATGGTTTCGACTTTGACAGCACCATGCTCCGCATCGGCAGCATGAACATGTTGTTGCACGGCGTTGAAAACCCGGACATCCGCCATCGCGACTCGCTGTCGGAAGACCACTCAGGAGAGGAGGAAAAATACACACTGGTGCTCGCCAATCCGCCGTTCGCGGGCAGCCTCGATTACGAGAACACCGCCAAGGACCTGCTCCAGATTGTCAAGACAAAAAAGACCGAGCTGCTTTTCCTCGCGCTCTTCCTGCGGCTGCTCAAACCCGGCGGGCGTGCGGCGGTGATCGTGCCCGACGGCGTGCTGTTCGGTTCGAGCAATGCGCACAAGGAACTGCGTCGCATCCTGGTGGAGGACCAGAGACTCGAGGCAGTTGTGTCGCTCCCTGGCGGCGTGTTCAAACCGTATGCGGGTGTTTCCACCGCGATCCTCCTCTTCACGAAGACCAACTCCGGCGGCACCGACCATGTCTGGTTCTACGATGTCGACGCCGACGGATGGAGCCTCGACGACAAGCGCACGCCACTCCTTCTCGAGGACAAGCTCGGCTCTGCTCCGAGGACCGCGCTTGTGGATGGCGAACACGCGAAGAACAACTTGCCGGACGTGCTCGCGCGCTGGCTGCAGCGCGATGATGCCGAGCGCGAACGCTCGCGCACCGCGCAGAGCTTCTGCGTGCCCAAGGCCGACATCGCCGCGCAGGGTTATGACCTCTCGCTCAATCGATACAAGGAAGTGGTGCACGAGGCGGTCGAGCATCGTCCTCCGAAGGAGATTCTCGAGGAGCTCGCGAAGCTGGAGGAGGAGATCCAGCGCGGGATGAAGGAGCTGGAGGAGATGCTGGCGTGAGAACTGTCGGATGGCCTCTGGTACCACTAATGGACGTTTGCAGTCCGAAGCAATGGCCCACGATTCCCCAGACTGAGTTCACGGAGTCGGGATTTCCGGTGTATGGGGCCAATGGCCAGATTGGGTACTATAATGAGTTCAACCACGAGAAGCCCACTGTTCTCATCACGTGCCGCGGGGCCACGTGTGGCACAATCAACGTCTGCGCAGAGCGTTCCTACGTTACGGGTAACTCGATGGCTCTCGATAATCTCGATGAATCACGGGTCGATCTTCGGTTCTTGGTGTATGCGCTGCAGAACGGAAGCCTTTCCAAGGCGATCTCGGGAACCGCGCAACCTCAAATAACACGTCAGGGCCTCTCCGCGATATCGGTTCCGGTTCCGCCCCTTCCTGAGCAGCGTCGGATCGCGGAGATCTTGGACAAGGCGGACGCGCTGCGGGCCAAGCGCCGCGCCTCCCTCGCCCAGCTCGACACGCTCACCCAATCCATCTTCCTCGACATGTTCGGCGACCCTGTAACGAATCCGAAGGAGTGGCATATCGCCAGTCTCGGAGAGCTCATTTCCGTTGGTCCGCAAAACGGTCTCTATCGACCTGCGAGCGACTACGGAACGGGCACGCCGATTCTGCGAATTGACTCTTTCTATGACGGCGTTGTGACTGGCCTCGCGACGCTCAAGAGGGTTCGCCTCTCGAGCGACGAGATCCGGCTATACGGCGTTAGGCCAGACGAGATCGTTGTCAACCGCGTTAACAGTCGAGAGTACCTCGGCAAGAGCGCACTTATCCCCGAGCTGGCCGAGCCAACCGTCTTCGAGTCGAACATGATGCGTTTTGGGGTGGATAGGAAGCGGCTGAATCCCATCTATCTCATCCAACTCCTGCAGAGTCGCAACGTTCGGGCGCATGTTCTTCGAGCGTCGAAGGACGCTGTGAACCAATCGAGCATCAACCAGCAAGACGTCAAGAGTATCCCTGTCGGCCTGCCGCCACTGCCGCAGCAAGAGCTCTTTGCGAGCTATGTTCGCTCGTCTCGAAGACTTCGCAATGTGCATCGGTACTCTAGAGTGCAGCTCGACGCTCTCTTCGCCTCACTTCAGCATCGCGCCTTCGCAGGAGCGTTGTAACGATGCGCGGCGCGTCCAAAGGCGCGTGGTCCGAGACTCCTCGAGAGATATGGGCCCACTGTAATATCGGTCGAGCACCAAGACGCGATTCTTCAGGACACACCGCCAAGTTCGCCCGTGTGAAGCGGGCCTGCGCCCTCGACCACTTCGTCTCTGCCCGGTGACAGAACCTTCGTCTTCCGCGACCGTCGCCGCCGCCCCGCTGCCCGAAATCGCCGCGGATGACTTCGCGCGTCGTTTTTCGATGCGCGCTGCGAACCTGATGTGGCTTGTGGGCGCCGGAACGTCCGCGTCGGCCGGCGTACCGACCGCAGGCGACATGATCTGGGACTTTAAGCAGCGGCTTTTTGTCAGCCAGCGTCATGTGCCTCCGAAATCGGTCGCCGACCTCTCCAGTCCTGCGATCCGAGCACAACTCCAACAGCACATCGACTCGCTCGGGTCCCTACCGGCGGCTGGCGCCGACGACGAATACGCTGCCCTGTTCGAGGCAGTATTCCCCGCTGAGCAGGACCGACGAACGTACATCGCCGCAAAGGTCGAGGGGGCTAAGCCCTCTTACGGCCACCTCGCGCTAGCATCGTTCATGAAGGCCGGGAAGTGCTGTGTAGTGTGGACGACCAACTTCGACCACCTCAACGCCGATGCGTGCGCGCGCGTGTTCGGAACTACCGGGGCTTTGACCACCGGTAGCTTAGATGCGCCAGATCTTGCGCACCACGCGGTAGCGGAGAACCGCTGGCCCGTTGAGGTCAAGCTCCACGGGGATTTTCGTTCCAGGCGGTTGAAGAACACACCGGAGGAACTGCGCGAGCAAGATCAGCGACTCCGACATCTGTTCACGATATCGTGCGGCCGATTCGGCCTCGTCATCGTGGGGTACAGCGGCCGTGACCAGTCGATCATAGATACCCTTGAAGGAGTTCTCGACAAGCCTAATCCGTTTCCGTCAGGTCTGTTCTGGTTGATACGACATGGTGAGGCTATTCCGACCGGCGTAGCTCGGCTGATCCGGCGCGCGCAGGCTAGCGGGGTCGAGGCCGCTCTGGTTCGTTTGTCGAGCTTCGACGAGATGCTGCGGGATCTCGTGCGCGTCGCACCCCCGTCTGATCTCAGCGCCGTCGATGAATTCGGTCGCGCACGCAATCGGTGGTCACCCGCTCCGCACCCAAGCGGGAAGCGAGGTTGGCCCGTGCTTCGGTTCAACGCTGTGCCTCTTCTCGGCATGCCGACTCTCTGCCGACTCGTCGGATGCGATATAGGGGGTACAGGTGCGGTCCGCGACGCGATTACCGCAGCTGGTGTTGACGTCATCGCTGTCCGCTCTCGTTCCGGCATCCTCGCCTTCGGTTCGGACGCGGCTGTCCGCTCCGCATTCGGTTCCTTCGGTATCGACCGCTTCGATCTTCATACCTTCAGTGCCAATCGGCTCACTTTTGACTCGACGGAGCGCGGACTTCTGCGGGATGCCCTCACACGCGCTCTTGAGCACGACCGCGGCTTGACGGTTTTTCGGTGGTCATTCATGCACTTGCTCACGCCAGCCGATCCAGACGATGCACGCTGGTCCTCATTGAAACAGGTGGTAGCCAAGCTTAGCGGTCCAGTACCAGGTCATCCCGAACTGACATGGCGAGAAGGCGTCGGCATACGACTCGAATGGGCGAGCGATCGGTTATGGCTGGCCTTCGAGCCACGGATCGTGTTCGACGGCCTTACGGAATCAACGAAATCAGTAAGCGCCGACTTCGCTCGCGAGCATCAGATCAAGCGGTACAACCGCGTCCTGAATGGTATCATCGCTTTCTGGGCTGACCATCTTTCGTCTGCTGAGGCGGAACTCCGAGCCCTCGGCATCGCCGACGGCGTGGATGCAACATTCACCCTCGGAAGGGCCACCGCATTCTCTCACAGAGGTGGAGCGTGACGAGCGAATTGTCCTCCCACGTGCTGTTGCCGGAGCCGATGCTCTCCTTCCATCCGGACCGAACCAGCGACCGAGATTCCCATCCACTCCGGGGGTTGCGCAAGTATGGCCCGTACTCTGCCGGCTTGTTGCCCGACCCGATTCGGGTTGGCACCATCGCGCCGCACGGTGAAGGGCGGCGCCTGTACGCGTTCCTGAAAGAGCTCAAGGAGGCCGCCCAACCGACGGAGCGAAGGGACTATCTCCCAGATTGGCCCGGCTTTCATTCCGTGTTTGGCGTGCACGTTGTGCCTGCGGATGACTGCCTTCTAGAGCTCAGCCAAGATCTCGAGGCACGGCTGGCTTCCTCGCCTACGCCGCACGTCGTCCTTGCCGACCACCTTGTCCGAGCAATCCAGAGCATCATGGCGCATCGTGACCGCTTCGACATGCTGTTCATCTATTTGCCGCAGCGGTGGCTGGCCGCCTTCTGGGGCGGCGACGGCGATGAGTTTGACCTCCACGACCACCTAAAAGCCTTCACGGCCAGGCAGGGCATTCCCATCCAGGTAGTTCGAGAGGACAGCGCTCTCGCGTACCGGGATCGCGCCAGCGTGATGTGGCGAATCGGTCTCGCGCTCTACGCAAAGGCGGGGGGCGTTCCGTGGAAGCTCGCAGATACGGATCCCGAGACAGCCTACATCGGCCTCTCCTACGCCGTGCGGCCGCCTGACTCTCCGCAATCTCGGTTCGTGACGTGCTGCAGTCAGGTCTTCGATGCCGAAGGGTCCGGATTAGAATTCGTCGCTTACGACACGAGCGAGGCGAACGTGCAGCGAGACAATCCTTTTCTGTCGCGAACCGAGATGTTTCGGATCATGTCACGCGCGATGGATCTCTATCGTCGGCGTCACGCGGGTCGAGCGCCGCGCCGTGTCATGGTTCACAAGAGTACTGAGTTCAAGCGAGATGAAGTGGATGGCTGCATGGAGGCCTTCGACTTGTGTGAGAGCGTCGACCTGATTCAGGTCGTCTCTGGTGTTTCCTGGCATGCGGCCAGGCTAGACAGACCCCGCACTGGCACAAAGGGCGACCCCGCGATGTTTCCCGTCAAACGGGGGACACTTCTAAACGTCACTGATCGGGATGCGCTGCTTTGGATTCATGGCGATGTGAGCGGCATCAGCGACCGAGGATCCTATTTTCAGGGAGGGAAGGGCACGCCGCGCCCAGTTCGTCTAGTTCGTCATGCCGGACACGGCACATGGGACGATGCTGCGCGGGCGATCTTGGGGCTCTCGAAGATGAACTGGAACAACGATTCCCTCTACGATCCGGACCCGGTCACGCTTGGGTATGCCGGGGTCCTCGCGCGGGTCGTCAAGCGGATGGACCTTCTCGGCAACGCCCCTTACCAGTTTCGTTTTTTCATGTGAGATCAAGACAGGATGACTGGATGCGCGAACCAGGTGCGCTACAGTTGCAGCCGTCCCATCCCTCTCGATTCGATTTTTCCGTCGTGCTGCCGCTGCACGGCGTAGCGAGTCAAGGTCTAAATCGTGTGGTCGCCCTCGCCCATGTCCTGCTGGTGCCGCAACCTGTGGAACCGAACGAATCGCCGCACGCGAACCAACGTATGGCTCGTTCGTGCGCCCGCTGAGGTGCAGAGGCGCGATTTAACTCGCATTGATTGCAGTAGTCCCTTTTTGTGCTGCATAGTTCGATCGATTGTGATTTCCTCAATGTTGGCCCGTCATCTTGGAAATGCATCATCGTTTCGTTGCGGCGGCATCATGTAATTGTGAGGTGCAGGCGACAGTGAATTCAGCTTTGGGGAATTGTTCTGCAGGCGGTAACGTGTTGCCTCATTGCGGATCCCTAGGTGGACATCCAATACTTGTTAGACCGCCACGGACTACACCCTAAGATCAGGCATCACAACAGTGCCACCCACATCGCCCCCAGCCAACCAACTGCGACCGGCAGTCGAGCTGACGCCTGAGTCTTGCCGCGATGTGGTGCGCGCTTTGGATCTTGGCATGGACTCCTTTCGTCGCTGGGGTGTCGCTCTTCCCGTGGGTAGCTGGCTCCACCAAGCTCGCACCCATCTCGAGCAGGTTGCTGAGCGCAACTCCGCCGGAAGCACTAACGCGGAACTCCGGCTAACCTCAGCAGCCGTCGCTGCGGCGGTCGACCTATATCACATCAGTACTTGCCTCGGCGATGAATCGGTGCGAGCGATCGCCGTGGAGCTGGGGCAGATCACGCACGGCCGGTTGTTGGCGAGGAGTGAGAAGTCCTCAGCCAGGAACTATCTCAGTCAATTCTGGGTGGGGGCACTGCTCGCTCAGTCAAAGCTTGCTCCTCGCGTCTTTGCTAATGCTGTTCCGGGAAGGTCGCGACCTGACTTTCATATCACTTGCGGTGGCGTCGACTTTGCCGTGGAGATCAAGAGACCACGGCGCTTGGGCTCAACCGAGCGCAACCTACTTCACGCGGGGGATCAACTTCGTGACTGTGGCCGGCCGGGCATTATCGTGATGGACGCCACCGATTGCATGTCCACGGATCCGTGGGGAGTGACGCGCGATGGACCGAGCATTCGGAATACAGTGGGGCGCGAACTCGGTGATCTTCATGGGAACCTCCGCGCTGTTATCAACGGATATTCGCGTTCCAACAAGTTTAGTCAGCTCGCCATGCTTATGACATTCGCGCGATACTGGCCTTGGATCGTGGACGGCGAGCCGCGTCGCGATGCTGGTCTTCACTTCCGCGCGGACGCTTTCTCATATATCTGGAGTAGACAGATTACTGATTTGACCAAGCGCATCCAACTCAGCCTACTGCACGGCATTGAGCAGTTGACGGGAAATCGTCCAAGTCATCGCTTTGTGTAGCTTCATCGCGCCGGCGGTCTAACGTGGCGTTGCAGCAGTCAAGCGATCTTTGGTAGCTCGCTCCGCTCGGATTCTATATGTTCGCTTGCAGCTGAACTTGGGCGTTAGGCGTCACATACGAGAACACTGTGCCTGAGAACGAGCTGAAAGACCTTACGCCGCGTGCTTTCGAGGAGCTTGTTGCTTCAATCTTCGAACTTGAAGGCTACGAAGTGAACGTCACGCCGGCCTCACGCGACGGAGGCGTCGATGTGTTTGCGGAGCGTAGCAATCGGCTCGGTCTTCCGGATCAATGGATTGTAGAATGTAAGTTCTACCGCGAGGATCGGCCGATCGGGCCTGAGTTAGTCCGAGCGCTAGTCGGTGTACGCCAAGTCTTGAACGTTCGGAATGCCGCACTTGTGGCGACGACCAGATTTACCAAGGAAGCTCGGCGGATCGCCGAACTTGGAGGTATCGAGCTGGTTGATCGTGACAGGCTATTGTCATGGTTGCGCACACATCCCTCGAAGTCAATTGCTTCGCGCAAGCCTAAAAGACGGTTTCAAACCGTCTTCATCAGCCATAGTCACAAGGACCACGAATTCGTCGCGCGGCTCAACATTGCGCTGCGTGAGCGTGGAGTTCGAACTTGGTTCAGTCCGGAGGAAATACTCCCCGGCACAAAGCTCAGCGAGAGCATCTTTAATGCGATCGACTCATTCGACCGACTAATCGTCGTGCTTTCGCAAAACAGCATGACCAGTCAGTGGGTAAATTCGGAGTTGCATCGTGCTTTCACGCGTCAGAGAATGGAAGGTCGCAACATCCTGTTCCCGATCAGCATCGTTCCGCACGAGCAGCTAAGGAACTGGAGCTTGTTCGATGCGGACTCAGGCAAAGACCTCGCAGTAGAACTGCGCGAGTTCTTGATCCCGAGCATTACCAACTGGAAAGATGATCGCGTGTTCGGACAGTTCGTTGACCTTGTCGCCAAGGGGCTAGCGGCAAGTGACACCTAACCAAGCGTTGGAGTTGACAGCCGCGCTATTGTGGGGCGCGCTTCGCGCGCTTGTATTACATGGGGCTGCAGCTGAACGCAAACGTTAGGCCGTCATGCAACCCCTTCTACGTCGGTGACCACCTATGTGCGCGCACACTGTTGTCTTAACCGGGCGACCGTTATGCAACAACACCACGTCCCGGGACCGCGAGGTCGGCCGTGAGCGACGCCGTTCGACAAACCATATTGCTCCTTCGGAACTTCGATGGAGTCGATGAAGTCAGGGTGGTCGCAGAAGTCAGGGAGCCGGCGGCCGAAACGGGTGTCATCGTGGGCGGCGGCCACAGCGACTTGCACGGCGGTGGTGTCTACGCGGCCAACCTCCTCGGCCTCTCCAATCAGGTACCTCTGCGCTTGATCTATCTGACAGATGGACCACCGCGCCGCATTCGCATCGGAAAGCAGGAAATCGTCCTCAAGCGGACCACTCCTAAGAACATGGCGACAGCTGGCAAAGTCAGTGGCCTCGTGGTCCAAGCACTCCGTTACCTCGGCAAGGAACACGTAGACGATACAACTGTAGCAGCCCTGCGCCGCCGCATCGGTTTAGCCGAGCGCAAGCAGCTGCACGCCTACGCTCACCTCGCGCCAGCATGGATTGGGGACATCATGCGCCAAGTCGGCGAGCACGGGTAAGGAGCTGCTTTGACTCGAGCGCCTTTGTCGTTAACCGCGAAGTTGCCCCCGCGAAGAATTCCCCGGCGAAGGCCGGGGCCGGGGTCAGAACAAGGCAGGCTAACCCGCGCGAGCCACGATCGGTTTCAGGAGGCCAATTTTCGCTGACTCTTTTGATCGCAACGCGTGCCACAGGTCCCAGTCCTGCTGCAATCCGAGCCAGAAGTCCGCGCTCATCCCGGTGACCTGGGCCAGACGGAGCGCTGTGTCCGGGGTAACGGCGCGACGTGCATTAATCACCTCGTTGAGCCGCGGGAAGGAAACGCCCAGCTGAATTGCGAACGCGGACTGCGAAATCGCGAGCGGCACGAGAAACTCCTGCAGCAACATTTCGCCAGGATGCGTGGGCGGGCGACGTGTGGGAAGGCGTCGTTGCTCCAGGGTCGAGCCAACCAGCTTCCTTTTGCGCTTCCTAGTGGTAGTCCGTGACTTCGACGTCATCGGCATATCCGTTCTCCCATCGGAAGCAAATCCGATACTGATCGTTGATGCGAATGCGGTGTCGCCCGCGCATGACACTATCTATCATAACGGATGGCTTAATACTTCGCACCACGATGGCCACCCAACGCCACCTTGCATTTCTGGAGCGCTGCTCCATAATTGCACGCGTGATTCCCCGCCTGTTGGCACCAGCTCTTAACGAGGAAAAAGCGGAAGCGATAGCGCTCATCGACTCGTGCGAGGAGATTGCCGCAGTATGAGCCAGTTCGCTTTCCTCCAACGCGAATGGTCCGATGTTTTCGACTCGGCTGCACGCTCCGAGCGGCTCGTCAACGCCGACGCGCGAGCATCGTGTTTCTACGCGCGCCGGGCGCTCGAGATCGCAGTTGCGTGGGTGTTCAAGCATGACGCGGCGCTCAAGGTCCCTTACCAGGACAACATCTCCGCATTAATCCACGAACCGACATTCAAGAGCGTCGCCGGCGAGGCCGTCTTCAACAAGGCGCGTGTGATCAACACGCTTGGTAACCGCGCCGTCCACGGCCATCGGGTCGTGCCTACTGACGATGCGCTCGTAGCGGTGCGCGAGCTCTTTCACGTCTGCTACTGGCTGGCACACACGTACGGCCGAGTGAACAGGCCGCCGCCCTCGCTCACTTTCGATGCAGCCGCCATACCGAAACTGCCGCCTTCTCCGAAGCAAACAGGCGAACAGCTGCGAGCGATGGAAGCAAGCCTGCGCGAAAAGGATGAACACCTCACTGCGCTGCTCTCAGACAAGAATGCGCTCGACGAGGAACTGAAACGTCTTCGCGTTGAAGTAGCCGCCGCAAAACAAGCCGCTACAGCGCTGCCCGACACGCACGACTACTCCGAGAAGGAGACCCGCGACTACTTCATCGATCTTCTGCTGAACGAAGCCGGTTGGCCGCTCGATCAGACGCGCGATCGCGAGTTCGAGGTGAGCGGGATGCCGACAACTACTACAGGCGGATCGGGTAGGGGCTTTGTCGACTACATGCTCTGGGGCGACGATGGCAGGCCTCTTGGTATCGTTGAAGCGAAACGCAAGAGTCGCGATCCTCGGGAGGGGCTACAACAGGCCAAGCTCTACGCCGATTGCCTCGAGCGTCAATATGGGCAGCGTCCCGTGATCTTCTATTCCAACGGCTACGACCACTGGATCTGGGACGACACACAATATCCGCCCCGACGCGTGCAGGGTTTCTACAAGAAGGACGAGCTTGAGCTTCTGATTCAGCGCCGTTCCACGCGAAGAAAGCTTGCAGAAGCGACGATCAACAGTGACATCGTAGAACGACATTATCAGACGCGCGGCATCAGGCGCATCGCCGAGTCGTTCGAGCATGACCACGATCGCAAAGCGTTGCTCGTCATGGCGACCGGCGCCGGCAAGACGCGCACGGTCATCGCGCTCTCCGATCTTCTCATGCGCTGCAACTGGGCGAAGCGCGTGCTCTTCCTCGCCGATCGCGTGGCGCTCGTCAACCAGGCCGTGAATGCTTTCAAGCGACACCTGCCCGATGCATCGCCGGTGAACCTCGTCACCGAGAAGGATGGCGATGGTCGCGTATTCGTCTCCACCTATCCGTCGATGATGAGTCTCATTGATGAGGCGAACGACGGACAGCGACGATTCGGCGTTGGTCACTTCGATCTCATCATCATCGATGAAGCGCATCGCTCTGTGTTTCAGAAGTATCGCGCCATCTTCGAATATTTCGACTCGCTGCTCGTCGGTCTGACCGCGACTCCCCGAGATGAGGTTGACCGCAACACATACGGCTTGTTCGATCTCGAGGACGGCGTGCCGACCGATGCATACTCACTGGAGGAAGCGGTGAGTGACGGTTTTCTCGTGCCGCCCAAAGCCGTGTCGGTGCCGCTCAAGATCCAGCGCGAGGGCATCACGTACGACGACCTGTCCGAGGAAGAGAAGGACCAGTGGGATGCGTTGGAATGGGATGAGGACGGCAACGTGCCCGATCGGGTCGAGGCCGAGGCGGTCAACAAGTGGCTGTTCAACAAGGACACCGTGGACAAGGTGCTGGAGCACCTCATGACTCGCGGCATCAAAGTCGCGGGCGGAGATCGGCTGGGCAAGACGATCGTCTTCGCAAAGAACCAGCAGCATGCCGACTTCATCGCTGATCGTTTCAACGTGAATTATCCGAACTTCCGCGGTGAGTTTGCGCGTGTCATCACGTTCAAGACGGAATACGCGCAGCATCTGATCGACAGCTTCTCCAACAAGCAGAAGGCGCCGCACATCGCAGTGTCCGTCGACATGCTCGACACGGGCATCGACGTGCCCGAAGTGCTCAACCTGGTTTTCTTCAAGCTTGTGCGATCGAAAACCAAGTTCTGGCAAATGCTGGGACGCGGGACTCGCCTGTGCGCCGATCTGTTCGGACCAGGCCAACACAAGGAGTTTTTCTATGTTTTCGACTACTGCCGGAACCTCGAGTACTTCAGCCAGGAGATTCCCGCGACCGATGGCGCAGCGGCCGAGTCACTTGGCAAACGGCTCTTTAGCGCGCGACTCGAACTAATCGCAGCGCTGGACGGCGGTTCTGAGGGCGCGCTCGTTTCGACGATCCGGGAACCTTCGGCGATATACGGCGATCCGAAGACCAGCGAAGAAGTGAGGAGGTCTGTCGCCGGACTGCTGCAACGCGAAGTCGCGGCGATGAACCTTGACAATTTTGTCGTCCGTCCGCACCGCCGCCTCGTGGAGAAGTACGCGAAGCCCGAAGCGTGGATCAAACTGGCGGCGGATGCGCTTGCAGAACTCTCGCACGCGATTGCGGGCCTTCCCTCGCAACGCGATCCCGAGAACGAAGAGGCAAAGCGCTTCGATCTGCTGGCTCTCGCTCTGCAACTTGCGTTGTTGCGGCACGAACCCGGATTTGCGCGGTTGCGTGATCGCGTGAAGCAGATCGCCGGACTTCTGGAGGAAAAGACGGCGATTCCGATGGTGAACGCGCAGATGACTTTGATACAGGATATTCAAACCGACGAATGGTGGCAGGATGTAACCGTCACAATGCTCGAATCCATGCGTCGTCGGCTGCGAGACCTGGTTCAGTTCATCGACAAGCGCCAGCGTAGGCCGGTGTATACCGACTTCGAAGATTTGATTGGAGGCGAGACGGAGTTCGAGCTACCGGGTTTCGCTACAGGGACCGACCAGGCCAGATTCGCGGCCAAGGCACGAGCGTTTCTGCGGCAGCATCTGGACAACGTCGTGATCGCGAAGCTGCGAATGAATAAGCCGCTGACGCAATCCGATCTCACCGAATTGGAGCGGCTGCTCGGCGAGAGTGGCGCAGGTAATTCCGAAGATGTGCGGCGCGCAGCGGACGAAGCGCGCGGACTCGGTCCCTTTGTACGTTCGCTCGTGGGGATGGATCGCAGCGCGGCCAAGGAGGCGCTGAACGGATTTACGAGGGGGAGGGGGCTCAGCGCGAACCAACTCGAGTTTGTGAACCTGATCGTGAATCACTTGACAGAGCACGGCGTCATGGACGCATCGCGGCTCTATGAGTCACCCTTCACTGATCTGTCGCCGCGCGGACCGGATGGTTTATTCAAGGCGTCGGAACTGGACGAGCTGGTGCGCGCGATCGATGCGGTACGCGCAACGGCGGTTGCGGCCTGACCCAGAGCCTCAACTCATCGACACCTGGCCCGAGCGTTAGACAGATGAACTGAGCGTTGGAATCCTTCGAATGCTCCTCGCAAGCGTAGTTATATGAAGCTCCGCATCGATATCGAGCAGGAAATGGACGGCCGGTGGCTCGCCGAGGTAGAGGCGCTTCCCTTGCGGTGTCAACGCGCGCAGAGGAAGACTCGAAAGGCAAAGCCCGACGCGCAGAAAAAAGCGACGCTGTGTACATCACCGCCGCGCCCGGTGTGTTCTACTCCCAGGTAGCCAAAGGCCCAGTAGCCCTCCATCGGAGTGGTCATAAATAATTCGTCATTCCCGCGCGGCAGGAATCCAGTGGCTTCGTCACGACTACGGATTCCCGCTAACGCGAGAATGACGGACGCTGTGGACTCACCGCGGAACCGGTTCGATCCGGTGCATATGAATCGTTGACACTCCGTCGGCTCGATTCTGCGAGGCGAGCAATACATGACCGCGCGAGAAGCGCACGACATATGTCTCTTTCGGTGTCTGGAAAGTGCCGGACAGCTTTCCGCTGGGATCGAATCGCGCCCAAACAATCTGCGAATGTCTCGACGCGATCCACACGGTGCCGTCCTCCTCGACCTCGATTTTGCCATAAGCAGGAAAGGTTGTCGGAAATGTCGTTCTATCGAGCTCGCGTTTACCCTCGGGTGTTGCCGCGACACGCTCCAGCCCCGTCCGTGCCGCCGCCAGGCTTTCAGCAGGAATGGGTATCGGGCGCACTGACGCGCGAACGGTGCGCAGCAGTTTGCCATCGCGAGAATAGACCTGGTATTCGTACATATCGCCGATTCCATAGACAATCGTGTTGGCGGTAACGCGGACGTATGCAGTGCGACCGAACGGTAGTGGCGGTATCGCGTAGCCACCTCGCGCACTTGGCAGCTGCAGAGAGGGATCACCGGCGCTCAGTTCAAGAATTTTTCGCGGCGCTGCGCCCGCAGACAAACTCTGGATCGAGTAGGACACCAACGGACGTTTCGGGTCGCGCAAGGCGCGAATCTGGACGGGTGCGCGCGGCTTAACGAGAAAGGATCCGTCGGCGAAGCAGCAGAGCGCTGTTCCTTCAAAGGGAGTTGATTTCACAACGGCGCCACTCGGTGCGAGGAGCGTCACACGCCCCTGGGTCTGATCGACGACAAGGAGGGAATCCTTCCCGAGGCCGACCATCTGCGATACTGCGCGGTACTCCCCGGGTCCGTCGCCTGCGCGCCCGAAACGATTCACAAACGTACCCGGTTTTTCGACGATCCGAATTTCCGTCGCTATCATCGACTGCGATGAGCGCGAGGGTGCGATCGCCAGCCGTCCGCTCTCCAGAACCACGGCGTCGCCGATGCCGAGCAGCTCGAGCCTCTCATCGTTGTTCAGTGTCCCGAACTTGATGACCGGTTGGAGTGACGCACGTAGCGTTATCACGTTGAAATTCGGCGCCGGGTTGTCGACGATCGGTGACTGCTGATGTTTGGCGGCCCCGAATGGCGTGAGTAGCGTTGCGAAGCAAAGGAGACGCGCGATGGGAATCATAGAGTCTCTCCGTGGCGAAAGACCGACAGGGGCCAGCAACCCGATACTCTAAACAACGTGAGCTACGGTCGCGACGCAACCTGCAAGCGTTGTGTACAACTCCCTTATGGGCGGTGTGTTTAACAGAGTCGTTCGCTACCATCCATCTATATGGCTCAGCAACCCACGCACGCCGAAGCAAGACTACTATACGAACAGGTCGTGGCTCGCGCCTTCTTCCACGCTTCGCGGCGCGTGCCCCGGAGTGAGGCTCTTTGTGGATCCTTCCTCGAACGACGACGCTGTCCAGGCAAGGCGAACTTGTCTACGATGTCGTCAACCCCAGGCAGGGGCTCGTTCAGCGGGTGCGATTGCCGCTCGGCAGGTCGATTGCTGGGTTCGGAAAGGGTGATGTGGTATTTCTGCAGGCCGGAAGCATGAAAAATGGGTTTACCATCGAAAGGGTTTCTGTAGCGCGATAGTATGCAGGCGATCTCATTTCCTGGGAAGCATGATGAACCACGGGCTATTGAGACTTCCTTCCCATGCCTCGCCAACGGTCCAACCACTCTGATATTGGCTGCCTGTGGGAACAACAAACGTCACGACGTATTCACCGCCCGGGAGTGTGGGCAGCTGGAAGTATCCCTGTGCATTCGTCAGCGTGGTGGCGACCTGTACGCCGGCCGCGGTTTGTCCATTTAGTTCGGTTCGAACAAACGCCGTCACGCGCACGCCCTGCAATAGTTCGGAGGATTGCAATGTGTCTGTTCCAGCGCCAGGGGTATGACCCCTGATCGTTCCGACAAATTTGCCTGGAGTTGTCGGCGTTGTACTCGGCGGCGGTGTCGCGGTGTCACCGCGAACAGTTTCCGCAAGACCGGCGAGTGGATCTGAATCTGGAAGAGGACCGGACGAATCAGAGCACGCAGCGAGAACGACCGCGACTACGGCGAAAGAAATACGGAAAAGCGCGCGCACGCGACGGGTTTGTGAAATCATATATCCACTCCGAATATGTAGTCGCAATGATGACCCGCCCTTCGAAAAAACCGTCACAACTGCAGCTCCCACGTGAGCGACCACGTCGATGCCTCATCCTACCTTTTCCGCAGTACCCACGTCGTCATCGAACGCAGATTCTGCACGACGGTAGTCTTGATCGGGTCGACGAGCTCGGCTCCGAGGTCCTTCGTCACCTGCATCAACATCACCCCGTCGACCAGGTACCGCTCGGTGCCATCCGCCATCGCGTACCAGCGATCGTGCAGATGCCGGACGAGACGTTCGGCGCCGATCGAGGACGCGAGCCGACAGAAGAAAAGCCCTCCCGGCTTGAGCGTCCGCCAGCCGCCGAACAGCATCGCGTGGAAGTGATCGTCATCTCGCGCGAAGTGCAGGACGGTGTTGATGATGACGACGTCGGCGAAGAGATCCGGGAACGAGTGTGCTTCGACGGATTCGACGCGGAAGTTGTCAGCCGACAGGTTTGGCGCGAGGCGGCGCACGGCGTCGATCGCCTGCGGGTCGGGATCGACGCCGAAGACCTCGTACCCTTCGCGGAGCAGGTACACGTTGGCGGCGAGGAGTTACATGACTGGCTGGTGCACACCCGCACCTTCAAGGGGACACATACCGCCGAAGGTGGGGACACCGGAATCGACGACGATTTTGCGGCTCGTGGCTTCGTGAATATCGGAGCGTGCCGTTCTTTGCATTGCTGCAACCGCAGCAGGAATGTCGTTGGTTCGCACAATCGCCAGGTAGCAGAGATCGTGAGGCTGAAGAATACCTGCGGCGTTACACGTCTGCGTAGGAAGGATTCTCGTTCGTAATGGTAGTATCGGGGACTCAACAGGGACTCCAAAGCCGAGCCATTGAAATACAAAACCGGACGACCACGTGAGTGATTGTCCGGCTTTGCTTTATGGTACTCCCGAGGAGGGACTCGAACCCCCGACCCGGTGATTAACAGTTTGCGCCCGATGCTCCCCCGAAGTACTCCAACCTACCACAATCCAACACTAGCGCGCGTGCACAATGCGTTGCATTCGTGGCGTTTCCCTCGGTGACTCGGTATATTTGTAGGGTCATGTATGGTTAGTGCTGGTTCGGTAGTATGTCGTACAAACCTCGGCGGATTGGTGACTCAATGGTGACTCAGACAGGCGAGCCGGTGACTTCGAAGCGCAAAAAACTTACCGACAAGAGCATCGCGAAGATACACAAGGTTGGGACTCACTGGGACGCTGAGGTGAAGGGGCTTGCGTATCGCGTGTTTCCCTCGGGCGTTACTGGATGGGTGTTCGATTATAGGATCAATGGGAAGCGCAGGCGGATGTCGCTCGGTGATGCTAGCCGCGTTGACCTTGCAGCTGCGCGCGATGCCGCGAGGATTCACGCAGGCACCGTTGCGAAGGGAACCGACGCGCTTGCCCACAAACAGCACGTCGAGGCGGTGGAGCGCGCTGTGAGCAAGGCGGAGACGATAGCCAGCATGGGCGAGAAGTACCTTGCCGGCGTGAAGGCCACAAAGAAGCGCAGCACGCACGCGGAGTACTCGCGAAGGTGGAAGGCGTACATCCTTCCTGTGCTTGGTCGCAAGAAGGTGCATGACGTCAAGAACGACGATATCAAGGCACTGCATAAGAGCCTGGGTGACAAGCCATTTCTCGCGAATCGGGTGAAGGCGGTGCTATCCGCGTTTTTCAGTTACGCAATTGCCGAGAAGGCGTATCCAGGAGCCAATCCCGCGCACGGCGTCAAGGGCTATCCCGAGGAGAAGCGCGAACGGTATCTGAGCAAAGCAGAAGTGAAAAAGCTGGGCGCCGCGCTCGACAAGGCGGCGCTTGATGAGGCGCACGTAGCCGGAGTGAAAATCATCCGACTCGCGCTTCATACCGGTGCAAGGATGGGAGAGATCAAGTCGTTGCGCTGGGACGCAATCAACTTCGAGTTGAAGACGCTCACGCTGGCCACCTCGAAGACCGGTAGATCGAAACGCATCTTGAGTGCGCCCGCAATTCGGATTCTCAAATCGATTGCACGCTCCGACTCGCCGTACGTCTTTCCGTCGGATCTCACTGGCGATCACGTGCATGGCATCGTCAGGCTGTGGCTGCGGGTGAGGAAAGATGCCGGCCTGTACGTGAAAGGCGAGAAGGAGAAAAACTTTCGTGGCCATGATCTCCGACATTCGTTCGCGTCGTTCGCCATCATGGGTGGCACACCACTGTACGCGGTGGGGAAATTGCTCGGGCACAAGAGTGCGAAAATGACGGAGCGATACGCGCATCTGAGCGATGAAGCGCTGGGACAGGCCGCGAACAAAACATCGGGAGTGCTGGGCAGGCTACTCAAGGGTTAAGAGGGTGGGTACTGGCACGTAGAAGTACCCAACAGTGGGGTGTTGTATAAGTTGCGCGGCGCAAGTTTCGGTAAATGGCGCTGTGCACGTCCGAAGGGGCGGTTGTGCGAGGGCAATGGTACACGATATGTACCTTCACCTCACCGATCGAACATGCTGTTCTTTGTGGCGTCAAATTTTTTCAGGAACGCCTTAAAGTCCTTCGCTTTGGACTTCGACAGGGGGCGACTGTCGAACGTTACGCTGGCGACCTCTCCATCGCTGTGCAGTGTGAATGACTTGATTCGCACTCTTGCGTTGTGCGGCAGTCGCTTCGCGTCCAGAACGCGATAGCCCTTCCTTGCCTTCTCGATAACCCCGTCGCTCTCCAACTGATCGAGATCTAACGGAATGATAAACGCTCTCATTGTATCCGCAATCTTCTCCCACTGTTCCTTGCTCAGCGCCATCAGAAACATCCTCCCCGTTATGTCGGTACCTGTCAACGAGTCTATCGAGGCACGCGGCGCAGCAACAGAGCTGAAATCAGCGACGAGTCATTTTCTTGCGTCCTGGCCCCCTTCGACGACGATCCCCAAGATTCATCGGCGCTTCCCCTTTCCTCAACAGATCGGCGTTCTTCCGCTCAACTAGGGCGTTGTGCGCGTCCCTGATTTCTTTCCGGGCTCCCGCTGAATCCTTTAGCTGGCGCTCTGCAGCATCCCTGATCCCCTGTTCCATCTGCGCCAGACCAAGCAGGATACGGAGCGCTGTCGCAGGCGTACATGTCTTCCCGTTCCGAATTCTGCTCAGCATGGTATAGCTGACGTATCCGCTTTTCCGCAGACAGGCATCGGACAGTTGCTTAGCTGAGAAGGACTTGCCATCCAAGGCCGCTCGCACTGCGCCAGACAGTTGGTCACGCAACTCATCCTCGGCCGGGTCGTTCCATCGTAGCCTCATGGTTAACAAGTTAACACATTTCCCGAACCATAAGCACTACGCCGCGTAGTATCAGATATAGGGACACACGGTTACGCGAGGCGGTTAAGTGGTAGAGCGGAGAACACCTAGAAATATTCGGCTGGCTGACAGCGAGCGTGCACTATTAATGCTCGCCGCCAAGAAACTCGGCATCGCCTGGTCAACTCTTATGCGACGCGCAGCCATGAAAGCCGCGAGGCGCATATTGGAGGGTGGCGCGGATGCTCGCTAGAACTTTCCGCGAGGCGCAGACGATCGCCGCCTTCATCGGTGGCGAATCCGTGAGTGACATAGCTGCTCGTCAACTCTCCGAACCCGCCAGAGCTGTTCTCAACATCGCGCAAGAGTGGCGAGCCCTGTCCGCACACGGACTTGTGGTCCTCGCGGCGGAACTCGGATGTACCGACGAGGAGATGGGCGTCGCGTCGATGGTGGACGGCTGGCTGCACATTAATGTGTGGTGCCCGGAGTATTTCGCTGAGCCGAGGTTGCATGCGCGGGCCGCATGAGTCGACGTCGGCGCTTCAGCTAGTACGAGAAGCGCCGGGAGAGGAAGCATCGCCAGCCACGCGCAACGCACCCGCAGTGACGCTCAATGATTTCTACGCGTACCTGCCAGCGCATTCTTACATGCTTTGGGAAAGTCGCGAGTTCTGGCCTGCAGGCGCAGTGAACTCGCAGATAGCTCCGGTGGGACTGTTGGATGCACAAGGGCAACCCGTTCTCGACGAACATGGCAAGGCGAAGTTCTTAACCGCAAGCGCCACGTTGGACCGAACCCGCGCGGTAGAACAGATCACATGGGCGCCAGGCAAGCCGATGTTGATCTCCGACAATCTCATTCATCAAGGCGGATGGATTCCGCGCCCAGGCTTTCGCGTGTTCAATCTATACCGTCCTCCGAATGTGCCACTCGGCGCGGCTGCGAAAGCGGGACCATGGCTTGATCACCTGGAACGCACGTTCCCAAGCGACAAGAATCATATCCTAAGCTGGTTCGCACATCGTGTTCAGCGACCGGACGAGAAAATCAATCACGCTTTGGTGCTACTTGGTTTGCAGGGAACAGGAAAGGACACAACCATCCAAGGCGCGATTCCAGCGATCGGGCCCTGGAACGTGAACCACGTGTCGCCTGATCAACTGCTCGGGCGTTTCAACGGGTTTATCAAGTCTGTGGTGTTGATCATTGAAGAAGCACGCGATCTCGACGCTGATCGCTATCGCTTTTACGACCACACGAAGACCCTGTGCGCTGCGCCTCCCGACTTCCTCAGATGCGACGAAAAGCATATGAAGGAAGTGAACGTGCCGAACGTCACCGGTGTGATCATAACATCGAACTACACCGATGCCATCTACCTACCACCGGACGACAGGCGACACTATGTCGCGAAGACCGATTGCACCAAGGATCACTTCGACGCGGGATACTGGACACGGTTGTATCAATGGTACGAGAACGGTGGTTACGGACACGTCGCCGCATACCTCCACTCCGTTGACTTGTCCGAGTTCAACCCGAAAGCACCACCACCGAAAACCCCGGCATTCTGGGCTGTGGTGGATGCGGGGCGTGCGCCAGAAGATGCCGAGTTGTCAGATGCACTGGATCTACTAGGGAATCCGCGCGCAACAACTCTCGCCCTGATTGCAGGCGTAGCCAATACGGAGTTCAAGGAGTGGCTGCAGGATCGCAGGAACAGCCGCCAGATGCCGCACAGGCTTGAGGCCTTGGACTATACCGCCGTCCGCAACGACTCCGCCAAGGATGGACTGTGGAAGTTCGCAGGCAAGCGCCAGGTGATCTACGCGCTGCGTGAGCTGTCGGTTCAGGACAGGATCGCCGCAGCAAGAAAGCTTGTCGAGGACAACTAATGATCTCGACGCCGATCAGCGTGATCAGTGATGTCAGTGATTCCCCATTGTGCTCTCCTACGCGTCTACGCGCGCCGACAGCCTCTCTCAAAATCACTGACTTCACTGATAAGAGTAAGAAAAGAGTGCAATACAGGATCACTGACTTCACTGATTCCACTTACCGAACTTCGCCGGTTGCCGAAAAGTTATGTGGGGCAGGAGCAACGCGCGTGCCTTCACCCGTTTGCTATTCGTGCCGAAGACTTGAGCGAATTGGTAGGCGCATAAGACGCGGCTGCACGAAAACCATTCAGCGAAAGCACAGCAGCGCCACATCTCCACCACAGAGATTGCATGGCGCGCAGGTGATAAATAGTCACCAGTCCGAAAGCCCGCCTTTCCCTCTGAGCAACGCAAGCAACAGAAGCTGAGTCACCACCAAGTCACCAGCAGGGCGACAATGATAGACGAAAAGCAGGCTACAACCCCGATTCTACTCAACGAGCACGATGCCGCGAAAGTCCTCGGTGTGACACCTCGTGCGCTCCAGAACTGGCGCCAGCGCAAGGACGGTTCCGGTCCGCCGTATGTGGTTATCTCCTCCAGGTGTCTCCGCTATCGGGTTGCTGATCTCAACCAGTGGATCAGTGAACGTGTGAACGGAAGCGCATCTCTATGAGTGTGTGCGGAGCACTCAAGGGCGACGGGCAACCGTGCCAGAGAAGCATAGAACTCGGTCCCGCGGGGATGTGCAGTTGGCACGACGAGCGAGCGGTAGCCACGAAGGCGAAGCTCGATGCTGCGCGGCTGTTAGCGCGAGAGGCGAAGCGGGAGGCCGCGGCAGTCGCCGATGGTGAGATGGAGCCAGTACCGCCCGGACCGAGCAGCCTTGAGGAAGCGAACCTCTGGCTTGGCTGGACGACCCGCCACGTGAAGCGAGGGTTGATAGACGTGCGCACGGCTCGCGAGATCAGCTTTTCATGTCGTGCGCTGATGGAAGGCTACTCGAAGCAGAAGATGAAGGAACGCATCAAGTACCTCGAAAGGCTGGCAACGAAATACGAGAAGCTGTTAAAGCAGCAGGGCGCGACGTGAGCGATCAACTGGATCGTCTCGAAGAACGCTTTGAAGCACTGCTCGAAAGCCACGGGTCAAAGAGTGATCTTGGTGCACTGCGCCGGAAGTATCAGCCAGTGTACAGCTCCGTTGGCGTGCTCGATGTGGATGCCTCGGTGCAGCGTATGGTCGCCTTCGCGCAGCTCACCGGCTTCACGCCGTACGACAAACAGCAGGAAATGGCCCGGTCGTACTTCACGAACAAGAAGACGTGTGTAAAGGGTGCCTTTGGCGTAGGCAAGGACGCGATGCTGGGTCTCTTCGCTGCGTACGCGGGACTGGTTGAGGGCAAGCTGGTTCTCTGTCTGTCCGCAACTGACAACCAACTGCTGACTCAATTCTGGGTTGAGGTTCGCAGGCGGTTCCCGAAATCGTTCCCAGGCGAGATGTATACGCGCGATCTCCGCATCAATCGTGAGAAGCGCATCGTTGCGATGACGGCCGGCGCGGGATCTGTGGCGCAGTTGACTGGCTTCCATGATCCGGCTGGTGTTGTCGTGCTCATCTCCGAGTCACAGGCTGAGGCGATCGGCGATGCTCCCTTCGATGCTGCCATCGGGAACGCATCTGGCGAGAACTGCAAGATTGTTGTTGTTGGCAATCCGTGGAAAGTGGAAACGCGTTTCGGTCAATGCTTCGGCAAGCAAGGCTGGAGCCCGATTACCATTTCGGCCTTCGACCATCCGAATGTTCAGCAGCGCCGCGAAGTAATCAAAGGTGGCGTGAGCTGGAATTTTCCAGAGGAGGCGCGCATCGAATACGGCGGGACAACGGACAGCGCTTTCTACATCGCATACGTGCTCGCTGAATTCCCATCGGTATCAACTGAAATACTGTATCCGACGCCATGGGTATTGCGCGGATTCGAGAATGAGGAACTGGGGAAGTTTCCGATCGACAAGTACGCCGAACCCCCGATAATTTCCGCGGACATCGCGCGATTCGGTAGCAACTCGACAGTGTTCATGGCTTTCTGGGGAAAAAGAGCCTCGAAGGCTCTGTCCTTTGTTCACTCAGATACGGTCGCGACGACTCAACGGCTGATAGAGTATGCAAAAGAGCACATCAGCATCCGCAACCACCTCTTGCACAAACGACCGCGGCTAGTAATTGACGAGAGCGGCATCGGTGGAAGTTGTGTCGATCAAGCACGTCGGGTAGAGGAGTTGGACAAAATCCCATGGCGCGTGATCGGTTTTAACGGTGGAAGTGCTGCGACCGGAAAGCCGGACAGGTTTGCGGACCAACGCAGCGAATCTTTCTGGCACGTGCGGAAGCTGTTGGAGACTGGCAACCTTGCAATACCGCGAGATGATCGACTGCTGAAAGAATTCGCGGCGATGGAGTACTCAATCGAATCGAACGGCAAGATAAGAGTTATCGGAAAGGACGTGCTGCGCAGGAAATTAAAGGGCAAGTCAATCGACTTTCTTGATTGCCTCTCCATGGGATTGACGTACTCGGTACCGCTGCCGAGCCGTGGCTTTGCTGGAACACTCAAATGGATGAGCGGTGGCGGGTCGCGTCCCTTCAGGCCGGGCGAGAGCGGCTATCAAGCGCCAAGGCCGGGCGCGTACGACATCAGCGAATAGCAACCAACTCAAGAGGAGTACAAAATGTTCGACAAGAAATTCACGAAGGATGCAGTTGCGATGTTCAGTCAGAGCTTGCGCACGATCATGAACCAGAACGAGGACGGATCGTTTTCACTCGATCAGAAAGGGTTTGCAAGGCTTCCAGTCGGTGAACGCAGATCAATCGTCGCGACGCTCGAAGGCACCTCGGCAATCACACCACCGCGGGTTGATGGTGAGCCGATCATCGTTGAATCAATCACGAATCTCGATTTGCAGACGCAACAGTGCATGAAAAAGCAATCGAACGGCAAGTACGTGCTCGACAACGCGGCACTCAGCAAGCTACCGGCGACGACGCGCCTCCGCGTTCTCCGCGCACTGGAACCGCAGCCCGCGTGACAAAGCTGCAGCGCGACGCGGAGAGTAGGCTGGAAATTATCGCGACGATACGAAAGCATCGCACTCTGAATCCACTCCAGTCACTTGAAGCTTTCAGGCTGAGCGCATGCGCGATCGACCAACTGCCGGATTGGATGAAGTGCCAATTCTCGACACGCGGCGGATGCGGGCTCGTCTCACTGGGCTCACGATGCTTGCGACGTCTGCACCCGGACGACGCAATCAGGTTGTTGGAATGGGTAGACAATTTCATTGAACAAGGAGCAAACACATGTACGTTGAAATCGAAAGAGTAGCACGATACAACCGCGAGATCCTTCTCGCACTCTACGGGGACCGCGCGCACATGCGCTGCGGTGCCAGTGTCGGTAACCATCGGGCTTACCTGGACGCCAGCTATATCATCGACGGCGACCCTTCCGAGCGCGATGGCTTCGACGCGCTGTCGCAGGATGATCAGGACAGAATCACAGACGATTACACGCGCTGGGAAGCGTGGCATTCCGTGAACGGCCACATCCTTTAACGAGATAGGCAATGGAAATACTCACACCGAAGGAATACGCGCTCGTGCCTGCTGAACATCGGGGCCTTTTCGAGGCGCGGCCAGATGGCTCGTTTAGAAGTCGCGATGTTAAGCGCAGCTCGGGCCAGATGATGGAAGTGGCATTCATCGCCCTCGAGGCGCGGCGAAAGGCGACGGCACCAGCGCCACAAGCCACGACGTACAGCAAGGACGTCTATAAGGACGCGCCTGCATGGATTTCAAACAGAATGAAGGTGAACGGCTCGGGGCAGTACACATTTGACGGCGCATCGCTCAAGGGCGGCGATCAGATCAGCGCGGCGACGATTCTACGGGGACTCGCTGATAAGTATGCGGCGTAACGAGCCGTACCGCGGGCCCTGGAATCGCGGGCCGGTCAACACGTGGCCCGCACGCGGCAGAGTGCAGCATCGCATCACCGGCGAGGTGATAGCGATATCGACGGTCGGATGCACCGAAGCAATCGCCACAGGAATGTGGCTCTCATTTCCAGCAACAGAAACGTCACCAGAGGAAGTATGCAAGACACAAAACCACAACTTTACAATGGCCCAACCGTCCAGATCACCGACTACGGTCGGAAGGATGGCGCGATTCGCGATGAGCGTACGGGAAAGAGGCGCACAGCTCCGCCTTATGATCTTTTCCGCTATCGCATGCAGAACCTTGAGACGGGCGAAATAGTTCTGATGCGCCTGTCGCGCGTGCAGGAAGCGGTGGATGGCGGACACTGGCAACTCCTCCCCGAGAAAGACGCACCGGCAGCAGTATGACGATGAAGTTCCGGTCCACATCCGGTAATCCGTTGCGCGCTCTCTCGGCATTCATTGAACGAGCGAACAAGGGAGCAGAAGTCGGATTGCAGAGTGCGGCCACCATTCTGGTCACCAGCATCAAAGGTGTGCTGAGCACTCCGGGTCAGGGCGCTGAATATCCGCGCGGGAAAAAGAAAAAGCACCGAGCATCAAAGCCTGGTGATCCACCGGCACGTGATACCAGTGCGCTCCACAACTCCATCGACATCGAGAAGGTAGGACCGCGGACGGTTCGTGTTGGGACTGGTTTAGAGTATGCGCCGATCCTTGAGCACGGAACTGCGTCTCTTGCACCCCGTCCATTCATGCTGCCCGGCAAGCAGGCGGCAGAAAAACAGATGGGCGAAGCAATTGTCGCCGACCTGAAATCAGCGACCAAGAAATAACAGGAGCACCATGCCCACGATCACACATGAAGTAACAATCCCAAACGACGATATATCGGGCGCATTTATCGCCGCGATGAACAGTGTAGCCATCCACGACACGGAGGACGGCACAACCGTTGATCTGTCTTCGGTCCAGTGGCCCGAACCTGTCCAACAGATTCCTGAGCTGCATCGCTGGCTCACCTCGCAACCAACCAAGAGTCAGTACGACATGGATCTGCTCGCGTTCGTCCTCGTGCTGCTGACGCACGTTGCGGCAACCGTTCAGCGTGACCAAGCATGAGTCCCCAAAAGATTGATTCGCTGTTCTATGAACTCGACATCGAAACCAGCAAGCTAGAAGGTGGTAGCGCACGGGCAGTAAAAGCCTTTCGCGATATGCAGGGTGCGAGCACTCACGCCGGGCTCGCCCTTGGTGGCGTTGGGCTCGCCATCGCCAGCATCGGGGTCAAGGCGTTGCAGATGGGCGCAGCCATTGATAAGGTAATGCGCTCGATTACCGGGCTCGTTCCTGCCGCGACACACGAGATAGCCGCGCTCCGACGAGAGATTGAGTTGCTGGGCCAAGGTGCTCGCACTCAGCAGCAAATTGCAGACGCAGCCTTGAAGGTTGCCGAGGCGGGCGTTGCGTCGACCCGCGAACTTGAAAGCATACTGAAGTCCTCGCTGAAGTTGTCCGACGCGACGGGCCACAACCTCGAGAACGTTATCGGTGGCGTGGATGCCGCGTCTAAACTTTTCGGCATCAGCGTTGAGGATCTGGGGGACTCGATGAACAGGGTTTTCGCCGTCACACAAGGAAAGGCGAATCTCCTTGAATTGTTTCAGGCTTTTCAGACTGGACAGGCTGATGTCCAAAAACTCGGGCTCGACGTTGAGACGACAACACGCGGGCTCGTTGCGCTCATGGCTGCGGGAAATACAGGGCGAGGACTGACCCAGAAGCTTGGCGAACTCGCAGACGCGGGCGCGGAGGGCAAGCGACAATTTGCGGGAATGGCGGACGCGGTGGGTGACGCGACCGGCAATCTCAATGCGATGGAAGATGCCATCAATCGCAACAAGCGCGCGATGGATGAAATGGGGCAGAGCGCTGGTAACAAGTTGAACACGATATTGCTGGCCATTGGCGAGTCTATCGGCGACAAACTGAACCCCAGCCTGGACGCGTTGCTGATCCTGATGGGCAAGTTCGACAACATCGCCGACGCGCTGCAGTTGAAGGGTGCAATCGACAACATTACGGGCATCACCAAGGCGGTACGGGAAGCGGGAAACAGCGCCACCATTGCGCAAATCGACCAGCTGAAGAAAGCGATCACCAGTCTGACGCAAGTCGGCGGGCCGGAC
This sequence comes from uncultured Gemmatimonadales bacterium, assembly GCA_964556695.1. GTDB lineage: Bacteria > Gemmatimonadota > Gemmatimonadetes > Gemmatimonadales > Gemmatimonadaceae > CAZKXZ01. The sequence goes on from CAZKXZ010000035.1 coordinate 26,737, forward strand.
GGATTGTTCCCACATGGACGGCTCGGGTTCGACGACAAGAAAGCCTTCCCTGACGATGCGCTTTTGAGGTACACCGACGCCATGAAGACGCTCGGCGAACGCGCCGGCGGTACGTCGCAGCAGATGGAGAAGTTCCGCGCGGACATTGAAGCAGCTGACAAGGAGTTGGCCAAACGTGGACTCTCAATCGACATCCTCCGCAAAGGTGAAGCGGACTCAAAAACCGAACCGCTCATCGCGAAGGCGAAAGCGGAACTCGCAACAGTCAGGACCGCAATACAGGACGCGTTGTCGAAGGGCACGCGCGCCGCAGTAGCAGACGCGAACAAGGCGGCGGACGACTTCGCATCGCACCTCAAGACTCTGGAAGGTGCCATCGGTGAGCCCTGGGTAGTTGGTGTCGCCCAACTCGGCTTGTTCCGCGCAGCGATATCGAGGACCAGCGATGATCTGAGCAAGGATCTCGTGAAGGATCTTCAGAAACTTGAAGAAGGGCTGCGCGAGTTTGGTTTTAGTCTGACGCAGGCGATCAACTTGGATGGTCCGACCGACTTGGTAAAACAGGCTGAGTCCGCACTGGCATCGTTCAATCATGAGATCGACAACGCGAGAAAGAACGCTGAGAAGATGCCGGGCGGACTTCAGAAGTTCAACGCACTACTGCCGGACATCATAGTGCGCCAGGCGCAGCTCACCAAAGGAATCGGAGATGCCAAAGATTTTACCGCGAAGCTCGCAGCCGGCGTGCGCGAACTTGCGGCGCTCGAAATCAGAGACCTCATCGCTGAGACGACCATCACGCAGGTTGACAATCTCGATGCGGCTCTTGCTCGTGCGCTCGTTACTATGCGGAAGGAGAACGAGGAGGCCGAGAAGCTAAGCAACGCGAAACCGCACTCCGCCGCGTTCATCGCCAGCTTCGAGCAGATCAGAAAGAGCGGCATCGAAACGGTCAAGGTGTTGGAGTCCGTGCGCAAGACACTTGGCAACCGTACGGAGTTCGGCAAGGACGACATCCCCGCTATCATGGCGGACCTCGACAAGCTTGATCGGAAGATTGCAGAGGTAAATCAGACTGAAGCCGATCGCAACGCCCTGCTGGTTGAACGTGTCCGACTCGAAGGGATTCTCGATGGGATCGTCAACGGCAAGAAACCGCCAGCAGATGATAAGCTCCAGAACCTGAGGGCGCAGCAGCAGGTCATCGAAGGCACGGTCCGCGCCGCTATTCAGTTGGGCGAGGCGTTCGGATTCATCAACACGAATGCGGGTCAGGCTCTATCCGCAATTGGTCAGATCGCCGCGAATATCAAGACGCTGGCTGCAGCTCCTAAGTTCGACTTCTCGTCGGCACTCGGTATCGCCGGTGGAGTGGCAAGCCTGGTAAGCGCTATCGGGAGCATCTTCGGCGATTCCCCAGAGGAAAAGGCAGCTCAGGATCTTCAGCGTAAGAATATTGATGCACTGAATGAACTGCGCGCATCGCTTGACAACTTCCAATTGAACCTTACGGGCAATCAGTCGACGGGCATCCCACTAGCAGCAGAAGCAATCCGCGGCGTCGATTCTTTCAAGGACGTTCACCAAGCATTGAGGCGCGTGGGACTCACGATGGACGATGTGAGAGATGCCGCGCAGAAACTTGACATCACACTAGACGAAAACTCCCTCTCGGGCTTTGCTGATTCCGTTGAGCAACTTGGAGAGGCCGTTCTTGTAGCCCGCAAGAACATGAACTTCTGGTCGGGCGACTTCGGACACCAGATGGATGTGGTGATGTCACGGTGGGCGATATTCGGTGCAGATTTCGCCGAACAATTCGGAGACGTCATTGGAGTCGCCAGCGGTCCAGGCGGCAACAAGGCATTCAACGCCTTCGCAGGCTTGGACCTCTCTAAGCCAGAGGACAGGGCGCGAGCACACCAGATCGCGGAAGACCTATGGGACGCACTCGCCAAAGGTTTGCTCAACACCGGCCTTCTCACGCCAGAGGAGTTCAATGACATCCTCGTGGGGGTTGACAAGTGGATTGACGACGCGGACGAGAAGTTTAAGGAAGTGGTACGCGTCATTTCTGACTTTACATCCGATCTCGACCGCGCGCTCGACATCGGCGACATCGAAGACTTGGGAGAAAGGTTCACCGAGGCGGTCGCCCGCTTTGCTGAGGAGTTTCCTGAGTTGGCAGCACTGTTCGACTTTGGTGGACTCGATCTGACAAGTGCGGACGACATTGCCGCGGCGAAGGCCAAGAACAAAGCGTTGTTCGAGCAGGGAGTCAAAGAGGGTCGTCAGGATCTTATCGACGCCGCGGTTTTCTGGGATAACATCCTCGACGAAGCTGCGCAGGCGATCGCTGATTCCATTCGCACCGCGGCTGACGTGGTGAGCGAGGCTTTCGCTGACATGGACCTGACGCTCAAGATCATGGGCGCGGACTTCGACAAACAGGCGGTTTCATTCGCCAAGGTTGTAGCGAAGGCAGTACCATCACTCGCTCATATCTTCGACGGGATTGATCTTGATTCTATCGACACCCAGCAAGAGCGGGACGCGCTTCGCGATGCTATCCGCAAGTGGTGGGAGAAACGATTCACGATTGACCCTGAACTACTGGGCGGGCTGGGCCTCAGTGACATCGGCGCATTCCTCGTTGACTTCCTGGGGATACTTGATGGCATCGATGGCAATCTCCCGGACGCCGCGCACGTTGAGACAGTATCAGAGGCGATGGGAAGGTTGCGCGATAAGCTGGACCTGCTCAACGTCGACAGCCCGCTCGATGTGTTTGCGGCAACCGTGGAGGAGCTGGGCAAGAAGTTCCCTCTACTCGGCGACGCGTTCAAAGGGTTGGACCTCTCGACCGCGGACGGTATCAAACGCGCACAGGAGATCATCGCCGTACTGACGCAAGCGGGATCGTCAGGAGTCGATTACTGGACCGCGCTGGGCTGGACGAAAGAGGAGTTTTTCGCGGCGCTTCTCGAGATTGACTCCGGGCTCGATGGATTGGCGGACGCGGTGGAGACTGCGGCTGATCGCATGAACGACGCGGTCTCTCTCCTGAACACCTCGTTTGAACTTCTCGACATAGACGACCCCAGCGAGAAGTTCAAGCGGTTCGTTGATGTGATTCGCGACTTCGCACCAGCACTGGCGGAAAGTCTCACCGGACTGGATACGAGTTCCGAGGGTGGACGCAAGGCTGCGAAGGACGCCATCAAAAACATCTTCGAGCAGATCCTTGCGGGTGACTTTGACCTGGGCGGGATGTCGCGCGATGACCTGCTGCGCATTCTCACTGACGCGAACAGGATTCTCGAATCAATACCGGACGACATCGCTGAGCAGTTGGCAGATCCGAGTAACGCAGCATCACGCACCTCTGGCTCACTCGCAGCGTTCGGCGCGACGGAGCGTTCAGTCGTCAGGCTCACCGACATAGCGTCGTCGCAGTTGTTCGTCTTGCGCGAGATGCGTGACGCGATAGTTGCGAGCATGCGTCCACTTGCTCCGCTCTATGCCCCGTCCGTCTCTGCTGGTGCGTTTGGACAGGCGTCGCAGTCGACCTCTGTCCGCACAACGATCACCGTCAACGTCTACGGCGGTGCCACGAAAGCCGATGGCGATGCTGCAGCTGCAGCCGTTTCCGATGCCATGGCGGCGCAGTTGGATCGGTCGCTCGGGCTACGTCACAGAATCGCACTGCTCGAAGCGGGCAAACAGAGAGTAGAGTGAAAGGACTTCCGCACTCCGCGGAAAACACCCGGTCGGATACAACTTGTTCCTGCGTCCGATTGGGAGAACATGGGGAACAGCCGTCATGCGAGATGCGTGGCGGCTGTTTTTCTCTTTACTCGGCGGGCGGTTTCTTGAACGTGCCTCGCTGCGTGGCGATGAGCCGCCTCAGGTCTTTGGCCAGCTCCTTCATCTCCCTGCCTTTGTGCGTGGTGTGGGAGTGCAGATCCAACTTCAAAGACAAGAGTTCGCTCTCGTTGCGCGTTGCTTTGACCCGAGCAACAAACCCTTGCATAAATGCGACATACGCTCTGTCCTCTTTATCAAGTTGGCCGATGGGTTTGGGTTTCAGCAGTCCCAGCGCCATGCGATGCTGCTCAATCTCTCCGACCACTTTGGCGCGGAGACGTTTATCCGTGATGAAGATTTCCACTTGTGTGATGAGCGTAAAGATGTCGGAGCTGCTGGCAGCCGCGGGAAGTTGTTCACGGATGGACCGCGCGGTCTCAGCGTCATCTCTATTGCTGGTCATGAACGAACCTCTGCTTTCTTGCGCTTCCGGCGCCTTGGTTTTCCGGGCGTTCGCTCGAGAAGATCGGACGCTGAGACATTGAGAACGTCACACACGGCATCCATCACAGTGGCGTCAAAGTAATGAGCACGACCATCGCTTTTCTTTATCCGATAGACCGTAGCAAGCGAGATGCGCCCGTTGGAGCCAATGGCCAAGGCGTACCAACTCATCCCGCGTTGTGCGAGGAGTTCCCGAAGTCTGAAGCGAATCATTTCCGACATGAAGCTAAGGGTACACCCCTCCCTAAGACATCCGCAACTGTGGATGCGGCACTGTTTGCTATGGCGCACAGTTGCGCTATACTCCAAGTGTCCCCGATTGACGGGGCTTTACGAGGAGAGGTGCGGCTATGCGTGACTGGACCCTCGACGGCGAGGACTGGAACGACAAGTACGAAAAGAAAGGCGACCCCACGCGCATCACCAAAAAGGTACGGATGTGGTTCGGGCTGGCATTGCGCCATTCGTTCGCGATAGCGGCGGCGAAAAATGGCAACACGTTCTGGAAGGGAGTGACGATAGACGAACTACTCGGGGACTTCATTCAGGAGGATGACATATCGCCGTACATCCTTTACAAGCCCTCCAGTAGTTATTCAGGGAGCGGCTTTGCGATGGGGGGGTGGGAGCTGAACATGGTTTCCATCAACGCTCGCCTGACGAAACTGAAGGACGACTTACTTTGGCAGCGCGCCAGCGATCACGACTGGGCTCTTTGCAAAGGAACACTTGAGGACTGGCTAAGGGCTGACATTAACGATGAGTTTCAGATGCTCCAATCGGCTGGTGGCAGCGAGAAGCTTCCGCCGGAGTTGCAGGAGCAATTGGCGGCGGCAAGGCAGGACAGGACTACCCGAGCGTTGCCGACTCTTTCTTGCTCGTACTGCGGTGCCGCGTTCCGACAAGAGCGACCGAAGATAAAGCGATGCGCCACATGCCGCGCTTACTACTCTTGGCTAGACGTGGAGCGGTGGGAAAAGAACGGCGTCCGTCGGGAGTACCTTGACCGGACAAAGGCCAAGCTCGTGGCGATGGGGTTTCCCACGAAACCAGAAGCGCCGACGAAAAAACAACCAGCAGCGGGGGGCTGAGCGATGCCCCTCCTTCCAGTAAGCGTTGCCACTCGATCGTACGTCGATGATGACGTTGACGATGGCATCCGGTACCACTACGACGAGGTGATCGTTGACGGTGACGGCTTTCAGGGCGAGATCGGCTTCTGCCCAGAGGACCAACCGGTCGAAGGCCGCTACTGTGCTGCATCAGCGGCGTTCCAGGTAGATGGAAACGATGTCTCGTTTCAGTTCCAGCCGTTAGACATTCGATTTGTGGACCGCTTGCTGGCAGTGATGTCGGTCATGCGGGATGAAATCCTGAAGCGCGAACCACTCAACGCGGGGGGCTGACATTGGGACGGAAACGCACGAAAACCTATCCGCGTCCGATTGGTGACTCAGTGGTGACTTGAGAACAGAGGCCCGGAAAGCACGAAAGCCCGCAACGCTGTAAGTCGTTGTGGGCTTTCGCTTTATAAGACTCCCGAGGAGGGACTCGAACCCCCGACCCGGTGATTAACAGTCACCTGCTCTACCACCTGAGCTACTCGGGAAGAGCCCGCAAGTTAGGCGACATCAGCTACATGGTCAACGATTGACTTGTGACTCTTCCGATGTGAAGGCGTGCTGCGGGTTTTCCACTCGGGAAGCACTTTGCGCAGCCATACGCCCGTATGAGATCGCTCTACGCGCGCCACTTCTTCGGGGGTTCCCATTGCTACGACCGTACCGCCGCCGTCTCCGCCTTCGGGGCCCAGGTCAATTACCCAATCAGCGAGTTTGATGAAATCGAGGTTATGCTCGATTACCAGTACCGTGTTGCCTTTCTCTACGAGCCGGTCGAGAACCCGCGCGAGTTTTCTGATGTCCTCGAGATGCAAACCGGTTGTGGGCTCGTCGAGCACGTACAATTTCCGTCCTTCGCGCCGCGACGCCATTGTGAATTCGCGCGCGATCTTGATTCTCTGCGCTTCGCCTCCGGAAAGCGTCGTTGCCGGTTGGCCGAGGCGCAAATAGCCAAGTCCCACTTGCTGTAGTTGCCAGAGCGCCTGGCCGAGTCGCTCTTCTTTGGGGAAGAATCGTATTGCCTGATCTACGGTGAGCTGCAACACCTCGTGGATATTGCGACCATTCACCGTCACTTCCAGAACCTGCGATTTAAAACGTTTGCCGCCGCATTCTTCGCACTGAACAAAAACATCGGCCATGAATACCATTTCCACCTGCAGATGTCCCGCGCCTTCGCATGTTGCACAACGACCGCCCGAAACATTGAAGCTAAAAGTTCCGGCGGTGTATTTGCGCTTTTTCGCCAGTGGTGTTGCGGCGAAAATGCGGCGGATTTCGTCGAACGCTTTCACATAGGTGATGGGATTGGAGCGCGCAGTGCGACCGATGGGGCTCTGGTCCACCAGAACGACATCCTCCAGATATTCGATGCCGGTAATCTCATCGTACAGCCCGACACGCTCGCCAAGATGTTCACGGGCGGAGTGATCGCCGTGCAAACGTTTTTCCAGCGCCCGGTATAACACATCGTGAACGAGTGTGCTCTTTCCTGATCCGGACACACCGGTTACAACTGTCAGCAGTCCCAGTGGAATGGTGACATCTACTCCGCGCAAATTATTCTCCCGTGCACCACGCACCACGAGCTTCTTTCCGCCAGAGTGCCGACGCTCCTCGGGAATCGCGATGCTGCGTTCACCACTCAGATACTTGCCTGTGAGGGGACTCTCGCCGGCGCGCGAAAGCGGTCCATCAAAAACAACTTCACCACCGAGCTCGCCACTTCCGGGACCCAACTCGATCATGAAATCAGCAGCGCGAATTGCTTCAAGGTCATGTTCAACCACCAGAACAGTGTTCCCTGAATCGCGGATACGCAGCAGAATCGACAGGAGCCTGTCGAGGTCACGCGAGTGCAGTCCTATCGAAGGTTCGTCGAGGACATACAGAGTGTCCATCAGCTGCGAACCGATCGAGTTGGCCAGCGCAATGCGTTGCGCCTCGCCGCCGGAGAGCGTTCTCGTGGCGCGGTCGAGTGTGACATACTCCAAACCGACATCGCAGAGAAAATGCACGCGGCTGCGCGCTTCGCGCAGTATGTGTCTGCTCACTTCGTGTTCGTGCTGCGTGAGCGACAATGAATCCAGCCAGGTGCGGAGGTCACCAACGGGGAGCTTCGCGACCGCGGCGATGTCCTTGCCGGCCACACGTACACACAGAGCATCGCCTTTGAGCTTGCTGCCACCGCACTCGGTACATGTTTGCGCCGTCTGGTATTGCCGCAGGAAAACCCGGATGTATTGCTTGTACCGTTTTTCCTCGAGGTCCTTGAGAAAGGGAAAGATCCCCTTGTATCCGCGGGCACGTGCTCGCAGGAGCAGTGTTCGTTGCTCGTCGCCGAGCGCCCGCCAGGGGACATCGAGCTCAATCCTGTGCGCACGGGCGAAATTGGCGAGTGCGCGCCGCTTGTTGCCGTAGCGCGGTTTGGTCCAGGGATCCAGCGCGCCCTCGGCGAGCGTGAGTTCAGCATCGCGCACAATCAGTTTGAGATCGTATTCGAGTGTGGCGCCGAATCCGTTGCACGTCTCGCAGGCGCCCACCGGACTATTGAATGAAAAAAGCTGCGGCGTGGGTGCGGGCATGCGCGTGCCGTCATAGGGGCATTCAAACCGTTCCGTAAAGCGCAGTCTTTCGGTACGCGGGTCTAAGGATGCCCCGGGTGCTGCTGAATACTCCACAATGCAATCGCCGCCGCTCTCCCGGAACGCCGCCGCCACTGCTTCGGCAATTCTTCCTTGCTGATCGGCGCCTACTGTCAACCTGTCGGTGACCACAAGTATTTCGCCGGAGAAGTCCACGCTCTTGTCGCCAGCGTCGAGTTCATCGACATGGATGGCTGAACCGCGTGTAATCACTCTCAGGAATCCTTGCGAACGCAACTTCTCAGCGAGTACCGCACCGGGCACGCCGGTGGGGAGCGTCAAGGGAAATGTCACCGTGAGTCGCGAGCCTTGCGACAGCCGCAGCAGAGTGTCGGTTACCGATTGCACGGTGTGGGGCACGATCTCGCGACCGCATGCAGGGCACCAGGTGCGGCCGATCCGCGCCCACAAGAGCCGTAGGTAGTCGTATACCTCGGTGGCGGTTCCAACTGTGGAGCGCGACGTCTTCGTCGGATTGCTCTGCTGGATTGCAACCGCCGGCGAGAGGCCATCAATGCCATCGACGTCAGGTTTTTCCATCCGTTCGAGGAATTGCCTGGCGTATGCCGAAAGCGATTCCACGTAGCGCCGTTGTCCCTCGGCATATATGGTATCGAACGCCAATGAGGACTTGCCCGACCCTGACGGGCCGGTGATCACGGTGTATGAGCGGCGCGGGATACGAAGGTCAAATCCCTTGAGGTTGTTCTGGCGCGCGCCGCGGATGAAGATGCTGTCCTTCACAGGGTGGAATCTAGCGAGCAGACTGGGCTTACCTTGCCTTGAAACAACCGATGAGGCCGGATAACTTCGAGCGTCAACCGTCCGTCTACTTCCCGTTCGCGCGTGGACAGAAATGCAGTCAGTCCACAGTGTGTACGGGAAATGCGTCTGTCGGGGTGTCGTCCTCGCGATTGCGAGGATCGCGTGGACAGTGGAAATGCCAAAGACGAGCTGAATACATGGCGGTGAGCGCTTCCCACATATCTGAATTGCCCTATCTCACACTCCGCATGTCATGTGGAGGCGCTGCTTGAGTCGGCGCGAGGTTCTCCCGTGCGGCTAGCAGTTGCGGCGCGTACGGATGTGGGTGTTGTCCGCTCGGGCAACGAGGACAACTTCTACGCCAGTGCAGGTTCCAACGGCGGACTATTCATGGTCGCCGACGGCATGGGTGGCCACGCGGCCGGAGAAGTGGCCAGCGAGATGGCGGTGCAGATCATCGCCAGGGATCTCAAGGATAAAGGCGCGGATTCCTGGGACGCGATAGAGAAGGCAATGGCCGACTCTTTGCGCCATGCCAACCGCCTAATTCACGACCGCACGCTCGTGGAAACCGACAAGCAGGGGATGGGCACGACTGCCTCGGTTCTCCTGCTCAGCCAGGGGCGCTACGCGATCGGCCAGATTGGCGACTCACGCGTCTACCTCCTGCGAGATGGCGCGCTTACCCAGGTAACCAAGGACCACTCCTATGTTCAGGAGCAGGTTGATGCTGGGTTCCTCACACTGGAACAGGCCCGCTATCACCCATACAGCAATGTGATTACGCGCTGCGTGGGGGCCGGAGAGGAAGTGGAGCCCGATGTGTTTCAGGGTGAAATCAGACCCGGAGACGTGTTCCTGATTGCATCGGATGGCCTTACCGGTATGGTGGACGATCGGCGATTGCATCAACTGCTTCTGAGTCGCGCGAGTCCCGATCGCATTGTGAACGCGCTCATCTCCGAAGCCAACGGCCGCGGTGGGCTGGACAACATCACTGCGATCGTGGTGCAGGTGGAAGCGCTCGACGACGGCGGCAAGCCAGCTTCATCGTCGACGACTGAGTCCAGCACTGGCGAGGGAATTGGGAGCAGTGACTGACGAGAGTGTTGCTTCGGTCGCCGAGCTTTATCTTGGCAACATTCTTTACGCTATTGAGCTTGCAGCTATCGGCTTGGAAGAGCAGGGTAAGGCTGTTGATGCTGCCTTCTATCGCGGGATTGCCCGGAAGTTGGCTGAGGCGCACGGAGCGGGAGCCGCAAAACCTCGTGCGGGCGAGACTGATGTCAGATAGACGAGGCGTGATCCACGATCCACGATAGACGATAGACGAAAGACGATTGCGCGGCGCACTGCGGTGAATCCTATCGTCCATCGTCTACCGTCTACCGTCTATCGTTGCTCGTTGCTCAATCCTCGTCTATCTGAGATCAGGTTTTCCAGTAGCCCCGATGGAAGGGTCATTCTCTTCGCGGTGAACACGCGCAACCAACGCGCTGACCGATAGAGTCTGTCAGACAACGCGGGAAGATTGATGGCGCCGTGCATTCCATCGGGAGCGAGACGTTTTACTGCACCTGATCGCGCGCGCACGAGAATGTCCACGCCTAGCATTTGCGTTTTGGCTGGATAGTCGAGGAGAATGTCGCCGTGCGGGATTCCCAGCTCATCGGCCAGGGAATTCTCAACGCGCAGCACACGATCACTGTCTTCGGAAATCCATTCTCCTTCGTCGGGCCCGAGTTCTGCGGCCGGAATCTCGAGGACGCGTTTGAATAGGCGACGTTCCCTTAGCGCTGAAAGGATGGATGACGGTGCGATACTGTTGAGCAGGTGCAGAAGCCCTTCATCTGTGAGCGAAATGAGTTGACTTGCCGAGAGCGCGCCCGATCGCATTGCGTCCGCCACCATGCGCTTGTACATCGCGGTCGCGCTGCGCACGGCGTGATGCCAGTAGACATTGCGATACATCTGGTACTTGGCGAAGAGCAAGGACTCGAGGGCTGACAATCCTTTCTCCAGCACACCCATCGATCGTTTCCCTTGGTTGTCTTCCAGCACTATCAGGGAATTGAGAAGCCGGTCGACATCGATCTGGCCGTACGGCACTCCGCACATGAGTGCATCACGTTTGAGATACTCGATCTTGTCGAGGTCAAGAGATCCGCTGATTAGTCCCTGTAGCGGACTGTCGCTCGTGCCGCGGATGAGACTGTAAATACGCGCCGGCCCGGTTGCGCCGAATCGTGCCACGAGAAGCCCAGCGATCGGTCCGTCTTCAATGAGTGGCCGCGCGACTTCCTCGTGGTGCACAACGCCAATCTCTTCCAGCGCATGCGAAAACGGATAGTGTCCGATGTCGTGCAACAAAGCAGCCGCGCGGATTATCTCAGGTTCGTCGTCAGCGATACCGCCAAGGAGCGCCTGATCGCGCAGCAAGGCGATCGCGATTCCCGCGAGATGATATGTGCCCAGTGCATGCTCAAAGCGCGAATGCGTCGCGCCGGGATAGACGAGATGCGCCAGACCGAGTTGCCTTACATATCGCAGCCTCTGAAAAACACCAGTGTCGACGAGCGATCGAGTCTGCGGGTCGACACGGATGTTATTCCAGAGAGGGTCGCGAACGATCTCGAATGTCATCCGCCTCCCTCCATCATTTCTTCCAGTGATTCGTCATTCTGCCGAACCCACGTCACCCCGGTGGAAGCCGGGGCGGAATCCATTTTTGAGGAGAACATGGACCCCGGCTTTCGCCGGGGTGACGATGGTTCGCCGGGGTGACGGTGAGATCAGGTCTTGGGACCCGCATTCCTCACAGCGACGTCGACGCGATCCGCAAACCTCTCGAAATTCTTCACGAACATGTCGGCCAGCTTTGCCGCCTGCGCGTCGTACGCGGCGCCGTCGGGCCACGTTCCGCGAGGTGTGAGCACCGCATCCGGCACACCAGCGACCTTCGTCGGAACAGCAAGATTGAAAACCGGATCCTGCCGCATCGCCGCGCCATCAAGCTCACCGCTCAACGCAGCGCGAACCATGGATCGTGTATACGCCAGCTTCACGCGCTTGCCAACTCCGTAAGGCCCGCCGCTCCACCCTGTGTTCACCAGCCACACCTTCGAGCCATGTTTGTCGAGCAGCTGTCCCAGTAATTCGGCGTAACGTGACGGATGCCAGACGAGAAACACCGCACCGAAACAAGCGCTGAAAGTCGCCTGCGCATCGGTGAGCCCGCGTTCGGTGCCGGCCACCTTGGCGGTGTATCCCGAAAGGAAATAGTACATGGCCTGTTCACGCGTGAGTCGCGCAATGGGCGGAAGCACGCCGAAAGCATCGGCGGTGAGGAAAATGACATTCTTTGGATGTCCCGCGCGTCCGTTGGCAACATGGTTCGGGATGTAATGCAACGGATACGACGCGCGCGTGTTTTCGGTGATGGAAATGTCCTCGAACTTCACCTTCTTCGTAATGGGATCGAGCACCGTGTTCTCGAGTATCGTTCCGAACATCTGCGTGGTTCGATAAATATCCGGCTCTGCTTCGGGGGAGAGGTTCACGACCTTTGCATAACAACCGCCTTCGAAGTTGAAAATTCCTTCGTCCGACCAGCCATGCTCGTCGTCGCCAATGAGACTGCGTTCGGGATCGGCGGAGAGAGTTGTCTTTCCCGTCCCCGATAGACCAAAGAAGAGCGACGAGTCGCCCTGCTTGCCGACATTCGCAGAGCAGTGCATCGACAACGCGCCCTGTTTGGGGAGCATATAGTTCATCACGGTGAACATCGACTTCTTGAGTTCACCCGCATACCTGGACCCGCCAATCAGAATCATTCTCCTGGCGAGGTTCAGCACGATGCACGTTCCAGTGCGCGTGGAGTGCTTCGCAGGATCGGCGAGGAACTCGGGCGCGTGCAGGACGGTGAAGTTGGGTGCGAACGAGGCGAGGTCGGCGAGTTCCGGCCGAATGAACATGTTGCGGACAAAGGCCATGCTCCACGCGTTGGGCGACACATACCGCACCGACAACCTGAATTTGGGATCGGCGCCGCAATACAGGTCCTGGACAAAAAGCTCGGATTGGCCATCGAGGTATGCGCGCATGTCGGAGAGCAGCAGTTCGAAATTCTCGGGAGTGTACGGCTGGTTCACCTTGCCCCAGTCGACATCCTTTTCGGATGTGCTGTCCTTGACCACAAACTTGTCGTTGGGTGAGCGTCCGGTGTGCGGTGAAGTGACTGCCACGAACGGACCCATATCTGCGAACTCGCCCTCGCCGCGCCGTACGGCTGCAGCGATGAGGTCTGGCGCGACCAGATTCCAGTGAACGCGACCAGACGGCTTGAGCCCCTGGCCAGCGAGGTCATTTTCGTGCCGACGTGCACGCGAGTCCTCAGTCGGCTCGGCTTGCGTTGCCATCAGTGTTGTTTCTCCTTGGTTCGGAAAGAACTACGGTATTGCAGTTGGATTGAGTGGAAAAGAGATCAGCGTGCCTTACGGCACGCTGAGAGGTGCGCTGCTATCTGGTTGGCCCGATATGACATGGAACGATAGCGCGCCTTCGGGAAAGCGTCAATCGCTGTGACGGCGTTTTTTTGGGTTCTTCCGGGAATTTCGGTAAGCAAGCCACCACGATCTGCTTGCGTACCCGACATCCGATACCGCGGTAGCCGCGAAATGCGGCAAAGGCTAGCTGCGGAGCGGGGAAGGCGTTCACGGGGACTGCGGGTTCGGGAACGGCGGAGCGGAAAGGGCGGAGGCTGGAACAACGTTCAACGACGTTTATCGCCGTTCCAGTACCGCTGTTCTCGCGACCGCAGTCCCCGAACCCGAAGTCCCCGTGAACGCAGTCCCCGCTCCGCCGTGGCCCCGCCAACAAATCCGCACAATGCGCTCCTATGATGATGCACGCATGCGAATGATGATGCTGATTCGTGACTCTGCAACAGATTGGGGAATGCAAAACCCAAGGGATCTTAGAATGTGGTGCCTGGCGAGCGATTTGTCCCTGCAGATCGCCGACCAGTTGCCGGCGCGCGTCTGTAAGAAGCTTCCCGGCTTCAGACGTCAGATAGTTCGGGCCGCTGTATCCGTGTCTGCTAATATCAGCGAGGGATGCGGTAGAGATAGCAACCGGGAGTTCAAGCGCTACCTCGGCGACAGCCTCAGCTCACTGTTCGAGGTTGAGGGCTACCTCAAGACTGCGCTCGACGGCAAGATGCTCGAACCGTCAGCGCATCTGAGCCTGATAAGGCGAGCGATTGTCCTCAGGCGAATGATCATTTCGTTCCGCGATCGCTTGGACGATCGCGCTTGCTAGGCGACTGGGTCAACTGCTAACTGCGGAGCGGGGACCGCGTTCACGGGGACTGCGGGTTCGGGGACGGCGGAGCGGAACGGCGGATGTTGGAACGTCGTCAACGACGTTTATCGTCCTTCCAGTTCCGCCGTTCTCGAAAGCGCAGTCCCCGAACCCGCCGTCCCCGTGAACGCAGTTCCCGCTCCGCCGTTCGCTCTCGGGGGGGTCACTCGCCATACGACCGCAGCCTCTCCAGCATACGCCGGTCAGTAACCAGCGCATCGCCGAGTTTTGGGGTTTCGATAACCTTGGGAATGCCGGCGAAGCGGGGATCAGTCATGATCCTCCGGAATGGCGCCTCTCCGATGGCTCCTTCGGCAATGAGTTCGTGCCTGTCCCGGCGCGAACCCAGGGGAGCCTTGGAATCATTCAGGTGCATCATGCGCAGGCGCTGCCACCCGATCGTGTCCGATAGCCGGCTCCACGTCGCATCAAATTCACGAACAAGGTCATATCCCGCCGCGAAAATGTGCGCTGTGTCCACGCAGATGCCCACCCGGTGCGACAGCGACGCAGGAATGCGGTCCAGCAGATCAGCCATTTCCTCGAAATTCGCCCCGATGGCAGTGCCGCTGCCCGCAGTTGTTTCGAGCAGAACCATTGTCCTGCCCGGCACGCATTCCAGCGCCGTTGTTATCTGGTCGGCGTTGCGGGCCACACCGGACGCTCTGTCGTCCATATAGTTGCCCGGATGCGAAACCAGATAGGGCACATTCAGCGCCTCGCATCTCTTGAGTTCCGAAATGAACGAGAGCAATGATCGCAGCCGCAGGACGTCGTCAGGACTCGCAAGGTTGATGAGGTAGCTGTCGTGCACGCATACAACAGACAGCGCAGCAGCTGACAGGCTCTGCTCATATCTCTGCGAGGTTTCCGTCGAAAAAACATGCTCGGCCCAGCGACTGGCTTGCTTGGTGAACATCTGCATTGCCGTCGCGCCTATTGCGGTCGCTCGTGCGGGCGCTTCGTGTACGCCGCCAGCCGCGGAAACGTGCGCGCCGAGCGGTGGAAGGGAAGTCACTACTGTCTGGGCGTGCGGAGAAACGGAAGTGGGTCTACTGCACGCGGCTCTGCGTTGGGCGAACTGAGACGAACCTCAAAGTGCAGTCGCGGTCCATAGTTTGTGTCGCTCTGGCCAACGGTGCCGATAACCTGACCCTTCGCGACGAGGGCTCCCGAGTCGGCGGCGATACGGTCCAGCGACGCATACACAGTATAGTCTCCCGATGGATGCACCAGCAGAACCGTTCGTCCATAGAACCCACCAAAATCCCTGGCGTATCCCACGCGACCGTCGGCAACCGCGCGCACTTCCGCGCTGCGTGGCGCCGAGACGCCTATGCCATTCTGCTTCGTCTGAGTGTTATTGGCATTCGTGACGATGCCGAAGCGATACAAAAGCTCGCCTACGACGGGCCAGTCGAGCGCGGCGCCCAAACGGAAAACCGACGGAGGAGGAGGTCCGCCGCCAGCGGCAGCAGCGCGTGCTTCGCGTGCCGCGGCGTTGAGCGACGCGAGCACACCATTCAGTCGCTTCTCGTCCTCCGCAATCTGCGTCAGCCGGCGCTGCGTCTGAGCGGTTGATTGCTGCACCTGCGCCAGCGCCTGCCGGCGTTGCTGCTCCAGTATCCGGTAGCGCTCCTCCTCCTGAAGCTTCTCCGCGCGGTTTACGCCGACATCCGCCGCGAGGCGAACGCTTATGGATCTGTTGTTCTCGATGTCTTCCTTCAGTTCATTCACCCGCTTCACCATCGCCCGGTCTCTGATGGTTTGCAGATGCAGGTACTTGTAGCGCGCGATGAGGTCGGTGAAGGATTGCGCGGAAAAAAGCACTTCCAGTGTGTGCAGCGGTCCTCTGCGATAGATATCGATGAGCCGGCGCCGGACGTCGGCTTCCTTGAGTGCCAGCTCATCCTGAGCGCGCACCAGGTTCGCCGTGGAATTGCTGACTTCCGCGGTGATGAGGTCGAGCTGACCGTCGAGCGCCTTCACGATTCGCGCGGCGGTCGCGGTTTGCTGGGCGATGTTGTTCATCTCCTCAGTGATATCGCGCGCGCGTCCCTGCATAGCGCGCATCTGCGCCTCGAGGGCATCGCGTTCAGAGCGGATTCGCGCGAGAGAGTCTGCGTGCTGACGGAGCTGTGCTTCGACAGCGGACTGCGCACCGAGTGAAGTTGTGACTGAGAGCAGAAGAGCTGCTACCCCCAATACCGCACGCCAGAACCCGTCATTCCGGCGAAAGCCGGAACCCATTTGCCAGCGATTAACATGGGTTGCCGCTTGCGCGGCAATGACATTCGTATTGTGATTCCAGCCGCGCGTGTTGTCATTCCGGCGCAAGCCGGAACCCATGTTGAAGGGAAAATGGGTTCCGGCCTTCGCCGGAATGACAAGCGTTGTAAGCGGCGACCAGCTCACGGGTTTCGCAGGTGCCTCGCTACAGAGGCTGCACTGCCGAGGAGGCCAATCGATGCGCCGAACAACACGCCGAGGACTGCTGTCGTGACGCTGAAAAAGGTTGTCTCGAGGAAATAGGCATTGATCGCCGTAGTGGCCGCTCGGGTGAGCGCCAGCGCGAGAAGTCCGCCCAGCACTCCCTTGAGGAAGCCATCAAGGAGGAAGGGTCGCCGGATGAAGCTGTCGGTCGCACCGACAAGTCGCATGATCGCGATCTCGCGACTGCGCGCCAGTACGGACATGCGAATAGTCGCGCTGATGATGATCACCGCGACCGCCGCGAAAGCGATTCCGAGAGCGATGCCGGCGATAGATGCCACTGTGCGCAGGGCGTACAACTTCTCGACCCACTCCTCGCCGAATCTGATGTCGTCGACAAATTCGTAAATGCCGATTCTGTCCGCGACGGCACGCACCGCTGTTGGGTTGCGGAAGCCTGGCTTGAGGTGCACCTCGACGGACCCTGGAAGTACGCCTTCACCGAAGATGTCACCAAATTCCCGCAGCTCTGCCCGCGCTTTTACCACCGCTTCTTCAGGCGAGACGTACACGGCCCCGGATACTTCGGGGAATGCGCCGACGTCCCCGATAAGCGCGCCAACTGATTCTATGGATGTCCCATCCGAAACGAAGGCGCGAATCTCAACCCGGTCTTCAATTTTTTGCAACGCTTCCCTGATGTTGAGCGCAACCAGAGCAAACAGGCCGAATGCGAAGAGTGAAAATGCAATCGTCACAACGCTCAAAAGGCTGAGCAGGGGAGCGCGACGGAACGCGATAAGGCTCTCTCGTGCGACGATGTTCATGGGGTTTTTCTCCCCGGAGTCGGCGTTCTTGAATCCGATTCTCCGCTGTCGAACACAAGTTCGCCGCGGTTCATTTCCAGCGTGCGGAGTTCGGAGCTTCTGACAAGATCGAGGTCGTGCGATGCCATGATCACGGCGGTGCCTGAGTTATTGATATCGCGCAGAAGCTGGAAGATGCCGCGCGTCGCGCGCTCATCGAGATTGCCGGTGGGTTCATCGGCCACAATCAGAACAGGGTCGTTGGCAAGCGCGCGTGCAACTGCAACGCGCTGCTGCTCTCCTCCGGACAACTCATTGGGGTAGCTCCCCGCTTTGGATGCGAGGCCGACCTGAGTGAGCAGTTTGTTCACGCGCCCGGGTATGGATGCTGGTGGAGTGCCAGTCACTTCCAATGCGAATGCGACGTTTTCCGCGGCTGTTCTCTCTTCGAGAAGGCGGAAGTCCTGAAAGACAATCCCCAGTTTGCGTCGCAACTTTGCGACGTCCGGTCCCTTGAGGACGCTGGTGCTCGACCCCGCTATGCGAACGTCTCCACCAGTTGGTCTTTCCTCAGCGTAGACCATTCGCAGAATTGTGCTCTTCCCGGCGCCGCTTGGTCCCGTGAGAAAGACAAATTCGCCCTTGCGAACGTGAAAGCTCACGTTGTGCACCGCCCCCTCGGTGCGCGCGTAATTCTTGGTGACCTTGGTGAAGCGGATCACGAGAGGGCCTGCTCCAGATCGCCGATAAGGTCCTCGTGGTTTTCGACTCCGACGCTGATTCGCAGAAATCCATCGGGTATCCCGATTGCTTTGCGCTCTTCCGATGTCATGTGCGCGTGTGAGCTGTAGCGCGGTTCGGTGATAAGCGTGTCCACGCCACCAAGGCTGGCGGCGTGCGTGAACAATTTCAGTTTGCGCAGAAATCTGTCGGCGGCCTTGCCGCCTCCGGCAAGCTCTATCGCGAGCATTCCACCAAATCCCTTCAACGTCTTCTTTGCAACCTTGTGGTCCGGGTGACTGGACAGTCCCGGATAATGAACCTTGGCAATCTCACTGCGCTTGTCGGCCCACTGCGCGATCTTGAGAGCGTTTTCATTCTGCCGCAGTACGCGAAGCTCGAGTGTCTTGAGACCTCGCTCGAGAAGCCAGCAGGCGAATGGGTCCGGAGCCTGACCCCAGATCATCATCTTCTGCCGGACTTCCTCGATATAGGACGCGGTGCCCAGTACTACGCCGCCCAGAACATCGTGATGGCCGTTCAGGTACTTGGTGGCCGAGTGAATCACCACGTCCGCGCCCAGTTCGAGTGGACGCATATTCACCGGACTCGCCAACGTTGCATCGACGACGAGCGCCACCCCAAGGTCATGCGCCAGATATGCGACGGGCGCGAGGTCGATAACGCGACATGTAGGGTTTACCGGGCTCTCGAGGAAAATCGCACGTGTGTTCTTGCGCAGCTTGCGCCTCCAGCCGCGCGTTTCGGAGGGATCGATGAGCGAGACATTGATTCCCAGACTGGCAAACTCACGTGTCAGGAGGGTGTGCGTTCCGCCGTAAATCCAGGAACTGGCCAGGAGATGATCGCCAGGGCGAAGAAGGGTGAGGAGCGCGCACGCGGTGGCTCCCATCCCACTGGACAGAAAAAGTGCGGCTTCGGCGCCTTCCAAAAGGGCCAGGCGCTTCTGCACCGCTTCGGCATTGGGAGAGTTGCCATAACGGGCGTAGCGCAGCCCCTCACTCGTCCCGATTTCCTGCAGGTAGTTGATCGACTGGCTTAGGGGATTGGAAACGGGGCCTTCATTGGAAGTGCGCTCCAGACCGCCGTGAACGGCAATGGTAGAAAGTCCCTGTTTCCCGTCCTCGGAGCTCATCCTGGGTGTTCTCCCTGCTTCATCTGGGTTCTATCGATCCCGTTTTCCGCAACTCGACCTTGATAATTCTGACGATTTCGGAAGGCGCCGCTCCCGTCACGTCTCGCAGCACCACACCGCCGCGAGGAACAGCGGGGTCAATTACAATGGTCGCCAGCTCATTGCGCCGTGGCCCATATACCCAGGCCACCTCCCCGTCTTCAATGAGACGTTCCAGCGCGTCGTCCGGGCGCATCCTGACCAGCGGTCCTCGCTCGGGATCTCCCTTCTTTGTCGCTATCAATCCGACGACCTGCAGAGGCGGGCTGTAACCCTTTTTCATGAGATGAGCTCCCCCAGGGAGACGTACTCATCCTCGAAGCGCATGAGAAGCCGGCGCGCGTGGAGTTGTTCGAGAATTGGCGCCACATCGGCCAGCCCTGCGTCGCGCATCTCAACCACCTCGCTGTCGGTCAGCCGTCTTCTCGCGCTTACCGCGTCCCAGGCGCTGTGTTCCTCTGCGGTGATCGGGCCAATCAACGCCGCGCGGCCTTCCGCGTCCTGGACCACGATGGCTATGTGGTGTCGCTCGAGGACCTGCTCAATTGCGTCCAGGTGCGACTCGCTGATCCCGCGGAAAAGAAAGTACGCCTCGGTCACTGAATCTGATGCGCAATACTTGAGCATCAGCTTGGCAACCACTTCGTCCGCGCATGAGAAGTCCAGCAGGGAGACGTTGGCGAAATCGATGACAGTGAGGCTGCGGTCACGGAGGTCCGCGATCTGCTGTTCTATTCCCATTCTGACTGCCGCGCCAGTGGGACGTGTCACGAGATTCGAGTAGAGGTCGCAAACACTGCGGCGCAGCACCACGCTGACATCGATATGCGTGATCATCGCGCGGTCGCCTTGCCCGGAATTGTAATCTGCACCTGCGAACCCGGGAAAAAAGGAAGATTCTCCCGAAGGGGAATGTCATCGTCCCATGAGGGAACAATCGCGATGCGCGCTGTCCCGCTGCGGACGGATAGTTTGCCCTCCCATCTGCCGAGGAATTTCCTCACGCCGGCAAGACCCTGCCCGCGTCCGATGTCGCGGAAACGGCTCACGCTGCGGATCACCGCCTCCTCGAGCGCCATGCCATCATCCCATCTGTCGCTGGGCCGCCAGCCTGGAGCGCTCTCGAGAGATTGCCGGAATCCTACGCCTGAGTCGCACACGGCGATTACCGCAACTCGCCTGCCAAGGCGCTTCTGCCAGCGATATGTCTGGACCGCGACCCAGCCGCCGCGTCCCGCATGTTCGACAACGTTCTGACAAACCTCTGACAGGGACATCGCGAAGCCCATCGTCACCTTGGGATCCAGCTCCAGCTCCTGCGCCAGAATTGTTTGCGATCTTGTCTGCACGCGTTCGACGACGTCGTGCACATCTGCGCTCTGCGTAATTGGAGTGATTTCGAGAAGGACGCTCGATTCACCAGTGTGTTTGGGACGCGGAACCTCGCCGTGCACATCGAAGAGCCCGGCTGCGAGGGTGAAAAAACCGGTGCGGGCCCAATACGAAAGTGTCTCGTCGGTTTCGGGCGGGGCGAACTGTGGTTTCTCGCCGCGCGACTGCGCCAACGTGAGCAGGCCTGTAAGTCCGAAAGGTGAGGCCCAGCGTGTGTGTCGCGCATCCACGAGAAGCTTCGCATCCCGCGGGAAAGCAGCTACCTGTTCCAGTACCTGTTCGAACGTGCTCTCGTCGAGAGATGGCGGAACGTTCACAACCGCTGTCACTTTGTGGCGAATCCTCCGCGCAGGAAGCCTGCGAGTCCTGTGGCGCCGCGATGTTCCACGTTGCGTGCTGATGCGACCATCGCGGCCTGCGTCGCAACGGCAAAGTTATCACCGGCGAGGAGCCGAGAGAAACAAGTCGCGCCCCAAACATCCCCACAGCCAGTTGGATCACCATCTGTGTGATCTCGGGTGGGAGCTGCGGGAACGAGAGCGGTGCGAACAGGTCCTGGCGCCGACCCGAGAAGATGTGCCGCACGAAGCGAGTGAATGTCGTGAAAATCAGGTGCTGCGAAGTACACAATCCCGCGGGCGCCAAGGGTTACAACCATGCAGCGTACTCCGCTCGCGAGTGCGCTGGAGGCGAATGCCATGGGATCGGCCGCCATCAAATTCATCTCGTCTTCATTTACCTGGCCGAGATCAAAACAACGACACCATTCCGCGGCGTCAGGAAGAGTTTGCGGCGTGCGCAGTCCACCGGGTTGCACTGCGAGCAAAAGAGAGTGCAGGTCGCAGTAGATGGGCCCTTTGAAGTGCGTTCTAATGAGCCGGGCGACGTCGAGGTCGAGTTCGAAACCACTGATCAGGTTGATATACAGTGCGTCGAGATCGGCCAGCAGCGGTTTCAGTCCCACCCAGCTCCACGGAGGAATGCCTCCCGAGAGAACCTCCGAGCGCCGCTCGGTGGAATGGTAGGTGAGAACAACCCGGTTGTTGGGCCAGGGGACCTCGATAAGCGGTGAGTTGCGCGCAACCTTTTCGAGGCTGTTGACGAAATCACGCGCCGGAATAATGAGGTCGCTGCCCACTCTCACGAGCGGAACAAGCTCCCAATCGGCGCTGAGCGCGGCATCGAGAGCCCCGAGCGAGTATGCAATCCCGCCCCATTCCTCCAGCGGCTGTCCACCTGGCACGCGCCCATAAATCACGTCCCACACGAGGGTGCCGATTACTCCGACTCTCATCGGGCAGCGTGGCGCGTGGAGTGATTCGTCATCGTCGTTTCCCAAACCACATTGACAGATTTGGCAACAGAGCCTTCATCTGTAGCTCGTCGAAGGAATTTGATTGTCGGCGTCCGAAAATGCGTTGCCAAATCTGTCAATAAGGTTTGGGAAACGACGATGACGAATCACACCTCTGGCTTGGTATGCTGGGCTTTGAATGTGGCAACTGCGCCAACCACTCCGGCTGTTCCTGTGAGTTCACCCAGCACGATGCGACAACGTGCGACTGCGGGCTCGAACGCGCGGCGGCGTACTTCGGCGCGCAGTGGTTCCAACAAGGTATTGCCAGCATGTGTGACGCCGCCCATCACGACAACTACTTCCGGATTGAAGATGTTGAGAAGGTTGGCGATTCCTGTTCCGAGAAAGCGCGCTGTATCACGAACCACTTCACGCGCGATCATGTCGCCATTCTTTGCGGCGTCGTAGACCGTTTGCGCTGTTATCTGCTGCAGATCGCCATTGGTCAGCTCCAGCATTATGGAGTCGGGGTAGTCCTCCAGCATTTCACGCGCGCGTTCGGCTATTGCGGGTCCTGACGCGTACGCTTCGAGACATCCGTAGTTGCCGCACTTGCAACGCCTGCCCGTTGAGTCGATGGTGGTGTGACCGATTTCGCCCGCTACATCGGACGCGCCGTGATACAGTTCTCCGTTTAGAATCAGTCCACCGCCGATGCCGGTTCCGATGGTGAGGCCAACGACCTGGCTGGCCCCCTGTGCCGCGCCGCGCCACCACTCTCCTACGGTGGCACAGTTGGCGTCGTTGTCGAGCGAAGCGGGCATCTGCAGACGATCCGAAACACGATCACGCAGAGGGAAATCACGCCATCCAAGATTGGGAGTGAGCAGTACCACGCCGGTCTTGCGATCGAGTGGACCAGGAGACCCTATGCCGACTCCGGCGAAGTCTGACCGCGTTACTCCCTCGAGGCGACTCGTTTCCGCAATGACTTTTTCCGCGAGGAGTACAATCCGCTCCACAACAGAGTCCGCGCCACCTTCCGGTTTGGTAGGCTCGCTCATAATCGCCAACTGCCTGCTGCCGTCCTCCGGCATGGCGCCAGCGACGATGTTGGTCCCGCCTACGTCGATTCCGACGATGAACCTTTCAGTCATCGACCTGCAGCACAGCCAGAAAAGCCTCCTGCGGAATCTCCACAGACCCGACCTGCTTCATTCTCTTTTTTCCTTCCTTCTGTTTTTCGAGAAGTTTGCGCTTGCGTGTGATGTCGCCGCCGTAGCACTTGGCCAGCACATCTTTGCGCAGCGGCTTCACAGTTGTTCGCGCTATGACCTTGGTTCCGATGGATGCCTGAATAATCACGGCGAAGAGCTGCCGAGGAATGAGCTCCTTGAGCTTGTCGGCAATCTTGCGCCCCCATTCGTATGCCTTGTCCTCGTGAATGATGACCGAGAATGCATCGATGTCG
>CAZKXZ010000036.1:0-47354 GCA_964556695.1 uncultured Gemmatimonadales bacterium
GGCACTGCCGCCTGTCCGCCGAGTTTTCCTTCCGTTCCCACTTCGCGCGCCACGCGGGTCACTTCGCCTGCGAATGCATTCAGCTGGTCGACCATCGTGTTGATGGTATTCTTGAGCTCGAGAACTTCCCCCTTCACGTCTACGGTGATCTTTCTCGAGAGGTCGCCGCGCGCCACGGCGGTGGTGACTTCGGCAATATTTCTGACTTGAGTTGTAAGATTTGCGGCGAGAAGATTTACGTTGTCGGTTAGATCCTTCCATGTTCCAGCCACACCCGGCACAACAGCTTGTCCGCCCAGTCGCCCTTCGGTTCCAACCTCTCTTGCGACGCGTGTTACTTCGGCGGCGAATGATCGGAGCTGATCGACCATGGTGTTGATCGCTTCCTTGAGCTGCAATATTTCGCCGCGCACGTTCACCGTGATCTTGCGCGAGAGATCGCCTGAGGCCACGGCGATTGTTACTTCAGAAATATTTCTCACCTGAGCGGTGAGATTGCTGGCCATGGAGTTCACGGACTCGGTGAGATCCTTCCACACGCCGCTTACTTCAGGTACCTGTGCCTGTCCGCCGAGTTTTCCGTCGGAGCCGACTTCGCGCGCCACGCGCGTGACTTCGGAGGTGAACACGCTCAGTTGCTGGATCATCGTGTTCACGATTGTTGCTGACCTGAGGAATTCTCCTTCGAGCGGTCGGCCGTCGACGTCGAGTCGCACGGTGTGGGTCAGGTTGCCGCGCGCTACGGCTGAGATCGCTTGGGTGACCTCAGTTGTGGGGCGAAGAAGGTCGTCGATGAGCGTATTGACCGACGATTCCATTTCGCCCCATGCGCCTACCGAGCGATCCAATTTGGTGCGCTCCCTGGTCTTTCCCGCTTTACCGACAACTTGGCCGACGCGTTTCAGCTCATCGGACATGCGCTGATTGGAGGCGACGATTGCGTTGAAGGTGTCGGCGATTTTGCCATCGATTCCCACCCAGTAACCCGGGAGCCGAGCAGAGAAGTCACCGGCGTTTACTCGTTGCAATGCAGAGAGTAACTCACGGTGATCGAGGGACACTCCTTCCTGCTTGGCTTTTATGTCACCGTTGCCGTTGGTCGGCTTGCCTTCTTCGGCGACTTTGGCACGTGAGCGACGCTTGCCTGGTTGCGGGCCGCTCTCGGCAGAACTTCCCATCGGTACACACTCCCTGGTCTTGTGAGCGAAAAGCCGTGCGATTTTATGGATGAAAATGGCAGATCGCTAAGGTATAGCAGGAAACGGAAAAACGGAGCGAACACATGCAAGAATCGTGACTAAAATCACCCCGGGGACGGGTCCGCCGGGGACAGGTCCGCCGGGGACAGGTCCGCGAGGGACAGGTCCGCTGATCGTGGGGACGTGTCCCTCGTGTACCGAGAGGGACAGGTCGGGCGTGTACCAAGCGAGAGCAGCTAAGTGCCTGTCGCGCCTCGGGTAACAAAGGGGACGTGTCCCCCGTGTACCGTTTGTACACGGGGGACACGTCCCCAGTACTGCTAGCAGCTAACTAGCTTCGATGCACGATGCCAGGAAATAACGACCTCGAAATGCCATTTCTCGACCATCTGGAGGAGCTGCGCTCGCGGCTTTTCTGGATAGTCGGGTCGTTGTTCGTCGGGGTTATCACGGCCTTCTTCCTGGTACGACCGCTCCACTTGTTCGATGTACTCCAATGGCCGCTCAAGAAGGTCCTTCCAACGGCGGAACTGCAGTTGCTGGGCGTCACGGATGCCTTCTCGATAACACTCACGGCGTCTCTGATTCTGGGGGTACTGCTCGCTTCACCGATACTCATCTATCAGATCTGGGGGTTTCTCTCTCCAGGACTCACCTCAAGAGAGAAGCGTGTGCTGCTGCCGGTTCTCGCTGCAGGCGTCCTGCTGTTCCTCGGGGGGGTCGCGCTCTGCTTCTTTCTCGTGCTGCCTATCTCCCTCGATTTCCTCGTCAAATTTGGTGGTGATTCCTTCGTCTTCAATCCGGTGGCGCGTGAATACTTCGGATTCGTGTTCGCGATTTGCATTGCCTTCGGCCTGGTTTTCGAGCTACCGATGGTCGTCCTGGCGCTCTCCGCTCTGGGAATCGTCAACGCCCGCCTGCTGAACAAATTCCGGCGTTACGCCATCGTAATCCTGCTGGTGCTGTGCGCGGTCGCTACGCCGGATGCAAATCCGATGACGTTGCTCTTGATGTTCGTTCCGCTTTACTTCCTTTACGAGATATCGGTGGGTGTGTCATTCGTCATGCAGCGGCGCAAGGAAAAGCGCGAAGCCATCGAAGCAGCGGCCGACGCCGAATCCGATGCTCCGGCCCTGCAATAGATCGGATCCGCGTGGCCCTAACGCTTCTCGATCTTCCCTCCCTTCATGACAAACTTCACATTGCTCAACGCCAGAATATCCTGAATAGGATCGCCTTCGACCGCCACCAGATCGGCAAACAATCCTGACTTGATCGCGCCAATCCGGTCCTCCATCTGCAACATGCGAGCATTCCCCGACGTGGCAGCAATCATGGCCTGAGTGGTCGTCAGACCAGACTGCACGAGCAGTTGCGTCTCCACTGCGTTGCGACCGTGAGAAAAAACTCCGGCGTCGCCACCGCTGCACATTGGAACGCCTGCATCAGCCGCAGCTTTGATGCTCGCCGCTTTGTTGCGGAGATTGTTGGGCAGCGGATCGCCCGCCTTGAATCGCCCCGCCTCCAACGCTGATGCTGCATTCGCTCCGATGGTGGCACACAGGAAGGTGCCGCGCTCCTTCATCAACGCCCACACCTCGGGCGTACCGCCACCACCATGTTCAATCGAGCGCACACCAGCAAGAACTGCGCGTCGCATTCCTTCAGCAGTATTCGCATGAGCGACAACAGGCCGTCCCGAGCTGCCGGCAATCTCCACGATCAGCTTCAGCTCTTCGAGAGTAAAAGTGGGCCTGCTCTGCCCATTCGGTCCCCAGCCGTAATCCGCGTAAACCTTTATCCAGTCCGCGCCCCGTCCAATCTGATCACGCACCACTCGGCTGATTCCATCAACGCCGTCAGCCTCCTCTGCGCCCTGTGGAATTTCATCCGCAACTTCCGCAGCAAATCCGCGCGGACCATAACTTCCCGTGACAACGATCGCGCGGGTAGTAACGACCATGCGTGGTCCGGGAATGATTCCCGCGTTGATCGCCTGCTTGAGCCCAACATCGGCATAGCCCGCGCCCTCGGTGCCCAGGTCGCGCACAGTGGTGATTCCCGCCATGAGCGTTGTCCTGGCACTTACGGTCGCGCGCGCAATTCGAAGTGCAAGTGACTCGTGAAGAACCTGATCGTTCCACGAAGCCTCGTTGTAGGGATGCAGAAGCAGATGCGAGTGCCCTTCGATCATCCCCGGGATCAAGGTCGTGCCGGGAAGATTGACGGTATCCGTTGCTCCAGCGGCAGCAACCTGCGCGCGCGGCCCCACAGCAGTAATGCGATCGCCGCGCACAACAACGGCCCATCCCTCGTGCGAAGCACTCTCGCTTCCATCCCAAACACGCGCCGGAATAATGAGAGTAGCGCTCTGATCCCCCGCACCAGCAGCAGCCGCGCCTCTCCCTCCACTACGCGCCCCCGCCCCCTGCGCAAGCACAGCCGGAGGCGTCATGAAAATCACCGCCACCGCCGCAACGCAACAAAAAACCCTGATCTCAGTTCTCATAATCTCATTCGTTTATCGCTTGCCTTCATGACGCATCTCCGGCCTTCTGTACCAGCCGCACAATATCAGCTCCATACGCATCGAGCTTGTGCATTCCCACACCATTTACCCTGCGCAATGCTTCCAGAGATACTGGCCGGGCATGTGCAATTTCCTTCAAAGTCGAATCGTGAAATATGACGTACGCCGGAACACCGTGCTCGCGCGCAGCTTCAAGTCGCCACTCGCGCAGCTGCCCAAAAAGACCCTGTGCTTCGACTGGCAGTTGATCGGCAATTCCAACGGCGCGCGCGGGCTTTTTGGCGCGCTCATGTTTGCGGTACTCGCGCAGCAGGATGCGCTGTTCGCCCTTGAGAACCGGCCGAGCAGCGCTGGTCAACTTGAGGGCGCTGTAGCCTTCATGGTCGACAACCAGGAGACCGAACGCAATGCACTGTCTGATTATCGCACGCCACTCCTGCGTCCCCCTGTCCTTGCCTATCCCGTAGGTACTGAGCTCGGTGTGACGCCAGTGCAGCACTTTCTCGGTTGCCTCGCCGCGCAGAACATCCATCACGTGCATGGCGCCAAATCGCTGGCCCAGACGATACACGCAGGACAACAATTGCTGCACAGCCACAGTTCCGTCGAATGACGCCGGGGGATCGAGGCAAATATCGCAATTGCCACAGGGATTGCTCTGCTCACCGAAATAGGCAAGGAGCCGCACGCGACGGCAGTCACTCGCCTCGCAGAATCCCAGCATGGCGTCGAGCTTCCCTGTCTGAATTCGCTTGTGCGCAACGCCTGCTTCCGACTCGTCGATCATGCGACGCAGCTGCACCACATCCTGCAGGCCGTAGGCCATCCACGCGTCGGCCGGAAGATCATCGCGGCCCGCGCGCCCAGTCTCCTGGTAGTAGCCCTCGATGCTCTTGGGCAGATCGAGATGCGCTACATAACGCACGTCGGGCTTGTCGATGCCCATTCCGAACGCAATCGTCGCCACCATCACAACGCCATCCTGCCGCTGAAAAACAGCCTGATTCTTCTGCCGGGCGTCGCTGCTCATCCCCGCGTGATATGGAAGCGCTGTCATGCCGTGTGATGCGAGGAACGCAGCAGTGTCATCCACCTTTTTCCGCGACAGGCAGTACACGATACCCGATTCGCCAGCATGCTCAGCGCGGATGAACGCAAGCAATTGTTTGCGGGCATCATCTTTTTCAACAACGCGATAGCGGATATTGGGCCTGTCGAAACTGGACACGAACACTCGCGCGCCATCGAGTTGCAGTCGCTCGATGATCTCGGCGCGTGTGTGCGGATCGGCCGTCGCGGTGAGCGCGATGCGCGGCACCGCTGGAAATCGCTCGTGCAGGATGGACAGCCTGATGTACTCGGGACGGAAGTCGTGACCCCAGTGCGAGACGCAGTGAACTTCATCGATGGCAAAAAGAGCCAGTTTGCTCGACGCCAGGAGATTCAAACAGCTGTTGGTGACGAGCCGCTCCGGCGCCACGTACAAAAGATCGATCTCGTTGCGCTTCACGCGACTTTCAATTTCCGCAGCCTCTCGTCCGGTGAGCGTCGAGTTCAGAAACTCCGCGCGCACCCCCGCTTCGGCAAGTGCCGCAACCTGGTCCTGCATCAGCGAAATGAGTGGCGAAATGACAACGCCAACGCCGTCTCGCATCAACGCGGGAATCTGGTAGCAGAGTGACTTTCCGCTTCCCGTCGGCATGAGAACCAGGGCATCGCCACCAGCGATAACGCAATCAATGATCTCCTCCTGCTGCCCGCGGAACGCAGGGTAGCCGAACACGTCATTCAGGAGGGATAATGGGGTCTTGTTCATGGGAAAGCTGGAATCTACCTACCACCCCTCAAAAGCCATCGTCATTTTGCTGCTGGCGTCATCGAATTGCTGCAAGCGCCGTCGATCCTTCTTGCGGT
The DNA here is from genome assembly GCA_964556695.1 of uncultured Gemmatimonadales bacterium. Taxonomy (GTDB): domain Bacteria; phylum Gemmatimonadota; class Gemmatimonadetes; order Gemmatimonadales; family Gemmatimonadaceae; genus CAZKXZ01. The sequence goes on from CAZKXZ010000036.1 coordinate 5,644, forward strand.
GCACGGGTCGTGGGGCGATGCTTAGGGGGAAGATGCACTCCAAAACGGTCCTAATTACTGGCGCTTCCAGTGGCATTGGAGCTGCACTGGCGCAGCTGTTGTCGGCGCGAGGAGCGTCGCTCGCCCTCGTTGCTCGACGCGAAAAAAACCTCAGTGACGTTGCGGACAGGTGCGGCGAGCGGGCTCTCGCGATCGTAACCGACGTCACACATCGGGATCAGGTTCAACGCGCAATAAAGACGGCACTCACCCGTTTCGGTCAGATAGACGTCCTCGTGAACAACGCCGGACAAGGCATCACCCGCGTACCCTCCCAACTCACAGACAGCGACATTGACGACATGATGCGGATCAATGTGAAGTCTGTGCTGTATGGAATGCAGGAGATTCTTCCCCATTTCAAATCTTGCGGCAGCGGCCTGATCATAAACATCTCATCAATGCTTGGACGAGTTCCTTACGCGCCGTACCGGGCCGCGTACACCGGGGCAAAGCACTACCTCAATGCGCTAACGACCAGTTTTCGTGACGAGGTACAGGCTACGCATCCTGGAATTCAGGTCTCGCTCATTTCTCCCGGTGTGGTGGCCACCGACTTCGGATCCCATGCAATTCATGGCGGACCCGATTCGCGTTCCCTTCCCTATCCGCAAGACGTGGAGGAAGTGGCGGAAGTAATTGCGGGAGTCATCCAGACGCCGCGCCCCGATGTGTACACACGACGCGGATCACAGCGGCACGTTGCTGCCTACTTCGAGAACGTGGGCGCGGACCCGTGAACATTCGCAATCCCCGCGCGCTCCTCAGCACACTCGCACTCGCACTCACACTGGCGGGCTGTGACAAAGTCCCCCCTCTGAGCGGACCGTCGGAGCGTGTGCCCACACGACTCGAATTCGACCTGGGTACCGCGCCGCTTTACACCGGCGAAAGCATGCCGTTGCTCTGGCACGTTTACGATCAGAACGATGAAAGCTTCGATCACGTGCCTGGGTGGGTGGCGCCTCAATGGACCGTCGCCAAATCCATCGTGCGCCTGAACAACAACAGAATTGAGGCGCTGGAATCCGGGCAGACTTCTCTCACGCTGACTGTTGCGGGGATGACCGCGACGAAAAATGTACGCGTCAACCCTGGCGCGCTCTTTGTGAACGTCGAGGGAGCCTACATCACGCAGGGCATACAGCGATTTGATGGTTCCCTTCCTCTCGTCGCCGGCCGCGGCGGAGTTCTGCGCGTTTTTGTGACGGGAGATCAGGTCAACTTCTTCCGTCCCTCTGTGCGCGCGCGCTTCTTCAACAGCGGAGTACAGATCGCGGAACTTTCAACTCAGGCCGGGGCTGAAGGAGTTCCGGAAACAATCGCCGAGGGGTTTATCTCGCACAGCTGGAATCTTGCGGTGCCGGGCACGCTGGTCGCTCCGGGCGTCTCATTTCTTGTTGAAGTCGAGACGGATGGATTCATGCGACCCGCCACAGGAAGCATTTTGCGTTTCCCCGCGAGCGGAGTTCCGCGCACGCTCGACGCGCGCGTTGTCGCACCTTTCCGGATCACCTTCGTTCCCATTCACATTAATAATTACGCGACCGGTGATGTCACGTCGTCGAATGTCAACTTCTACATGCAGCAGGCGCGTCTTGTCTGGCCGTTCAACGAAGTTGATGTAGTGGTGCGGGAACCGTATTCAACCAATACGCGATCGGCCACTGATGATGATTGGAGCAACCTGTTGCAGGAGACAGCGATGCTGCGCGTAGCGGACGGTTCCTCGCGCTACTACCACGGCATCCTGCGACGCGAGGGAGCGTGGGCAGGACTGGGTTACGTCGGATTTCCGGTTGCGATTACCCAGGATGGAAGTTCCGACTGGACGGTAGCCCATGAGCTGGGGCACAATCTGGGAAGGCGACATGCACCTTGTGGCGGTCCGTCTGGCGTGGATACAAGCTATCCGTATTCGACGGGCGGGATTGGAATGTATGGACTCGCCCCCGATGGAATCACCGTATACCCGCCGTCGCGTGCGGACCTCATGACGTATTGCTCGCCGCGCTGGGTGAGCGACTACAGTTTCCTGGGTGCGCTCGCGTTCAGACAATCGCATCCGACTCTTGATCCAGCCCCGGGCCCCGCTGCATCCGTCGCAACTGGAACGATGTTGATGGTTTCGGGACGAGTCGGTTCCGGTGGCGCGCGACTCAGTCCCGCGTTCACTCTCCAGACCGCAGCATCGCTGCCATCCACTCCGGGTCCGTACAAACTCGAGGGGCGCGATGCGAATGGTACTGTGCTGCTCTCGATCTCATTCGCAGGAGAATCGCTGGGGGATGGTCCGGAGGACATACGGCATTTCGCTTTCGCGATTCCCATCACCCCAGAAAATGCTGGGCGTCTCGCTCGCATCTCGTTGAGTGGCGCGGGTCAGAGCGCGGAACTCAGTGTGGCGAATCAGCCCGCTGGCACCGCGTTGCGAGCAGCGGCTGATGCAGCGTCCGCGATAAGTGTGGTTGCCACAGCGCCAGGAGTTGTTTCTCTCGTGTGGGATGCCACAAGGTATCCGCTCGTGGTCGTGCGTAATCCCGCTACTGGCGCACTACTGGCCATGGGACGGGGTGGTAGTGTTGCAATTCGAACTTCGGCGCCGGAACTGGAATTGAGCGTTTCTGATGGTGTGCGCAGCACTTCGAGCAGGGTGACGGTGCGATAGCCCTCGCGCCTTGTCCAGCGGCGCGGCATGCCCTTGCAGATTAGAAACTGATTTCTAAACTGCAAGGAGTGCTGAGATGCCAAGACAAGACGTTGGCGTGCGCGAGCCAGGGCGTGTTGGGTAGATTCGCAAGCGAAAGGCAGTTCTCCTTCCGGCGGTGACTATGAAACGTCTGCGCTGTCAACCCATGTTCGTGGTTCGCTATCGTGTCGGCAATCCCTAGCAGGAATCCTGCAGCGCAGTTGGTGCACTTCTGACCACCGAACACCGTTCACTTCAAACTGATGGCATCCGACCGGAGTCCCAGGACGGATGCCATCAGTTGGACGTGATCAGTTTTCAGTGGTCAGAAGTTGCAGACCTACGCAACAACCGACGGATGGAGCTACTGCAGTATCGCCCCCCAAATCAGTGAGTAAGTCGCCATCGATTGCCCCCGGTACTGCGGGCGGAATCCGAACAGCACGACGTGCCCCTGACCGCGCTTCACATCCACAAGTGCCGCTTTGCCATTCAGCTTGTCGCCGCCGAGCAGCCAGCCTGACAACAATGGATCGCCTGTCGCGGGATAACTTGCCACCGCGGTTGCGACCGCAGGATCCGTTATTCAAATGCGGGGCCATTCTCAAACCACACGCTCGGAATCGTTGCTGTGAAACCTGAAGCGATGGGATGGTCGCGCTTGAGTTCAACGCGGAGAATTGATCCGGGCGCGTAGAAATCGTTCTGGCTCACACCCGCGAGACCTTGCGCACCGGAAGTTGCATTCCGGCTATCACTGCAGTGCATGCAGAATTGAAAGCGAGCACGGTTCCGCCGGCATTCACAAATGCATCGAGCGCCTGGAACGGATCCGCCGCGGGTGCAGCCGCGGCACCTCCTGCGCCCGCACCGCCTCGCCCACCAGCAGCGCCACCACCGGCCGCACCGCCGGCTCGCCCACCGCGTCGGTTGGGCACACCACCTTCAGGAAAGACAATCGCATCGAAGCGCCCCCGCAATGAATCGCCAGCAAGATCTCGTTCATTGATGATTGTGTACGGAATCTTGTACGTGTCCAGAATCCAGTGAGTCCAGCCATGATCCATCGATTCACTCGTACTCAGTCGCACAAGCGCAATGCGCTTGCTGGTATTTCCGGTGAGACGCGACGTGTACACCGGTTCGGCAAATGGCTTCAGAGGAACACTGGTCGCCGGTGCGTCGCCCATCACATGCGCAACATCAACACCGAAAAGCAGTGGGAAGGAGCCTGTAGTCGCGGATCCATCAGTTTGCGCTGAATGCCGCGGAAGCGGTTCAGATTTGCCAGAGTACCCGAATCGGAAATGAATGCGACGATGAACGGCCGGCCGAGCGTGGTTTTGCCGAGTGTGCGAACGCTTACTCGCGGGCTCGCGGCATCGAGCGCGGTGAAGTAATCGAATATCTGCTTCCAGCTCGGGAGCTTCCGGTCAGCTCCGGGTTCGAAACCCAGAATAGAAGCGGGTGTCGGGATAGTACGCTGCGCGTCTATGCTATCAACTGGAATTGCACTTATCGCAGCGGCCAACCCACCGGCTAACGCAAATCGCTCGCTATGAGCGAACATGAATCAAACCTCGCTGTACAGTTTCGTCATGCCGGCGAAAGCCGGCATCCATTTTCGACTTCAACATGGATTCCGGCTTTCGCCGGAATGACGGCGGAAAAACCGTTGGAACGTTTGGACTCCTGTCAATAATATGTGTGTTGCAGGTCATTCGCACGACCGCATGGTAGATTGCTCGCATGACTGACATGCGAAAGGGAACGGGCGCACTCTGCGGTCACAAGGAAATCATCGCCGCCACCCCCGGCGAGTTTTACGGTGACCTTGCAGTCGAGGCCGAGGCTGCAGTGACCTATCACCCACGTGCAATTCTTCCTGGCCGCAACTTCGGTCACCCTTACGGTCTTCTGAGGATGTACGTCTGCCGATCCTGCGGATTCACGCAAACGTTTGCTGAGAACCCGGAAGAGATTCCCATTGGTGAGAAGTACAAAACGCGCAAGGTTTGAAATGAAACGCTTGCACACTTTTGCTCTGCTTACGTGTGTGCTGCTTGCTTGTGCTGACCAGGCTCCTCAACCGCCGACCTACACCGAACGTGACAGCGCCGGTATCAGGATTGTCGACCATCGCGCGTCCGACACACCTCGCGTTGCGTGGACGATAACGGAAAGGCCGCGTGTAAGCGTCGGCGGTGAAGCCGGAGAAAAGTGGCAGGTATTACATCGAGTCGAATTCGCGGCGCGACTTTCGACCGGAGACATTGCCGTTACCAACGGCTCTACGCGCGAAGTGTTCGTCTATGACAGCGCGGGCAAATACAAGTTGAGCGTCGGTCGCGCCGGCGAAGGACCAGGAGAGTTTGGCGCGCCGGCATGGGTTGGAATTCAGTCCGACTCGATCGTCGTGGTAGACGAGATGTATCCATCGAGGATCAATATTTTTGACTCGAAGGGTGTATTTGCGCGGGCAGCGCCAATGTCCAAGGAGCGACATCTCGGCGAGGCGGCGGTGTATGGTTCATTTGCCAACGACACCTTTCTCCTGATGGGTCGCGGTGGTCGCTGCCCCGAAGTTGTCGCACCACCAGGTTTCCACTGGACTTGCGTCCGATTGTTCACATCGAATCATCGCACCGGTGCAACGAACGAGATCCCTGGCACCTTCCCTTCGATGATGGGCGACGGAACTCCACTCATGCTGCGCAGTGCAACGAAGTTCGCGGCACATGGGGACCGTTTTATCATGGCCATGACTCACCCTTACGAGGTGCGGCGCTACCACCAATCCGGAAAGCTGGAGTGGATTGCTCGTATCGACCGGCCACTACGCCCGGTCACACCGTCCATGATCGCTGAGTACAACGCCGAGGTGACCAAGGCACAGTCCGGGTATTCGCCGGCCGTCATTGCGGATATAAGGAAGCGGATTGGAGGCGATCCACGCTTTCCTGATTCATTGTCCGCTTACGACCATGTCCTCGCAACCGAGGATGGCGGAGCATGGGCGCGGCAGTACAGCTACCCCCCGGACTCCGCGCCCAGGTGGGATGTTTTTGATGCGCGAGGAATTCACCAGGGAACGGTGACACTCCGCCCTCGTTTCCATCCCTTTCAGATCGGAAGCGACTTCATTCTGGGGCTCGGACGCGACTCGCTCGATCTTGAATACGTGCACCTTTTCGACCTGGTCCGCCCAAGGCGGAAATAGGTTCTACTTGTGAAAGCAGACCGTATCAGGTAAGGTGGACTCTGTGCATACACGTGTCACGAAACGCGGTCAAGTGTGTATTCCGCAGGATGTCCGGCGACAACTTGGTATTAAGGCGGAAACTGTCCTCGAATGGGTGGTTGAGGGTGATACGGTAAGGGTAATCCCGATCCCCGAAGATCCGGTTAAGGCTTTCCGTGGATCGAGCCGAGGCACGTCTGTCGCCAGTCTCCTTCGCGAGCGACGCCGCAGCCGTCAGCGGCCGAATGGCTGATCTGAGGCGGCGAAATACGCCGGGCCGCTACTTCTCGCCCATGCTGCTCGCCATTTTTCGGGGCGAGTGATAGCTTGATTCTGACCCCATTTCCCGAACGAGGCGTCTCATGAATCTCGCCCCCCGTATCCTGTTCGCTGCACTCATCGCTCCCGCACTTCTTCATGCGCAAGCCGCCGCGCCAAAGGTGGGTCCCGCGAGGGGAACCGTCATTGTGGTAGGCGGAGGCGGCATGGGGCCCGAGGTCTATAACGCATTCATCGCTGCGGCCGGCGGATCCGACGCTCTTATCCTCACCGTTCCCAACGCGGGCGGAGGTGCGGCCTATCCAGTCGACGGGCCGAGCACACGCGGATGGAAAACAGCGGGCGCAAAAAATGTTGAGGTCCTCTTCACAAAGGATCGCAAGCTCGCGGACACCGATTCATTTGTCGCGAAAATCAAGCGAGCAGGTGGCATCTGGTTCGAAGGCGGGCGCCAGTGGCACCTCTATAATGATTACGCCGGTACCAAGACCGAAGCGGCCTTCAACGAAGTGCTGGCGCGCGGCGGAGTTGTTGGCGGATCGTCCGCCGGCGCATCAATACTCGGCGACTTCCTCGTTCGCGGTGCTCCATCGAGCGAAAACATGATCATGGATCACCCGCAGTATCAGAAGGGCTTCGCCTACCTGCGTGGCACCGGTATCGACCAGCATGTGGTCGCGCGCAACCGGCTCCCCGATCTCGCCGACTCCATCATTCCCAAATACCCCACGTTGCTCGGACTATCCGAGGACGAGGGAACTGCCTGGGTTGTGAAGGGCGATACTGGAACGATCATTGGTCGCAACAAGGGGTTTGTCTACGGCGCCAATGTGCAGAACGACCCCGGCAAACCCTTCCTCACATTGCACCCCGGTGACCGATTCAATCTCGCCACGCGCCAGGTGATGCGCCGCTCGATCGAGGACACACCGCTGACGCTGGACTTCGTGAATTCTCTTTTCACGAAATATTCTGATCCAGCTACACGCGGCGCCTCAGTTCTCGTAGCGCAGAACGGCAAAGTTCTGGTTGCCCGCGCATATGGAGTACCCGTGCAGGCGAGACTCCTGCCGGAGACCGGTGCTCCATTGTTTACACTCGGCGCCATTAGTGATGTTTTCACCACGATGTGCTCGCAGATGACCGCGGCAGCTCCCGATAGCGCAGCAGCAGGACGCGGTCGCGCTGCCGCCGCTGCTCCACCAGATAGCGCGGCCCGCGGTCGCGCAGCGGGAACACCGCCTGACACAGCGGCTGCTGCGGGCCGCACAGGAAGAGCCGGACGTGGCGGCGGCAATAATACGCCGAGCACTCCGTTGCAGACGTGCACGCGCTCACTCACTTCCCCTGTTGGAATGCAGCGAGTTACGGCAACCGCTGAGGGTCAGGTGCAGGGGAATGTTGACGACCTTTATCGCTTCGAACTGGGATTGCAGAATCCGCGCACCTACAACGGCGCCGATCGGGCGAAGGGCTGGCAGGCGGACACATTCCGCGGAGTGAACCGGTTGAGCGCATTCGCGGTAGCCGGTGGGAAACGTTCTGCGTTTGTGCGGATTCCCGATCGGCAGGCAGTGATCATCGTGCTTACCAATGACGATGAAGCTGATGCTAAGGGAATTGCTGACAGGATTACGGAGAGGTTGATAGCTCCACGGTAATAAGGATCAAATGATCAAATGATTAAAGATCAAGTGATCATTTGATCGCGATCCTGGATCTCGATCAGTTGATCACTTGATCTTTTGTTCATTTGATCGATTGATCGCATTGCCCACACCTGACAACGACACCGGAGAGAAAACTGTATGCCAATGCGCGACGAGCTTGAGATCCTTGATCAGGTTCAAATCGAGGCCGAGGAGATGGCCGAAGAAGTCGAGTATTTCTCCGGTGTGAACCGGCGCGAGTTTGTGTTCCTCTCTCTTGCTGCCGCGGCTGCGAGCACATTCGGATTCGGCGCAAAGTCTTTGCTCGCTCAGGGACGTGGTGGTGGTGGCGGCGGCGGTGGTGGCGCGCAGGCTGCACCGCTGCCTCCACTCGAGATGGGAGTTCCAGTGTCATGGACCTTCCAGCCGTACCCCGGTGGTACCGGCATGCTCATGGAAAAACTCATCGAAGAGCGCGGCGCCGCGGCATTCAAGCGGTCGCCTTTTGCGGTGGCGAAATGGAGCGGCGCGGTACCAACCGCCGCCGAGGATCTCGCATTCCTGCCCGCACATCGCCTCTCGGCGCTTATCAAGGAAAAGAAGATCACGTCGATGCTGATCACGAAGATCTATCTGGAACGCATCAAGCGTCTCGATCCCGTTCTGCTCTGCGCGGTCACGATCATGGAAGCCAACGCTCTCGCAGAAGCAGCTCGCGCCGATGCCGACCTCGCTGCGGGGAGATATCATGGCCCGCTGCACGGCATTCCGTATGGGGTGAAAGATCTTTTCGCCACGAAGGCGGCGCGCACAACCTGGGGCACCCGGGATTTTGAAAACCGCATCATCGATGAGGACGCCGAAATTGTGGTGCGTTTGCGCAATGCTGGTGCGGTGCTCATGGCAAAGCTTGCGACCGGCGAATTCGCTTCGGGTGATCAGTGGTATCGCGGGCGGACCAACAATCCGTGGAACGTTCGCCTCGGCTCCAGCGGATCGTCCGCAGGCCCGTCGTCGGCAACTGCCGGCGGTTGCGTGGCATTCGGAATCGGAACAGAGACATCGGGCTCCATCGTTTCGCCCGCGCGCGCGTGCGGACTGAGCGCGCTGCGCCCGACCTTCGGCCGCGTGAGTCGTCACGGTGGAATGGTGCTCGCCTGGTCGCAGGATCGCGTTGGACCAATTTGTCGCACGATCGAGGATTGCGCGATGGTATTCAACACCGTTCACGGTGCGGACGCGAAAGATCCGGGAACGCTCACCACACCATTCCAGTTTGACCGCAATATCAAATTGTCGTCGCTCAGAATTGGTGTGACTTCGGACGCGCCACCCGAGTTCACCGACAAGCTCAAGCAACTTGGTGCGAAGTACACAACGATTGGAGCCCGCCCCGGAGGCGGTGGCGGCGGATTCGGCGCCGAGTCCTCGGCCGCGTTTGATTCGTACGTGGAGGCGAAGGCGAAGGAACTCGGCATCGACATCGCGACGTTCTCTGCACCGCGCGCTGGTGGAGCAGGTAGAGCGGGTGGTGCAGCGGCAGATACTACGGCAGCGGGACGCGCAGCTGCGGCAGCTGCAGCGACTGCAGTGGCGGATACAACTGGTCGAGCGGGTCGCGGCGGTGGTACCGGACGCGGAGGTGGAGGTGGCGGCGGAGGGACAACTATCCGTTTCTCGAACCGAAGCGCAACCGCGTACAGCTTCCTGCAAGCGCAGCGTCGCAGACATACGCTCATCACGCAGATGCAGGAATTGCTGAAGGATGTCGACATGTATATTCCCGCTCCGTCAGCGGATATCGGGCTGCACGCGCAGACGGGTCATCCGACCGCGGTGGTACAGTACAAGTTCGAAGCGCCGGCGCAACGTGGCGGTGGTGCAGGTCGCGGGGGTGGTGCGGGTCGCGCCGGGGGTGCTGATACAACGGGTCGTGCGGCGGCAGCCGCTGCTGCAGCTGCTGCTCCACCAGCAGCGCCGCAGGAACCCTACAATCCACAGCCGGTGTGTGCTCAGATCTGCGGCAATCTTTACAACGACGACAAGATCCTTTCAGTCGCGCATCAGTTCCAGATTAATACTGACATTCATTTGAATCGACCAAAAATCTGATACGCGGATGCTCCGGATGCGAGCGGATGGACCGGGGTGGGAAATTGAATTCCGTGCGTTTCCTGGAGTGATTTCTTTTGGTATCTGCGAGAGCCGGAGTCCCCAATCGCAGATACCAAGAGAATCTCAGCCCTATCGAAGCGAACCGTCGCCCGAATAACCCACAGGTCAATTCGCCCGCATCCGGAGCATCCGCTATCCAGTCAGTAGATGTCTGACCAGCCGCACCAGATCATCGAGGTCCTCGAACCTCCTGCCCAATCAACTGCGACCTGTCAGCCCCCGGCAACGGCGCGAATTTCTGCACTCGCCCCCCAAACACCTCGGCGATATACAAATTCCCTTCCTGATCGACGGTGAGTTGATGTCCGCCATTCAGCTGGCCAGGCTGTCCGCCCGTTGATCCCCACGCGAACAACTCTTTTCCTGTCAGATCGTACTTCACCACGCGGTTCAACGTTCCATCGACAACCCAGAGGAATTGATCGTTAGTAATGATGTGATCGTAAGGCTGCGATCGCTGCGTCGGTGCTGATGCGGGGTTTGTCGAGAACATGAACAGGAACTTGCCGTTTTCGTCGAACACCTGAATGCGGCTGTGACCGCGATCGGCAACGAACACGCGGCGGTCCTTGCTCACGGCGACGCTGTGCACCGTGTTGAATTCGTTCGGGCCCGGATTGGCGGGATCCTTGGGCGGGCCGCCCCAGTCCATGATGAACTTGTCGCTCTTGTCGTACTTGGCAACGCGCGTTCCGCCGTAGCCGTCGCTGATGAAATAGGTGCCATCGGGGAACCAATCGATATTGGTGGGTCGATCGAATGTGTTGGGTCCGCGACCGCGAACGCCGAGCTGTCCCAGTGTGTGAACGAGTTTCCCATCGTGGGTGAAGCGGTAGATGACATGCAGCTGGTCATCGAAAATCCAGACGTGCTTGTCAGGATCGTAAGGATTGATCTTGATCTTGTGCGCGCCGCGACCGCAGGGAAGTTGTCCAAACATCTTGTCGAGATGCGGCCACTCATCCACAAGTTTTCCATTGCGATCAACGATGAGCACCGAATGCTCCCAGCGCCGTTCCCAGCCGCGTACCGCAGCGGTGCCGCACGTTGCGCTGATTCCATCGCCATTGCCCGTTGCGGTGCGTGCTGGAGTAAGTGCGCCATAAGGTGTCCACGGAGAAGCGCCCGCGGGGAGCGGCAATTCTCCGCGCTGCGCGATCCAGATGCGGTCCGGAGTTTCCGCGAACACCGCACCAACGGAACCCCAGGTCCAGCCGGCGTGCGAATGGCGCGTATCAGGAAGCGGTTGCGGCCAATTCGCTACCACGCGATACGGACCTGTCTGGGCCTGCCAGTCTGCAAGCGATGGTACTGCTGAAGAAAGAGGCATCCGTGCGTCGCTGCGTGTTACCAGTGACAAGGGTGCGACGACCGCTAATGCTGCAACGATAACAAAGACATGTTTCTTACGACGCATAAGCCTCTCCTTCGGAGCGTTCGAGGAAATACCACGATGGCGAGAATGTGCGGCGGTCAGGGATCGGAAGCAAGCGTCGGTAACACCCTCGGATCGTCATTCCCGCGAAAGCGGGAATGACGGCCTCTCACATGCCGCTGTCACTCGCTGGGTCCACCGTATCTCCGGTGTGACTGGCCGCCATGAGAGGGCGTTCTCCATTCCAGGGCACGAACAACGGAAGCAGCAGGAAGCCAGGAATTGCCATGGCGACCGTAAGCAGGAAATAATTCGGCCACCCCGTTGACTGAGCGATCGCACCTGCGGGAGCCACGAAAAGATCGCGGCTGACGCCGAGCAGACTCGAAAGCAGTGCATACTGCGTCGCTGAGAATCGCACGCTGCACAGCGACATGAGAAACACGAGAAATCCTGCTGTAACCAGACCAGTGCAGAAATTCTCAATGACCATCGCACCGATGAGCAATGCGCTGCTCTTTCCAGCGACGGCGAGAGAGTAATAGGCGAGATTGCTTAGCGCCTGCAGCGCCGCGAACAGCCATAGCGATCGGTTGATTCCCATGTCCGCGACAACAACCCCACCGGCGATCACACCTACAATTGTCGCCGCGATGCCCAGCCCCCCTTGAATGAGTCCGATCTCCGACTGAGTAAAAGTCAGGTCAAGGAGAAAGGGCGTAGCCATGGTGGTCGCGAATGCATCGGGGAGTTTGTAGATGACAATGAACGCGAGAACCGCCAGTCCCATCACTACACCAGAACGACCGAAGAACTCGGCAAATGGAAGGATCACCGCTTCACCAAACGTTCGCGGCGACTCGCGTAGTACTGGTTCCGGGGCCCTAAGCACAGCAGCAACGGCAACAAGCATCAGCAGTGAGAGCATCAGATAAACAGTCGGCCATGGCATGCGGTCGGCAAGCCAGAATGCCAGCGCGCCCGTGGTCAGCATTGCCACTCTGTATCCCAGTACGTAGATCGATGCGCCTGGACCCATCTCGCGATCGGCAAGGACATCGGCTCGATATGCATCGGCGACAATGTCCTGCGACGCGCTGAAAAAAGCGATCAGTATTGCATTGATCGCGAGCAGCTGCACACTCCGCTGTGGATCCTGCAGCGACATCGCCGCAATTGCGATGAGGAGTGCAATCTGCGTCACGATTAGCCAGCCACGACGACGGCCGAGGAAAGGCGGCACGTAGCGATCCATGAACGGTGCCCACAGAAACTTCAGCGAATACGGAAGTGCGACGAGGCTGAAGAGACCAATTGTTGTCAGGTCTATCTGCTCCGTTCGCATCCACGCCTGCAGCACGCGGTTCGTGAGGTAGAGGGGCAGTCCGGATCCGAAGCCGATCAGCGCAAGGATGATCATTTTGCGCTGGCCCAGCACCTTATGCAGTGGCAATGCTTCTGTCATTGCGATGAATTCTGCCAGTTCTTGCTAACAACGAAAAATGGGTTCCGGCTTTCGCCGGAATGACAAGCTGTTGTTGTCATTCCGGCGAAAGCCGGAACCCATTTTACAGGTGACTGATGCACGCGAGCGTGTTCACCTGTGCATAGTGCAGTGTACTGCTATCGACCGCCCAGCTTCTTCCCTGTTTCGATCGCCGCGAATCCATTTTCATTGCGGCTCTGCATGACGAACACATTCCACCCCTGCGCCATGCGTTCAGTGACTTCTGCCGGGTTACCCGCGGGGAATCCACAAGCGAGCTTGAACTCCTTGCATGCAGCCAGGACTTTCGCCGCCTCAGCCTCGCGAGCAACCTGGTCGCCGCCGACAACGCCATTCAGCGTTCCCCATCCGATCCAGAGTACTCCGATCCCCGGAGTGGCTGCGATTTCGCGCACCCTGTCCAAACCAACTCTGCTCTCGATAATCACCCAGACAATCAGGTCACCATTCTTGTTGAGCGGCCATACGTCGGCCTTCTGCTTGTACTGCGCAGGAGTCAGTCCCCAGTATGCCGCCGCAGCCTCGAATCCTGAATCAGGCCTGGTGCCGCCCGCAGATTTGAAGCGCAGTGCAGCGATTCCTGCTTTCACTTCTTCTGGGGATTCAACCGCCTGCATCATGATCCCAACATGCCCCGCATTGAGCTGCCGGGTCGTTTGCACACCAAAAGCCACGGTGTCGCGCTTCCAGTTAGGCGTCTTTGAGATGAACGGATGTGTGCGAGCTGAACCGCCAGCGGCCGTGATCTCCTTCATGTATTGCAGGAATGCGTCGTTGGTGCCCGATGCATAGTTGTAGTCGGCACCTTTGTAAGCAAATGTCTCTTTCGCTACAGCTGCGAGATCAACCGGAGGTGGTGGCGGCGGCGGTGGCACAGCGGCAGGAGGCGGAGTGGTCACCGCGGCTCCAGCGGCAGAGCCGGTCGTTGCAACAGCACCCGCTGCTGCTCCAGCAGCCGCACCGGCACCAGCGCCTCCCCTACCACGGCCGCCTCCTCCTCCACCACCACCGCCTCCACCACCTCGCCCTGTGCCAGGGTGCGAAATGCCGAAAACAGGCAGGTTCTTCTCATGGAGGGTGATCATCTGATTGATGTGCCCCGCGCTCTGCGCCTGCGCGGCCGCTGGTCCTTGCGCGGAAGCAGTTCCGGAATAAGCGACCGACATGGTGAGGACGCTGAGTCCGAAGAGCCCGACTTTCAACAGAGAACGCATCTTTCCTCCAATGGATTTTAAGAGCCAACCCTACATGCTCAGAATAACAGTAGCGCGGAAATGAGCTTCCGAGCAAGAGGGTCAGAGATCTATTTTGGCCACCCGGGACTTTCGTCCAACTTCGCGCCGCCGAGCGCAGCGGGTTCCGGGGGAAGCGAGGCCGGCGTCCATTCTCCTTCGCTCTTTGCCACCCAGAGAGCGGCGCTGTTGTCGCCGATGACGTTTACAGCGGTTCGCGACATATCCAGGATACGGTCGATGCCGAGTACCAGCGCAATCGCCTCACCTGGAATGCCAAACATCACGAGCACGCCAACGAGAAGGGGGATCGATCCCCCAGGAACGCCAGCCGCGCCTACCGCGGTCAAGACGCACATCACAACCACAATGATCATTTGCGGCACGCTCAGCAAGACGCCGAACACCTGTGCCAGGAAGAGAACTGTGATCCCTTCAAATAGCGCGGTGCCATTCATGCACATCGTGGTGCCGATGGGAAGCACAAAACCGGCGATCCTGGGAGGAACGCCGAGGTTCTGAGTTGATACCGCGAGGTTGGTGGGAAGAGTGGCCGCGGATGAGCTGGTGGAGAAAGCAGTGATAATCGCGGAACGGATGCGCTTGTAGAACACGATGGGAGAAAGGCCGATGCCAAAACGGACGATGAGCGAGATCGTGATGATCACGTGCAGCAGCAGCGCACCCAGTACGGTTAAGACGTAAACGGCCAGGGGTGGGAGAAGACTGAAACCAAATTGCGACAGGGCGACAAATATGAGTCCGGCTACACCCAGCGGCGCGAGTCGCATTGCTATTTCGACGATTTTGATGACCACTTCCTGGAGTGCTGTGAGCCAGGCCAGCATCGGGTTGGCCACTTCCTTCTTGAGCATTGTCAGCGCCGCGCCGAACATGAGGCCGAAGAAAATGACACCCAGCAGGTCCATATCGACGGCTGACTTGATAGGGTTGCGCGTTACGATATTGACGAAGGTGCCGATGCCAAAGGCCCCCTGTTCCGCAGCTACGATTCTTGCACTGGCATCGGCGGCGTAGCGTTGCTGCAGTTCTGTCACAACCTCAGGAGGAATATTTCCGCCGGGCCGCGTCATGAGCACCATGACGATGCCAAGTATTGCGGCGAGCGCCGTGGTAACGAGAAAGTACCCGATCGCCTTGCTTCCCACGCCGCCAAGTTTGCGAATGTCACCCAGGCCGGCGACACCCAGCGCGATCGATGCGAACACCAGCGGCATCACGATCATGAAGAGAAGTCGCAGGAAGATTTGTCCGATCGGTCCCGCAATCCACTTGTTGATCCAGACGACGGTCGCATGCGTATCACCCAGGAATTGGTTGGCGGCCAAACCCGCCACCGCGCCAATGAGAAGTCCGATAAGGATCTTTGTCGGTTGCTTCATTCCCGTGCCTGAACGTTCGATGTGTGCGCTCATGTCAACCTGATTGGAGGCGGCCTGCTGTTCCCGGAGGTGGGGCGGACGCGCAAAGTTATTCCTCAGCGCGGGGACTGGCTAGATCGGTGCGCGCGTCTTACGAGCAGGCGCTACATGCGGGACTGCAGGTAGAGCGATCCGCGCCAGCCCGCGCCCGGATAGATCCCGCGCGCAAGATCGAAACGCAGTGATCCATCGAAGAGCGATGTGCCGACTCCCGCACCGGTGCCTATCCGTCCCGGGGTGCTGAAGTCGTCGCGATGTCCTGCCCAGCCCGCGTCGAAAAAAATCGTCGGGCGCGCGAAAACGTTGATTGTTCCCAGTTCGGCCTGGATCATCCAGAATGCATTGCCTGCCATGACACCAGCGCGCTGACCGCGCAGGCTGCGACTGCCGCCCAGAAACCAGTTGCGTTGCACTGGCAGCGTTCCACCTGATGTGCCGGCACTCACGGTGAGTGATGCAAGCAGCATTTTCGCAAAGGGCATTGACGCAACGCCCTCGAACATGCCGCGGGCGTAGTCAAAATCGCCGGCTGCCATTTCCACCTTCACCTCGCCGAAAAGCCGCTTCTCGGTTGCGAGGTCGCCGCGGTACGTGGTGATGCTCGCGGCTACTCCGGCGATATCGCCATCATCGGCGACAATATTGGGATTGAAATCGCGATTGCCGAAGGCGTCCGCGAATGTGAAATTGTTTTTCACCCGCGCGGACCGGTGTCGCTCCGCAAACACCCTCGCTTCGAATGTGGCGCGCGTGCTATCAAGTACTCGCGCCTCAACTCCTGCGGTTCGATAGTAGAACCCCTCGTCGCGTCCGATGAAGAGTGCGCCGAGTGATGCGCCCAGTGCGAGGGGATTGCCCCACTCGTTGGATGCGTCAAGACGATAATAGGCCGCGAGCGATCGCCGCTTGTATCCACGTTCGCGCGAGAATTCCAGCTCGGCGTTGGGAACCAGATCCGCAGTACCCAGGCGCGCCAGTGCAACGAACATCTTGTCTCCGGCGTTCCCAGCTTCCCATCCGCCGATTGCAGCAAGGGAGAGACCTTCAATTCGGTTGTAGCGGCTGCGCGCGGGAGCAAAACGCACATGTGGGAGATCCGGCGACCACAGTTGCTGGGTGAGCGGCATTCCCAGCAACGTTGAAAGCGCAGATGACCCCTGCCCAGCACTATCAGCAGCACTAGCCTGCAACAGGAAGAATGCCGCAAGAGTCAGCATTCGAAATCAGTCGCCATGTCCAGGCGCGGGGCGCACAACGGGATGTTCGCCGGTCATCTGTTTGGGCTTGAAGCCCAGCTTGCGCGTGAACCAGCTGCGCCACTCGTCGAGGATTTCATAGAATGTTGGAATCGCAATAAGCGTGAGCAATGTGGAAGTAAGCACACCACCGATCACCGCGATCCCCAGCGGCGACCGGAACTGAGCGCCGTCTCCCGCTCCGATCGACACCGGAATCATACCTGCGATGAGCGCGAATGTCGTCATCAGAATCGGCCGCAGACGTATGGCACCCGCCTCGATGAGCGCCTCGCGCAACGGCATTCCCGCCCGCTCGCGCGCCCACTTGGCAAAGTCAATCAGCAGGATGGCGTTCTTCGCCACGATGCCCATGAGAAGGATTACACCGATCAAACTCATGATGTTGATCGTGTTCTTCGTGACCCACAGCGCCAGCATCACGCCGATCAGTGACAGCGGCAGCGATAGCATGATCGCAAGCGGATCGAGGAAGGATCCGAACTGCACCACGAGAATGAGATACATCAGCAACACGGCGATACCCAGTGCCGCGAAGATGCTGCCGAATACCTCAGCAACGTCTTCCGCCTCGCCGCCCGCATTGAGGGTCACTCCCGCAGGAAGCTGCAGCGCGTCGGTCCTGGCCTTGATATCAGTCATCACCTCATTCAGAGAGCGCCCCTGAGTATTGGCCTCCACGGTCACGACTTTGTCACCGTCCAAATGCGTAATACGTGCAGGACCGGTGCTGGTCGAGATGGTCGCAACCTGACCAAGAGGCAATGTTGCTGACCTCCCGTCGCGTCCTGTTACCATGATTGGAAGTTGCGCGAGATCGGATGGACTTCTTCGCGATTCGGGTGTCAACCGCACTACAACGTCACGAGTCTGACCCGATGGATCCAGCCAGTCGCCGACATCAATGCCGGCAAACGCGGGTCGCAGAGACTGCGCAATTTGTCCTACTGTCAATCCCAGAGTGCCAGCCAGGGCGCGATTGAGCTGCACATCCAACTCAGGCTTCAGTCCCTTGGTGGACAGGCCAATGTCGACAGCGTTGGGGACCTTTTGTACCTCCGCAAGAACCATTTGCCCAGCCTCTGCGAGCGCGTCGGTGTTTTCCCCCTTCAACTGAAGCTGAATCTGCTTGAACCCGCCACTGAACTGGTTATCGAACACCGATGCCTTCACTCCCGCAAGGCCGGCAACCTCGTTCCGGATTGTCTGTGCGAATTCTGCGGCGCTGATGCTACGCCCCTGCTGCGGCGTCATTCGGACGTAAATGCTCGCCTCATCCACCGAACCGGCATCGCTGCCGACTGTCGTGTAGGTGTACCTGACAACGTCGCTGTGCGCGATTACAAGTCCCGCAATCGCCGCAGTCTTGGCGCGTGTGTATTCAAAGCTCGATCCGGCGGGCGTCTCGACAACAACGGTGAATTCGGCGCGGTCATCTTCCGGGAAGAATCCTCCTCCCACCCTGTTGGTCGCAGGCAACCACAAGGCGAAGACAAACGACCCTACCGCGAGAAACACCACGGCCAGCCTGTGATCCAACGCCCAGCCAATCACCTTCCTGTAGCTATCGGAGAGCCGGTTGAACCAGGCGTTGAATTTGTCCAACCAGCGCGTTATGAAAAACTTCTTTTCCTCCGGCACATGCGGGTCGGGCCAATAGGCCGAGAGCATGGGATCGAGCGAGAAAGAAACGAAGAGCGACACGAGCACGGAGCACGCAATTGTAAGTGCGAATGGTTTGAACCATTGCCCTGAAACTCCGTACATGAATGCCACCGGTACGAAGACGCAGACAATTGCGAATGTCGTTGCCGAAACCGCCAGACCTATTTCGTTGGTCCCGTCATGCGCTGCGACGTAATGGCTCTTACCCATTCGTATATGTCGCACGATGTTTTCTCGCACCACGATCGCATCGTCGATCAGAATACCGATCGCAAGCGAAAGACCCAGCAGTGACATCGTTTCCAGACGGAAGCCAAATGCCCAAACCGCCACGAACGAAGCCAGCACCGATATCGGGAGCGCCAAACCAGTGATAATCGTGGAACGCCACGAATTCAGGAAAATGAAAACGACGAGCACGGTAAGCAGCGCGCCTTCGAGCAGTGTTTCCTGGACCCGATGCACCGACGCAGCAACAGTTTCGCCGGCGTCCCTCACGATGCGCACCTTCACTCCCTCAGGAAGCGTTGGCGCGAGTTCGGCGAGCTTCTCCTGTATCTGCTCGCTCACATCTGTCGTGCTGTAACCCTTTGCCTTTGTGATGTCGATGCCCACGGCATCCAGCATTCCTTCGACGCCGACAGAATCGTAGAGCGCCAGCGTGCGTTGCTCCTGCGTTCCGTCGACAACGTCAGCCACTTGCCCCAGTCTGATGAGGCGGCCGCCTTTCTCGGCAACCACCATCATCTTGAAATCATCAGGGCTCTCAAGCCTGCCCTTGAGACGGATCGTGCGCTCCTCAAGCGCGCTGTTGATACGACCAACCGGCGCGGCCAGGTTCTGGAACTGCAGCGCCTGCGCCACCTCAGCCACGCTCACACCCGCCGCCTGAAGCGCGGATGGTTTGAGCTCCACTGTCAGTTCACGTTCGATATTCCCAATGATCCGCGCCTGTGCGACACCCGGCACCGATCGCAATTCGCGTGTGATACGAGGATCGACAATTCTGGTGAGTTCAGCGGGAGAAAGTGTGGCAGACGTGACCGAGATCTGCACGATCGGGAAGTCCATCGGATCGAAGCGCCGCATGATCGGTTCTTCCATCTCCGCGGGCAGCTCCATGCGAATTGCCGAAATTGCGTCGCGAATGTCCTGCGTAGCCTGCTGCGGATCTTTTTCGAACTGAAACATCGTGATGACCTGCGCGTAACCATCACGCGCTTCGCCATACATGATGTCAACACCGGAAATGCTCTGGATGGCTTCTTCGACGGGCGAAAGAAGCTCTGTCTCGACCTGTTCCGGTGATGCACCAGGATAGATGATTGCCGTGAACACAACCGGTTGCTGCACGTCAGGGAATTCATCGGTCTTGAGGTTCAGGAGAGCGAATGTTCCTGAAACCGCGAGCGCCAGCATCACCACTACCGTGATGAGGGGACGCCTGATGGCGTAATCGGAGATGAGCATGTCAGTTGCCCGATCCAGCTGCCGGTGGCGGAAGGGGCGGCGGTGCATCGCCGGGCGCAGTCACCTTCACCGATGTGCCAGGGGCCAAACCTTGAGCAGTACCCAACAACACGGTGTCGCCCTGCGCCACTCCGGTGAGAATCTCGATTGTCTCGGTGGCCGAATCACGCGAACCGACTTTTACATCCACTTTTTCCACGCGGCCTCCCTTCACTCTCATCAGCGTCGGTGTGAGTCCAGTGGAATTGACCGCGGAAACTGGTACCAGCATCGCAGTACGGGTCTGCGCCGCAATACGCCCCTCTGCGAAAAGTCCGCTCACAAGTGTATTGCCCGCGTTGGGAATCGAAACAAAAACCTGAATCTGCCCCGTCGCGGGATCGGCTGTCGGGCTGATGCGCGACACTCTGCCGCTGAAGCGTCTCTCCCCGTAGCCACTCACGGAAAAATGAACCGCCGACCCGATGCGCACCTGGTTCAATTCCTGCGCGGGAACCGCCGCTTCCAGTCTCATGCTGCGCGGATCAATAATGCTGAACAGTGCGTTGCCGGGTTGAACCACATCTCCCGCGGACACCTGCTTCTCACTCACCACTCCAGCAATGGGAGCGGTGATTCTGGTAGCGCTGCGCTGCTTCTCTGCAAGTACCAGTCGTGATTTCGCGTCGGCGAGTTGCGCCTGCGCGGCGATGTTGGCGCGCTTGGCCTGATCCAGGTCGCGATCAGCGATGGCGCCCGCCGCGGAAAGCGAAACCGCGCGATCCTCTTCCCTCTTGGCAACCGCAGCGGCGTTCTCCGCTGCGGTATGCATGCTCCGCGCCGACAACCAGGCAACCTCGATCTCGGCATCGTCGATGCGAGCGAGTAGTTCGCCTTTCGCAACCGCTTGTCCCCTCTCAGCGGAAGTAGCCAGCACGGGACCGCCAACTTCGGCGCGCACGGTTGTCTGGCGTTCCGGTGCCAGCGCGCCGGAAACCATCGGGCCGCTCTGCAGTTGCCCCTGCACAACTATCGCGATGTTTTCAGTGCCGAGTGAAGTGACGCGCGCGGTCGTATCGGCAACCGGTGCGGCCTTGGGACCGCAGCCGGCAATTGCAAGTATCAGAAGCGGCGCGGCGATCATTGTGCGCATCCGCGATGGTGTCTCTCTCATTGTTGTGTTCTTCCTCCGCCAATTCCTCCGACCTGACCCCCAGTGGCTCCGGCCGCACCCTGTGGACCCTGCTGTTGCATTCGTTGTTGCAGCTGCTGCTGCAATTGCTGCTGGGCCGATCCGCCCGTCTGCTGCGAAGCGCCCGCACCCGTTCCGCCGAGTGGAAGGTCGCGGAGCAGCGTCAATCGGACTTGCACAACTTGCAGATTGCGAGCTGCGACCGCGCGATTGGCGCGAGCTGTCTGCAGCAAAACGCGCGCTTCTGTCAGCTCCAGTTGCGTGGAGATACCCTCGCGGAAGCGCACTTGTGCAATTTCGTAAGCGCGCTGTGCTTGTTCCACTGTACCGAGCGATGCGCGCCACGCCTCTTCGGATTCTCGCAATGAAGCTATGGTCGCACGCGCGTCGAGCGCGGCGAGTTCGCGCACTTGCTGCATTCGGAGCCGCGCTTCGTCCACTGCGGCTCGCGCGACAACTTCATCGCCGCGAATTCTTCCTCCGGTAAAAACTGGAACCTGCAAACCGACACCCACACTCCAGTTCGAGAGGAAATCATTCCACGCTGGCAAACCCTTGGGGTACCCGACGCGTCCGAATTGCGATGTGAGACTCACCGTCGGCAGTCGTTCCGAACGCTGAATCCTGAGGAGTCCTTCTTGCGCGGTGACAGCTTCAGCTGCCTGACGCACGCTCGAGCGCATCGCGGACGTCGTGTCCGTTCCAGCGGGCAGTGCTGCCAGCTGCATGTTCTCGTCCTGAATCCCGGTGGAGAGCTGCAGCGCCGACTCAAATGGAATGCCGATAAGCTGCTTCAAACGGAAGTACGCAACGTCACGCTGCGATCTGCGCTGAATGACAATGGGACGCTGATTGTCGCGAGTTACTCTGGCGCGCAACAGGTCGAACTCCGATTTGTCGCCCACCTGTTTGCCCAACTCCATCTGGCGCAATGCCTGCTCGGTCTGTGCGAGAGATGAGTCTGCGATTTCCACAAGCCTGTCAGCGAGAGCCGCGTCGTAGTACGCCTCAGTTACATCGACCTTGAGTAGCGCGAGCTGCGAGCCGAGTTCGATGTCCGCCACCCTGCGTCCCGAACGCGCGACGTCGCCAACAGCGGTGATTCGACCACCGGAGAAGAGCGCCTGAGACAGCGCCAGTCCAACGCTGTACTGGTTTGCCTGACCGAAAGGAAGATCGCTCAGCCCTTCAAAGCCCGAGCTATCGCCGCCGGCACTGAACGACTCGAACTGCGACTTCAGCGTTCGTGTGTACCCGGCGTTCGCGGATATCTGGGGAAAGAGCTGGCTGCGGGCAGAGATCTGCTGGCCATCGGCGCGCGCTACTCCAGTGCGGGCGATTCCTACCAGTTCGCTCTGAGCTTCCGCGCGGCGCAACGCTTCCTCGAGGGAGATTGCCTGTGCGAGTGCAGATGAGGCAGGCACGGAACCAAGCGTCGCGACCAGCGCGAGTGCGGCGATCGCGGAAATCCTATTGTTTGTCATCGCTTTGTGCGTTGTAAGGTGGGTCGTTGAGATTTTCTGGACGCGATTTCCGGCGAAACATCGAAGCCAAGTGCGCTGAGAAAGAGCCGGGTGTACTGCCTGGCCGCATCCTCGGCAGGTTGCGGGAACATCGCCGGCATGATGTCCCGCCCCATGGCATCCGCGAAACAGGCGCCGAGCAACATTGCGATTGCGGCGTGCTGATTGACGTCTTTCCCGATGAGCTTCTTGTCTCGCAGGCTGTTGAGGTACTTACCCAGCTGAACCCCTGCTGCCGCGGGTCCGTGCGCTGCATCTGGAGCGAAAGCGGGACGGTCCTCGAGCTCCCCCATGCATGTGCGAATCAGAACACGGATGCTGCGAAGGTGTTCGAGTTGCCCGGCGCACCACTCAATCAGTTCGCGTTCAGGATTGACCGGAGTTTCGGGGAGTGCAGCGGTCTTTGATTGCGCCGCATGGCAATGAATTGCTTCACCGATCAGTCGTTCCTTGGAGCCAAAGGATCGGAAGATGGTGACTTCATTTACGCCGGCGCGTTGTGCGATGCGTCGAGTGGTTGCGCCGCGGAATCCGTGTTGAGCGAAGAGGTCGGCGGCGGCAGCGAGTATTCTGGATCGTGAGTCCATGGGGCGCGAAGTGTAGATCGCCGCGCGGGACTACGCAAGTGAGTGCTTGCATACTCGTTCTGGAGGGTAGGCCTAGCTGCTGTGACCGAAGCGCCCGTTCGGAGAGTCTTTTTTTTGTACGCTGAAATCTCGTTTGCGAGACAAATGTCGTGATGCAGGCCTGCCGAGCTCGCTCGGCTAAGCTCCTGCGCATTAAGAGGATCGGAAAGTTCCACCGATCAGGCGCGCCGTTGGTCCCGATGTTGCCCTTTTACCAGTACGAACAGTCGTGAGTGAGTCAGATCGCTCGAAATATTTCTGCCGGGCTGGACCGCCGGCAAATGGAGACTTGATATGCGATACCGTGTTCTAGTGCCCGCAATGGTCGCGGTTCTTGCCGCAACTTCCCTTGCCCGCGACGCATCCGCGCAGGGCCTGACTATCGGCGCCGGATTGGGCGGAGTGCTCAATGAACGCCGCGACCTACCGAGCTCGTTTGATGATCTGAGCCACAAAATGGCCTTTGCTTCACTGCGCCTACCGCTGCTTCCCGTCGAGGTGCGCGGAGAAGGAATGTGGCCCAACGATCCGACCGAAAGCGGAGCCCGTGCATACATAGTGAGCGGCGTGCTCTCGATTCCGCTCGTCCTCGTGACACCTTACGCGCAGGCCGGCTGGGGCGACTACAACTTTGGCGATCCGGCACGTTCCAAGTGGTCAGCCGGACTGGGCGCACGGCTCAACCTCGGCTCAATGGGAATTTTCGTTGAGGCGACGCGCTACAACCGCATGAATACTGACCTTATCACCGGTGGACTGACGCTTTCCCTCGGCGGTGGGAAGTAGAGGGAACAGAAATTGGAGAGTGGATATTGGAATTTGGATATCTCACTGGAGATTCCAACTACCAATGAGATATCCAATGTCCAATATCCACTCTCCAATTAGCTCGGCGGCGTCCCGGGCACAAGGTGCAGATCGAGTTCAAGCCTGATGCTGTCAACGACGCTCATCACCCGCGGTACTCTCGGAATCGTCAAGCCATAGTCGCCAAACTTGAAGCCGGTCGTTGCGGTTCCTGTGAATTCCCCCGTTGCGACCATCTTGCCCTTCACATCCCAGGTGGCAGGTTTGGTCACTCCGTGCACGGTGAAGTCACCGGTCATCTTGAACGCAAGATCGGCCGCAACCGGAATTGAGGAAGGAAGTCCGGTTATGCCGGTGGGGATGAATTCCGCGTTGGGGAATTGGTCGGTCTGAAGTGTGTTGCGGCGGACAAAGCCGTCACGCATGCTCACGTCTGTGGTGATGGACGTGAGGTCGACGACGAACTTCGAGCCCTCCTTCACCACACGGCCATTCGATTCGATGACAATGGCGCCCGATACTTTGCTTGTCCTGCCAACAGCATCGCCGGGAAGGCTGACCCCGACGAGTTGCTCTCTAACTCGATAACGAGCCTCGCTACCAGACGGCGCCACGTTGAGCGTCAACCGTCGAGCCGCTTGACTCGTTTCGGCAGCACGCGAAGCGGACGCTGTAGCAAAGTGTGCAGGTACACTCGCGGATGCACGCGAGAAACCTGCTGCGGCTAGCAGTGCCAGCACAGGAAAAGCAAGAATGAACTTCGATTGAAGCATTGACCGACCTCTTGTAGTAGTTGTTTGCAGTAGCAGTAGTGGTACGAGGCGCGCCCTCGGACCGTTGAACCCGCTAGTCGTGCAGCAGATCCAGCAATTCCTTCAGCGATCCCTGGATCTGCTTGAGGGCAGGGCTTACATCCTCGGTAAAGCTGGGATGCAGTTCACCATAATTGCTCAGGCGCGCGGGTGTTACGTCTTCAACTCGCATTAGCTGCGCTGACAACATTCCCTTCACCGCGCGGCGCTTTGAAACTCGGCGGCGGGTCAGATTGATGCGATCCGCGAGCATACGGACCTGGCTGCGCACAACGAGGATTCTCCCGGGGGCTTCTTCGCAGAACTGACCGGGGAGGTCGTTCGCCACTTCAGTGACACCATTCTCGTGCCCGCCGGCGTCAGGGATCAGCCGCTCGATCTGCGTTACAATCGCCTCAACAGATTCGAGCAGAGCCTCAACGCTGCGGCGCTGACTTGCGTTGAGCTGGGGTCCCTCCTTGGAATGCACGGACAACTGAATTCACCTCGAGCGTACGTTTTTGCCGAGAGCGGGTGGTGCAGCTCGCTCATGGACGCAAGCAGCGTGCGGGCTTCAGGTCAAGAACAGTGTGTGCAAGTGGCTAGTTGCCGCGTGGTGAGATGGAATACACGTACGCGGCCACGGCCCAGATCTGTTCGCGGTCGAGCGCGCCCTCAAAGGCGGGCATCGAAGGACGCAGTGACGGCGGCCAGAAGACTCCGCGGCGAATCACACGTGCGACCGATTCCAGATCGCCGTCGCCAGCACGCTGTCGCGCCGTGGCGAGTGAGGGACCTAATCGAGTACCTCTGCCCTGCTCGCCGTGGCAAACGGCGCACGATCCTGGTCCGTTAGTCCCATGAAAGATGCTGTCGCCGCGTGCGATGAGCGCTCGTGTGGGTTTCTCAGGAAGTGCGAGCATTCCCGACGACCGTTTGACCGTCTTGGTGCCTTCCGCCAGCGCACTCCACGCAACAGCCACGAACCCCATGATCGAAAGGGAAAACAATGCGACCAGTAAGACTGGTATGGCTTGATTAATTCTGGCGATGAGTCGTCTACGCGAATTGCGGGTCACACCTTTACCTCGACGTTGCGCCTATCCCGCAGGACAAGGTTGTCGATTCGCGCAATCTCCACTCGGCGTCGCTGCCTCATCGCGCCGTCTATCGACGTCCTTCCAGCGCCGGCCACCGCCAACGCCAGAGAAGCAGCACAGAGGGTCAGAACGAACTCGATTCCATTGGGCGCAAAAAAACCGTTGCGCAGATGCACCAAGGCAATCGCCCCGAGCATGTCGATCGCCAGCATGACACCAAAGGGGCGCGTCCACAGTCCCAGTATCAGCGCGATCCCACCGACGAGTTCGACGCCCGCGACCAATGGTGCCGCTATCTCCGGCATCGGCACTCCCATCTGCGCGAATCCGGCCGTAGTGTCGCCCATTCCCATGACGAACAGCTTCTGCCAGCCGTGCGCCAGAAATACGAGTCCAACGACCACGCGCAGGATCAGAAGTCCGGTATCAATGCGCCGGTCTCTTGGGTGGGCAAGTGTGATCATGGGAGGTATCCTCCTCGAAATGAGCTTGGAGCCCGTCTCGAGCACACTCCCAATGATTTCAGAAAAAGTTGAGCGCGAGACGTTTGTATCCGCTCACCACTAGTGCAAGGGCAGTGCCGTATTCACGTTGCAGCCTCTGCCGCTCGAGGAATCAGCCAACTGATGCACTCGCGCGGCAACCACGTGCTGCTATAGTGGCTTCCACGCTCTCACGAACGCGGCACCAACTCTACCTGCTACTTCTGCGGCCACGCGATCGACATCGAGGCCTGCGTTCACCAGAAACGCGCGCGCGTCCTCCACATTGTACGTGCGCGTCATCTCCACCGTCGGCTCCTCGAACCCGGCATCTCTGAGAAGCGCAATGAACTCGGTATCTGCCAGCGCACCCGCGACGCAACCGACCCAGAGTTCCATGCTGCGTTTCACATCATCGGGTAGTTCCCCCTGGACAACCACATCGGAAACCGCGAAGCGTCCGCCCGGCTTGAGAACCCGAAATGCCTCGCGCAAAACCTTGCCTTTGTCGCCCGAGAGATTGATTACGCAATTCGAGATGATCACATCAACCGAATTGCTTGGCAGAGGAATCTCCTCGATGCGCCCGCGAAGGAATTCGACGTTCGAGACTCCTGCCTCCGCAGCATTGCGGCGCGCGAGTTCGAGCATGTCGTCGGTCATGTCCAGCCCGTAGGCCTTGCCGCGCGGACCAACGCGCCGCGCCGAGAGCAGCACATCGATGCCACCACCCGAGCCCAGATCAAGGACAGTTTCTCCCTCGAGAAGTTCGGCAAGCGCAGTCGGATTGCCGCAACCGAGCGACGCGAGCACCGCTGACTCTGGGAGTTGATCGGTTTCTCCGATCGCGTAGAGGTTGGACGTGATGGGATCGGCCTCACCGTTGGATTCGGAAGCACCACAACATGAACTCTCACAGCAGGACTCTTTTTCGCTGCTGCCGCTGCGTGCATTTTCGAGGACTCTACGTGCCGCAGCACCGTATTTGTCGCGGACGACGGAGGTCAGATCACCGGATTGGAGATTGGACATTGGATATTGGAGGTTGGGGGTCGGGGGAGAATTCAACCGCAGCACCTGGGTGCTTGCGTTCGCAGTTTGCGTTTCGAGGGCTGCAATGCAACAGCCAGATCATGGATTTCGTTGAGCGCGCCCGGAGCAATCTGATAGTAGGACCAGCGCCCTTGCGTTCGATCGATGAGAATTCCGGCGTCCTTGAGTACGCGCAAATGGAAGGACAGCCGCGATTGCGCGGCGCTCAGTTCTGTTTGCAGCTCGCAGACGCAGCACTCGCCGTCGCGCAGAATATCCAGTATGGCGAGTCGTGTTTCGTCGGAGAGCGCGCGGAAGACGAGAGCCGCGCGCGCCAGGTCAGTTTCGATTGTGGTGGTCATGGACCTTAATATATCAAGAGTTGTTGATATATCAAGGGGTGTTGATTTGAGAGATAGCGGATGCTCCGCTATCCTAGCGGGCGCAGCTCAGCGCATCATTGTTGCTGGTGATTCGACCCGAATTGAAGCTGCGCAGAAAATCGCCTATCGAGCAAAGCGATGTCTCTGTGGGCCATGTGCGCATTGCGTAGGGACGGATGAACACCGTGGCATTGTCGATTGGAAGGGTTGCCACATTGGTGTAGAACTGCCGCCACTTGTTGTCCTGAAAGAGGTACTGCTCCACGTTGGAGAGATAATACGCTGTGATCGTGGCGCCACGAGATGCGACATAACTTCCCACCGCGCGGATCGCCTTGGGTCCGCCGAAATCACCGGAGGCGGGAACGATGAGGTTGCGTGTCTGCAGATCTTTCAGCGTTCGGTAGTAAGCCTCGCTGGCGAGAAATCCCTGGGAAGATCCGTCCGGCGCCCGCGCCTCGGACAGAATCATGAAGTTCGTATTCCTGCCGCCACCTCCTCCACGTCCTCCCCCACCACGACCCCCAATCTGCGGTCCGGCGCTGTAGAAACTTTCATAGACATAGTTCAACATGTCCAGCTCGGCACCGTTAAGTGCAAAGCCGTGCGTCCGGGTGAGGTGATTTCTGATCCGATCCAGGTTTTGCGCGTAGGCGCCCGCATCGCGCCCTACGGACATATATGCGCTCCAGATCTTTTGAATCGATGATGCGGTATCGAGTCCGGCGGGACGACGAATTGAGAAAAGGAGGGAAATAAAATCGGCGCGCGTTGCCGATAGTTCAAAGATCGCCTTGTACATGAGATGCTGCACAACAGCCTGGCGGCGGATGTCCACGATAAATGCCATTTTGGGACGGATGGCCGCGATGTAACTGAAGTTCTGCTCCGGCCCCACTCCCATGTAAACGCCGCCTGTGCGCCCGCGCGAGCGCAGCAATGCTGCGAGGGGGCCGACCTCAATCTCGTTGGACGTGAAATTGTCCGACGGAAAGTTGCCTTCCGTCTCCGAGATCTGCCCCACCAGCCGCCAGAACTCTGCGTCCGTGAGACGAGCTGGAAGCGAATCGGCGCGAGCCTGAACAGTTTGCGCGGCCGTGCTGTCCGATTCGCCGAAGTCGAAGAGAAGGGCCGCGAGCACCAGCGCCGCGGTGAGCGAGCTACGATGTGTGAAGCGCTTGATGAACGATGGCATTGTCGAGATTTGCTGGCGTCAGGAGAAGCCGGACTGGCCTCTTCATACGTTACTCCTCGACGACCCGGAGTGGAATGGCCCGAGTGTTATCAGTACAGGCTGCTATCTGATACGCAGGCCGAAGTGAACCGCCGGTATGTTCACCGAGCCCCCTCTCATGTCGGGTATTGCGAGGGTGCGAATGCCGGCCAGAATCGCGAGGTGTCGCCCAATGGACTGCCCCAATCGCGCCGCTCCGAGGAAGCCGATCGTGGGTCCTCCGTCACTGGACGGCTGAACAACCGCGAGTCCGCCATTCAGGTGAACGAAGGTGTTAGTGAGGAACGTTGGCTCGAAGGCAATGAGAAGGCCGCCGCCCGCTATGTCAGGAAACTTGCGAACACATCCGCTGATCTGCGACAAGATGCACTCATCGTCGCCATTGTCCGCGGCGAAGTAAATGGCCTGAGCACCCAGCAGCAGCGGAGTGTTGCCACCATCCATGCGCGTGCTGAAGAAGAGTTCGAACGAGTTGAGCGTGCCGTTACGGTCCTTGTACTCGTCCCCGAGCCCCTTGCCAATCCCGTAAGTCAAATCGAAACCGCCGGACCGGGGCGGCTGCGCCTGACTGCTGCTGGCAATCATCGTGAGGAGCATGACTGCAACGACTGAGGTCAACTTGGGGGCTTGAAGGCGCATGACAGATTTTGGATGATGGCGGCAGAGGTGCACGGCAGATGCGCGCGACCGATGCGTACCGGTAAAGATTGCATGACGGTTAGGAGCCGCCCGAGACTGCCTCTGCCCCATGCCAAAAACGCAGAGCTCCCAACGAATATAGCCGGGGGGAGCGTACCCCGCAGGAGGGGATAGGTTGCGCCCGGTTGATTCCGGACAGTCGTTCACTTCTGATCACTGAGCACTTTTACACTGCAACCTGATGGCATCCGACCGGGATCACGGTCAGATGCCATCAGGTTGCAGTGTGGAGTTTTCAGTGAGCAGAAGTGCCGCAAGAACTACTGCGGCGGCGGCCGAACGATCACCGTAATCGAATCTCCCGTGATCCTTAGTGCGCCCGTTTGCGGATCGCGTGTCCACGAAGCTCCCGAGCCAAAAACTTCCACCATCGTGTTCCCCACTGATTGCCGCAGTCGCGCGGCGGTCAGTGCATCTCTCATTGTGGCTGGCGGCAGGGTTACCGATGCGGTGTGGGCTACACCGTTGCGACTCCATCCCAGCTTCACTGTGCGGTTGGGTGTAAGTGCGCTCAGTCGTTCACCGCCCTGGCGGGTGGCAACGCTGATGTCGTCAATGGCCTTGAGTGTGTCTCCGCGCTGCAAGCCGAGTCTCGCAGCGATGCTCCCGGGTTCAACCGCGCCGACCACCGGATAGCCGGTGAATGTGAACACGTTGCTGCGACCGCCCACAGTCGATGTGCAACTTCCCGAGCAGAGCAGGCCCATGCCCAGCGAGGTGGTGGGAAGTTCAAGGCGGTTCCGGATTGCTGCGTCGAGCACCATTTCGAGGTCCGACAACCTCATCGCTGCACGCATCGCGTCGGCTGCCCTTTGCTCTGAAGTGCGCTCGAACATGGCTCTTTGCACTTCAAAATCCAGAACCAAACTTCGCGCCGTGTCGCGTTGAACCCGTTGCGCGATTGAGTCAACCAGACGGCGCTCGAACATAGCTTGCTCGGCGCTGGCTCTCGCGGAATCAGCAGTCCAGCGCAGCTCGCGCTGCAGTCTCCATTGCGCCTCAAAAAGCGACTCACGGCGGGCCGCCTCTGAACGAGATGTGTCCTGCGTAGCACGAACAATTTGATCAGCGCGAAGAAGGCCAACCTCATTGTCGAAGTGTTGTCTTGTTATTGCGCGCTGCGCGAAGAGCGCAGTGGCACGCGCGACCGTAAGTGAATCAATCTCCGAAGCGCGGCGCAGCGCGGTCAGCAGAGCCTCGCTTGAGGTTTGATTCAATTCAAATTGCTGCCGCGTCAATCGTGCGCTCTCCACGGCGGCACGCACCTGTTCAGAACGCGACTGCTGGAGTGCTGTCAACGCGCTGGCGCTCTGCCGCAACAATTCGGCTCGCGTCATCGCGCCGCGGTTGACTGTCGCGGCAGTGTCGATTTGCGCATTCAGGTTCGTTGCAAAAAACGCAGCGAGAGAAAAAAATGTAGTGATTCTCATTGATGTATTCCTCAGTACCAGATGAGTTGAGATGGTGAGGGGAGCGCTGCGACACTCATCGCCGGACAGGTGGTGGCAAGTGCATTGGCGGTTGCAGCGCTGCTGACCAGCGCTGCGACTGCGCGCGCATTTGATCCGCGCTCTCCTGCTTTCATTCCAGCCAAAAACATCGCAGTTGCAGCCACTGCACTCAGCCCCGCCATCCACACCGTACGCTGCGCCGAATTCGCACTTCGCTGCAAAGCAAAAGCAGAGCGATAATTGTGCAGCACGCCACTTCCGTGAAGAGCACCAACAATGCGATCCTCAACTTCTGCACGAGGCGCGCGGGAATTGTCGAGCCCTGCCATCCGCTCGGTGCTCAATGCCGGTTCGTTTGATTCATTATTCTGCATGATTACTCTCCTCCACTTCAGCTTCGTTCAGTAGTCGTCGCAGCGCCCGTCGCGCTCTGAACAACTGGGATTTGGACGTTCCATCCGTGTATCCAAGCTGCGCCGCGATTTCCTCGTGCGTGTACCCTTCGATGTCGTGCAATACGAACACCGCCCTGCAACCCGCGGGGAGCAGCGCGATGGCGCGCTCCATATCTATCGGCTCACCTGTTCCCGCCGATTCCATGATGATCATCTGTTCTTCCAGTTCCACATCCACCCAGCGACCACGCCTGTCGAGTACATCGCGCGCAACATTCACCGCAATTGCAGTCAGCCAGGTTCCCAGTTGCGAGCGCCAGGCAAATGCGCTCAGACGATCGGTTGCCCGAAGCCATGTCTCCTGCAGCGCATCTTCCGCGTCCGACTCACTGCCAAGCATCCGCAGCATCACGCGATAAACACGCGGCGCGTGGCGCCTGTATAGCACGCGAAACGCCGCTTCCGAACCTTCAGCAAGGACCAGGCGCACCAGCGCCTGATCGTCAGCGTCGGGTGGTACAGGTGATTTTGGCTCGAGCCTCATCAGTTGTTAGTGGGGTGAGGTGGGGTAATGGTTGTTGCCGCCGATTGCTCTGGAAACACTCCCGTGACATATTCGTGATTCCAGTAGCGGACCCCTATCAAATTGATGGAAAAAGACGACCGTTCACCGCCCCGGCCCGACCGGCGCAACTATCTGGTCAAAGCCGCCGCGGTGTTAGTCGGGGGGATTCTTGCGGTCGTGCCCCCAATTTCGGGACTGCTCGTCTTTCTCGATCCGCTGCGGAGGAAGACTGAGGCGCGCGGCACCGTGCGCATTGGCTCACTCGGCTCGCTGCCGGAGAATGGTGAGCCCCGCAAACTTTCGGTGCTGGACACACATGTGGATGCCTGGAACCGCACTCCGGATGTTCCGATCGGCGCGGTTTACGTCCAGAAAACCGGTCCCAATCAGGTTCGCGTGCTGAACAGCGTTTGCCCGCATCTCGGATGTACCGTGGGCTATAGTCAGGATGCAAAGCACTACTATTGCCCCTGTCACAAAAGCAGCTTTTCGGTCGACGGGAAAATCCTCGATCCCAAGAGTCCCGCGCCGCGCGGTATGGACGAACTTGAGGCGCAAGTCCGGGCCAACGGGGAAATCTGGGTGAAGTTTCAAAACTTCCGCAAAGGCACACCCGAAAAGATTCCTGTTTGATGCGGTCCCTGTTCGACTGGCTGGATCAACGCAGCGGCTACAGGAAGTTGCTCCATATCACGCTTTTCGAGAGCGTGCCCGGGGGCGCGCGCTGGCGTTATGTGTGGGGGAGCACTCTTCTCTTCTGCTTCATCGTTCAGATAGTCACGGGACTCTTTCTCTGGCTGGCATACAGCCCCAGTTCACAGACGGCGTGGGAGAGCGTCTACTACATCCAGCATCAGATGTGGGGTGGCTGGTTTCTGCGCGGCCTGCATCACTACGTCGCGCAAGCGATGACAATACTGCTCGTCTTCCACCTGATGCAGGTCGTCATCGACGGTGCCTACAAGGCACCGCGCGAGATGAATTTCTGGTCGGGCGTTGTCCTTCTTCTGATGGTGCTGGCGCTTTCGCTCACCGGCTATCTGTTGCCGTGGGATCAAAAGGGCTACTGGGCAACCGCTGTTGCGACAAACATCGCGGCAATTTCTCCAGGCATCGGACCTGCGCTGCAAACCGTTATCGTCGGTGGCAGCACTTACGGGCATCATACGCTCACGCGCTTCTTCGCCTTGCACGCGGGCCTCATTCCCGGCGTCATCATCCTGTTTATTGTCGCGCACATCTACCTCTTCCGGAGGCATGGAGTCACAGCCAAACAACCACTGAAGCGGCCCGACGCAGCCTTCTGGCCGGATCAGCTGCTGCGCGACCTGGTTGCCTGTCTCGCAGTACTCGTCGTCGTGCTCTTTCTCATTTTCCGCTATCACGGCGCGCCGCTCGATGCGCCCGCTGATCCGGCGGAGCAATTCTCCGCAGCGCGACCCGAGTGGTACTTCCTCTTCCTCTATCAGATACTGAAATACTTTCCGGGGCGAGCGGAGGTTATCGGCGCGATCATTCTCCCCACGCTGCTGCTGCTCGTGCTTGTCGCGATGCCCTTCATCGGACGCTGGCGACTGGGCCACAGGTTCAACGTCGTCTTCCTGTCGTCCATGCTGGCCGGCGTGGGCGTACTCACCTTGCTCGCCGTTCAGGAGGATCGCAATGATCCTGCCTTTGTCTCAGCAGTGGAGACATCCAGACTCGATGCTGCGCGCGCCATCGAACTTGCCGAGCAGGGGATTCCGCTGACGGGAGCTGTGACACTGTTGCGTGAAGATCCTCTTACGCAGGGTCCCAGAATTTTTTCGCGCAATTGCGCATCGTGTCATCGATACGACGGTCACGACGGGCTGGGCAACCAGCTGAAAGATTCAATCACCGCATCAGACCTGAAGGGTTTCGGCAGTCGTGTCTGGCTGGCGCGGTTTTTCGATCCCGCGGAAATCGCAGGTCCGCGTCACTGGGGCGGCACGAGTCTCGTCGAAGGCGACATGGTGGGATGGGTGAAGGATGTTGTCCCGAAATTCACTCCAGAGCAGAAGGAAGAACTGCGCAAGGCGCAACTCGCTCTTTCCGCAGAAGCAGGATTGAAGTCACAGAGTGAGGATGACAAGCGTGACTCCGCACTGATCGATGAAGGGAAGAAACTCATCGGCTTGAAACTGGGCTGCACCGATTGCCACAAGTTTCGCGACTACAGCCCGGATGGCGACGGTCCCGATCTTACTGGATTTGCTTCCAGGGAATGGCTCATTGCTCTCATCTCCGACCCCGCACACAATCGTTTCTTCGGAGCGAACAACGATCGCATGCCATCGTACGGGCCCGAGAAAATCCTGACCGACAAGGAGATCGCCCTCGTCACCGACTGGTTGCGCGGTGCGTGGTTTGTGCCACTGAAGAAGTAGGACACTCTGCATATGCCGGGACAGCAGGCTTCTCCACAGTTCGGAGCGGTGTGATCTGACATCTCCTTTTCCAGAACCTCATTGACAGATTTGCCAACAGCGGTTCACCGACAAGCCGGTGAGATATTCCGAACCTGCTCGTCTCGCGGGTACGTTGGCAAATCTGTCAATAGGGTTCTGGAAAAGGAGATGTCAGATCACTCCGATCGCCACACCGGTGGTGTCAGCCTACTTTATTGAGACCCATGACTACCCCGCGACTACTTCTTCTCGCATTTGTTGGGCTTCTCGGTCAAACAGCGCTTGCGCAGGAGCCGGCTTTGCCCGCGCAGAACTGGCGCTCGCTCCACACCGCACACTTTGACATTCACTATCCCCGCGAACTGGAAGAGTGGACCCGGCACGTTGCGACTCGACTTGAAGCGGTAAACGCTTCCGTCTCTCGCGTTGTTGGATACACGCCCACGGACAGAGTCACGGTTCTGGTGGACGACCCGCTCAACGTCGCCAATGGATACATGATGCCTGGCCCCCTCATCGGTCTCTTTCCCACGCCGCCCGAACCGCGCTCAGTTATCGGCGAGAATCGCGACTGGGGTGAGATGGTATCGGGACATGAGCTTGCGCATGTGACACACCTCATTCGTCCGTCACGCAATCCCTTCAACAACTTTGTGCGCTCCATTCTCCCCGTGCGAATGGGCCCGATTGTGCAGGCACCGCGCTGGGTGATCGAAGGTTATGCGACCTACGTAGAGGGAAAGATCACCGGTTCAGGGCGTCCGCATGGACTATGGCGTCCTACGATTCTCAGACAATGGGCGCTCGAAGGTGTGCTTCCCCGCTATTCACAGCTCAATGCGTCCGAAGGATTCTATGCCGGATCCATGGCATATCTCGCCGGCTCTGCGTTCCTCGAGTGGCTGGAGAAAAAAGAAGGCGAAGAGAGTCTGGTGAACGTCTGGCGCAGAATGACGGCGCGAACACCGCGTTCCTTCACCTCGGCATTCGCTGGCGTGTATGCCGCGTCTCCCGCAGAACTGTATGGACGATTCACCGCAGAAGTCACGGCTGCCGCCGTCGCAACAGAACGTCTCGTGGAAAAAGCGGGGAAACAGGAAGGTGAACTGTTCATGCGCTTCGGTTGGTACACTGGCGATCCCGCGCTGAGCCCCGATGGCAAACAGATCGCAATCATCCAGCGATCGCGATTCAATCCTTCGCGCCTCATCATTTTCAACACCGCGGACGACACGGTGACCGATGCGATGCGCCAAGCTGTCGAGCGTGTTCGGCGCCTGGATCCTGAAGATGTTCCCGCCGTCGATCGCGGACCGCGTCCGCACAAACAGCTCGCCGTACTGGAATCGCCCGCCGGAAGACCGTATGACGGTCCCAGCTTCATGGATGGAGGCGATCGCGTTCTCCTCACGCGAGTCGAAGGTACCGGCGATGGCTCGGTGAGACCTGACCTGTTCGAGTGGCGCTGGCGCCAGAATTCGCTGCGACGGATAACGCATGGTGCCAGCGTTCGGCATCCTGACGCCGCTCCATCCGGTGAGTGGGCCGCTGCCACACAATGTCTTCATGGATTCTGCAGTGTTGTGCGGGTTGCGCTGCGCGACGGCGCGTTGACAATGCTGGCGCAGGGTTCAGTGGACCGCGCTTTCTATCGACCCCGCGTTTCTCGCGACGGCGCTCGCGTAGTTGCGTCGATGCAGGAAGGCGGCCGCTGGCGGCTCGTTATCATCGACGTTAGAAATGGCGCGCTCAGCTTCGTCGATCCTGACGATGGTGCATCGCGATTCGATGCGGATTTTGCTCCAGATGGTCTGAGTGTTGTCAGCGTGTCGACGCTGGGCGGAATATTCAATCTCGAAGTCGTCGACCCCGTTGCGCGAACAGCAAGGCGCGTCAGCAATCTGGTGGGCGGAGCATTCGCGCCAGCAATCACGCCCCGCGGCGACTCGACATACTTTCTCTCGCTGCGTGCCACTGGCTACCACGTGCGGCGCATCGCCCTCAATACGAATGCCGCCATTCCCGATCTCACGGATTCCACTGTTGCAGTTGCGAACAGCGCTGCTCCCGTAGCTGTGCCGGCGCCGCAATCATCCACATTGAGCAACAGCACAGCGTACGGTGTTGGTCCGCAGCGAATAGCGTGGGCGCCATATGGTGGTGGCTCCGCGACGGGATGGTATGCCGGCGGCATGCTCACGATGGCGGACCCGGTCGGCAGGCTTGGTACGACACTCGTCGCAACCATCGGAGGTGCACGATCGTGGAGGGGCGCGTCGCTGCAGGCAATCTGGCGCCGCTGGCCAGTGCAGATCGGCGCGCAGCTGCAGTTGACTGAAAAACACTTCAGCTTCGCTGCGAACCCCTTGTTGCCGGCAGTTGAGCTCAACTATCGGGGTGGAGAGATCTTCGCGACGAAGAACTTCGAACATGCCGCACGCTTTGCTTCGCTGTCGAGCGGATTGTGGACTGGAGAGCTGAAGGATTCCGACGGAGAGAGTCACGCGCGCGCTCTGGCATTTGCATCTCTCAATGCCGGCGCGGTTCAGCGAAGTGGTGCACTGACATTTCACCAGTCGCTATCCGGCAATTACGAGACGGGTCGAACGGGTGGTGCGAGTTGGAACAGGTTCAGTGCAACATTCGATGCGACGATCCAATCGCCCGGCCCGGATCTCAGCGCCGGAGTTCGCGTCGGACGCGCAAATGTGGATGCCGCTCCCGGCGAACAGTTTCTGATTGGTGGCGATTTTTCGCCGCACCTGGACGCGAGAACAAGTGGCAACCTCGTTGCAGCTCCGCTGCTTCGCGATGCAATCCTTTCAGGCGATGAATTTTTCCAGGCGCGTGCTGAACTGTCGGGACTCTTCCCCGTGTCGCTCTTCGGCGAGTGGACATGGCCCGGCGGCGTCGGCAACGACTATTTCGCCACCGGAGGCTTTTTCATCTCAACCAACGCGCCGCGCCTCCCGCAGGTCGCGTCGCCGGAGCTCACTGGGCAAATAGGCGTTGGGACGGTGCTGGTCGGCGCGCAGCCGCGCCGGGCTACGTTTTTTGCAATGGTGAAGGTACGGCCGTGAGGAACTCTGAGCTCTGCGTACTGAGCACAGAATGCCTGAATCTCAGAGTTCAGTATTCAGAGTTCAGAGTTCCCATAACGCCTTGCGCAAAGCATCATACGGTGCTTTGATCGTTCCATGCAGTTTCACCTAATAAAGGCAGGGTATCGAATGCGCTTCCGACTCCTCTCGATCGCGGCAATCATTGCGGCCCAGCTGGCAATGACAACAGCAGCCGAGGCGCAATTTCCTGGTGCGTCCAGGCCGCGCATCATCAGAATTGGATTCGGGGGAGGAATGAGCGTTCCGATCGGTGAAGCCGAGGAGTCGTATGACAGCGGCTTTAACGGTCAGGCGTATCTGCTGGTGAACCTCATGGGATTGCCGCTGCGCTTCAATCTCGGCTACCAAAAGCTCAACCTGAAGGAAATCATCGCGGGGAGTGGCGAGGAAGGATCATCGCGGATCCTCAGCGGCATAGGCGGATTGAAAATCAATCTGCTTTCGGGCCCGTTTCGTCCCTATGTCTCGGCGGGCGTTGGCGCGTTCAGTGTGAAAACTGAAATGGCCTCAGTGTCATCGGAATCGGAATTCAAGTTCGGTATTGACGGTGGAGCCGGAATTGAGTTCACCCTTGGCCCGCTGGAGGGGTTTATCGAGGGGCGCGTGCAGAATATCTATACCGATGAGGGAGTTATTGATTTCAAGTCGATTCGGGTGATTCCGGTATCGATTGGGATAATCTTCTAGCCCTAGACTCTCACTATCTTGGGCTTAACGACGTTGGCACTGCGTGAAAGTCAACTGCGTGAAAGTCAACGTCGTGAAAGGAACGACGCAGAGGTGAACCACGTGAAAGTCAACCACTCTTAGAGCAACGACGTTTGTTTTAACAACGTTCGGGGCCACGCAGTTCACTTTCACGCATTTGTTGTACACGCATTTCCCTTTCACGTCGTGCAATTTCACGTCGTTCCTTTCACGTCGTTCCCTTTCACGCAGTTCACCTTCACGTAGTTCCCTTCCGCAACGGGAATCGAGCGCCCTTAACGCATTATCCCCGCCCCAGGCGTCCCCAGAGCCCGAACGCCATAGCGGCCCGGCCCAATTGCGCGCTATAATCCACCTCAGTGGCCCGCGGACCCATCCCGCCGGTCCCAACGTCAACAAAACCGAGGAGAAATACGATGACCATCCGACGCTGGCTGCGTGTCGGCCTCTTGGCAACACTGGGACTCATCGCGACGATTGCACTGCCGCTCGCGGCTCAAGTACCCGCCAATCTGTCCGACGCGGTCGATATGAGATCGATCGGGCCCACACACCAGGGCGGCCGATTTGTCGACCTTGCGGTGATTGAGGCAACGCCACGGATCTTCTATGCGGCGACCGCCAGCGGAGGGCTCTGGAAAACCACGAATAACGGCATCACCTGGACTTCCATATTCGACAATCAGCCGGTGATTTCCATCGGCGCGGTCGCGGTCTCCCAGAGCGATACCAATATCGTGTACGTCGGCTCTGGTGAAGCCAACAACTCGCGCTCGTCATACCACGGAAACGGAGTCTACAAATCGGTCAACGGTGGAACGTCGTGGACCCACCTCGGGCTGCCAGAATCGGAGCACATCGGGCGGATTGCAATTCATCCA
Source organism: uncultured Gemmatimonadales bacterium (assembly GCA_964556695.1). Taxonomy (GTDB): domain Bacteria; phylum Gemmatimonadota; class Gemmatimonadetes; order Gemmatimonadales; family Gemmatimonadaceae; genus CAZKXZ01. Next base: position 45,062 of record CAZKXZ010000036.1, read on the forward strand.
ACCGATCCCAACATCGTGTACGTCGCCGCGCTGGGCAAACTCTACTCGGAGAATCCGGAACGCGGGCTCTACAAGAGCACGAACGGCGGGACGTCGTGGACCAAAGTGCTCGATCACAGGGTCGACGGAAGATCGATCGGCGTTGTGGACGTGCAGATGGATCCGACCAATCCCAACATTCTCTACGCCGCGACCTACGACAAGGTGCGCAAGCCCTGGTCGTTTGGTGAAGGCGGACCGGGTGGCGGAATATTCAAGACTATCAATGGTGGGACCACGTGGACGCAGATGACCACCGGGCTTCCAACCGGTCTGCTCGGGCGCATCGGGATTTCGATTTATCGCAAGGATCCGCGCACAGTTTACGCAACCATCGAGAACGCCAACTCGAACGCTCAGAATCCTGAGGAGCGTAAGCGACGCATGGCACTCGGCTTTGGCGATGGATCGATTGGCGATCAGATGTATCGCACCGACGATGCGGGGAGGACATGGCGAAATACTGTGCCAAGTGCACCTGCGCCGGTTGCTGATTCGGTTCCAGCGGGGGGAAGAGCCGCCGCAGCAGGTGCTGCTGGCGCGGCCGCAACTGGTGGTCGAGGTGCAGCAGCACCCCCGGCCGGCGGCCGTGGCGGTGGTGGCGGTGGTGGACGCGGTGGCGGCGGCTTCGGCGGCGGCGACCCTCCTTACTACTACGCCCAAGTGCGCGTTGACCCCAACAACAAGGAACATGTAATCGTGCTCGGCGTCAGCGTGACACATAGCATGGATGGAGGGAGAACCTGGACAGGATCGCCCTTCTCCGGCGGCGACAGTCATGCGCTGTGGATCAATCCCAAGGACAGCGATCACATGATCCTCGGCTACGATCATGGCATCGCCATCACAGTTGATGGCGGGCGAACGAGGTATCACCCCGACAACATGCCGCTCGCCCAGTTCTACGCGATCGGATACGATATGGACATTCCCTACAACGTGTACGGGGGAATTCAGGACAATGGTTGCGCCAAGGGACCAAGCGCGGTGCCCGGTGCTCCAAGCATCACCTTCGAGTACTGGACCCGCGTCGGCTGCGCCGATGGTTTCTACAACGCAGTCGATCCGACCGACAGCCGCTGGCTATACAATGAGAGCCAATTCGGTGCCATCTCCCGCACCGATCAGCTCACCGGTGCGACACAGAACATCCAGTATCCGCGCGGTGCGACCGTTACGCCGGCGCCGCCTGCACGCTGGAACTGGAATGCGCCGATTGTCATTTCACCACACAACCCCAGCGTGATTTACCACGCGGCGCAGTTCCTGTTGCGATCCCCGGACCGCGGCGAAAGCTGGACCGCGATCAGTCCCGATCTCACGGTCTACGATTCGACCAGGCGCAACGGATCGGGGAATATCAGATACGCCACCATCACGACGGTTGATGAGTCACCGCTCGCAGCGGGACTCCTCTGGGTTGGTACTGACGACGGCAACGTCCAGGTCACACGTGACAACGGTCGCACATGGAAAAACGTGCGCTCCCTGATCGAGGGTCACACGGGGCACTGGGTGAGCCGAGTTGCCGCTTCGAACCATAATCCGGGAATGGCGTATGTGTCGGTTACCGGATATCGCAGTGACGATCACAAGCCATACGTGTGGAAGACGACCGATTACGGCCAGACATGGGTGTCGATCGTGGGCAACCTTCCCAGGACCGATGCAGTGAATGTGATTCGCGAGGATCGCAAGAATCCCAATCTCCTGTATGTGGGAAATGACGCCGGTGTGTTTGTTACGCTCGATGGCGGCCGCATCTGGACCCAGTTGAAGGGTGGAATGCCGACGAATCCGGTGCACGACCTGCACATCCATCCGCGTGAGAATGAGATAATAGTCGGTACGCATGGCCGCGGATTCTTCATCGGAGATATCGCGCCGTTGCAGGGGCTGACGGCACAGGCGCTGGCTGCCGACGCAGCGCTTCTGGACATCCAGCCTGCGTACAAGTGGAACGGTAGAATGCGGACAGTTCAGGCGACGTTGAACTACGCAGGTGAGAACAAACCGACTGGAGTTGCGATCAACTATTATCTGCGCAACGCCGCAACCGGGACGGCAGCGATCCGTGTGTATGATGGATCGCGTTTGCTGGCAGAGACAACGGGACCGCTCACGGCGGGCATCAATACTGTGCGCTGGAACATGCAGACACGACGCGAGCTGACACAGGCCGAGATAGACGCGGCGGCCGCGGCAGCGGCGGCAGCGGCAGCGGCAGCAGGCGGTGGTCGTGGCGGACGAGGTG
>CAZKXZ010000037.1:0-46839 GCA_964556695.1 uncultured Gemmatimonadales bacterium
CGCCGTTCCCGAACCCGCAGTTCCCGTGAACGGGTCCCCGCTCCGCAGTTAGCAGTTGAGGAGGTGCGGAGCGAGAAAGGGACCACCGTCGCTGGCGAGACGATCGGCGACTCGCACCCCTTTCCTGGTACGAAGGATCAGCTGGACTATCGCAGAGGCATCAACCACGATCACCGCGAATCGCGCGTTTTGCGGATCAGCTCCGCTGGCGACACGGAAAGCTTGGTGACGGGGAGCTTGCGAACCTCCTCGAGCCACTCATCGATCGGCCTTTCTGCACTGGAGGCAAGCACGTCAACAATAAGCACATCCGGGGGCGCGAAGAGACGTACGGGTACCTCCGCACCTCCCACACCGCGCGATACAAATAGCTCCCGCCCGCGGTGACGGTGAAACCCAGCCACGAATTCACGATGCAGTTCGCCCGGCGGAACCAGTAACGGGCCCCAGGGAGTTGCAACCTGTCCTCCATGCGTATGCCCACAGAGGAACAGATCAAAGTCGCGATCGCCGCACGCCAGCAATCCATCCGGCTCGTGGCAGAGCACAATGATGACTGCTGCGTCCTCGCTTCCAGCGAACGCCGCATCTGCATTCACATTGCCAACCATCGGCTCATCCAATCCGACAATCGCAATCGAATCGAAAGGCGCAGGCAGCCGCGTGCTTTCATTGATAAGCAAGTGAACTCCAGAGGCGCGCAGCGTCTCAAGAATGCTCTCCTCATCGCCCCACAGATCATGATTTCCAACAATCGCGATCACTGTAGACACCGCGGTGCTTGCGATCCAATCAGTCAAGCGTCCAAGCTTTGCCGGCGTGGCGTCAAAAATGAGATAGTCGCCGCCGAGTAAAAGGACATCCGGTTTCGCGCCGCGTATGAGCGACGCGGCGCGCTTCAGAACCGATGCGGGAGTCGTGGGCCCAATGTGCAGATCGGATGCGAAGGCAATTCGACAAGCGGGAACGCCGCGCGGCGCGGCGACCGTGTGTCGGATGAGCTGAACATCAGCTGCCTTCGGCCAGAGGCTCCAAAGCGCCGCGGGCCACCCACCGACATACGCCAGTTGCAGTGCAGATTCGACGAGGCCGCGAGTAGCGCTGTACTTGGTACCTCTGCCTCTCGCCTTGAGGTGGATCACTGAACCACGAGTGCCAGGGTGAAACCGTCGTAACCCTTGCTGCCCACTGTCTGGATTGTTGTGGCACTCACACGCGGTTCCGCGGCGAGCATTTCATTGAGACGCCGCACTCCCAGCACAGCAGGATCGTCGCTCTCTGCATCAATCACCGCGCCGTCACGAACAACGTTGTCAACGACTATGATGCTGCCGGTTCGCGAGAGTTTCAGCGACCAGCTGAAATACGAGGGAATATTCGCTTTGTCGGCGTCGATGAAAACAAAGTCAAAGGGCGCCAGTCCCTCGCGTGCCAAGTGCGGTAGCGTATCGAGCGCAGCGCCGACACGAACCTTCACAATACTCGTCAACCCCGCACGCTCAATGTTTGAACGGGCCACCTCCGCATGCCGCGCATCGATCTCAAGACTGATCAGGCGCCCGCCAGCGGGCAACGCGCGCGCGAGCCAGATGGTGCTGTAGCCGCCGAGCGTTCCAATCTCCAGGATTCTGCGCGCTCCAATCGAGCGCGCCATCAGGTGAAGGAGCTTTCCTGTATTAGCGGAAACCTGGATGGACGGCAGTCCGGCAGCATCGCTGTCCGTGAGCGCAGCATCGAGCGCAGCATCCGACTGAACAAGGATGCCACTGATGTAGTTCTCAACAGCAACCCACGTGCTGTGCGTCTGTTCGACGTCGCTCACGACTGGGGAGCGGACGCGAAAGGCGCGTGGTCTCTGGAGCGATCGAATTCCATCTGCCGTACCACCATGTCGTAATATGTGCCGCGCGCAGCCATCAGGTCCTCATGCGTACCGCGTTCGATCACGTACCCATCTTCCATCAGCAATATCAGATCCGCGCGCCGGATGGTGGAAAGCCGGTGCGCGATCATGAAGGTCGTGCGCCCCGCGAGCAACATTGCCATGGATGCCTGGATCAGCTGCTCACTCTCGGTATCCAGGTTGCTTGTCGCCTCGTCGAGGATCAGAATCTGCGGCGACGCCAGAATCGCGCGCGCAATCGCCAGACGCTGCTGCTGCCCGCCCGACAATTTCACGCCGCGCTCACCAATGAATGTCTCGTACCCCTCAGGAAGCTTGTCGATGAACTCGTGCGCATTCGCGCGCCGCGCGGCATCCAGAACCTCTGCCTCCGTCGCATCGTGACGACCATACGCAATGTTGTCGCGCACCGATCCGTCGAAGAGAAAAACTTCCTGCTGCACGATGGCCAGCAGATCGCGATACGACTTCAGACGGAACTCCCGGATGTCGGACCCATTTAGAAGAATTCGGCCCTTGGTGGGATCGTGAAAACGTGCGACAAGATCCGTCACGGTCGTCTTCCCCGCGCCACTGCGGCCCACGAGGGCTACAACCGTTCCGCCTGGCACAACAACACTGAAATCGCGAACAACCGGCAGGTTTTCACGATACTCGAAGTCCACATTCTCAAATCGGATCTCGCGCACCACACGCGGCGCCTCGCGCGCATCGGGCCGGTCAGGCTTGTCGCTCTCCATCCCCAGCACTTCGAACACACGCTCCATTGCGGCGAGCGAACGTTGCAGCTCCGAAAAGGAATTCACAATCGACCAGACGGGATTCATGAGCAGGAACGTGTACCACTGAAATGCCATGATGTCGCCGATGGACGCCCGTCCCACCGCATTCAGATATCCGCCGTACCAGATGATCACCACGTTGACGCCCGCCATCAACAATCCCCAGGACGTCCACAAAACCAGTTCGCGACGGTGCGCGAAGAGCTCCTTGCGCAGCACCGTGTGCCGGCCACGCATGTATTCCAGCAGCTCCCGTATTTCGCCGCGGAACGCCCGCACCACACGAATTCCTGAAAATGTTTCACCCACACGTCCGTCGATCTGCTCAGCATCCTTGCGGATCACCCGGTAGATGGGCCGCACTCGACGCGAGAGAGTGAAGCTCATCAGGACGATCCCGGGCACAATTGCCATCGCCGTGAGTGCCAGTCTCCAGTTCAGCGTCAGCAGGATCGCCAGCGCTATGGCAAGGCGGATCAACGACACCGCAGGAGAAACGACTGCCATTTGCATGAGCCCAGTCGTCGTGTCGACGTCGCCGGTGAGGCGCGAAAGGATTCCACCGGTCTTCATGTCCCACAACTTTGGCAACGGAAGATGCATCAGCCGTTCGAAGAGCGATCGTCGCAGCGACAGCATGACGCGCATGTTCAGCTGCCGCTGCCTGTAGTCCTTGATAACGCCGATCAGGTTGGAGATGATGATTACGCCGAGGAACGCGGCGCCCGCCAGATTGAGCTGCGTCAGCTTGGATGCGGTGTCGAGCCCGGAGTTCAGGAGCACCTTGTCGATGATGTGCCGCATGAAAAGCGGTTCGATCATCTGCAGCGACGCGGTCAATACCGCGAAGCCGAAAACACCAGCTACTGCGAAGCGATGGGGCCAGAGCCTGTTGAGATACTCGCGCAGGTACTCGCGTCGCTTGCCGCTTCGCAAGCGTAGCGCGCCCAACAATGATTTGTCCGGCAGCTCAGTCGCAATCGCCTCGCTCGGCTCGAGCCCTTCACCCGTGTCGGCGGCGGTCGTCGAACTGGTTGAATTACCGGATTGTTTATTCTGGTCTTTGTCCTTCTCGTCCAGATCGTCGAGCCGCTTCGCCTTGTAATCCTCAACGAAGTTGCGATAGCGCTGGCGCGAAGTGCGCGGCCGACCCTTGCTCACGTGTTATGCCCGCGGCTATTGCGCCGTGTAGCCGCCGTCGACAACCAGCTCGCTACCCGTAATGAACGCCGCATCGTCGGATGCGAGGAAGATGATTGCCTTTGCGATGTCTTCCGCCGTACCGAGTCTTCCAAGGGGATGGCGCGACACAAGCATCTTGTGCGCCGCGGCTTCGTCCGCAGCCAGGCCGCGCTCCACGAAGAACTGTTGCGCGCCCACGGCCATGTCGGTCGCGACGAATCCCGGGTGCACAGAATTCACGCGGATGCGATACCCTGCCCCCGCGAATTCCAGAGCTGCGGACTTTGTATAGATGCGCACCGCACCCTTGCTCATGGAGTAGGCGCCGGAAAAACCGGAGCCCACAAGTCCCATGATAGACGACATGTTGACTATCGCGGCACCGCCGGGCCAGCGCGGCGCCCGTTCGCGAAGCAATGGTACACATGACTTGGTGCCGAGGAAAACGCCGTCGATGTTCACCGCTTCTACGCGACGCCAGTCTTCCAGCGACATTTCGCTCGAAAGTCCGCGCAGGATGATACCTGCGTTGTTCACCAGAATATCGAGCCCGCCATATTCGCGACGAATCGCGTCCACCGTGACCTTCCAATCCTGCTCGCTGGTGACATCGAGGCGGACAAAATCAGCCTGCCCTCCACCAGCACGAATCGCATCGGCAACTACACGGCCCGTGCTTTCCTGTATATCAGCAATCAGCACCGTCGCACCGCCTTCAGCCATGAGCCGCGCGGTCGCGGCACCGATGCCCTGCGCAGCGCCGGTAATCAACGCGATTTTTCCGTCTACACTATTCACGAATCTCTCTCGCCCACGACGCCAAGGTTAGGGAAAACATAAGATAACGTGGCCGGATGCTAGGAGCCGTCATTCCCGCGAAAGCGCGCTTGCCGGAGAAAGATGATCCGGTACGTGAGATATCCCGCCCATGCGCCCAGAACGTTAAGTATCACGTCGTCAATGTCCGGCGACCGGGCACCGCCTACTGCCCTCTCCAGAAGCTGAATGAACTCAATGCCGGCGGAAATGAGCGCCGCTGCCAGTAGAATCTGGCGTGCCGATGTCGGTCGGCTTGGAAAAAGAGGTGCGAGCAGGCCAAAGGGGAACAGCAGGACGATGTTGGCAACGAAATCCGCTGTGCAGTGCGTCAGCAGATCATTTGGATCACTGAGCGTTTGGGAAATGCACTGCAGGATGCTGCGAAACGGTACCAGATTCGGTTCCGCTGACCCCCGTCCGTTCTGCAGGGGAAGCAGCGTGAGCACGACCAGCGTCGTTGCATATGCGACCATAACGACGCGCAGCAACTCGCGCGACAGCGGCATGGCCCCGCCAGTGGCGGCATACCGGCGATGCAGGATCACCCGCCAGATGATCCATGCCGGAAGGACGATGGCCAAGGCGACAGCGACTGAAGTGAAGAGCTGTCGAATCACAATTTGCGGGTCGCGACGAACCTACTTTGAAAACACATGGTTGGTCGTGACATCCGCTATCAGCTTGTCCGCGGTGCCGTACACCAGCGTGCGCACAATGCTGACCGTGCGGCCCCGTTTCACGAACGAAGCCACAGCCTTGAATACACCATCGTTCTGGTTGCCAATGAAGTTGGCGTTGAGCGTGATGGCCAGCGGGAATCCCTTCATGCCCTCCGTCGGTGGCCGCGTTGGACCGAGGATGAGCCGCGTTGCCGTGACATCTGCGAACCAGAGGATTGCTCCCGCATGCACGCTGCCGAACGGATTCCGCGCGCCCGCGATGATCGGCATCTCGGACACGACACGATCTTCGGTGTGCTCGATGATCGAAAACTCGAGTGAGCCGGTGAGCTTCATCACCGGCTCCAAGGCCCGTCATTCCGGCGAAAGCCGGAATCCATTTTGACGTAAACATGGATTCCGGCTTTCGCCGGAATGACGAACCAAGAAATCAAAACGTGACCTGGACGCGTCTACCGGCGTACGTCACGGTCTTAATGGTCCCCTCGGGAAGCATCTCAACCTTGAAAGAGCGCGACGCAACAACATTCGTCGCGCCGGCTGGTGCTCCTGGCTCGATTGTCAGTTGCCGGCTGCGATCATTCCATGTCATGCGTGTCCAGCTGCCGCGCTTCGCCAGATATTGCTGACTGATTCCGTCATCCTCGTACAGCGTGTACTGGCCATCCGCTCCCCGATACACCTTGAGCGTGGTTGGCTCACTCACAACCTCACTTGTGTACTGCCGCACCGGATCAAATGGGATGATTGCGCCGGCTCTCACGAAAATCGGCATCGTCGCCAGGTCTACCGCACGCAAAACCGTCTGTCCGCCACTGTGTTTCGCATTGGTCCACCAGTCGTACCACTCGCCTTTGGGAAGGTAGACCGAGCGCGTGGTGGCTCCCTTCCCAAAGACCGGAGCGACCAGCAGATCACGTCCCCACATGTACTGCGTGCCGAGCGCGCGCACCTTCTCATCCTCGGGATAGTGCAGCCACATGGCGCGCATCAGCGGCAGGCCACTCTCGCGCGCTTCATACGCCAGCGTGTATGTGTACGGCATCAACTGGTAGCGCAGCTCGGAATACTTTTTCGCGACCGGCTCGATGTTGGGGTTGTTCAGCTCCGATTCCAGGATGGCGCGCGGACTGTTGGCAGGGAGAGGAGTGTTTCTGTTGTCGTTTTCCCTGGGTCCCATGTCACTCAGCCCCCAGCCCCACGGCAGTCTCAGCCACCACGTCCTGCCATGGGAGCGGAACGAGCCACAGAATGCGGCGAACTGATGCCAGCGCGCGTACAGCTCGCCTGTTAATGCGCTATTGGGATAAAAGCCGCCGATGTCCGAACCCCAATACGGCCCAATGCTGAGCGAATAGTTGATGCCCACTGCGATCTGTGCTTCGAGCGTTTTCCAGTCAGTGTCAGTATCACCCGACCAGACCCACCCGCCCCACTGCGCGATACCGGGATAACCATTGCGCTGCAAACTCCAGGGACGCTCATTCGGTTTGGTCGACAACATGCCGACGTAATACAGCTCATGTCGTTTGATCCGCTCGAACAGATTGAACCAGTCACCTTCGTCAGGCCAGAAGGCATCGATACCTGCGCTCACCAGCCCCAGATGCTGATTCCAATAATTCTGGATGTGCGCGTTATCGAGCGTCTCACCGGGCTTCGCTGGAATGGATCCGTGCAGAGTCGGCAGTCTGTCCCGGTCCCACGGTACCATGTGCACAATGACTTTCACATTCTTCGCGTGCATGTCGGCGAGCACCACCTTGGGGTCCCGCTTGAAAACATCAGGATTAAAGTTGAACGATGGCTGCGTTGTGTTCCATCCACGCGGACTGAACCCGGTTCCCAGATAAATCACCGCATCAATCGGGATGTTCTTTGACCGGAAGGTGTTTACGATGCCGAGTATTTGCGTTTCGTCTTCCAGTGTGCGATGCGACTGCATGTAGCCGAGCGCCCATTTGGGCGGCAGCACTGCCGGCCCAGTGATCACGGAATAGTCGCGCAGCGCTTTCGCCGGATCATGCGCGTCAAATACAAAGAAGTCGTAGAGGCCGGGGACAATCTTGTCGACAGGATGGATTCCCTTCCCCTGATTGAGCTGCTGGTTGCGCTCATTCTGCGGGACGTTGGAACCGGGGATCGGTTTGAATGGAATGAAAAGTCCGCGCGTTGGCGAACGCATGTCGACCTGAACCCAGGGAGTTGCGACGAACACTCCCCAGCCTTTCGTGCCGAGTAGCATCGCGACCGGATTGCGCGAGCCGTACATGTTGCTTTGCCAGCGCGGGACCATTGAATCGAGGTGACTGCGCCGATCGAACTGAACCGGGTTGGTGCGCCACTGAGTACCGGGCGCGGGTTGCGGTCCGCCTTCACCCATGCCAAGCACGGGCTGATCATCCACCTTGAACGAGAGACTGCCGTCGCTCTCGAAGACAAACTCCTGCACCGCCTCCCCTGCCGCGTTGGTGACGATAAGCGTGAGAGGATTGGGCCGCACTTCCACGTTCAGATTGCCGACCCTTCTTCTTACCGGTGCCGAAACTTTGCGGAGAGAGAGAGACGGTGCGGCATACTGCCGCTCGACGACCGCGGGTGTGAACGGGAAGTTCTGCGCAAAGCTGAGCGGTTTGAGCGTGACCCGAATGCTCTGTTCGCCGGCAACGCGCACATCGAGTTGGGCGGGCTGTCCGGCCGCGGTGATCTGTTGCGCGCGCGCGGTAGTGGCTGTGGCGATCAGCACTGAGATCGCGAAAATCCTGTGGGGTAGTCTCATGCTGTAAGGGTGGCGCGCACGGATTGCGCTGTCAACGGCTCGAATACGGGGACAGCCGGGACGTGCACTTTGGGGACAGCGTCTCGAAGACGGGGACAGTCGGGGCGTGCACTTTGGGGACACTGGCGTTGATGCTTAGTTATCGGCGGACGTTTGGTCCCCAAAGTGCACGTCCCGGCTGTCCCCTGAGCACCACTGCACGCCCCGACTGTCCCCGTATGCGCCAAGTGCACGTCCCGGCTGTCCCCTCACAACTTGATTGTCCCGTCAGAACTTGCCGCGAATGTGAACTCGCATCATACTCAGCACTAGTCTTCATCGCACCCAGTCTTGAGGTTCACATGGCAGAACAACGCTCCCTTGCGCGCTATGTCGCGGTCCTGATCGCGATCATGGCTACCGCATCGCTCCATGCCGAGCCCCCTCAGACTGCCCAAGGTCCCACGCGCGCGGACACGCTCCGCGGCGGTTACGGACCCTACCGCGCCAACAACGACCTCGTCTACTACCACCTCAACATTCGCGTCGACCCCGAGAAAAAATTCATCAGCGGGAGAAACTCCATCCGTTTCAGAATGCTGGAGAACGGCAACCGCGTTCAGATCGACCTCCACCCCACGCTCACAGTCGACAAGATCATGCTCGGCGCGGTCGAACTGAAATACCAACGCGACGCCTCAGCGGTGTTTATCAACTTTCCGGAAACTCTTCGCAGAGGTCGCGAGTACTCCATCGATTTCCACTATTCAGGCACTCCACTCGAAATCGGGAGAGCCCGCGGCGGGATCGGATTCAGGACCGACGCCAATGGCAAACCCTTCATTAACACCGTCTGCGAGGGCGTCGGTTCGGCGACGTGGTGGCCCAGCAAGGATCAGTGGCGCGATGAAGTGGACAGCATGATGATCTCCGTCGAAATTCCCAACGGACTGATGGATGTGTCCAACGGAAGGTTCGTCGCCAGCACTGATCTCAAGGATGGTTACACGCGCTGGGACTGGCGCGTGCACTATCCCATCAACACCTACAATGTCTCGCTCAACATCGGTGACTACGTGCATTTCACCGACCAGGCGGGCGACATGACGCTGGACTTCTACGTTCTGCGTGACAGCCTCGAGAAAGCGAAGGCGCAATTCACCCAGGCGAAGGGGATGATCGCCGCGTTCGAGCACTACTTCGGTGAGTACCCGTTCAAGAAGGACGGCTACAAACTTGTCGAGGCGACCAACGCGGGGATGGAACACCAGAGCGCCGTGACGTATGGTAACGGCTTCCGAAATGGATACGGTGGCCGCGACTGGACTGGTGTTGGAGTCAGCCTCAAGTTCGACTTCATCATAATCCACGAGAGCGGCCACGAATGGTTCGGCAACGCGGTGTCGGCGGCGGACGTGTCCGACATGTGGATTCACGAAGGATGGACGACATATCTCGAAGGCCTGTACGTCGAGCACACCTTCGGCTACGACGACGCGCTCAAGTATGTGAACGGCTACAAGACCAAGGTCCAGAACCTCACGCCGATAGTTACCGCGCGCGGACTGCAGCGCACGCCGCCGCAGGATATGTACTTCAAGGGCGCGCTAATGCTCAACACTCTGCGCAACGTCGTGAACGACGACACCCGTTGGTGGAAAATGCTGCGCGATTTTTATCAGGCACACAAATACAAGAACATCATGACCGAGGATGTCGTGCAGTTCTTCAATCGGGCAAGCGGGAAGAATCTGACGCCGATTTTCGATCAGTATCTGCGGCACACAGCGATCCCGGCACTCGAGCTTTCGTTCGACGATGCCAAGGGCACAGTGGCGTACCGCTGGAAGGCTGACGTGCAGAACTTCACGATGCCCGTGCGCGTCGGGAAAAAGGAAGCATGGCAGATCATCCAGCCCACGACTGAATGGAAGACAATGCCAACGTCACTGAAGAAGGACGACTTCGAGGTGGCGACCGAGCTCTATTTTATCAACGTGTCAAAGAGCTAGTGCAGACTGTCAGTTGCGGATAGCAGAAGGGCACATGCAAAATGGATTCCCGCTTTCGCGGGAATGACGACTTTGGCCCGTCATTCCCGCGAAAGCGGGAATCCATGTTACAGGTGCAAACGTGCTACCAAAAGCTGAGGTTCAACACGCCAGCAACCGTCAGCCCTCATCCGTCTCCAGATGAAAGTGATGCAACACGCTGTGCATCACCGGCGCCAGCATCACCCCCGCAAGCACGATGAACACAAGCCCCGCAAATAACGCATACACGCCAGCGAGCCATTTGCCCGCGATTGTGTGCAGTTCATCCACGGGTCCCATCCCACCCAGCAACATTGCCGAATTCAGGAATGAGTCCGACCACGGCAGACCTTCCGCCCAATGGTAGATGGCCATGCCTGCGCCGAGTGTTCCGAGCGCGAGGGGCAGCAATGTCCAGGCTCGCGAAGCCATATGACGAGCGACATGCCATGGGTGCGGCGCAGCGACAAAGTGATTGCTTTTTTTCAAGGAATTTCTCCGGGCGCGAGGCGTTGATATCGTCAGGTCAATCGAGTTCTTTCCCCATACACACGCTAAGCGGCGAGTCGACGTACTCACCAAATGGCGCGATTCGCGCGAAGCCCAGCTTCTCGGCCAGCGCGAGCGCTTCGGGCTGCCGGCCTCCCGTTTCGAGCACCAGGCGGCGGACGCCAAGTTTACGGGCCTCATCCTCGAGTGCGCGCGTAAGTAGCAACGCCACTCCTATCCCCCGCGCTTGAGGCACGACATACATCCGCTTGAGTTCGGCGGTACTGTCGTCCAGGCGACGAATGGCACTGCAACCGAGCGCGTCATCGCCCTCGTAAGCAACAAAGATCGCCCCCTGACCCTCCGTAACCTCATGCGGCTCAAGCCCAAAATGATTTGCACCGTCTTCGGTGTATAACATTGACAGCTCGGCGTTGAGGGCGAGAAACAGTCGCAACACGTCAGGCGCAGCAATGCTGTCACGCCGAATCGTGAGCTTAGTGCCATTCACAAAACCGTCCTCAGCACGCGCTTGTGACATTCATCACCAACCACCCCAACATCCAATATCCAATTTCCAATCTCCAATCTCGATCCCTGACCCCTTTCCATTCTCCAATTACCTCTCCAATTTCCACCCTCCACTCTCCAATTCGCTTTCATAACGTTATTGTTCCTGATATCCAACCAACATCTAGAGGATACCATATGCGTCGCTCCTACGGTTTTGCACTTGCTGCTTGTGCTATCATGCTCGTTCCAAGAGTCAACGCTGCCCAGGCAGCCGGTGCGGCAGATGCTTCGCGCGTCGTCGCCGGTGGCGGCATTCTGGTCCCGGGGTGGATGGGCGTGATCGATCCCAATGAGGCTGCAAGGGGTGGAATGCTCAGCGGTGCCAAGCTTTCCGCTAATGGGGCGGTCCTCCAGGTAACGACCGGTCCGGCCGTCACCTACTGGAATCCAGCCAACAGAGCCACCGGTGACTATACGGTGAAGGCAACGTTCACGGAATCGAACTACATGGGGCTGAACTCGCATCCACACCCGTACGGAATCATGATCGCCGGCAATGACCTGGGAACTCCCAACGCGAGTTTCCTCTACTGTTCGGCGTATGGTGACGGCAAGTTCATCGTACGCGGATTTGGTCCAGCTCCATTCCAGGTGAACGGTGGACGCGGCGAGGTGCATGCTTCGGTCAACAAGGCATCGGGACCCGGCGCTTCCGTAAAGCAGGAGATCGCGGTCAAGGTCAGTGGTGCAAAGGTGGAGTGCATCATCAACGGGACGTCGGTTGGCAGCTATGACAAGACCGCGCTGATCGCCGCCGGAAAACTGAAGTCAACCGATGGAGTGTACGGAATTCGTTTCGCGCACAACACCGATGCTACGGTTACCGGTCTGGCGGTTGTGAAGCCCTGAACAAACAGCTCTGAATTAGAAGACATGAAGGGCTGAAGGCTGAAGGACCGCAATGCTTCATCATTGCGGTCCTTCGTGCATTGGGGACAGGGCGGACCTGTCCCCATTCAGTTATCTCGAACAGTCAAAGACGCGTTGCGCTGCGATGATTGGCGCCGGCGGCGTCTTCTCATCGAGCACGATGTTGATCAGCCCGCGCAACGGTTGCGTCATCCGCACCAGGTATCCTGTCCCCTGCCTCTCGACCTGAATTCCGTGAGCAGCAAGTCGCTGCGCCGGTGAGGTCTTCAGGGAATCCGGCAAGCTGCCGCTGTCATTCAGCTTTGTGTTGTACTGCGCTTCGGTGAGGAAGTATCCGCAGGGCGGCGGGTCCAGAATGTTATCGGGTCCCGGAGTACCGTCCGGTGGCGGTGTGTCGCCAGGATGCGGCGCGGGAAACCCGGGTGCCGGCCAGTCACCATGAAAAACAATGCGCCCCTGATTGGATCGCTGAAATGCGATCCCGTCAGCGATCGCTTTCTGAATCGCGGGACGATTGGCGCGATGATACTCCAGCGCTTGTCTGATCATCCATAGCTGCGAATATGCCTTGCGCCGCCTGTTCTCCGCAGCATTTCCTTCCGCCGGGCGTGAAGGTCCGCCAGAAGATCGCGCCTCCACGAGTGTTACGATCATGTTTTTGAGACCGCTAACACGCGTAAATGACGAAGCGCCGGTAATTCCCGCCGGAGGATAGGGACAGCCCCACCATCCGTCGTTCGCACCTGCGTTGTAGACAAAGCCCTCTATGAATCCAGTCTTCCCCTCGTTGTGAATCGCTGGCGCGGTGTTGCTATGTCGCGACCAGAGTAGCGGCAAATCGCACGTTCCAGTGCTGCCGAACTCGTGACCATCCACCATCACCTCGGGCGTGTAGTCGCGCACGAACGCGGCAAACACCTGCGTCTCCGGTTGCGTGAGCCGACCGTGATCGCGATTGAGATCCTGCCCCGTCGAATTGCCCCGCTGATTCGCGGCGCGGCCGTCACCATTGAACGACGGCACAATCAGCACTGTGGTGTTGGACAGAATATCCGTCACCCACTTCTCATTGGAGAACGCGAGGTCCCGAATCATCATGAAACAACCTTCGCGCCCCGATGGCTCGTTGCCATGCACATTACAGTTCGCGCCCGCAGTTGGAGCGGCGGAGATCTGCGCAACGGTCGCCAGCGGTGCGGGATTCCCTATAATGAAAAGATTGATCGCACGACCCTGTGCGGTCTTGCCTATCTGCACAACGCGAACGCGACGACTCGCAGCCGCGATCCGGCGCGTCCAGTCCATCTCTGCATCGTGCGACGTGTACTGCGCGCCCTGCAGCGTCTCGAACTCGGTGATGAATTCAGCCGGCCCGGGGCGCGCCATCGTCGTCGCAATCACCGGTTCGGAAAACGGCTGCGCGACAGAGTCAGTGCGCGCGCGCACTCGCCAGCGCAACCTCACACCAGGGACAAATCCCGCATCAGCAAAACTTGGCGTCTCCTGCTTGATCTGACGATTGGGTCGCCACACACCTGTGATCCTCGCTGAATCAGTGGGTGTGCCAGCCGCATCAATGGGAGTGCGTTCGATGTCGTACGCAGTTGCACCCGCAACCGGTCGCCACTTGAGAGTTGCGTATCCTTCCTGCTGCACCACTGTGAGGTTGGTGCCGCGATTCACCTGCGGCGGCGAAGAAAGCGGAGCAGATTTGGCGCACGACGCGATAAGAAGTGCCGCGACTGAGGCAGCGAGAAGCGTACCAGGTGCTGTGAACTTTCGTGTAGTCATCTGAACATTCCCGATATTGTTTGCGCCCGGTGAGATGAAGGCGACGGAACCGCGTGAAAGAGAAATTCGTGAAAATGAACGACGTGAAAGCGAGCGGCGTGAAGGTCAACGACGTGAAAGTAAACTACGTGTACAACAAATGCGTGAAAGTGAACGACGTGACCAAAAAACGTCGTTTAACAAACGCTGTTGCTGTAAACGCATTTGACTTTCACTTAGATAACTTTCACGTAGTTAACTTACACGGGGTTCACTTTCACGGAGTTGAAGTTCACGCCGTTCAAGCATTGTTAGCCGCTACTCCCTCTAACAATCGCCCAAATCCAATCCGCAAAGTACCACGTCCCCACCCAGGGAAAATCCGCGCGCCATTCATCTGACGGCTGATGGTAGTGATCGAATTTGGTCATCGCCTCCGTGCGCTGCGCATCCGTGTATCCCTTCCACACTTTTCCCGGAATCGGAAAGATTATCGGAACACCGAGTTCCGAAAATGGAAACACATCGGAAATCGGACGTGGGGCGGTTCCATTTGTTGTCCATCCACGTGCGCGTGCCAGTGAATCGGCGAGCACCACACCTGCGTGACTGGGGACTGTCCCCATCAACTGCCACTCGAGTGCTTCACCCGCG
Source organism: uncultured Gemmatimonadales bacterium (assembly GCA_964556695.1). Taxonomy (GTDB): domain Bacteria; phylum Gemmatimonadota; class Gemmatimonadetes; order Gemmatimonadales; family Gemmatimonadaceae; genus CAZKXZ01. The sequence goes on from CAZKXZ010000037.1 coordinate 14,514, forward strand.
GGCGATCCCGCGTCCACTCCTATCAATAGTTTGAGCCGCGCGGCCACTGGCACATCCGACCGCAGCAGCAATGCCTTCGCGCCCAACAATCCCTGCTCTTCGAGGTTGAAAAACATCACGACCAACGGTCGCCCGCCCGGTGCATGCGAGTAGCGCCTCGCAACATCGAGGACCATTGCCATCGGCACAGCTGCATCCAGAAAACCGTTGTAAATCGAATCACCTCGCGCATCCGGTCTGCCAACGCCGAGGTGGTCGAGGTGCGCGGTGATCCCCACAAGATCGCCTGTTATGGCGCCGCTGCGATTGGGCAACACACCAATCACGTTGAAAACAGTGTCGCCGGAACCACCCGGTGCCAGGAACGGAACGAGCAACCGGTCGCGGTACAGTGGGCGGGCACCGAGCTTTTCAAGTTCCGCAGCCAGGCGCCGCGCGGCATTCTCGTTCTCTCGCGTACGTGGCCCCCGCCCCCGCATCGCATCTGAGGAGAGTTCACGCGAGAGAACGGAAATGGCTACGGTGTCGACTCGTGTAGTGTCACGCTGCGCCTGTGCTGCGCTTGCCATCGGCGCGTACCCGAACCAACCCCCACCGCATGACGTGAGCGTGAGCACCGCGAGCACGGTTGCTACGGCGCGCACTGTCAGGCGCCCGCGGGCACACCGCGATACACAACGCCGCCTTTCATTACGAACGATGGTTTCTTCAGCAGCTTGATGTCCCTGCTTGCATCACCCGGCACCGCAATTACATCCGCAAACTTTCCTGCGGTGAGTGTTCCAACGCGATCCTCCCATCCCAGCAACTTTGCCGCACTCGATGTCGCTGTTGTTATCGCTTCCAATGGAGTGAAGCCGCCCCACTCCACAAGCAGTTCGAATTCGCGCGCATTGTCGCCGTGTTCGCCAACTCCGGCATCGGTTCCGAATGCAACAGGCACACCGTTCGCTTTCGCGATCTTGATCATATTGCGCATCGCCGCGGCTGCTGCCAGCGCTTTCTCACCACGCAGTCCCGTGAGCGTTCCAGCTCTCGCCGCCAGTTCCACCGTCTCTCCCGCCATGAGCGTCGGCACAAGAAAGGTGCCGCGCTCTCTCATCATGCGCGCGCCTTCAACATCGAGAAACGATCCATGTTCAATTGATGCGACACCAGCGCGCACAGCAATCTTGATTCCTTCGGCGCCGTGCGCATGCGCGGCGACCTTCCGTTCCAGCTTCGCCGCCTCATCCACCATCGCCTTGAGTTCTTCATACGTGTATTGCGGAACGCCAACCGCATCGCCCTCCGACAACACGCCACCGGTCGCACAGGTCTTGATGACATCGGCACCATATTTCACCTGATAGCGCACAGCAGCGCGCACCTGGTCGGGACCATCCGCAATGCCGGTCTGTATGCCGCCGTCGAACATCCCGGGCTTGTAGCCGTTCTCATCGCAATGTCCGCCGGTGATGCCCAGCGAATGCGCGGCGGTCTGCATGCGCGGACCTGGCACCACTCCTTCGTTGATTGCTTGTCGCAGTCCCACATCCTCAAAGCGCGCGGACCCCACATTGCGCACCGTCGTAAACCCCGCCATCAAAGTCCGTCGAGCATTCTCGGCGCCGAAAATCGCGGAGACTCCCGGGAAGTCACGAGTGTCCTCCCCTGCCTTCCCCGGATTGTTGAGTGTGCGGCCCATCAAATGGGTATGCGCATCAACAAACCCCGGCATGAGCGTGGCGTCGCCGAGGTCGATTATCCGCGCCCCAGCTGGTATGGTGACCGCCGAGGCCGCCCCAGCCGCGACAATCCGATCGCCCCGGACAACCACAACGCCGTTGGCAATCGGTGCAGAACCGCTACCGTCAATAAGCCGCGCCGCCCTGAGAACAGTGGTGGCCTGCGTCGGGGGAGTCCCCTGGCCGAGCGCCAGGGCCGGGAAAACAATCAGGAGAGCGAGCAGTAGTCGGCGCATAGGGCGTTACCGTTGAAGTAGATCTAAATATGGGGACTCCCCCCAATATCCACTATCCAATTTCCACTCTCCAATTGCACCCCCCTCGCGTTCCGGGGGCCGGAGATATACCATACCTATTCGACCCTAATTCACCAACGCGCCAGGAGTCCAACCGCGTGCTAAGATCGAAATCGCTCAGCCAGTTGTCCGCCCTGTTTATGGCTGTCGCGACCGTTGCATGTGCGGGGGCCAAGGACAGTGCCGAACATCAGCATCCAGCCGATTCGTCAATGTCGATGGGGATGGCCGAGCCGGTAATCCCGCCCGGATCACTTTACATCGCGGCCGATGTGAAGTTCATGCAGGGCATGATCGCGCACCACGGCCAGGCGATCGCGATGGCGCAGATGGCGGCGAGTCACGGTGCCAACGCACAACTGCTCAAGTTCACCCTGAAAATCGATCTTTCGCAGCGGTCCGAAATCGACATCATGCAGAACTGGTTGCGAGACCGTAAACAGTACGCTCCGGATACCAGCGCGTATCTGCACATGGCGATGCCGGGGATGCTGACGGCCGAGCAGATGAAGCAACTTGACGCGGCGAAAGGAGCGGCATTCGACAAGCTCTTTCTCAAACTCATGATTCAGCACCACGAGGGCGCGATCAAGATGGTCGCCGACCTGCTCGCCGTGCACCCCTCGCCGGAACCGGACCTGTACAACCTCGCAGTCGATATCGACTTCGATCAACGGGCCGAAATAGAAAAGATGTATGAAATGCTGGGAACCTTTTAATGGAGCAAAGTGCAATGACCGTCACAAGTAGTACGCGCCGTTGGCTGCGAGTTGTCGCCAGCGCAGTCGCTCTCTCACTCGGCACCGCGGGGATATTGGTTGCGCAGACGATGCCGACCATGAACGACCCGCGCGTAGGCCTCAAAGCCGGTGACAAAGATTTCGCAGAGGTCGCGAAGGGGATGCGGCTCGTCTCGCTCTCGCCCAAACCGATTCAGTTCGACTCGTCGGGAGGGCTCGCGTTCGCCAATTCCGACCTCGCGTTCCGTGGAAACTACGTCTACCAGGGAAACTTTCGCGGGTTCGTCATCTGGGACGTGACCAACAAAGCGTCGCCGACGCTCGTGAACACAACGGTCTGCTCGAACTCGCAGGGCGATCCTTCGATCTTTGGCAACCTCCTTTTCATTTCCGCCGAGGGTAGTGCGAGGCTGGACTGCGGCACGCAGAACTTCAATGAGGCGGGACAGCGACTGACGGGGATCCGCATCTGGGACGTATCGAATCCGCGCGCGCCCCGCCTCGTCAAGAACGTCAACAACTGCAAGGGATCACACACTCACACGCTGGTTCCGAGCCAGACTGATAAGAACATCGTCTACATTTACATCTCGGGCGGCGACAATCCACGCACGGATCTCCAGGGGCAGGGATGCGAACTGCCGCAAGAAGATCCCAACAGCTACTTCCACCGGCTCGACATCATCAAGGTTGATATCAGGAATCCGGAAGCAGCTGCGGTGATAGGTGGCGCGAAAGTGTTCGACAACTTTACGGCAACGACTGGTCGGGTTACTCCACGCGTCAATGACACGACGGGCGCGGGCGCACGTGGTGGTGGACGAGGGACCGGCGGCGGCGGTCGCGGCGCACCAGTAGACAGCGCTACAGCCGCACGCATTGCAACAATTCAGGCCGCGGTTGCGGCTGGGCGCGGCATGTCTGCTGCTGACAGCGCATTTATGGCGACCGTAGGCGGCCGTGGCCGCGGTGGAAACCGTGGCGGTGGTGCAGCCGACACAACGGGTGGACGAGGGGCTGGCCGTCAGGGTGGACGTGCCGGTGGAGGCGGAGCAGGTGGTGCCCCTCGCATCGGGCCGAGCAACTGCCACGACGTGACTTCCTACCCGGAGATGGGACTCCTTGCTGGCGCGTGTCGCAGCCGGGGAATCCTGGTGGACATCAGCAATCCGGAAAAGCCGGTGCGCCTCGACGCGGCGGCCGATACCAACTTTGGCCTCTGGCACACTGCAGTGTTCAACAACGACGCCACCAAGGTAATCTTCACCGACGAGTGGGGCGGTGGAACGGGGCCGATGTGCCAGCCACTGAGCCCGCTGGAGTGGGGTGCCAACACGGTGCTCACGGTCAGCCCCGACAAGAAGCTGACGCCGCGCTCATACTTCAAGCTGCCAGCGGCGCAGACGGCGCAGGAAAACTGCGTCTCGCATAACGGCTCGCTCATCCCCATACCAGGCCGCGACATCATGGTGCAGGGTTGGTATCAGGGCGGCGTGGACGTTTTCGACTTCACCGACGCGAACAAGCCGTTCGAGATCGCGTACCACGACCGCGGACCGATCGACGGCGCCCGCTTGGTTACGGGCGGCTCGTGGGGTGCGTACTGGTACAACGGCTATATCTACTCGTCCGAGATCCACCGCGGATTCGACATCCTCGAGCTTGTGCCCAGCGAGCACCTCTCGCAGAACGAAATTGACGCTGCAAAACTTGTGGTGATGGCAGAGTTCAATCCGCAGGCGCAGCCGAAGATTGTGTGGCCGGCGGCGTTCCCGGTTGTGAAGTCGTACCTTGACCAGTTGGTTCGCAATCAGGGATTGCCGGCAGCGCGGACAACCGCAATCGCCAGCTCACTCACCGCAGCTGAAGCGGCTACGGGCGCTGCGCGACGCACCGCGCTGACGACTCTGGCGACCGCTCTGGACAGGGATGTTGCAACCGCGACGGACGCGGCGAAAGTTCGTACGATGGCTGCTGCGGTACGAGCACTGGCTGCCGCAACAAGGTAACGCGGAGAAGGATTACTCAATCTCCGAATTGTTTTTGGGAGGGGAAACGGGGGCAGACTATCATCTGCTCCCGTTTCTCACTTCAACGCTTTTTTCTGAAGGGCAGGCAGTTGATGAGGAGTTCTCGCAACCCAAACGGCCCGTCGCGTAACTGGCTGACAACCGGCAGGCGCCGCGCGCTGATCATCGCAGGCGTGATCCTCTTCCTTCCAGCGGCGTGCAGTGCCTGGATGCTTCGCGATCCGGTTCCAGGAATTATGGAGAGAAGATCCGAGCTTGCATCCTTCAAGACAGAAGAACTGAGTCGTGACAGCGGGCATGTGAGCGAGCGGGTTTCACTCACGGCGACCAGTGGGCTCAAAGTAGACATGATTCTGCGCCGGCCCGACGGCCCCGCAACCGGCAGCAACATTGCGCGCCGCCCCGTGTTCGTCATACTCGGCGGCTACAAAACCGGCGACAGGGCCGCAACGCTGATAACAGATACAGGCGGCAACATCGTCGTGGCACTCGCGTATCCGTTCGAGGGGAACATTGCCGTGAAGGGGCTGCGCGTCTTGCCTGAAGTTGTGAACATACGACGTGCGATTCTCGACACACCGTCAGCGGTCATGCTTGCTCTCGACTATCTGCTTTCTCGCAATGACGTGAACAGCAACAAGGTCGAAATGGTTGGTGCAAGTTTCGGGGCGCCCTTCAGTGTTCTGGTCGGAGCGCTCGACCCGCGTATCACGCGAGTGTGGTCGGTGTACGGTGCAGCGCGACTGTCCGACCAGATCGACATGAATCTCAAGCGGTCGGTGAAATTTGGTCCGGCACGCAGAGCGATCGCCGAACTCGCGAACATTCTGATGTCGGGACCGCGCCTGGCTCCTGAACTCTGGGCGCCACGCATTGCTCCGCGACCGTTCATCATGATCAACTCACGTGATGATGAACGCATGCCGCGTGCAGCGGTTGACGCGCTTTATGAATCCGCGCAGGAGCCGAAAGAGATCATCTGGATGAACGGGGCGCATCTGCACCGCACGCGACCGGAGGTGCTCTCCGGCCTGGTCAAGACGGTGCTTGCGCGCGCTGCGAACTAGCGATCAAGCGCGCACCAACCTCCGGTACGCAATCCTGTGCGGCTGATCCGCATCCGCACCCTTACGGCGCTTGAGATCTTCAATGTACGCCTGGTAATTCCCCTCGAACCAGACAGTCTCGGAATTCCCCTCGAACGCAAGGATGTGCGTGGCCACGCGATCCAGAAACCAGCGATCGTGTGTGATCACCACCGCGCACCCCGCGAAATCGAGGAGCGCTTCTTCCAGCGCGCGCAAGGTATCAACGTCGAGATCATTTGTGGGTTCGTCGAGAAGCAGCAGGTTTCCACCACTCATCACAGTTTTTGCAAGATGCAATCTGTTGCGCTCACCGCCGGAGAGATTCGCCGTCAACTTCTGCTGATCGGCACCGCGAAAACCAAAACTCGCCGCGTAAGCGCGTGAATTGAGTTCCCGCTTCCCAACCGGAATCATTTCGCGGCCACCGGAAATCTCGTCCCACACCGTTCTAGCTCCATCGAGCGTGCGCGTCTGGTCCTGATAGGAGAACTGCACCGTCTCCCCGAGTTTCAGTGCACCTCCGTCGGGCTTCTCAGCGCCTGTGATCATTCGGAACAGTGTCGTCTTTCCGGCACCGTTGGGTCCGATGATTCCAACAATCCCGCCACGCGGCAGCGAGAAGGTCATGTTATCGAAGAGCAGCCTGTCGCCATAAGCCTTCTTCAGATTCTGAGCGACGACTACATCGTTGCCGAGTCGCGGCGCCGGTGGAATGATGATTTCATTCTGCATCACGCTGTCGAGATGTGCCTCGCTTGCCAGCTCCTCGTACTTCTGAATGCGCGCCTTGCTCTTGGACTGTCGTGCACGCGCCGCCATCCGCACCCACTCGAGTTCACGTTGCAGAGTTTTCTGCCGGGCGCTGGCGATTTTCTCTTCCTGCGCCAGGCGGGTCCGCTTCTGATCCAGCCATGAGGAATAATTCCCCTCGTATGGAATCCCAGCGCCGCGATCCAGCTCCAGAATCCACTTGGCCACATTGTCGAGGAAGTAGCGATCGTGGGTGATTGCGACAACGGTGCCGGGAAATGCTTCCAGATGATGCTCCAGCCAGGCCACCGATTCGGCGTCCAAGTGATTTGTCGGCTCGTCGAGCAGCAGCATGTCCGGCTGCGCCAGCAATACGCGACAGAGCGCAACACGCCGCTTTTCACCGCCCGAGAGATTGGTAACAGCCGAGTCAGCAGGCGGCAGACGCAGCGCATCCATCGCAACCTCGATCTTGTTGTCGAGATTCCATAGGTCGAGCGCATCAATGCGCTCCTGCACGCGCGACTGTTCATCGAGAAGTTTGTTCATCGCGTCGTCATCGGCAACATCGCCGAATGACATGGAGATGTCCTCGAAGCGCTTGAGCAGGTTGCGCTGTTCTGTCACCGCGAGTTCCACATTGCCTTGAACCGTGAGCGATGGGTCGAGTTCAGGTTCCTGCGACAGATAACCCACGCGCGTTCCCGCATGCGCCCAGGCTTCGCCCTGAAAATCGTGATCGATACCCGCCATGATGCGCAGCAGCGACGACTTTCCAGCGCCATTGGCGCCAAGCACGCCGATTTTTGCGCCGGGATAAAAAGACAACCAGATCCCGCGCAGAATCTCCCTCTGAGGAGGAACGATTTTGCGCAGATCCTTCATTACGTATATGAATTGCGGGGCCACGTTGTTTTAGAAGAAAATGGAGAGTGGAAATTGGATATTGGAGAGGAAATTGGAGACTGGATACGGGAAATTGAGATTGGAGACTGGCAACTGGAAATTGGGGTCGTGAGCGGAGATTGAAGATGCACAGATTTGGTCCGCCGGGTGGTCCCCGCTAGCTGTCCACTCCCGCTGGCTCCTCGGAAACCGCATCCTTAGGCGCAGCGGGTTCAGGTCAACAGCACAGCAGTCGCCAATTGTCGATTTCCAATTCAGTTTCCAGTAGCCAATCGCCACTTTCCTCTCCAATATCCACTCTCCAATCTGCATCTGATTCCTTGGATTTCTCCAACCTCTCCTCCCTCCTCTCCAGTTCTCCCCTTGCGGCCATCGTAATGGTCTTCATCGGGGGCCTGCTAACAAGCCTCAATCCCTGCATCTACCCGATGATTCCGATCACCGTCTCCCTCATTGGCGGTCAATCGGTAAGCGGTGTGCCTCCCACAAGGGGGCGCATCGTTCTTCTGTCGCTGACTTATGCGGGTGGGATGGCGCTGGTGTACGCGTCGCTGGGCCTCGCCGCGGGAATGACGGGCACGATGTTCGGAGCAATAAGCACCAACCCTTGGGTGTACTTCGCCATGGCGAATGTCCTGCTCATCGGTGCTTTGATGATGCTCGAGGTAATACCGGTACGATTGCCCGGTTGGCTCGCTGAGCGAGCGGCCACAGCCGGAACCGGAGGAAGGTTTTCGGGCGTGTTTGTAATGGGCGCCATGTCGGGATTCGTCGCCGCACCCTGCGGAGCGCCCGTCTTTGCCGCAGTCCTCACCTGGGTCTCCACCACCAAGAGCGCCACACTCGGCTTCCTCTACCTGCTGGTCTTCTCCCTGGGGATGAGTGCCCTTTTGGTGGTTGCCGGGGTATTTACCGGCTTCATGACCCGGCTGCCGCGACCCGGCGCCTGGATGCTGTGGGTGAAGCGCGGTTTCGCTATCGTTATGATCGTTGCAGCGGAGTATTACCTCATCAAGATGGGACAGCTGGTCTTATGACAACTTCAAGAATTCGTGGCGCCGCCGAGTTGGTTGCTGTTGTTGCCGTGGCATTGGTTGCGGCGATTGTCGGTCGCGCAAATTTCCACGATTCGGCGCGTAGCGCCCCAGCCGCGGAACAGGACATTGGGATCAAGGTCGGTTCAATGGCACCTGCTGCCGCGCTGGAAACGCTGGACGGCAAGAAGGTGAACATCTCCGACTATCTGGGTAAGCAGCCGGTGCTCATAGAGTTCTGGGCGAACTGGTGCGAGAACTGTAAAGCGCTGGAGCCGGCACTCAAGGCAGCAAAGGAGAAATACGGCGACAGGATGCGCTTTGTCGGGGTTGCAGTGACGCTCAACCAGTCGCTCGCGCGCGTAAAGGCGTACATGGCGCAGTACAAATTGCCGCTGGAAATGTTGTGGGACAACCAGGGCAACGCGGCCGATGTATACGAGGCCCCCGCGACGTCGTTCGTGGTGATAGTCGACAAAGCCGGCAAGGTCGTCTACGGCGGCCTGGGCGGCGCGCAGAAACTAGACTCAGCACTCCGCAAAATCTTCCCGTAAAAGGGGACGTCCCGTAAAAGGGGACGTGTCCCCCGTGTACCAACGGGGACAGGTCGGGCGTGCACCAAAAGGCGCCCGTAAGTGGGGACCTGGCCGCCAGTTCCAATGGGGACGTGTCCCCCGTGTACCAAAGGGAACAGGTCGGCCGTGTACCTGCGGTTCACGAGGGACACGTCCACATACCGCCTTGATCATTGGGGCGATCGTCCGCAGCTTCTCACGATACAGATCAACTTTTTCTCGGAGTAAAGTCCCATGCGCAGGCTCATTGCGATTGCACTAATGTTGGCGCTCGTAACCGTAGACGCGGGGGCGCAAGGTCGAGGCGGCGGCGGACGTGGCGCCGGAGGAGGCGGACGGGGAGGCGCGCAGCAAACGCCGCCCATGACACCGCAGGAACTCGCCACTCTTCGCGCGCAGATCATCGCCGCACTCTCCACGACCCCAGCGGCCGCCCCACAACCGTTCGTGCGCACCACGGCACCGACAAATCCCGTCATCATCAAGATGTGGGAAGAGGGCTGGACCAACGGACAGGCCGGCAAATTGATGCACGTTCTCGCCGACTCGATCGGCTCGCGCCTCACCGGTTCACCAGGTTCTGAGAGCGCCAGCGCGTGGGTAATGAAGATGTATGCGTCGTGGGGAATCCCCGCGCGGAAAGCGAATTACGGCACCACAATTGGATATCGTCGCGGAGTCAATCACATCGATCTGATCGAGCCACGTGTGCGCACGCTCGAAGGAACGATGTTATCGTGGAGTCCGGGAACCGGAGGAAGAACCATAGAGGGCGAAGCGATCGTCCTCCCGCAAGTCACCACTCCCGAACAATTCGCCGCCTGGGCTCCCAATGCCAGAGGCAAGTGGGTGATGCTGAGTGCACCACGTATATCCTGTCGCGCTCCCGCACAGTGGGAACAGTTTGGGCTTCCCGAGTCGCGTGCACGACTTGACAGCATGCAGGGTGCGCTCGGATCAGACTACAATCAGCGTGTAGTTGCGGGCGGCGGGCAAAACACGATTCAGACTCGCCTCAAGGACGCAGGAGCAGTTGGAGTGTTGGCATCCAACTGGTCCAACTATCCAGGAATCGACAAGATTTTTGGCTCACCACGACAGGTACTGCCCACCTTCGACATTGCCTGCGAAGACTACGGCATGGTCCACAGACTTGCCGCGGGCAATCAGCATCCCAAGCTGCGAATTTTCGCGGACGCCGAGATACTCGGCGAAAAACCGGTCTGGAATACAATCGGCGAGATCAAGGGATCGGAAAAGCCAAATGAATATGTGATTCTTTCCGCGCACTTCGATTCTTGGGAAGGTCATTCAGGTGTCACCGATAACGGCACTGGTACTATCACCATGATGGAAGCGATGCGCATCATCAAGAAGACCTATCCGAGTCCCAAGCGCACGATTCTCGTGGGACACTGGACTGGTGAGGAGCAGGGACTAATTGGCTCGCGCTCATTTGTCGAAGACAATCCGCAGATCGTCGCTGGAGTCGTCGCCGGATTCAATCAGGACAACGGAACCGGCCGCGTGCAGAGCATCAGCCCCGGACCCTTCGGCGGCATGGATGATGTGTTCTCGACGTATCTCACGCAGCTACCCATGGAGATCACGAGGCACATTACTGTGAACCGACCTTCAACCGCACCGGGAAGCGGAGGGTCCGATCACTCGTCATGGCAGTGCATGAAGGCTCCTGTCGCTGGCCTGGGCGCACTCAGCTGGGACTACAGCAACACCACTTGGCACACGAACCGTGATTCCTACGACAAAATGGTTGAGGATGATCTCAAGAACAATGCGACTCTCGTAGCGATGCTCGCCTACATGGCATCAGAAGATCCGCAGACGGTGCCGAAGTACAATCCGGCTGGGTTCAATGCGGCGGGAGAGATTACGCCGTGGCCTACTTGTCCGAAGGCGAATCGGGCCTATCGATAGGACGGGAACTGCTGATTTTGGATAGACGAGGATTGATCCACGAGCAACGATAGACGATAGACGGTAGACGATTGTGCGGCCCACCTGCGTCCTATCGTCAATCGTGGATCGTTGTTCAGTCCTCGTCGATCCAAAATCAGGTTTTGCCGCCCTCGAACTCAAGCTCAAACAACTTTTTCGAGGGCTGCGGGTCCATGGTGTGATAAACACTGAGGCTCTCCAGCAGCGCAGGTGCGTCAACGCGCTTAGCAAGCACACGCTTGAGCGCTTCACTCGACAGTGTCGGATACAGACTGAGTGTTGCGTGCGGCGAGAATGTGAAACGTGCGCGCGCGAATGAGAGCCCACTGCGCGCGATTCTGTCGTGCAGCTCGCGCAGCGGACCGTTGGGATCGAGGGGCAGCACCACAATATTGGTTTGCATGAAGCGTGTGGGTGCGCCGAATTCGAGAACGAGCGGCGCCGTTGCGGCGGTGATCGGCGCAAGTGCTGCCTTGAGATCGGCAACGCTGGTATCCGGCGCCACCGGCCCCGTCCCCGAGGATCCTGCCATTGTCACATGTGGATGCCCGCGTGTCCTGGCTAGTTTGGGGTCAAACTCCAGCTGAATCTCGCGGATGAGCCGTCCCGCCTCTCCGCCCACCTCCGCCAGCACGAAAATCCCATTTATCGCCAATAGAGTAGCTCGTAGAAGGGGCTGCAACCGTGGGCCTGTGGAGTTGTCGCCCCACCCTTGTGAAACTGGCAGCCGGATACGACAGTACAAAGATTAACGCAGACCGGGATCAGGCGTCATGTTAATGACGGACGAGAGTCGCTGATCAGAACTGGAGGACCGGAAGACCATGAAGCTCACGACAATCGCCGCTGCTTTCTTCCTTGCATCAATTCCTGGCCGCGCAACTGCTCAGCAGGCCGCGCACATGCATGGCCCACCCGGTCACCACGACGATTCCGCCACGGTCGCTGCGCTCGCGAAGCAGGTGGACGCAGTGCGCAAGGCCACCGCGAAATATTCCGACATCGAAGCGGCGAAGAGTGCTGGTTACGTAAAGTTCGGACGCGAGGAGCGACCGCTCATGGGCGAACACTGGTTCCGCAAGGATCTCGTGAACCTGCCACTCGATCTCACCAAACCATCGACACTTCAGTACGCGACCATCAACGGCAAGCTGCAACTGGTAGGTGTGGCGTTTACCGTTTACCAGCGGCCCAACGAAGCAGTGCCTGATGGATTCGCCGGCACGAGCGACATGTGGCACGTGCACGATCTCACCAAAATGGCATCGGCTCTCACCGAGGGTCGACCCTTGGCGGCGCTTCTGGTGCGCAACAGGATGAATCGCACCAACCCCGCAGTTCGCGAAGGACGCACACAACTCTCAATGGTGCACGCGTGGACCGCGCTCAACAATCCCGATGGAATGTTCGCCGAACATCACAAAGCGCTCCCGTATCTGCAGGCGGGATTGCCCGCGTCGTATGCGGACAGTGCGACGGAAAATGCGGCCTGGGGCGTTGCTCTCATTCAGCCCGATGGATGCAACAAGGAACTGAACATGATGGCCGCAGTCGCACAAACAACGCCCGCGCAGAAGAACGTCCTTGCCGCTGCGTGTGCAGTAGCGCACAAGAAAGTGTTGACGGTGCATCAGCAGAAGAAACCAGCGAAGGAACTGAATTCAGTAGCAGATGCCGCGTGGAAAGGATACCTGACTGAGCGCGACAAGACGCTCACTACGCTTCAGAAGCAGCGATTGGCATCGATGGTCGAGCACCCAATGGGAGGCTGACAGCAATTGGAGATTCGATATTGGAAAGTGGACATTGAATTGGCAATTGGCAATTCAATTTCCAGCTTCCACTATCCATTCTCCAATTTGTTCTCAAGGGCTCTTCCCGCCTGCAGCAAATGCCTCTGTGCGTGAAACACGAGAATTCCCAGAGCATCGCCGAGGTTCATTCGGATCAATGAACTCACGGGGGAACTCAGTCTCACGGCGCGCAGATCCAGTCCGTCGGCATTTCTGATCTGCGTGGAAAGTTTTTCGTGCAGCTTGATGACTTCGCGAACAACATTGGGGCGCGGCGTTGGACCCGGTTCAAAAACTTTCTGAGTTTTCCGCTTAGCCATGTTGCGCGGATCAATGGAGCGCATGATAACTCCGCCCATCAACGACGGCTTCCACTTGCGCTGAGCCGTTCGCCCTTGAGTGCGCGCGCGATCAATGATTCCAGGCAACCTGTCCATATAGAGCGAGCCACTCACAATGATGTGCTCCAGCGCCTGACCGGCGGTCCAACCACCGCCAGGTGGTTGGCGATTGAGCCGGTCATCTGTGACAACCTTGTCGAGTTCGCGCGCCCGCGCCAGCACTTCGTAGTTGCCGCGCAGCATTTCTGAGAGGAAAGGGTCCGTCAGCTCGGTCTTTTCGCTCATTGGCAGAGGGAAAGTGGATTGTAGTTCGAGTTGCGACGCCATCTAGTATACCAATGCCTGTCATTCCCGCGAGAGCCGCTCTCGCAGGAATGACGGCATTTGCTACCTTTGGACATGCTCAGCATCGATCTCACAGGCAAACGAGCGCTCGTCGCCGGCGTCTCTGACGATGGCGGGTTTGGATTCGCGATCGCCAAGGCAATGGCTGAAGCAGGGGCATCGGTTTGTGTCGGCACCTGGCCGCCCACGCTCACCATCTTCAACAACCTGCTCGAGCGCGGCAAGATGGATGAATCGCGCAAGCTCTCGAACGGTTCGCTGATGCAGTTCGAACGCATCTACCCTCTCGATGCCGCATTCGATGCGCTGAGCGATGCCCCTGAAGATCTGCGCTCCAGCAAGCGATACAAGGACGTCGGTGATTTTTCTGTAGACGGCCTCGCCAGCGCAATGAAAAACGATTTTGGCGAACAATCGCTCGACATTGTCGTGCACTCACTCGCCAATTCGCCCGAAGTGAAAAAGCCGCTAATGGACACCAGTCGCAGCGGATATCTCGCTGCCATCAGCGTGTCCGCCTATTCACTCATTTCCATGGTCAACCGGCTCGGCCCACTAATGCGCTCCGGAGGATCATTTGTTTCGCTCACCTACCTCGCGAGTGAACGCGCCATCCCCGGTTACGGCGGCGGCATGTCATCGGCCAAGGCCGCTCTCGAGAGCGACACGCGCACACTGGCATTCGAAGCAGGACGCAAATATGGTGTGCGGGTGAACTGTATTTCGGCGGGACCGTTCGCATCTCGTGCGGCGAGCGCCATTGGTGTGATCGACAAGATGGTCGCGTACTACAAGCAGAACTCACCCATCCCCGAAGAACTGACTGCAACCGAAGTTGGCAACGCGGCGACATTTCTTTGCAGCCCGCTCGCCAGCGGAATTACAGGTGCAACGGTGTACGTAGACAAGGGTTATCACGCGATGGGAATGGCGGCGCCCGGTACACCGGACGCACCTTCTCCATAACACACGCGTCAACGGAGACCGAAGAATGTTGCGAAGTTTGTTCACGGCGCTGCTGGTCGCCACTACAGTAACAACTGAGCCATTGTCAGCGCAGAGTCTTCCGCGCGTGCTCTTCACCACTACGCTGGGCGAAATCGAAATGGAAATCGACAGCGTGCGCGCACCGGTGACCGCCACGAACTTTCTCAAATACCTCGACGGTGGCTTCTACAACAATGGCCGCTTTCATCGCACGGTGGCAATGGCAAATCAGCCCAACAATGCGGTGAAGATCGAGGTGATCCAGGCAGGAGTCGATACTGCACGCCGGCGCCAGGGTTTCCCAGCAATTCCGCTCGAGCGAACCAATGTCACCAAATTGTCCCACAAGGACGCAGTCATTTCCATGGCGCGCGGTGGCCCCGACACGGCGACCTCGGATTTCTTCATCTGCATTGGTGACCAGCTGTCACTCGATTTCGGCGGCGCTCGCAATCCGGATGGTCAGGGCTTCGCCGCGTTCGGACGCGTCACGCGCGGCATGGATGTGGTGAAGAAGATTCAGGCGGCACCGGCGTCAGGGACTTCACAGAATCTCGCGCCGCCCGTGCAGATCACCAGCGCGAAGCGGGTTGCGCGCTAGCGCGCTGGCAACATGAGCCTCCGAGCCCTGACGATCGGCATGGCGCTGCTTGCCGCGGCGTGCAAGGCTCCCGATGACGGCATTCTCACTGCCAGCGGAACAACGGAGGTAGTCCAGACTGACGTCGCGCCGCTCACTGCGGCGCGCATCACTTTCCTCGCAGTCAACGAAGGTGACAGCGTGCACGCTGGTGACACACTCGTCAGACTAACCCTCTCAACTCTCGCTTCCGATCTGGAGATGAGCCAGGCACGAGTCTCCGCCGCGATGGCCGCGCTGCGTGATCTCGAGGCGGGCGCGCGACCCGCCGAAATTGATCGCGCCGAAGCGGAACTGCGCGTGGCGCAAACAGACCTGGATCGCGCAACCAGCGAGCTGCGTCGCGCAACGTCCCTGCTGCAATCGCAGGCAATCAGCCAGGCACAGTTCGATGCTGCGAAAACCGCGGCCGATGCCGCGTCCGCTCGCCGCGATGTACTCGCCCAGGCAATGACATTGATGAAAGCAGGCGCACGACCCGAGCGCATCGAGGCAGCGCGTGCAGAAGTTGCAGCCGCGCGTGCGGCGCTCAACGCCTCGCGGGCTCGCTCGCAGGATCTCGTTCTCACGGCACCCGTCGCCGGAGTAATTCTGGCCAAATACGTTGAAGCCGGCGAGGTGATTGCCGCAGGCATTCCCGCTTTCACCATCGGCGACCTGCAACAACCATGGGTACGGGTGTTCGTCGCCGCCCCTGCACTCCCCAAACTTCACGTCGGCATGGAGGCATTCGCGAGCGTGCAGGGTTTGAATAACGATCTCTTCGCCGCGCGGATCATTTCCATCGATGCCAGCGCGCAATTCACGCCGCGAATCGCACTCACCGAGAGCGAACGCGCAGATCTGATGTTTGGCGTGAAGGTGCAGCTGGCCACGGGCACAAAGCTGCTCAAACCCGGACTGCCCATCGACCTGCATTTCGACACACTTGGCACAGGCTTCCCCGCATCGTTCACCGCCGGAAAAAGATTCCACCCCATCGCGGTGCCCAACGGGGGCGGATGATTTCCGCGGGTGGTGACGCAAGCGGCTCGAATCCGGTCGTCGCAGCATCTGCTCCAACAGCTCACGACGCCGATCAGGCGGTGCAGACACACAATCTCACCAAAGCGTTCGGAAACATCATTGCGGTCAACGCGGTGAACTTTTCCGTGCGGCGCGGCGAAATATTCGGATTGCTGGGCCCCAACGGTTCCGGCAAGACCACCACGATCCGAATGCTTTGCGGCCTGCTCACGCCAACGTCCGGCGACGCACGCGTCGTGGGATTTGACGTGCGCACCCGACCTGAGCTCATCAGGCGGCGTATTGGCTACATGTCGCAGCGCTTCGGGCTCTACGACGATCTCACTGTCGTGGAGAACATCCGCTTCTATGCATCCGTGTATGGTCTGCACGGGGAGGAACGCGAGACGCGCATTCGCGAGCAGGTAGTCGCATTCGCGATCGCATCACGTTCAAAACAACTTGCCGGCACTCTTAGCGGTGGCTGGAAACAAAGGCTGGCGCTCGCCTGCGCTACTTCACACAAACCGGACCTGCTCTTTCTCGACGAACCCACTGCAGGTGTCGACCCTGCGGCGCGGCGCCACTTCTGGCAGATAATTCACACACTTTCATCGTCTGGAACCTCGGTGCTGGTAACCACGCACTACATGGACGAGGCGTCGCGCTGTCAGCGACTGGGATTCATGTCACGCGGACATCTGTTGGCGCTGGGTACCGAGAAAGAAATCACAGCGCACTTCGGCAAACCCACTATCGAAGACGTTTTCGTTGAGCTGCAGCAGCGCGACGAGGGCGCGGCAGCGTGAGGTTCGGTCGCTCGCCATTCTGGCCCATGCTGCGCAAGGAATTCATCCAGATGCGCCGCGACAGAGTTACGCTCGCGATGATGATAGGCATTCCAGCAATTCAACTGATTCTCTTCGGATTCGCCATCCGAACGGAAGTCCGCAATCTGCCGACACTGGTGCTTGATGAATCCCACTCATCGGAGAGTCGCGCGCTGGTACAAGTGATGGAGAACACTCACAACTTCGCTCTCATCGGAGAAGCACACAGCAGATCGGACCTCGAGCATCGCATCAATTCCGGCGAGGCGCGCGCTGCGGTGATAATACCACCGGATTTCGCCACCGACATCAAGCGGGGGCGCACAGCGCTTGCGCAGATCATAGTGGATGCAGCCGACCCGATGGCATCGAGTGCCGCAATTTCGGGCGCTGCGCTCGCCGGTGCGGCGCGTTCGGCAGAGTTGTCGGTGCTGAGAACTGGTCGCGGTCCGCCACTCGAGATCCGCGTGCGACCCTGGTACAACCCAGCGCTCGTGAGTTCGGCCTACATAGTTCCAGGAATCGTCGGCATCCTGCTATCGATGACGATGATCCTGATCACCAGCATGGCCATAGTGCGCGAACGTGAACGCGGCACACTGGAACAGTTGATCGTCACGCCGATCGACAAGGCGAGCCTCATGCTCGGCAAGATCGTTCCCTTTGTGATTGTGGGCTACACGCAGATGTCCGTTGTGCTGCTGCTGGGAAAACTTCTTTTCGATATCCCGATCCGCGGCAGCATTCCCCTGCTTTACAGCATCACACTAGCGTTCATTATTGCGAACCTTTCACTCGGTCTCGTAATATCGACGGCCGCGCGCAATCAGGTGCAAGCGATGCAGCTCGGCTTTTTCATAATCATGCCGAACATATTGTTGTCCGGATTCATGTTCCCCCGCGAAGCGATGCCACCGTTGGCGCAATGGCTGGGCATGGCTCTCCCGCTAACGTATTACCTGCAAGTACTGCGCGGCATTCTGCTGAAGGGCGTAGGGATCGAATACCTCTGGCATCAGACCGTGACTCTGATGCTGTTCGCGGTTGTGCTGGTGACGATTTCCGTGCGGCTCTTTGCGAAGAAGATCGAGTGACGAGCGTCACACAAAACCACCCTCCAGACCGTTGACATCACCACGGCCGTGTACGTCTAACAAGTGGCACCCGATTCGCTATGGATAGGGTACTACATGAAGGACTCAACATTCTCGGAGTGGTACAGATGTCACACAATCGAACTATCTCAACACTGGCAAGCTGCGCACTGGTTCTCGTTGCGCTCGGCTGCCAACCGGACAGAAGTGATACAGCGTTACCCAGCGATTCCCTTCTGAATCGTGATATTGCACTGACGCAGCAGACTCAACGGCCTGTTGAATTGAATGACGCGCCGGTTGCTGCGCCCCCTCGTAAGGCGCCGCCTCGTAAGGCGCCACCTATGAAGCAAGCGCCCACCGACCGCGCACCAGAGCCTCCGACTCCACCGAGAACGGTCGAGCCGGTTGTAATTCCAATTCCGACGCCTGCACCGCTGCCTACTACGGGAACGATTCTCGAAGGCACCACAGCGCTCGCTTCGATCAATAGCAGGATTTGCACATCAGCCAAGCCCGGCGACAAAATCGTCGCGCAACTTTCCGAACCGATGCTCGGTACCAACGGCGTTTCAATTCCTGCCGGCGCAACGATAGTTCTTGAAGTCACTGCGGCGAAGCCAATAAGCGATTCATCCAAGGGAAACATTGCGTTTCGCGTGAGGTCAGTTGAATCGAACGGTAAGGCCTATCAGGTCGTAGCGAACGCGCGCCCCGATTCAGCTCTCATCAAAACGCGCACAACTGAAACAAAGGATGACGTCAAGAAGGTTGCGGCTGGCGCAATCCTCGGTGGTATTCTCGGTCAGATCCTTGGTAAAGACACCAAGGGCACCGTGATTGGCGCAGCAGCGGGAGCCGCCGCGGGTACAGCAGTCGCGGTTGCGACAGCCAACTTCGAGGGCTGTATCAATGAGAAGGGGTCCGTGAGGATTACGCTCACCGAAGCAGCGATCATTCCGATAGGCTGATTGCTGTCCTTGAGTGAGTACGGTAGGGATGGCGGATGCGCCTGATGCGAACGGATCAAACGGACTGATCGCGACGCATATGAGCGCAACCGCTCCCCGCAAGCGCCGTAGAATTACGCTCCGGGGCCGGTAATCCGCCCCGGTCAGTCCGCACAATCCGCGTGGCTCCCCACCACAGCGGACCTCCCCGAAGCACTCGCGATCCCCGAACAGGACATCCCCGCGGCATCCGCTATCCAAGCTATTGACAGATCAGTCTCCTTGATTGAAGGTTGTAGGTTATCGGATAAGCCCGATTTGTACCCCACCCCACAACCCTGAGACGGCACACACACATGATATCTCACTCCTCATTAGCCGGAGTGACTCTGCTGGCCCTTGCCACAACAGGCATCGCCTACCAGAGCACCCAGAACACTTCTACCAATCAGACGCAGCCAATCGCGCAAGTTCAGGAAGAGCAACAACAACAGGGACGAGGTGCCGGCGCAGGCGGCGGTGCGCAGCAACAGGGCGGTCGCGGCGGCGGCGCCGAGGCGCAGCCGCAGGAATATTCCCGCGTCATCACATCTGAGGCCGTTTCCAAGTCCGGTGTGTTCAAGACCCACCGGATCAGCACACGCCTCTACTACGAAATCCCCGTGTCGGAGCTGCGCAAGGAATTCCTCCTTGTAACTCAGATCGCGAAGACAACTCTGGGCACCGGCTACGGTGGCAACCAGGTTGGCGAGCGCATCATTCGCTGGGAGCGGCGCGACAATCGCATTTTCCTCCGCGGCGTTGATCATTCCATCGCAGCAGATTCCACGAATAACATCAGCAGCGCGGTCGAAGCGTCCAATGTCGATCCGATCATTGCGGCCTTCAACATTGAGGCATTCGGTCCCGACAGCGCGCCGGTCATCGAAGTCACCCGTTTGTTCACGACGAGCATTCCGGAATTCGGCCCCGGTTCGGCGCTGCGTGGCAGCCCTGACGCTGCGCGCACATTCCTGGAGCGCGTCGCCACCTTCCCGACCAATATTGAAGTCGAAGCGGTTCAGACGTTCATGGTGTCGGCGGGTGGAGGTGGCCGTGGCGGTGGAACGCCCGCGCCTGCGCCGGCTGGAGGCGCCGCTGCTGATGCAGGCAACCGCGCAGCAACAGTCGTGATGCACTGGAGCATGGTGAAACTTCCCGATAGACCGATGATGGGACGTCTATTCGACAACCGCGTCGGATATTTCTCGGTGCGCTTCAACGATTTTGGTCGCGATGATCATCGCGTTGTCAACCGCCAGTACATCAGCCGCTGGCGCCTTGAAAAGAAGGATCCCAATGCGGCAATGTCGGAACCGGTCAAGCCGATAGTCTACTACGTCGATCCAGCAACACCGACCAAGTGGGTTAACTCCGTGAAAAAGGGAATCGAGAACTGGCAGGTGGCATTCGAAGCTGCAGGCTTCAAGAACGCCATCATCGCGAAGGAAGCGCCGAGTGCTGAGGAAGATCCGGATTGGTCAGCTGAGGATGCGCGCTACTCAGTGGTGCGCTGGTTGCCCTCCACAACTGAAAATGCATCGGGGCCAAGCGTTACCGATCCACGCTCCGGTGAGATTCTCGACGCCGACATCCAGTTCTACCACAACGTTCAGAACCTGGGCAAGGGATGGTATTGGGTGCAGGTTGGACCGCTCGATCCGCGCGCGAAAAAGCTGCCCCTTCCCGATGATCTCATGGGTGAGTTGATCCGCTATGTCGTCGAGCACGAAGTTGGACACACGCTCGGCTTCCAGCACAACATGAAGGCAAGCTCGCTGTACCCGATCGACAGCATCCGCAACAAGGATTTCGTGAAGCGTAATGGGCACACGCCGACGCTCATGGATTATTCGCGCTTCAATTATGTGGCGCAGGTATCGGACAACATTCCGCCCGCGGATCTGATTCCCAAGATTGGTCCGTACGACAAATGGGCGACGCACTGGGGCTATGCACCAATTCCCAATGCGAAGACGCCGGATGACGAGAAGAAGACGCTCGACGCCTGGGCTCGCGAGCAGGACAGCAAGCCGTGGCTGCGCTTCTCAACGAGTGGGGGTGCTGGTGCCGACCCGGGTGACAACTCGGAAGCAGTCGGCGATATCGATGCGACGCGCGCGACCGCACTCGGTCTGGAAAACATCAAGAAGCTCATTCCGATGCTGGAACCCGCGGTGCGCATTGACGGCGAGAGCAATGCCGAACTTTCCGAGATGTACAACAGGATTCTGGGCCAGTGGGGAACCGAGATGAATCATGTGGTGCGCGTTGTTGGCGCCGCTGAGTCGCAGGAGAAGTACTGGGGTCAGGCGGGCCCGCGGTTCATGCCGGTGATGAAGGAAAGGCAGCAGGCTGCTGTGAAATTCCTGAGCGACAATGTTTTCCAGACGCCGGACTTCTTCCTGGTTGAAGGAATCCTGCGCCGCCTCGAGGCGGATGGCGCTGTGGACCGCATTGGCTCGCGCCAGACAAGTGTGCTGACCGGTTTGATCGCCAACGACAAACTGCGCCGGCTCATCGAGTACGAATACTTTGCCAAGAACAAGGCAACTGTTTACACCGTGTCTGAATTGTTTGCCGATATCCGCAAGGGTGTTTTCGGCGAACTCTCCGCGCCGTCAGTAACGATGGACGTGTATCGTCGCAATCTGCAGCGCGAGTTCATTGAAGCGATGGAATCCAAGATCGCGCCGCCGGCGCCCGCAGCGGCTGCCGCACCAGCTGGTGGTGGCGGAGGACGTGGCGGTGGTGGCGGTGGTGGAGCGCCTGGCGACGTTCGTGCTCTGGCGCGCGGCGAACTAAAGGATGTTGCTGCGCTTGTTGATCAGGCGATTCCGAAGGCTGCTGATCGTACAACGAGATTGCACCTTGAGGATCTCAAAATCGAAATCGCGAGAATCCTGGATCCCAAGTAGTTGATTCAAGTAGTTGAGTTGAGATGGACGAGACCTGAACAACTTTTTTACCACAGAGGTCACAGAGGTCACAGAGAGTGCTTTCTCTGTGACCTCTGTGACCTCTGTGGTAAAAAGCTGTTCAGGCCTTGTCTAGTAACTTGATTGAAGGGCGTCCATTGCGAGCCCGTATCCGTTCTGCACATACTGCAACAACATGCGCTGAGTGTTGAAGTACGACCCATTAAACGCAATCGCATTGCGCATGACAGTGGCCCATTCGCCCGGCGCCAGATAGAACTTTGGCAGAATCACCTTGTCGAGTTTGTAGTACAACTCGTGAACATCAGCCGCAGGGTCGGCATTGGGGGTCGCATCGTCTCCGATTGACCAGCCGGTGGCGCCCTCGATGTGGCCTTCGACCCACCAGCCATCCAGGGTACTGAGACTGGGCACTCCATTGAGCGCGGCTTTCATGCCACTGGTGCCCGACGCCTCAAGGGGACGCATGGGATTGTTGAGCCAGAGATCAACGCCGCTGGTGAGCAAAGCACCCAGCCGCATGTCGTAGCCCTCCAGATAGACGACGCTGATTCCCTCTCCCTGATTGAGAGAACCGGCCGCGCGAAAAATCCTGCGTATCAAATCCTTGCCTGGCTCATCATTCGGATGCGCCTTGCCGGCGAAGACGAGTTGAATGGCACCGTGTTTTCGTGCGAGAGCGACCAGGCGTGCAACATCCGAGAAAATGAGATCGGCGCGCTTGTAGGGTGTGGCGCGCCGTGCGAATCCAATCGTAAAAGTGGAGCTGTCCCATTCCGTATTAGTGCGCTCGGCAATTTCGTTGAGCAGAGCAGTCTTGCAAACGGCGTGCGCCTTCTGGATCTCACTGAGAGGAATGCCCATCGCCTGGCGGAGATAACGATTGTCAGCCCTCCATCTCGGGAAATGACGGTCGTAGAGTCGGGCAAATGATGGCGCCACCCAGGTGCCGGCGTGCACGCCATTGGTAATCGCATCCACAGTATAGTCGGGGAACATCTCGCGCGACACCGCACCGTGACGCATTGAGACCGCATTGACATATCGCGAAAGGCGCAGGGCCAGCACCGTCATGTTGAGTTCCCAGGCACCTCCGTTCATGATCTTTTCCAGCAGGCGCGCGCGGGTGTCACCGAGGACACTTGTGACGAGATCGAAGGGAAACTTGTCGTGCCCCGCCGGAACTGGAGTGTGCGTCGTGAACACAACCTGTTTCCGCACCTGTTCAAGATCCGCTTCCGTTACATCCCAGCTGCCGCGGTCCTCGCCAGCCGCGTCGTCGTCCGATTCCATCACGCGCTCCAGAAGGCGCAATGTCAGCAGTGACGCATGACCCTCATTAACGTGATGCACGCAGCCGCGATCATCCGCATCAATATCGCCCGACGCCAGCAGCGCTTCGACCAGTTCCGCGCCTCCAATGCCGAGTACTGCTTCCTGGCAGAGACGATACCTGCTGTCGCCGCCATAGAGCGTGTCGGTCAGCATCCGGTCCCATTCGCTGTTCTCGGCAAGCGCTGTGTCGAGCAGATAAACCGGCACCTGCACGCCCGCGCCGCCGGTGATCATGTAGCGCCACGCTGCAATTCTGACTGTGCGCCCTTCGATCTCGACGCTGACGGTGTGACCGACGCGCTCGAGTTGCTCTTCCGGATTCCACGTCGCCGGTGACTCGGACTGGTTCCCCTCCGGATCGATCTTCTGGCGGAAATAGCCCTTGCGATGCAGCAGTGTAATCCCGACCATGGGTACGCCGAGATCGGCGGCCGAGCGCAGCGTATCGCCCGCGAGAACGCCGAGCCCACCGCTGTACGTGGGCATTGCCTCCGCGAGGCATATCTCCATTGAGAAGTACGCCACGCGCGAGGGAGATTCTTGATTGCTTCTATTCATCAGGTGAATTCTGCGTTATTTGTGATTGCAGCTGCGGCAAAGCGACTCAAATTAGAGACGATTGGGAGGGGGCACAATTACACCGCTGACGCGAGCCGGTCAATCCACGCGGCAATGACTTGCTATGACACCGCACGTCTGCAACTTCTGACCACTGAACACTGACTACTGCAAACTGAGGTCATCCGACCGGAATCCCGGTCGGATGACCTCAGTTGGCAGTGAACAGTGTTCAGTGTTCAGAAGTGATGACCATACCGTCCATCTTCCTGCTCCACGATCTCCAATCGTCCATCGAAACTCCCGGACGGTTCACGGCTTCAGTCTCGAGAGCAACATCGTCGAGGGAGAGGGACACAAGCACCGAGGAGCTGCGGCACAAAAGCTGGTGCACGGCTGACACCAACTGTGAGATCGCTTCACGATCAACATCCGCAATCGGAGCACCATAGCCGATCTTGCGAAGTCGCGCTGCAGCTTCTTCATCAATCAGTGCACGGTTCACAAGTTCGGATATAAGCTGCTTTCGCTCCCACTCGCGGTGCATGAGCGCGTTGCGCAGTTCAACATCGTGCTGCGCCGCGGAACCGATGTAGCGCGACATTAGATCAACGCCAAGCCACCAGCCTGCCAGAGGTGGAAGGTCGTGCGTATTTACACTTGCAAGCGATATTTCTTCGTATTTCTCGGGCGTCGCGAACGAACCGCTGCCATCGCGCTCGAAGTAGAGCACCTTTGATGAGAGTATTGCGCGATCGCGCATGGCAGGCCGCACTTCGCTGGGAACGGTGCCAAGGTCCTCTCCGACCACCAACGCGCTGGCGCGCTCGCTCTCGAGTGCGAGTATTCCCAGGAGATCGTCCGCCGGATACTGCACATACGCGCCCTCGCGCGGCGATGAGCCCTCCGGAACCCAGAATTGCCGCCACATTCCCATCACATGATCGATGCGCAACATTCCACAGTGCTCGAACGCGGCGCGCAACACGCGAATCCAGTATTCGTATCTGTGCTCTCGGAGGGCCATAGGTGACACAGGCGGACAGCCCCACGTCTGACCCTCGATTGCGAACGCATCGGCAGGCGCACCAACACTCATCCCCTGCACAAAGTGATTGCGAAAAGCCCACGCATCGAAGCCCGAGCCCGAGCTGGCGAGCGCGAGATCTCCGTACAGCCCGATCGCCATGCCGCCAGCGCGTGCGCTCCGTTGTACATCTCCCAACTGCCGGTCCAGCTCGAACTGCAGGTATCTATGGAAGTCCAGATCCCTGTCGTTTTGCGAGGCGAAGTCGCGCACCTCGCTGTCACCGATATCTCTCAGTCTTTCGGGCCAGCGACGCCAGTCCGCAACAGTTGCTGCATCACCGGTCGTGCGCATGCGCTCCGTGAGCGCCTCGAAGGTTGCAAAACTGTCCAGGAACGTTCCCTGCCGCTCGCAGTAGTTGAGATACTCCCGCGCGCGATCGCTGCTACCTGATCGAACACGCTCGAAAAACACTCCGTGCAGGGAACGCAACACAGGAAGGAGCAGATCGAGAAGCTGTTCGTGCTGCACCAACCTGGACGCGCGCAGTTCAGAAATCACATCGACCACCCGCTTTTCGGAGAGCAGGCGCCGCGCTTCCTCCGACATGGCCAACTCGGGAATGTTGCGCAGGTCGATGTAGAGAATGTTCCTGAACAGGCGCGATGACGGCGAGTAGGGACTGACATCCGCGCCTCTGTTGCGCAGCGCATGCAGCGGATTCAGTCCCACAAACGCAGCGCTTTCTCCTCTCCCCGAAGGAGCATTGCCATCACACCCCGCATGGCCCCGCATCGTTGCCCACTGTAGCACTTCAGCAAGCGTGGACAGGTTGCCCATACCAAAATCATGTTGCCCGCGTACCGCATAGAGATTTGCCCAATAGCCGAACAAGCGCCGGCCGTCGAGTTTCTGTCGCGCGTCAACACACTTCCACGGAGTGACTATCAGTCGCTGTGTGGCCTCCAGCTGCTCGCCGCCGCAGTCCACGCGAACGCGCGCGTCGTGATATCCGTGTGGCAACATGAACCCGGTTTCCATTCGATACAGCCGTCGCTCCCTGGGCGAGTGACCGGCATTGCCCGCGAGTTTGGCCTCGGTCCGCAACACCTCGCCGTCCTCGCGCCGGACCTCCACCGAATAGGCGAACGATTCGCATTGCCAGGGCAGCGCCAGGTGGACCGCCAAACCTTCATTGCCACGAACGACGCGCACAGCATCACAGATTGCATCCGTCCATGGCCGGCGCACCGATGCCAGTGCGTCCAGCGCGGCAGCCTCGCTGGAGACGTCCAGCCCCATGGCGCGGAGAATTGTCTCCGCTGTGTGCGCCGATGTTTGCCGGACTTCGTCGCGCGATATATCGTAGTACTCATCGACAATGCCTGCCGCGCGCGCGAGTGCATGGACCGCCAGCCTGCGACCTTCCTGTGTTTCAGTCATTCGCTCCTGCATGACGCAGCACCAGCGCGCTCAACGGCGGCAACGTCAACCGGAGCGATTGCTCCATCCCATGACAGCCTTCTCTCTCCGTCCAGACCTCCGTCCCTGTTTGCATCCCCCCTCCTCCACCAAAGCGGACGTCATCCGAACTGAGCAACAAGTCGTATCGCCCTGCACGAGGCGCGCCAATGCGATAATCAGCACGCGCCACCGGAGTGAGGTTCAGGATTGTGATGATCTCCTCGTGCGCTTCGCGACGAACATAGGAGAATATCGAATTGGCGCGATCGTTCGCCTCAATCCAGGTAAAGCCACCAGCGTCGTGGTCAGCGCGCCATAATGCCGGGTTGCGCCGATAAACCGCGCCCAGCTCGCGCATGAATGTGAGAAAAGACAGATGCTCGGGATACTCCAAAAGGTGCCAATCCAGACTGGCATCGTGATTCCACTCGCGCCACTGCGCCAATTCCGTGCCCATGAAAACCAGCTTCTTCCCGGGCCGCGTGTACATATAGGTCAAGAGCGCGCGCAGGTTGGCGAACTTCTGCCACTGGTCGCCCGGCATCTTGGCAAGCAGCGATCGCTTTTCGTGCACAACCTCGTCGTGCGAGAGCGGCATGATGAACCGCTCCGTGTGTTCGTACAACATCGCGAAGGTGATCTGGTCGTGATGATGCGAGCGATGCACCGGGTCATGCTCAAAATAGGAAAGCGAATCGTGCATCCAGCCCAGATTCCATTTGAAGGTGAAACCGAGGCCACCTCCGGCCACCGGCGCGGTTACACCAGGCCACGATGTGGATTCCTCCGCGATGGTCATGCAGCCCGGACATTCGCGCGCCACCATCTCGTTCACCCCGCGCAAAAAAGCAACTGCCTCGAGATTCTCGCGGCCACCCTGCACGTTGCTGATCCAAGCGCCAGGCTCGCGGCTGTAATCGAGATACAGCATCGAGGCCACCGCATCCACGCGCAGCCCATCGAAGTGAAACTCACGCAGCCAGTACAACGCATTCGCGACCAGAAATCCACGCACCTCATTGCGGCCCAGGTTGAAGATGTTGGTTCCCCAATCGGGGTGTTCCCCTTTGCGTGGATCTGCATGTTCATAGAGTGCGGTACCATCAAAACGGCGCAGGGCAAACTCGTCGCGGGGAAAATGCGCCGGCACCCAGTCAAGAAGGACCCCGACTCCGTTGCGATGACATTCGTCCACCAGAAAGCGCAGATCGTCGGGCGTGCCGTAGCGCGATGTCGGCGCGTAAAACCCGGTGACCTGATAACCCCACGATCCCGTGTAGGGATGTTCGGCAATCGGCATCAATTCCACGTGCGTGACACCCAATTCCCGCACATGTGCCAGAAGGCGCGGCGCTATCTCGCGGTAAGTCAGCGGACGGTTGCCCTCTTCAGGCACGCGCGCCCACGAGCCAAGATGCACCTCGTACACGAGCATCGCTTCACGCGCGTGATCCACAACGCGCCGTTGTTCGGACCACGCTTGATCTCCCCACTCATATGCGCTGTCCGCGACGACAATTGCTGCATTCCCCGGGGATTGCTCCATTTTCCGCGCGTATGGATCCGATTTGAGAAAGATGCTGCCGTCCGCTGCGCGGATCTCGTATTTGTACAGCGCGCCGTCCGAAACACTTGGCACAAACAACTCGAAGATCCCCGACCCGCCTAGCATGCGCATCGGATAGCGTCTGCCATCCCAGTCGCAGAAGTCGCCCACAACACTAACACGCTTTGCATTGGGAGCCCACACGCTGAACGAAACACCGCGCACACCATCCAATTCCCGCACGCGCGCGCCCATTATCTCCCACAGCTTGAGGTGCGTTCCTTCGTTGAAGAGGTGCTGGTCCACCTCTCCTACTGTCGGCGAAAATCGGTACGCGTCATCCGATTCCCAGCTTGCTCCATTGGAGAAGGAGAAGCGAATCCGGTAGTGAAATGGCAGCGCCGTATCCGCAATGCGCGCCTCGAAGATTCCGCTGTCTTGCGCCACCGATCGCATTTCGAAGGTGCTTCCACCAGAAGTGCAGCTTGCTCCAACTGCGTCCGGATGCATGGCGCGCACCACAAGTCCCCGTCGTCCCGTTGCGTCGCTGGCCGGGTGCACGCCCAGATAGCGGTGGGGATCGCGGTGGTCGCCGGCAAGAAGCAGTGCAGCGTCAGGCGGAAGCTGCGTGCCTGATCCGATCGAAACCGCGTGCGTCATGGGGTTCGCGGCGGCGTGTGACGGCGATCGATCCCTTCGCGCAGCAACACGCATGAAGATGGCGAGAGGACGCACTTGCGCGGATCGCTCTGAACAACCGGCGACGCAGCGGTGTTGAGAACCTCCTGCCAGATCTGACCTTCGGGAGGACCAGGCAGCACAAATTCCACCTGCGCGCTGCCGGCGCTCATGAGGAAAAGCACGGTGTCCCCGCGAACGGCTCGGCCGCGATCGTCAACATCATCTGTTGCACTGCCATCAATCATCATGCCGAGCGCCTGGCGATTCTGGTTAGCCCAGTCTTCGTCACGCATCTCGAGACCCCCTGGCGCGAGCCAGGTCACATCGCGGGCCGAACCCGCGTCAACTCCTCGTTTCCCCCGGAAGAACGACCGCCGCCGCCACGCCGGGTTGGAAAGCCTGATGGCAATAACACGACGAGTGAAGTCGAGTAACGCCCGCCTGGTTGCATCCAGATTCCAGTCCATCCAGGTGAGTTCATTGTCCTGCGCATATGCATTGTTGTTGCCGCGCTGCGTCCTGGAAACCTCGTCTCCATGCGAAATCATCGGAACACCCAGTGAAAACGCCAGCGTCGCCAGAAAATTGCGTTGCATCGCTTCGCGCGCCGCAGCGATCGCGGGCATCTCGCTGGGTCCTTCCACTCCGGCGTTGGAGCTCAGATTCAGATCGGAGCCGTCGCGATTCCCCTCGCCGTTCACTTCATTGTGCTTGCTTGAATAGCTGACAAGATCATTGAGCGTGAAGCCATCGTGCGCCGTGACGAAGTTGATGCTCGCGTGCGGAGGACGGTCGCTCCACTGATAGATGTCGCTGCTCCCGGAGAGTCGAGTCGCCAGCTTCGACACAACCCCCTTCTCACCGCGCCAGAAGCTCCGCACAGTATCCCGGTACTGTCCATTCCATTCGGCCCATCTGATTGGAAAGTTGCCAACCTGATATCCGCCGGGGCCAAGGTCCCAGGGCTCTGCAATCAGTTTCACCTGCGAGAGGACGGGGTCCTGATGAATGATGTCGAAGAAGGTGCCCAGCCTGTCGACTTCGACAAGTTCCCGCGCGAGAGTAGCGGCAAGATCAAAACGGAATCCATCCACGTGCATTTCCTGCACCCAGTAGCGCAAACTATCCATGATCAACTGAATTGTTCGCGGGTGCAGCATGTTGAGACTGTTGCCACAACCAGTGTAGTCGACATAGCGTCGCTGATCGCCCGGGTCGAGTCGGTAGTATGATTTGTTATCGATCCCGCGCAGCGACAATGTCGGCCCGGAATGATCTCCCTCGCCCGTGTGGTTGTAGACCACATCCAGAATCACTTCGATCCCCGCGCTGTGAAGCTTTTTCACCATGCTCTTGAACTCGTACACCTGCAGACCATTCCCGCCCGACGAGTAGCGCACATCGGGAGCGAAGTAGCCGACGGAGTTGTAGCCCCAGTAGTTCACGAGGCTGCGTTCTTGTAACGCACGCTCGGTGATGCTTTGATGCACAGGCAACAATTCCAGCGCTGTAACGCCGAGTGAGAGCAGATGTTCAATGATCGGCTCGGTGGCGAGGCCCAGGTATCTGCCTTTGAGATTGTCGTCGACATCGGGATGACGCATCGTCATCCCCTTCACATGACATTCGTAGATGACCGTGCGGTTCCACGGCGTATTGGGTTTGCGATCATCGCCCCATGTGAATGCGCTATCGACAACCACGCATCTGGGAATGTGCGCCGCGCTGTCGCTGATGGATGGTTCATCGCTGCCCGGTGCCGCGCTAGCCGCGAAACCGTAGAGCGAATCGTTCCATGTAAGCGCCCCGCTCAGAGCGCGTGCGTAGGGATCGATGAGAAGTTTGTGGGGATTGAAGCGATGCCCATTGCCTGGTTCATAGGGACCATGAACACGAAAACCATAGAGCTGTCCGGGTCGTGCGTCGGGCAGGTAGCAATGCCAGATCTGGTCGGTGCGCTCGCGAAGCCGGATCCTGTGTGCTTCAGTACGCGCACTGCCCGCATCGAAAAGACAGAGGTCGACGGCTGTAGCGTGTTCGCTGAAGAGAGCGAAATTGACGCCCTCTCCATCCCACGTGGCACCAAGTGGATAGGGCTGGCCGGGCCAGATGCGAAGGGAGGAAGTAATCGTAGATCGAGGTTAGTGTCTTACGAAAACTAGCCTCGTAATTCCTGCGAAAGCGGGAATCCACCTCTCCCCTGTCATTCCCGCGCAAGCGGGAATCCAGTGTCGTTTTCTCTGGATTCCCGCTTACGCTGGAATGACGAGAGAGAGCGCGGCGATGTTGTGTGGGCGGTTGCAGTTGACGTTGACGACGTCAAAACGGTAAAGCGCTTCCGTATCCCGTGGGGTCAACGCTAGTTACACCCCGGACCAGCCGCTGCAGCGCTTCAGGCCCCGACGATTGCGCGACTCCCAACAAAAGGCTTCAACAGCCCCTGCTTCACAAGATCAGCAGCGGCGTCGCGCACCGTCTGCTCGAATGTGTAGCGGCGAGTCCAGCCCAGTTGTTGTTCGGCTTTTGCCGAAGAATAGTATCGATAGGAAAACATCGACTCGAAATCATCCGCGGCAATCTTGATCGGATGACTGAGATGATTCTCGGAGAAGCGAACCGCGGCGCAGAGTGGCACTCGCAGCGCCCGCGGAATTCTCCCCTTGGTCGGCGCTACTCCGAGTTCGTTGGCTATCGCCGCATTGATTTGCGCAAAGGTGAGATTCTCGCCGCCGAGTATGAAACGGCCGTTGCCGGCACTCGACCACAGCATGCGGCACAAGCCATCCGCTACGTCGCGCACATCCACGACGTTTTTTCCTCCGGGCGGAACAAAGCGCGCGGTACCATCCTGCACAGCCTGAAACTGCTTTAACGTTCTGCGGGCGTGACCCGGTCCGAACATCGAGGCCGGATTGGCTATGATCACCGACACATTGAACTTGTCAGCGTCCTTCAACTGCAATTCCGCGGCAAACTTGGAATTCATGAACGGCTTTTCGGCAACGCTGTTCCAGTCGAAGTCCAGCTTCTCATCGGCGGGGCGCTCAGGATCGTCGGTGTAACCGATGGTTGTTGCAGTGCTCACATGCACGAGACGCTTCACACCAGCATAGGCGCAGGTGAGGAGCACGTTACGCGTTCCCTCCTTATTCACCGAGAACAGTCTTGCGCGATCATGATTCCAGTGCGAAACAATGCCGGCGAGATGCACCACCGCGTCCGCACCATCAAACGCTGGCAGCAGCGCTGAAGGTTCGAGAATGTCCACACCGCCGAAATATTCAACGTCCTCGCGCAGGTCGGGCGGACGGTATGACTTGATGTCGACGACGTGGATCTGTGTGCCCGGGTGCCGCGCGCGCAGCCGGTCGACAAGATGCCTGCCAAGGAATCCACCACCACCAGTGATCGCCACACAGCGAGGAAATGGTGGAGTGAATCCAGGATTAGCGGTCGGGGCCGTGGCGATTTCGGTCATTAGGGGAGGTCATACGGGGACAGGGAGCTCCGTCCCTCTACCATCTTGGACGGAGATCGTGAAAGCGTGGTAACGGGCAGGCCAGCCCTATGAATCCGTCATTCCGGCGAAAGCCGGAATCCATGTTATCGGTTACCATGGATTCCGCCCCGGCTTTCGCCGGGGTGAC